>PAAY01000030.1 GCA_002698985.1 Saprospirales bacterium | reverse complement strand
CCGATGGTACTGCCCATGATGGGTGGGAGAGTAGGTCACTGCCAACCTTTTTTTCAAAAAGCCCGTTGAGCTAGCTGCTCGACGGGCTTTTGTCGTTATTGGTCTGAGTGCACTGCAAAAAGTGACCTTATTCGTTGAGAGGGGTTGAGAGAGGTTTAGAGAAGTTGAGAAGGGGTTGCGCTTGGTCGCCCATACGCCTCTCTAAACCAACACTTTAGGGTGAGCTCAACTTCTGACGGCCAACGGAACTTGCGCCAAATTCAATAGAAAATGACTTTTTGCCCCGATGGCTATCGAGGGACTCAGGTCTGGTGATTTCACTTTGAATGAACACTTTCTGATTCTGGGCGTGACGGATGTTCTTCAAATCCTCAGTTCCTCAAATCCTCCGCACCCCAATATACTTCATTCTCAAGCCACTAATCTGTCCGTTTTTCCGCCTGAAAATAATACCACAAAGCAGCAGCGAGGATGAGCGGCAGCAAAAACCAATTGCTCTCCCACCTTACTGCAGGGAAGACAATCCTTGTCAGCACGACGCCTGCACCGGTAGCACACAGTCCAAAAAACAGGCATTGAAAAGATATTACGAGAAAGTCACCAGAGCCCCTTTTGAACTTTGGTGGCCAAAAGGGACTTTTAGGTACATCTTTCAGCTGGAGGCTCAATCCCAAAATAGAGAAGAGAAGGATCATTCTGATGTAGTTTTCACCCGGATCCTCCTCCCAATAACCAGGTTCCAAAATATCGTAGAGGGTGACAAATCCGGTTACCATCAGACCGAACAGCAGTGAATAAAAGGTAAGCTGCAGGTAGTAGCTTGTTGGACGGGATTTACTCATGGCACTACAGGTTTTATTCTGTACTGAGGTTAAATCCTATGCTCCTCTTTTCGAAGTGTTAGCGAATTTACAGGCAGTACTACCTATGGTACAAATGGCATGGAATCTTTTAATGAATTTCCAGGATTATCATTGGTGGATAGAACTAAATCAGGTTAAGATTTCCGATGCGAACTTGATAATGTTCAATCCAAAATACTCACCGTTTTACCGCTTCCGCACCATCGTCACGCCATCGCTCAAGGGCAACAGGCAGAGGTCTATGCGCTCATCCCGGTGCAGCTTGGCATTCAGGGCCTGGATGGCTTTAACGTCCTCATCTTCAGAATTTTCCTCCACTACTTTGCCTGACCACAGGGTGTTGTCGAAGAGGATGAGTCCACCGGGGCGGAGCAGTTGGAGACATAGCTCGTAGTAGCTGTCATACCCGGTTTTATCGGCGTCGATGAAAGCAAAATCGAAAGTGGCGGCGAGGCCCTGATCGAGGAGCTGTTGGAGGGTGTCGGCAGCAGGAGCAATGCGGAGGTCGATCTTTTCTGAAACTCCAGCTTTTTTCCAAAAGCGCTTGCCGATGGAAGTCCATTCTTCTGACACATCACAGGCAATGATCTTCCCGTCAGCAGGTAGGGCCAGTGCCACGGCCAGGCTGCTGTATCCGGTGAAGACACCCACTTCGATGCAGTTTCTGGCACCCATCAGTTTCACCAGCATTTGCATGAATTGCCCCTGCTCGGGTGAGATCTGCATGTTGGCTTCTTCGAGTGAAAGGGTGAACTCCCGGAGTTCGGTGAGGACGGGGTTTTCCCGAAGGGAAACATCCAAAATGTACTGGTAAAGTTCCGGTGTGAGTGAGAGGGTCTGGCGGGACATGGTTTTGTATTTTACGAAGGATAAAAGGCTTGTTTGATGACGTCCAAAACAGGCTGGTGCAACTGGGCATTGGCGGCAATCAGCTCTTCACCAAAGAGGTAATCGTCACCGCCCCTGAAATCACTGATCTTGCCTCCGGCTTCCTGCACCAGCAGGGCTCCGGCGGCCAGGTCCCAGGGGCTGAGACCGTATTCGTAAAAAGCATCGAAGCGGCCGCAGGCCACCCAGGCAAGGTCCACCGCTGCGGCGCCGAAACGGCGGATGCCTCTAGTGCTTTTCATGAAGTTGGTGAATACCTTGAGGTAAGGCTCCAGCTGCTCGAAATCCCGGTAAGGAAAGCCCGTTGCGAGGAGCGAATCAGCTAATGAGGCTGTTTGGGTTACCGAAATGCGCACACCGTTGAGCCAGGCACCGCCGCCTTTCCAGGCGTAGAAACACTCTTTGCGGGTCACTTCGTAAACGATGCCCATGACCGTCTCCTCATTTTGCCGAAGGGCAACACTGACTGCAAAACAGGGCAAGCCGTGCAGAAAATTGGTGGTGCCGTCCAGCGGGTCGATGATCCACTGCCATTCGCCATTGGCTTGTTTCACAGTTTCTTCTTCCGTCAGAAAAACGGAGCCGGGGAGCAGCTTTCCCAGCTCCGAAACCAGCATGGTCTCGGCGGTTTTATCCACATAGCTTACCAGACTGTTCAGACTTTTCGTCTCAATCTGGTCGGCGCTGACCTTGCCGGCTTCTGCGGCGATAAATTCAGCCACTTCTGAAACTATTTCACAGGCCTGGGTACAAAGTTGCTGGAGCATGGGAGCGTTCAATTTTCGTCGGTTTTGATGTAGATGGCGGGCAGGTTGCGGCACAGGCCGTCGTAGTCGAGGCCGTAGCCCACCACGAATTCGTTGGGGATTTCGAAGCCAAAGTATTCGGGCCTGATGTCTACCTGCAGAGCCTCGGGTTTGATGAGCAAGACGGCCAGTTTCAAAGAAGCAGGTTGCAAGGCTGTAAGTTCTTTGAGAAAATGGCTGAGTGTCAGGCCGGAATCCACGATGTCTTCCACCACGATAACATGACGGTTTTTCAAAGGCACATCCAGACCGAAGATGGTGGTCACCTTCCCGGTGGAGCTGGAACCCTGGTAGGATGCAAGCCTGACGAAGGCCACTTCGCAGGGAAAATCACAGGCACGCAGCAGGTCGGCGGCAAAGACAAAGGCCCCATTCAAAACACAGATGAACAAAGGGTTCTTGTCTTGGTATTCCACCTTCAGGGCACTGCCCATTTTCTGCACCGCTTCGGCAATGGCAGCGGCTTCGATAAAGGGTTTGAATTTCAGATCGTGTGCCTGAATGACCTTGCTCATAGTTGCTGGTGTTTCCGACGAAAAAAGAAAAAAGCGAGGAGACCTGCTCCCCGCTATCCTGGATAATTTCAGACTTTCTCGATGATCATGGCGCTGGCGCCACCGCCGCCGTTGCAGATGGCTGCCAGTCCGTAACGTCCGTTGCGGGTGTGCAGTACGTTGTTCAGGGTTACCACGATGCGGGCGCCGGAACAACCCAGCGGGTGACCAATGGCTACGGCACCACCGAAGACGTTGGTTTTGCTGTGATCGATGCCCATGAGTTTTTCGAAGGCCAGGCTGACCACTGCAAAGGCTTCATTCACTTCGTAAAAATCGATGTCTTCGGCTTTGAGGCCGGCTCTTTCGAGGGCTTTGGGTGCAGCCACCGTAGGGGTGGTGGTAAACCATTGGGGCTCTTGTTCGGCATCGGCAAATGACACGATGCGGGCCAGTGGCTTCAGTCCCAGTTCTTTGAGTTTTTTCTCACCCACCAGCACCAGAGCAGCAGCACCGTCGTTGATGGTGGAGGCGTTGGCCGCCGTCACGGTGCCGTCTTTGGTGAAAGCGGGGCGCAGGTTGGGCACTTTTTCGAAGATCACTTTTTTGTACTCCTCGTCCTCATCCATCACCACCGGGTCGCCTTTGCGTTGGGGTATTTCAACGGGCACGATCTCATTTTTGAACCAGCCCTTTTCGGTGGCTTCGGCAGCGCGCTTGTAGCTGTCAATGGCAAACTGGTCTTGCTCCTCCCTGCTGATGCCGTATTTGCTGGCAGTGGCATCGGCACATACACCCATGGCGCAATTGTCATAAGCGTCCACGAGGCCGTCTTTTGCCAGGCCATCCACCAGTTCTCCATTGCCGTATTTGTAGCCCCAGCGGGCGTTGGGCACATAGTAAGGAATGGCTGACATGTTTTCCATGCCTCCGGCAATGACGATATCGTTGTGGCCCAGCATGATGCTTTGCGCCCCAAGTGTGATGGCTTTCATACCCGATGCACAGACTTTGTTGATGGTGGTGCAGGGAACCGTGTCGGGCACACCGGCAAAGCGGGCTGCCTGCCTGGCGGGGGCCTGGCCCAGGTTGGCCGACACCACATTTCCCATGAACACTTCGTCAACTTTATCCGAAGAAAGGCCGCATTTCTCGAGCGCACCTTTGATGGCAGTGGCTCCGAGTTTGGTGGCAGATATGCCACTCAGCTTGCCGCCAAAGCTTCCGATGGGCGTTCTGACAGCGGCTACGATGAATACTTCTTGCATGATTGGTGGTTTTATTGGTGAATCAATTCAGGTGGCCATTCAATTAAGTTCCCTGACCAAAACCCCGCTGCGTATTCTGGGTTCAAACCAGGTTGACTTGGGCGGCAGGGTTTGTCTTTGATCAGATATGTAAAAAAAGGTTTCCAGGTCAATTGGAGGCAGGCAGAACAACACCATGTTTTTGTTCCATCTGACTTGCTGCATGAGCTGTGAGAGGGGGGTGACGCCTTCGATGTATCGCACCTGTTTTGAGCTGCGAATATCGGATATGCCGAGTACACCTTCCAGGACTAAGCTGTTCAATCTGTCCACATCCAGTTGCCGGGAGTGTACTTGTGGATTTGCGATACTGGTTTTCCAGGTAAGGCGAAACCATTCACCCTGCATAAATACGGTCAGTTCACCGGGCTTTAGGGGCTTTTGTTCCTTCGGCAATGGGGTGATTTCAGCAAACTGTGACAGCCGGGCGATGAAGCCAATCGGAGACAGTTCTTTCGGAATTTTTACAATCCGGTTGAATGCAAAAATCCGGAGTTGGTCTTCTTCGTACAAGGCTGCCGGCACCCATTCGTTTTGTCCGGTTTGCTGAAAAAGCCTCGCATTGGCAGCCAGCCTGTGGTGTCCGTCGGCAACGTAGGCGACCGGCACTTCATTCCTGTAAAGATGCAACAGCCGCTCAGTCAACTCCCCTTCTGGCACCTGCCAGTATCGGTGCATTTCGCCCAACTCCTCAAAATTGACCTCGAGGAAATGGGAGTTCAGCTCAACGACTTCATGGAGTAAGGGCTGAAGACCACTGGTTTTCCGGTGTGCCAGCATGACGGGTTTCAACTGGGCCCTGGTTTTGTTCAGCAAACGAATCTGCTTGTCCTCCAGTGAGGTAATCGTCTTTTCATGCGGGATGATCTTGCCCCCGAGGTATTCCCGCAGGTCTATGCAGCCTACGAGGCCGAGAAAGGATTTTCCAGCTTTGTTGATCTGATGGATGTAAAGTGATGCTGAGGGCAGGGTAGTGTATCTCCCCTGGTTGCGAAGCGAAATGTATTTCACTTTTATGGAGTCAAAAAATACGGTCGGGCTGACAACTCCATCGAGGTTGGGAATGGTTGCACTAAAAGCTCTTAATTGCATTGGTCAGGGTTGGAAATCTGAGGCGCAAAGGTAAGCTTCGTGCAAAACAATGGCTTGTGGAAAGCAAAGAAAGGCAAAGGATCAGGACCGGACACCAAGCCATCTTCTCCAACGGGGCTGGTACTGGCTTTCCACCTCCTCACGGTGGAGCAGTCCCATCATGTTTTTTTCTTCGTCAACAACGACAATGATGTCGTGGTTGCTACCCTTGAAAACTTCGATGGCTTCGAAAATAGTGTTTTCGGGCGCCAGCACAGGCACCTCTTTGGAGATGAATGGCTTCAGTGAGTTGGATGATCTCTTGGCAGAATAGTCGGTTTCAAATTCGGTGCGGAATACCACACCAATGAATCGCAAGTCGTCGAGTACCGGAACGAACTGCGTCGGACTCATGGCAAACACGCTCATGAGTGTTTCCGGGCCAGCTTCTCTGCTGACCGTGATGCAGTTGGTATTCAAATAATGGTTAACGAGCTGTTTGCGACGCATGGATTGATTTTGGTTGTCTATTCAGCAAAAGCGATACCACCTTTTGAAAGGTATTTCATCAACCAGGTTTTGATCAGCTTGTTTCAATGATAACTTTGCGCTCCTTTGTGACAAAACGTAAAAGCCTTAGTCGAAACAAGCACAAACCCTAACCACCACCAATCTAAAAAGCAATGAGTGAAGACCTGCAATACGCCAAAGAACACCTCGAGGAAAAGGGATACCTCGATGTAGATGTTGACCCTACCATTGACCTCGTCGAGGAAATTGAGAAGTTGAAAAAAGAAAAGAATGCCGTGATCCTGGCGCATTACTACCAGGAATCGGAAATTCAGGACGTTGCCGATTACATCGGCGACAGCCTGGGGCTTTCACAGGAGGCGGCCAAAACGGACGCTGATATCATCGTTTTTGCAGGCGTGCACTTCATGGCTGAAACAGCCAAAATTCTCAGCCCTGAAAAGAAAGTATTACTGCCGGATCTGAAGGCCGGCTGTTCATTGGCGGATTCTTGTCCCGCACCTTTGTTCCGGAAATTCAAGGAAAAGCACCCCGACCACATCGTGGTGAGTTATGTGAACACTACCGCCGAAATGAAAACCCTGACCGACATCTGCTGCACCAGCACCAATGCCGTTCAGATCATCGAGAGCATCCCCAAAGATCAGCCCATCATCTTTGCCCCTGATATCAACCTCGGCCGTTACCTGGTGAAGAAAACCGGCCGCGACATGCTGTTGTGGAACGGCACCTGCATGGTGCATGAAATGTTCTCAGCCGAAAAGATCACCAAGCTGAAAGAGCGCCACCCCAATGCCCTGCTCATCGCACACCCCGAGTGTGAAGCCCATATCCTTGAAAGAGCTGATTTCATTGGTTCCACAACCGGTCTTTTGAATTTCACTGTCAATTCCGACGCCACAGAGTTTATCGTTGCAACGGAAGTGGGCATCATCCACCAGATGCAAAAGCGCTCTCCGCACAAAACATTCATTCCGGCTCCGCCGAACGACCAGTGCGCATGCAATGTGTGCCCACACATGAAGCGCAACACCATGGAGAAACTCTACCTCTGCATGAAGTACGAACAGCCGGAAATCATCTTGCCCGACCACATCATCAGAGATGCCCGGGCCAGCATTGACCGCATGTTGGAGATTTCGGCGAAAGCGGGGCTGTGAGTTTTGCCTGTGCTTAGTTTCCTTTTGCTATTTCTTCTGATATTACCGTCAGGGTCTTGACCTTGTAAGGGAGTATCTCTTCTTCCCATTCTTCCAGTGGGCGGGTGCTGGCCATGAAGGGTTGGTTTTTCAGCAGGGCAGGCAGTTCATTTTCCTGCAAAAGCATGCTGTGGTCTTCCACAAAGAAGAGCTTCTCATTTTCGTCGTAATAGAGCAGTGCCTCTTTGGCCATTCGTACAGGCCTGGTGAAAAACGCCCGGTAATTAGCATTAACTACTTTCCCGTCCTGGAGGAAGAACATGGTGCGGACCTCGCTTGAATCAGTAATGAACCTTCCGTGATACATTGCGCTGCCATCTTCCCAGGTCAGGTAGTCAAACCTGTTCTCCCCTTCGAATATGCTTGGGTTCAGCTCCTTGTTTTCCTGTCGGAGGGTAGCCCGGTTGAGCAGGGTGTCCCTGAACGCAATAATGTGCAATATCCTGGTGCTGTCGATATTGACTCCCAGCGCTTCCATGTTGCTGGCCTGTTCATCAACATTACTTCCGCATTTCACAAAACAGCTGACTGACAAAGCCACAATTATTACTGGAATCAGCATTCTCATCCTTTCGTTCATTATTGATAAATGTTGAAAAAGATTGCAAAGATGAGGAAAGCTTAGTGACAGGTAGTAATTCCCGGCAAAGCAATTGGAAATTTGAAATTTGTCATACTTTTGACAAATCCTGAAAAGCCTCTTTTCAATCTCACCCTTTGCCAAAGTCTGATCGGGCATTTCCTGAAAACCGTCAATGGATAAAGCAGGAGCAGCTCCATAGAAAATACAAATACCCGTTTGTATGAGACACCTTTTTGGAATTCTGATTTTTTGGAACCTCATTTGGCTGCTTGGCTGTAAGGACCAGGGGGCGGATAACCATGGCCAGGCGATGGTGCGGTTTATAGAGCATGCACCCGAAGAAAGTGGTTTGATGTTCAGCAATGTCCTGGATGAAGACAAGCTGGTCAATCCCTTCAGTTACGTCAATGCCTACAACGGCGGCGGCGTTGGCATCGGCGACATCAACAACGATGGCCTGCAGGATGTGGTGATGACCGGCAATATGGTTCCTTCCAGACTCTTCCTCAACAAGGGGAATTTTAAGTTTGAAGACATCACGGAAAAATCCGGCTTCAGGGCCACCAACTGGTGCACGGGAGTGACGATGGCCGACCTCAATAACGACGGCTGGCTGGATATTTACGTTTGCAGATCTTATTACGACTTGCCCGAAGAAAAAAGCAACCTCTATTTCGAAAACAACGGCGATGGCACTTTTACGGAAAAAGCCAAAGAACTGGGCATTGACGATTCAAACTACAGCATTGCTGCTTCTTTTTTAGATTACGACCGGGATGGCGACCTCGATCTCATCGTCGCCAATCACCCACGCGACCGGATCGTTTCGATGAGTGTTCATTACCGGTATTTGCAAAAACCGGTGTTGAAATTCAGTTCCCGGCTCTTCCGCAATGACGGTGGTTCTTTCACCGATGTGACGGAAGCTGCAGGGATTCTCTCTTACGGGTTCTGTCTGGGCGTCACCACTTCAGATCTCAACAGCGATGGCTGGCCGGATATCTTCCTCTCGGTTGATCATGAGGAACCCGACATCGTTTTCTTCAACAACGGCGACGGCACCTTTACCAACAAAGCCAAAACCGCCCTGCATTCCATCAGCAGGAGCTCCATGGGGATTGACGCAGGAGATGTAAACCACGATTTGTACCCGGATGTGGTAGTGGTTGAGATGCTCAGTGAAGATCACCTTCGGGAAAAGGTACAGATGAGCATGCAGTCGGTTGACCGCTTCCAGTACCTGGTGGACTCGATGGGCTACCAGTACTACCAGATGCGAAACTTCCTGCACCTCAACAACGGTAATGAAACCTTCAGCGACATCGGTCAGATGGCCGGAATCCATAAAACCGATTGGAGTTGGTCGGCTTTCTTTTTCGACGCAGACAACGATTCCTGGCAAGACCTCTACGTCTCAAACGGCTATTACAGGGATATTTACAACAACGACCTGTTCAAGCCTTTCGACCAGAAGATGAGGGCCTTGAACAGCATGGAGGAGAGAAATAAACTGGCATCCGAGTATGCTCGTTCCTGCCCGCAAACAAAGATCCCCAATTACCTCTTCCTCAATACCGGTACCCTCCATTTTGAAAATGCTACAACTGCGGCAGGCCTTCATAAACCTACCATTTCAACAGGTGGTGCCTATGGCGACCTCGATAACGATGGTGACCTGGACCTGGTCATCAACAACCTTGGTGAAGCTTCTTTGCTCTACGAAAACAAGGGTGGCACCGGGAATCATTTCCTTCGGGTAAAGTTTGAAACCACCGCTGGAGTTGCCTCGCTGGGAGGCAAGGTCATTCTTGAAAATGATGGTGATGTGCAGTTGCGGGAAGTGCTGACCACCAGAGGTTATCAGGCCAGTTGTGAACCTTTTGCCCATTTCGGACTGGGCAAGGCATCGGTTGCGGACAAGCTCCAAATCGTATGGCCGGATGGCAAGGTGCAGGTTTTGGAAAATGTGCCAGCCGATCAGACCATACTCGCCAGGTACGAAGACGCTAACGGAACGTATCAGCCCCCGGTGATCAAAGAACTGGTTGCTGAAATCCCCGCCTCTGAATCAGGGATTGACTTCATCCAACAGGAGAATGTTTTTGATGATTACAAGGACCAGGTACTACTTCCCCATAAAATGTCAGAGCAAGGCCCGTTCATCAGTGTTGCTGATGTGAACGGCGATGGCCTGGAAGATTTTTTTGTGGGTGCCCCTCACGGTCAAGCTGCCGCACTTTTTATCCAACTTGCTGATGGTCGCTTCGCAAAATCTGACAACCCGGTTTTTTCCGAAGACAAAGATTTTGAAGATACCGGCAGCGCATTTTTTGATGCCGACGGCGATGGTGACCCGGATTTGCTGGTAGCTTCCGGTTCTTATGAATGGGAACCTAACGACCCACACTACCAACCGAGGCTCTACCTCAACGACGGTAAAGGCACTTTTACCAAATCTAGTTCGCTGCCGCAATGGCATTCCAGTGCTTCTTGCGTGAAACCTGTTGATTTTGACGGTGACGGAGATCAGGATGTCTTCATCGGTGGCAGGCAGCAACCGAAACGCTATCCTGAGCCGGGTAGGAGCGCCCTGTTCTTGAATGACGGGAAAGGTATTTTCACAAATGCAACAACTGAGGTATGCCCTGAGCTGGAATTTGCCGGCATGGTAAAAGATGCCCTCTGGACCGACCTGAACGCCGATGATAATCCTGACCTGGTGGTGGTAGGTGAGTGGATGCCAATTTCATTCTGGACTCAGGAAAATGGCAAGTTGATCAACAAAACGGGAGCATATCTGCCAGATTCGCCGATCGGTTGGTGGAACTGTGTCCAGGCTGCTGATCTTGATGGAAACGGCCTCGTTGACCTCGTGGTTGGCAACCTGGGTGAAAACTACAAGTACAAAGCTTCGGCTGAAAAGCCATTTTCTGTTTATGCCGGAGATTTTGACGGCAGCGGTACTTTTGACATCGTGCTGGGAGCCTACTACGGCAACACCATGTACCCGGTCAGGGGAAGAACCTGCTCTTCGCAACAAATCCCTGATATCCAGGTAAAATTTCCAACCTTTACCGACTATGCAAAAGCTGATATCCGGGGTGTTTATGGCGACAAACTGGAACATGCCCTGCACTACGATGCAACCGGTTTTTCTAGTGTAATCCTTTACCAGGACGAACCCGGAAAATTCAGCATTCACCGGCTTCCGGTACTGGCACAGAAAGCACCGGTCAATGGCATTGCATTCAGCGATGTGAACGGGGATGGGCAAACTGACATCATTGCCGCCGGCAACCTGTATCAGTCTGAAATTGAAACAGGCAGAGCCGATGCAGGCACCGGTTGCATCATTTTGAATGGGGGTGGTCGAAACTGGAAAGTGCTGCCGGTAGCCGAGTCTGGCTTGTACCTGGCCCATGATCTGAAAGACCTGAAACTGATCCACCTTGGAAGGGAAAAGCAAATTGCTATACTTGCGGGCAACAACAAAGGCCCATTACAGTTGGTGCGGTTGCTAAGCCCGGTGAATCAGTAAATTCAAAAAGAAGTTGACTTTGTAAATCAATTAGAGGCATGAACATTTTGAAATCGAAAGGGACATTTTTTTCGGCCCTTGTGATGGTGGCCGTTGTTTTCTCATGTAAAAACGATGGAGCGGTTGAAACGGGATCCACCCAGGGGGAGCCACTGTTCACCGTGTTATCTTCCTCTGAGACGGGTGTGGATTTTTCCAACGATCTCGAGGAAAACCCCCTCACTAACCACAATGTGCTCTCCTATCAGCACTACTACAATGGTGCAGGTGTTGCCGTAGGCGATGTAAACAATGATGGCCTGCAGGATCTATTCTTCAGTGGCAACGAAGTACCCAACCGCCTTTACCTGAATAAAGGGGGGATGAAATTTGAGGACATTACCGAAAGCGCCGGGGTGAACCCTCCCAACAAGCGTTGGTGTACCGGTGCTGTGTTTGTGGACATCAATGGCGACGGCTGGCAGGATATTTACGTTTGCCAATACGGCCCTTATGAGCCGGAAGAACGGCGTAATCTCCTTTTGATTCACAATGGCGATGCTGAAAACCCCAGCTATTCAGAACATGCAGCTGAATACGGACTGGATGATCCCAACGAGAGCATGCAGGCTGCTTTCTTCGATTACGACAAAGATGGCGACCTGGACTGCTATGTAATGAACGAGTCGAAATATGCCCTGGTGGTGTATCAGGAGGTTTTCGAAGACCTGAAAGAGAAGGAAAACCTGGAGGCTGCCAGCGGCAAGCTGTTCCGGAACGACGGTGGAAAATTCACCAATGTTACCGAAGAAGCAGGTGTGCTCCGTTATGGCTATGGCCTCGGCCTGGTAGTCAGCGACATCGATCAGGATGGATGGCTGGACATTTACGTGGCCAATGACTATTCTGTGCCTGACTTTATGTGGATCAACAATGGCGACGGCACATTTACCGACAGAATCAAAGAGACCACCCGTCAAATTTCATTTTACGGAATGGGAGCAGACATTGCTGACTATAACAACGATGCGTATCCTGAGATTGCGGTGGTGGACATGGCCAGTATTGATCATTTCAGGGCCAAGACCCTTATGGCCAGTATGGACACAGAGGGCTTCTGGTACTTCGTAAACACACTTGGTTATCAGTACCAGTACATGTTCAACACCTTCCAATTGAACAATGGTAACGGCACTTTCAGCAACATTGCCAATCTGGCCGGCATTGCCAAGTCCGACTGGAGTTGGGCTTCGCTTTTGGCTGATTTTGACAACGACGGATGGAAGGACTATTTTATCACAACAGGTTTCCGACGCTATGCCCGTGACAATGATTTCAGGAATGAAATGGCAGCCATCAGAGCTGCCAATGGCGGAACTGTGCCCATGGAAATGCGGCCTGAGATCTATGAAAAGATGCCACAGATCAGCCTGCCTAATTTTATTTACCGGAACAACAAAGACCTGACTTTCGCAAATGTGACCGATGAATGGGGAACCAGCACACCTACCTACTCAAACGGTGCTGCTTATGCTGATTTGGACCAGGATGGCGACCTCGACCTCGTCGTCAACAACATCGATGAAAAGGCATTCATTTATCGCAACAATGCTTCCGAGCAGGCCAAAGGCAATTATTTGCGGTTCAAACTTACACCTGAGAAAACCGGTTATTTGCCTGTCGGTACTACCGTGACACTGAAGAATTCCGGAAACGAAATCCAATACCAGGAATTTGGTCCCATCAGGGGGTACATGGGATGCATGGAGCCGGTTTTGCATTTTGGCGTCGGCGATGCTACTGAAGTGGCTGAGGTAGAGGTTGTTTGGCCGGATGGCCGCTTTCAGGTGCTCAGCAATGTGCCCACTAACCAGGTTGTTGAGTTGAAGCAATCCGATGCGAAGGCAAGAAAATCACCTAAAGTTGAACACAAAACCTTCCCGATAGCCAAGGTTGATCCCAATGAGCTGGGAATCGACTTTGTTCACAAAGAGAATGAATTCAATGATTTCGCAAAGGAGGTCCTGCTTCCGCACAAACAATCTACACTCGGACCCAAGGTCAGCGTTGCCGACGTCAATGGTGATGGATTGGAAGATTTCTTCGTAGGTGGAGCCAGCGGGCAGGGTGGTGTACTTTATATCCAGAGGCCCAATGGCACTTTTGAAAAAGGTCCTTCCCAGCCCTGGGCAGAACTGGATGCCGTTTGTGAAGACCTGGACGCCTTGTTCTTTGATCCTGATTTCGACGGCGACATGGATTTGTACATCGTCAGCGGTGGCGGCGGAGATTTTGAAGGCCGGGAAGCAGCACTGCAAGACAGATTTTATGTGAACATGGATGGCAAAGGCACCTATGGTAAGGTGGGCAACGCCCTTCCGGAAATGCACACCAGTGGCAATGTGGCCAGGGTAGCGGATTTCGACAAAGACGGCGATTTGGATTTGTTTATCGGAGGAGCCGCACTGCCTGGACGATACCCTTATCCAGACAGGAGCTATCTCCTGCGTTTCAACAAAGAGACCTTACAATTTGAAGATGCCACGGCAGAATTGGCCCCCGACCTCGTAAAACCCGGAATGGTAAAAGATGCCCTTTGGACCGAACTGAACGGTGATGACTATCCGGATCTAGTCATTGTGGGTGAATGGATGCCTGTTTCTGTATTTATCAATGAGAAAGGCTCGCTTCGCAATGCGTCCGCTGAATATGGAACAGACAACCTCAAAGGCTGGTGGTACAGCATTGCGCAAACGGATATCGACAGGGACGGCGACATTGATTTTGTCGTAGGCAACCTGGGACTAAATGGGAAGTTTCACGCCGATTTCAGCCATCCTTTCAATGTCTTCGCAAGTGATTTCGACAAAAATGGAACCTGTGATGTGGTATTGACCAAAGAGTACAAAGGACGCCTGGTTCCTACCCGCGGACGACAGTGCTCTTCAGAGCAAATGCCATTCATCAAAGACAAATTTCCGACCTACAAGGACTTTGCAAACGCCGGCGTAGAGGACATTCTTGGAAAAAAGAACCTGGAGGAGGCCCTGCACCTGCAGGTGACTACATTCCATACCGGTGTGCTGATCAACAATGGCAACGGGCAGTTGGAGTTCCGCCCCTTGCCCAACGAAGCCCAAATCGCTCCGGTCAATGGCATCATCTGCCAGGACCTGGATGAAGACGGTTTTGACGACCTGATCATTTCCGGAAATAACTTTGACGCCGAAGTGGAGACTCCACGGTACGATGCCGGCACCGGCCTGGTGATGAAAGGAGATGGCAAAGGCGGTTTCGTGCCCGTGCTGGCCAGAGAAAGTGGATTTTTCACTCCATGGAATGTGAAACACATTAATTACATAAGGATGTCAAATGGAAAAGATCATTTGATTTTGGTGGCAGTCAACAACGGACCTTTGGAGGCCTTCAGAGTTTCCGGAAAGGTCTTGTTCAGCTCGAGGTGATCGGCATGTGTGGAAGTTTTGCCAGGCTGACATTTTTCAATTGACTTTTTAGCACTTTGTTTTGGTGATTTGCCATCCACCTTATACATTTGTGGCCACATGTGAAAATGTTCTGGTCTTCCTTGTTCGTCCATTGAGAATTTTTTCAATTTAAGATTTACCTGCATGCAGGTATGTTGTCGGGAGGTACCAAGGACTATTTTTGCAGGCAACGAATTAACAGATTATAATCCTAACCCGAGAGCATTTATGAAGCAAGTGTACATGAATTTTGATTATCGCTTCAAATCCCATCTCTTTCCAAGACCTGATCTTTCACAGTTTTAGGATTTTAATTCATGGACTATCCGCCAGGATCGGGTAAAGATTAATCTGTTAAAAGTTCGTCCCAGACCGATTAGGAAAAAAACGAATTCTTCAAAAGGTTACCCTTTTAGGAGGCGCCCTTTTGACATTTTTTTGTAACAACGACAAGTTGTAATCTCTTGAAGCAAACGAATCTTACAATCGAAGCCCGCATGGGCATGAAAGGCATTGTTGCACTGGCGTGAGCCAGGCGGCAATGCCTTTTTTTATTGTTTGGATTCAATTGATTTGAACCATAGATTCATTAACAACTAAAATTTGTCTTCTCATGAAAAAAGTGAATTTCAAGAATGTCTTGATGGCACTTTCACTTTTGCTGGTTTTCTTCTTTGTAGGAACCAGCACGGCAAGTGCCCAACAGACAAGCTCTGAATTGAGCTCAGGAATCACTGCAGTTCCGCAAGGCAACTTTGTCAATGCCGACGCAGCGCTGCAGCTGGTTGAGGGACATCTGGAGGTCATTACAGATCAACTGAAAGGTCTTCCAGTTGGAACCACCATGTACAAAGCCGTTGAGCTTCAGTACATCTATTTCACCGAAATCAACACCAACCTTGGTGCTGGTGTAGGAGTGCCCGAAAGCATTGGCCAAAGCTTGACTGCGGTCATGACCGACGTCAATCCTGCCAGCAAATCTCAATTGGTTGAGTTGAAGCAGAGCGCCATAGACCTGCTCAGCAATTAAGCCATTTGGCGACCCAGTTTTGACTAAGATTCTTTAACTAAACAAATCTCGTATCTCATGAAGAAAGTGAATACTCTTCGGAAGTTAAGTGGGATAGTACTTGGTTTGTGTTTGGCTATTGCAGGCATGGCGCAGACGTATTCGTCCAGCCCCAATGCTTTCATCTCAAGCACGAATCCGAGTGGTATCACCGACGACATCATCAGTGTTCCGCTCACTGGTACCATTGGTGTCGACTACTTCATTACCGATGTTACGATTAACATCAACCACACCTGGGATGGCGACCTGGAAATCCAGCTCGTAGGCCCCGGTGGAACACCTGCAAACGAAGACCAGTCAATTTCAGCTGGTCAGAATCGCATCTACCTCGTTGAAAATGAGGGTGGAAGTGCCAACAACTTCACCAATACCCAATTCAACGACAACGCTGCAAGTTGCATTGGCAACTCTGGTTCAGCTCCTTACACCGGCGAGTTCCGTCCTGAGGGAAGCAACAGTGAAAGCTGCAACATCAGCTTCGTTGATGCTTTCAATGGCGTTCCTGTGAACGGTGATTGGATGCTGCGCATCGACGATGAATTTGGTGGCGATGATGGAACACTGATCAGCTGGTCCATCACCTTCTCACCTCCTTGTCAGGTGAACTGTCCTGGTGATATGGTCGTTGACAACGATCCCGGTCAGTGCAGTGCTGTCGTTAATTTCGATGTTACGACTGACTGTACCGATCCCATCACAGTGGATCCTCCTTCTGGAAGTGAGTTCTTCCCAGGTACCACTACTGTGACTGCTACCGGTCCTTTCAACTCTTGCTCATTCACAGTTACTGTGACCGACACAGAAGCTCCGACGATCAATTGTCCGGACGACATTCTGGTTACGCTTGGCCCTGGTGACTGTTCAGAGATCATCAACTATGAAGTGACTGGTTCTGACAACTGTCCTTTCATTGTTCCTGGTAACTCTCTGTTTACTGACGATGCAGGTGCACCAGGCAACTTCTTCAATGCATTTGCTGGTGTTACTTTTGACCTTCGCAATGACGGAACCGATCCGATCATCATCGATGGCTTTAAGGTACCTGTGACTGGTGCAATTGGTAACTCATTGAATTTCAATGTTTACTATACAACCACTGCTACAACCAACAACGGTGTACAGACCAACCCTGCAGCTTGGACTTTGATGGGTTCAGCGACTGTTAACCTGGCTACAAGCGCCATTGCATGGGATCCTGCAACATTTACCGATGTTCCTGTTGGAGGTTTGACCTTGAATCCTGGCGATTCAAAAGGTATTTACATCCACATCTCTAACTACCCTGCTGGTACTTACCGTTATACCAATGGTAACTTCACAGCTACTGATGGTGCTTTGACCATCCTTTCAAATGGTTATGGTTCTACCGGTACACCGTTCCAGAATGTATTCTTCCCACGTGCTTTTGTTGGTGAAGTTCAATACTCAACTGGTGGCGAAGCCGAAATCATTCAGACTGCAGGTCTTCCTTCAGGCTCAGAATTCCACGTAGATCCAGGTTTCTATGAGAACTGCTTCTCATTGACCGATGCCAACGGTCTTACCAGCGAGTGCTGCTTCACTGTAACAGTAGAAGAGTACCCGAACCCGACGCAGGCCTTGACCTGTAACGACAATGTACAGGTAAGCCTCGACGAGGACTGCTCCAGCGTAGTAGGCGCCGACATGATTTTGGAAGGCGGACCTTACGGTTGTTACGACACCCGTTACACCGTGATGGTACTTTCTCCGACGGGACAAAACTTAGGCAACATTGTGACTTCAGCACACATAGGCCCAGAGTGGACTGTTAAGGTAGTCGACAACGAGACAGGCCAGAGCTGCTGGGGTAGCATTATAGTAGAAGACAAATTGGCACCGACGATCGAGTGCCGTGACGTGACCATTGATTGCAACGGAGAACTTCCCGATGTACCTGCACCGCAGATCACGGGTCCACAGATCCAGTTGCAGCAGCCATTCGACATCATCGAGAATGGACCTACGACTTCACCACGAGTATATGATTTCGATTACAACTACCTGCCAGCCGGTACACCGGTACTGGACGTAGATGTACGAGTGAAGTTGACCGGTCACACCTGGTTGCCTGACCTGAACATCGAGGCGATCAGCCCCGACGGACAAGCTATCCGGGTATTCGGCGTAACCGGCTGTTTTGGTCAGGAATGGCCAATCGACGTATGGTTTGACGACGAAGGATCAGGAGGCTTGACGCAGTGTGCTGCCCTCGATGCAGGCGGAGCTCACATCCAGTGCCTGGTATTGCCTGGTGTACAGAACAATACCGTACTGAGTGGTTTTGACGGCAAAGATGCCAGCGGTACCTGGCAGATCCGTGTTACCGACACATTTGCCGGTGACGATGGAATCATCGAGGAAGTAGGCTTGGCCGTAACGGTTGACCTGCCACAGGTAGATCCTGCCGACAACTGCGGACCAGTAACTGTAGACTTTGTAGACAGCTTCAACGAAGGCGACTGCGGCGGACCAAGTGGTACAGTAGTACGCACCTGGACGGTAACAGACGCCAGTGGCAATTCAGCCAGCTGTAACCAGACGATCACTTACGAGCGTCCGACGCTGGACGACGTACTGGTACCGCTTGACATCAAGTGGACCTGCGATCAATACAATGCTTATCCGAACATTACGGAAGCCACGCACCTGCATCCTTACATCACCGATACCGATGCCGGTACCGTGATCATCGATGTAAACCTGGATCCGAACTGTGACGATGACGACCAGACTTTGGAAAACAATGGTAACATCATTGCCAGCAAAGACTGGCCGAGCGTTAACTCGACGAATGTAGCCAACGGCGGCAACGGCTGTCCTGGTGACATTTACAGCTTCTTCCCTGCTGCCAACAGCGGCTTGGACGATGCCGACGTACTTGAGCTGACCGGCTCAGGCGTACCGACCATTGGCGGCGAGCCACTGGAAGACATCTGTGGCATCAGCTACGAGTGGGAAGACCTTCACGTAGAAGTATG
>PAAY01000029.1 GCA_002698985.1 Saprospirales bacterium | reverse complement strand
TTGGCTGCAAGCGGCCAATTTTATCCTGCACTTCGTTAAATTTTTCGCCGGATTACCCGTATCCGCCTGCAAAATTTGCCTCGTTCAGAATAAAATTTGCTCACTTTCGCTCAAGCATGAAAATCTAAACAGGCTCTTAAGCTGTTGTATGGCGGCAGCGGGCAAAAGCCGCAGCAAGTTGGTGTAAAAGTTCACAAGTTTTTTTTGTCTGTACCAATTTTCGTTAAACTTGCCACCCGGGGAACAGAAAAAACCAAAGAACCTTTGGCTGATGCCTAAAACCAAAAGCGCCATGTCCCACCGTTCCGTTCTTTCCAAATACGCTCAATTACTGGTTCATTACTGTGTGGAGTTGCAAAAAGGCGACCGGCTTTACGTTTCAACGACGACGCTGGCTGAACCCCTTGTGCGGGAAATTTACCGGGAAGCACTCCAGGTCGGCGCTATGGTAGAGGTGGACCTCAGCTTCCGTGAGCAAGGCCGGATTTTTCTGACTCAGGCCAATGATGAGCAACTGGCTTACACGCCGGTTTTGTACAAAAAGGCCATGGAGGAATTTGATGCTTTCATCCACATACGGGCACCTTTCAATCTGCGAGAGGAGCAAAATGTGGATCAGGCAAAGGCCAACAAGCGGCGTGAAGCCCTGAAACCCGTTTCCAAAGCCTATTTTGAAAGAACGGCAACCCGTGCGCTGAAACGAAACCTTTGCCAGTATCCAACGTTAGCAAATGCACAGGAAGCAGGCATGTCTCTGGAAGAATATGAGCACTTTGTTTTCAATGCCTGCAAGTTGTTTGAGCACAATCCCACAGAAGCCTGGATCAAAGTCCGCAATAACCAGCAGCGCATCGTGGATCGTCTGAATGCCTGTTCAGAAGTGCGCTATGCCGGACCCAACATTGACGTGAGGTTCTCCTGCAAAGGCCGTACATGGATCAATTCCGACGGACGCACCAACATGCCCTCAGGAGAAGTATATACCTCTCCGGTTGAGGACAGCGTAAACGGCAAGGTGTATTTCAACTACCCCGTGGTCTATTCCGGCCACATGGTTGAAGGAATTACGCTCTGGATAAAGGACGGCTATGTGGAGAAGTGGCAGGCCGAACAAGGGCAGGAACTGCTCGACGAAGTGTTCAAGCTGCCCGGTGCAAGGCGCTTTGGCGAAGCTGCCATTGGCACCAATTACGAGATTGACCGTTTCACCAAAAACATCCTTTTCGATGAAAAAATCGGTGGTACGGTGCACATGGCCATCGGCCAGTCTTACCTCCAGGCAGGGGGTAAAAATGAATCTCCCATCCATTGGGACATGATCACAGACATGAAGAACGGAGGCGAAATTTTTGCCGACGGAGAGTTGATATATAAAAATGGGGCATTTCTGATTTGAATCCATTGGCTGACCGGCGCTTGGTAAATGAGGGCTTGTCAGCTAAATTTGCCGGCGTGTCAACCTGTTGTTATGGCCAATTTTTCTAATTTTGGCGGCAACAACCCGGAAAACCAGTAGCCGGAGGACGAAAAACTGATTTCCCAAAACAACACTATTAAATACAAAACGTGGAGAACAACATCGCATTCCTTGAGCTGAAATATGGAAACATCTACGGAGGCTTTCCAAATTTCTTCGCTATTGCTGAAGTGTCATTGCTCGTATTTGAAAAGCGCTCTAAAAAAATCTTCATCGAATCCTGGGTGAACAAAGCGGATGTTGATTATGTGAGCGTGATCTCTAAAACAAACGAACTGGGACACACCATTGGCCGTGAAAAAGAAGTGATCAACATGCGCACCGGCCGCAAACGCCCCTTCATGGAGGAATTCAAGGTGGACAAACGCGCCTTGCAGTATTCCTTCAAGCAGTTGCGGCCCGTGCACAACAGGGTCAAGCGTTTTCTTTCCGATGTCTTCAGAAAATACCGCATACAAACCATTGTAACATTTGATGGCCGCAGGGATGTGTTCCTGTGCGAGCGGTCTGGTGTGCGGTTCAACCGGATGAACATCATTGACCTGCAAAAAGAGCTCAATAAGCTCACCGATTACCTGTTCTCACTGAACAAGCTCTCGGTGATCATCAATTTCGACATGGACGGCTCTTACCTTCGGTCAAACAACCTGGAGTACTGGTTGCACCCAATAGCAGCCAAACAACTGGTGCCTGGAAGTGCTGCCTGGGATGCCGCAAGGTTGCTCATGGTGTACAATGAATTCCACGAGCATCAGGCTGACTTCCTGCTAAGGGCTCAGCAGCTGCTCAACAAGATTCAGGCGATGAAACCGGCAGAAAAGCCCGCTCCGAAAGTCGAAGCTCCGGCTGAAGAAGCACCAGCTGAAGAGGCACCGGCAAGTGAAGAAGCCAAGAAGGAAGAAGAATAAAGCGTTTTTTACATCTTTCTACAGGAAGCAGAGGCAAGTCGTTGTCTCTGCTTTTTTTGTGGTGCTGTTAAAGCATTTTTAGGTAAGTCTAAAAATACCTTATTTTGTTGCTCAAAGCTTTATAGCAAATGCAGTCGTTATCCCAATCAGAAGAAAATTACCTGAAGGCCATATTCAAACTCAGCTACCACGGTTCTGAAGCAGCTTCCACCAATGCCATAGCATCCGAGATGAGCACATCGGCAGCATCGGTTTCAGACATGCTGAAACGGCTTTCAGGCAAAGGCCTCATTAAGTACGAAAAGCACCGGGGAGCCACATTGTCGGCAAAGGGTCTGCCCTATGCCCTGCAACTGGTGCGGAAGCACAGATTGTGGGAAGTGTTTTTGGTGAAGACCCTCGGCTTCAAATGGGATGAAGTCCACGACATTGCCGAACAACTGGAACACATCAAGTCGCCAGAACTCGTCAGCCGGCTGGACAATTTTCTCGGACACCCCCGGTTTGACCCTCACGGAGACCCCATACCGGATGCTGCCGGAAAAATTGTGGAACGGGAAGAGTTTCCGCTCCATGAACTTGCCGTGGGTAGCAAGGGGATCATCGTGGCTGTGGCCAATCACACTTCTTCGTTTCTGCAATACCTGGATCAGCATGAACTGGTGGTTGGAACCGCAATCGAGGTTCTGGAGCGATTTGAATTTGACAACTCCGTCAGAATCAAAACCGATCACAGGCCCAGTGTCGTCTTGTCTGAAAAGGTAGCCGTCAATCTGCTGATACAACCCACATCAAAAAACAGGAATTAACATGAGGACCAACTTACTCAGGCTTGCATTGGCACTCCTGCCTGTGCTTGTAAGTACAGCGTTGTTTTGTCAGAATGAAAAGAAACTGGTGGTGGCTTCCGCCTCCATCTTCGCTGACATGGCAAAGAACATTGCCGGAGACCTGGTCGAGGTGGAGTCCATTGTGCCCATTGGCTCCGATCCCCACATATACGAACCCACACCCGCTGATGCCCGGCTGGTTTCAAAGGCCGACCTGCTGCTGGTCAACGGGCTGACTTTCGAAGGTTGGCTGACCGGCCTGATTGAAAATGCCAATACTTCAGCTCCCGTTGTGACGATTACAGAGGGCATTGAACCCATAAAAGCCGTTTACAAGAATTCCACCGACCCACATGCCTGGATGAGTGCAGCCAACGGCCTCATTTACATCGAAAACATTTACAAAGCCCTGGTGGCCCTGGACCCTGAAAATGAGCAGACCTATACGTTCAATTACAACGTGTACCGGCAGCAATTGGAGGATATGGACAGGTACATCATGGAGGCCGTCAAGCAAATACCCGAACAGCAGCGGATACTCATAACCTCACACGATGCCTTTCAGTATTACGGAAGAAGGTACGGCCTCAGGCTTGAGTCGGTCATCGGCATTTCCACTGAGGCTGAGGCCCAGACCTCAGACGTCATCCGGTTGAACAAAATCATCAGGGAGAGCAAAGTGCCAGCCGTATTCATTGAGAGCACCGTGAATCCGAAACTGCTGGAGCAGATTGCCAACGACAACCATGTGCGCATCGGAGGTAAGCTGTATTCCGACTCCATCGGTGGGCCGGATTCTCCTGCGCCTTCTTACCTGGACATGCTGAAATACAACACCGATACCATCGTGGCTGCGCTTACCAGCACTCAATCCGACCCGGTGGATCCAGCGGAAGGTGGAAGCGCTGTCTGGTTATGGGCCCTGGTAGGTCTGGCCTTCATCGGTGCATTTGTTTTTGTAGCTTCAAGGCTCAATCGCTGAAACAATGAAACCAGCAATCTCCATCAAAGGCTTATCCGTCTCTTACGACCGCAAGGTGGTTCTGGCCAATGTGTATCTGGACATCGAGCCGGGCAATGTGTATGGCATCATCGGCCCCAACGGTGCCGGCAAATCGACCCTGTTCAAAGCCATCCTGGGCCTCGTGGAGGCCAACACGGGAGTCATCGAGTTCTTCAACGACGATTTCAAAGACCATCGCAAGCAGATAGCCTACGTTCCGCAAAGGGATGACATCGACTGGGATTTTCCGGCCACGGTATTTGACATCGTCCTGATGGGCAGGTATCCCTACAAAAAGTTGCTGGAACCGATCAACAAAGCTGACCGGGAAAAGGCCATGCAGGCCTTGCAGAAGCTGGGCATCGAAAACCTGAAGGACAGACAGGTGGGAGAGCTGTCGGGCGGCCAGCAACAGCGGATGTTCATCGCCAGGGCACTGTGCCAGGAGGCCAGTATCTATCTCCTGGATGAGCCTTTTGTCGGTGTTGACATTACGACGGAAGAAAAAATAATCAGCATCCTGAAAGACCTCGCAAAGCAGGGAAAGACCCTTCTGGTGGTGCACCACGACCTCTCAACCGTCAGAGAGTATTTTGACAAGGTGGTGCTGATCAATCAACGCCTCGTTGCCGCAGGCGACACAGAAAATACTTTTACAGAAGAAAATATCGCAAAGGCTTATACGAGTCAATTGCCCATCCTTCACAAGATCTCCTGAACCCAACATCATTCTGCCTTCTGATTCTTGCACGATACGATCGTATGCCGTGCCTATCATAATGATAGTGGACCCTATCAAAATGAGAAGGTTTTAAAAAGCCTGTACCTACCTGTAATCTTTTTTTTCGTCGCAAAGTGTTGACTGTCAGTGTCGTGGATGAAAATGGAAAAAATTTCCGTTTTCGGGGAATGGCGTTTGGCATACAGGGAACCAGAAGCGCAAATGAGCGCCCGCAGGCAAAACGGAGGACCTGCAAATCCTTGCAACATGGAAACCACACTCTTAATCATTCTCCTGTTTGTAAAACTTTTCATGACGGTGGTGACAACAGCCGCTGCCGATCAGAAGGAATAAGAACCGGAAAACCATGGCCCCAATTAACCAACTTCTTTAACCGATTATAATCTCTTAAAAACCTTTCTCCATGAGTACTATCGAGTTCAATAGCTATTTCCAAAACTTGCAACCCCAATTGTTGCCATTTGCCTATCGCCTCACAAACAACCTGGAGGATGCCAAAGACCTCATTCAGGAAACTGCACTCAGAGCATTCAACAACAAGGAGAAATTCGAAGTGGGTACCAACTTCAGGGCCTGGGTGACCACCATCATGCGCAACACCTTCATCAACTTTTACCGCAAGAAGAAGAACCGCGCTACGATGAGCGAGCCCTCTGACAGCTTTGTTTTCGTCAATGAAAACCACGCCGTTGAAAACGCCGCCATGTCTAACATGATGATGAGCGATCTGTACGGCATTCTCAACCAACTCGACTACATCTACCGGAAGCCTTTTCTGATGTTTTACGAAGGCTATAAATACGAGGAAATTGCGGAGCAAATGGAGTTGCCCATCGGCACCGTGAAGAGCAGGATCTTCTTTGCCCGTCAGAAGCTGATGGAAAACATCAAGAAGCATTATTCTCAGGAACGAGTTCTCAACTGACACGGTCAAAAAAAATCTCCATCGTTTTCTGCCCGTTTTAGTGTTCCATATTAAGTCCGGCATTGCCGGCATAGTGTCAATTCTCCATACGGAGCCTCAGAGTTCCGCTAAAGTTCCCGGTAGGCAGTGCGCCCACCGGGGCTTTTTTGTGTTTACGAATGAGCAATTTCGCTAATATTGCGAAGCGAGTAAGATCGAAAGCTTTATCACCAACGCATGGCAACACCTACAATCCAACAATTCAAGCAGAAACTGGCAGCCGGAGGGCAGTCAGTCGGGGCCATGCTGAAAACCCTGCCCAAAAGCCTTTCCTGGAAAGATCTTCGACCGGCAGCCATCATCGAGCGGCTGAACGGGCTGACCCTCCGCAAAAAGATCAGGGCCTTGATGCTCCTCCTCTTTGCCATTTTCCCCTCGCTGGGCCTGGTTGGCGGATATTATGTACAGCGAACCAGCAACAACATGTTGCTGATGCTGAATGACAACTACACCACCCTGCAATACACCAACATCATGTCGCAGGCGGTGAATGATATTTTCTGGGCGGTCAACATCAAAGGCGGGGCTCCTTCTTTCAAAAGGCTGGAACTGGAAAAGGCCTTCGGGCAATTTGAGCTGTACTTCAACCTGTTCGAGCGGAAGGTGTCGACCGAGGCCGAAAAGGAACTATTGGAAGAGCTGAAAGTGGATTATGAAATCTCCAAAAACGGCCTGCGGCAAATAGTGGATTCGGGTGAGGTGCCTTTTGACATGCACATGAAGCGGAAGTACATTCTGTCGATGTTGCAGAATATCTACGACCTCAACACCTCCATCATCGAGAAGCGAACCCAGGAGGCCAATGACCTGGCCAACAGGGTGACGCTCTACCTCATCGTTTCGGCGTTTTTCTTTTTTCTCTTCGCAATTGCGGCGATGTTTTACTTCCCCAACTACCTGATCGAACCCATCGAGAAGATGACGGAAAGTATCCGGCAAATTGCCCGGAAGAACTACCAGCACCGATTGCAGGTGAAACACCGCGACGAGTTGGGTGAAATGGCCAGTTCGTTCAACCTGATGGCCTCAAAACTGGAGGAATACGAAAAAATCAACCTCAACCAGATCATCACTGAAAAGCAGCGCACGGAAACCATCATCAGCCGGATGAACGAAGCCATCATCGGGCTGGATGACCAGCGACGAGTGCTTTTTGCCAACCCGCCGGCGCTGAAATTGCTCGGTAAAACGCTCGATGAAATCAGCGGGCAACCTGCCGCTGAACTTGCCGCTCAGAGCGATTTCATGGCTTCCATTTTCAAAGAAGTGCTGCAGGACGACCTGGCAGAAAGCCAAAGTGTACCCGCCGTAAGCATCGACCACCAGGGCAAACGGCAATACTTCAACAAGGACGTGCTGAAAGTGCAGCGCCAGGCCGATCAGAAGGATGGCGAGGAACGCACCAATGTGGGTTACATCGTCATTTTGAAAAATGTTACGGAACTGAAAGAAGCCGACATTGCCAAGACCAATTTCATGGCCACCCTGTCGCATGAGTTGAAGACCCCCATTTCAGCCATCGACATGAGCCTGAACCTGATGGCCGACAAACGGGTGGGGCAGCTCAACCAGGAGCAACAGGAACTGGCCACCACTATCAAACAAAACACCTCCCGCCTGCTGAAAATGATCAATGAGATTCTGGAAATCTCGAAAATTGAGACCGGTAAGCTCCAGATCGAGCTGGAAGAAACCGAGGCCGACAAGCTCGTTTCCCGGGCATTGGACAATGTCAAGACTTTTGTTTTTGAGAAAAAACTCCAAATCAACCAGTACATCGAACCGGACCTGCCCAGGCTGAAAGTGGATGTGCCCAAGACCACCGCGGTGCTCGTCAACTTCCTCACCAATGCCGTGCGCTATTCCCCGAAGGACAACAGCATTGAAATAATCGTGGTGAAGCAGGATGGCATGGTTGAGTTTTCCGTAAAAGATCACGGGCCGGGCATCTCAGAAAGCGAGCAAAAGAAACTCTTCCAGCCTTACAGAAGGGCTCAGGGAGACAAGACAAAGGGCACCGGGCTGGGCCTGGCCATTGCGAAGGAATTCATTGAAGCACAGGGAGGAAAAATCTGGATGCAAAGCAAAGTAGGGGAGGGCAGCACCTTTGGATTTGTGCTGCCACTCAATTCGAATTGATCTCATTCGCTGACATCTACTGAAATGCTGCCGAGGAGGATGAGCAGCAGCAAGCCGACAAATGCCACGATGATTCCGATAACCAGGAAGAGCACTCCGAGTACCGGGATCACGAGTCCGAGAAGGATGAACAAGCCTCCAAACAGCATTACGATCAGGCCCAGAAATCCCAGATTGAAGTTGGCACGGAACTTCCCTTTCTTGCGCCATTTTTCCTGTTTCTTCTCAAATTTTTTCTGCCATTTGCTCAGGCGCTTTTGCCAGCGTTTGGCTTTGCGCTCCATTTTGGCTGCATTGCGGCTGTCTTTGACGGTGGTTTTTTCCGTGGTGGGGATAGCGCTTTCGGTGGCCCTGGCTGCTGCAGTCAGGTCAGTGCTTTGGAAAAGGATGGCGAAGAGCAGGGTCAGCATCAGCGGGGTAACTTTCATTGCGTTCGGGTTTTTGATGTGAAGAGAAATACAAACCGGAAGGGGCGTGCCTTCCGGTTTGCAGCTGTGTTCGGACTTATGATGGCTGATGCCTGGCCTTACCCCTATTTCAGTGGCTTGATTTTAATGAGTTCGTGCACGTTTACCTTCAGTTCGGGCTTCATTTTCAGTTGCAGCACCACCTTGTTTTGGATGGAGGGTTTGGCCAGTTTTACCAACAGGCGTTCATTGCCCGAAGGCGAGGCAGCCGCACCCTGCACCCAAACCAGTTTTGGATCGGATACGATGTCCAGAATTTCACCTTTCAGGATAATTTCATTCCAGACGCCCGGTTTCAGATCCCTGTCTTCAAGGCTGATGGTTTCAAAAGCTGCGGTGGCTGAAGCTTCTTTAGCGGCAAAGAGTTTATCCGAAGGTGGGCTGTCATTGCCGAAGCCCGGGTTGGCGCTGTAGTTCACATCTCCTTTCTTCACTCCGTAAATGGAAAGGGTGACGAGCGTGTCGCCGGGCTGCACGCTGAATTCGATGGCACAACTGCCCGGAATGGCGGGGTCACAGGCGGAATTGTAGAAAACCCAGGAAGGCTGGATGAAGATCTGGCCGAGAATCCATTTGCGGAGGGTAACCATGTCAAGTGTCGAAACAGAACCGCTGTTGTTGATGTCTGCGGCAAGTATTTGCCAGAAGTCCAGGGTGTCGACGGCCAGGATGTGTTTGGCGATCAGCACCATGTCAAAGGTGGTTACGCCGTTGGGGAGGGAGTCAAGCTTCTCGGGGATGACGGAATAAACCAGCCCCGGCGTGGCATCCATGTAAAAGTCGAGTTGATTGGCTGTCAGAATGGTGTCGGCATCCTGCTTTACGGTGAAGGTGGTACTGCCGATGGGGGTTCCGTCGGGCATTGTCACAGTTCCCGTAACGTGGACGTTGACGGGGGGCAGTTGGGCGCCGGTGGCTGCGATGGCATCGGAAATGGCGTCGGCCTTTGCCTGTCCGAGCTGGCCGAAGCCCACGTTGAAATTGACCGTTCCGTCAGGGGCAATGACGATGAAGGCCGGTGTTCCGAAATAAGGCCCGAACTGACCATCCAGGTAAGGTTGGAGGGCCTCCAGTGCGCCGCCGTCTTTACCCGCACCGGGGAAGGTGGCGCCGTGGTTTGCCAGCCAGTTGCCCACGTCGGCGTTGTCGTCAAAGTTTTGGGTGCTGAGGCTGAAAAACACCACGTCGTGCTGGCCGCCGCCCCATTTTTCATTCAATGGTTCCATGAAGGGTGCAAAGGAGTTGCAAGGCGGGCAGGTGGTGAACATCATTTCGATGACCACCGTTTTGCCGTTGTCGAGGTAGTCAGCATAGAGGGTGTGACTTTGGCCGTCAGAAGCCGTGATGGTAAAATCCGGAGCCTGCTGTGCGAAAAGTTGCGAAGCGAAGAAAAAGAGAAGGAGGGATAGAAGAGCTTTCATGAGATCGTGAGGTGTTAGGTGAACGAAATTTTTGATTTACGGTCGTAAAGCATATTTGCTTGAAGCGTACCAAATTTCGGAGTAGTAGGTTAAAAATCAAAGAGTAATGCATTTTTTAGTCGGAAATTCACCGGAATCGGGGAGGATAGGGGAAGGTAAACCCGGACTCCTTTTCGGCGTTCTCCATGTTCCTCAATATGGTTACCTTCGCGCCGCTTTTTAAAAAGGGCTCTCAAAGTACCCTTTCATCGCCTATGCCAAAAGTGTTTTTCAAAGACCTGGGCCGCATATCCTACCGTGATGCGTGGGACCTGCAACAGCGTTTGCACAGCGAGTTGGTGCAAAGGAAACGGGCCAACCGGCAGGCTGCTGAAAATGGTATGCCCACTGAGCCGTTGCACCACTACCTGCTCTTTTGCGAACACCCCCCCGTTTATACCCTCGGCAAAAGTGGATCGCTGGATCACCTGCTGTTGGATGAGCAGGGGCTGGCCGAAAAGGGCATCGAGTTTTTCAAGATCAACAGGGGGGGAGATATCACTTACCACGGCCCGGGGCAGATCGTTGGCTATCCGATTTTTGACCTCGACGATTTCTTCACCGATGTGCACCGCTATGTGCGCTACCTGGAAGAAGCCGTCATCAGAACCCTGGCAGAGTACGGACTGGAAGGCATCAGGATCAAAGAATACACGGGCGTGTGGCTGCCCCAGACACAGGTGCTGCCTGCCCGCAAAATCTGTGCAATCGGCGTACACCTGAGCCGCTGGGTCACCATGCACGGCTTTGCGTTCAACGTCAACACCCAGCTGGGGTATTTCCACCACATCATCCCCTGTGGCATCAACGACGAGAACAAGGCCGTAACCAGCCTGGCCACGGAATTGGGCAAAGAAGTTGACATAGAAGAAGTTAAAGCGAAGCTGAAAAGGCATTATGCAGACCTTTTCGGATTTGAGTTTGCCAACGGAGCTGAGCTCGGCTCCTCAACATTTCCATCATGAAAAAAGACATTCCTCAATACAAGGTTGAAGACTTCGCCGTTGCAATTGTTCCCAGAGAGGAAAACGGCGTGCGCGATGAAGAGATGTGGGATGTGTTCGTAATCAATTTCAGAAACGAACCCATCCAGAACGTACTGGTCAACTCACGGGGCTACGGCGAGATTGAAGGTGAGCAGATGAAAACCACCGTTCTGCGCCATTTTTTCAATGAAATCGGCCCTCAGTGTGCCACCCATGTAGAACCCATTCAGACCAAACTATTCGAAATCGCCAACGAGTATTGGGTGAGTTTTTCTTTTGGCGATTACATGTACGACAAAAAGTACGTCTTTGTCAAAGGCAGCATTTCAGAGGAGAACTTTACCGACATTCCTTTCATCGACAGGAAGGGAGTAATGATTCGATAACATCTACCCGAACCAGACCAAAATCACCCTGCTGATATGAGTGAAAAAGCCAAAAAGGTAAGTGAGTCGGTCACAGTGATGACCGAGATGGTGATGCCCAACGACACTAATCCGCTGGGCAATTTGATGGGCGGCAACCTCATGCGCTGGATGGACATCGTTGCCAGCATTTGCGCCGGCAAACACTGCGAAGCCCATGTGGTGACGGCCTCTGTGGATCATGTGAGCTTTCACAAGCCCATCCCCCTGGGCGATGTCGTTACCCTGAATGCAAGGGTCACCCGGGCCTTCAATACTTCCGTTGAAGTTTTTGTGGAGGTATTTGCTTCCAACCTCAAGGGTGGCAACCCCCGCAAGTGCAACCACGCCTATTTCACTTTTGTCGGCATTGACGAAGAAACCAAAAAGCCCTGCCTGGTGCCGCAGGTCATTCCGCTCACCGGTGAGGAGCAGCAATTGTACGAAGGAGCCATGCGCCGCAGAGAGGTCAGACTGGTGCTGAGTGGCCGCATGAAGCCCAACGAAGCTTCAGAAATCAGAGCTTTTTTCGGTAAGATGTAACCGGAAAATCAGGTGACGGACCTGTAGAGCAGGTACAGCAAAAACAGCATTACGATTACAGAAATGATAGCGACTCTGAAGAACTTTCTTGCGTCGCGCTTATCGAGTGCAGCTTGTCTTTTCTTTCTTTTTGATGCCATAACTCCTCAGGTTTTCGTTCGAAGTTCATTGCCGGCTGGTTGTTTGCCGGAAGCGGGGTTAAGGTAAACAATCCCTCAAATAATTAGAGGCTGCAAATTCATTTCTCTGAATTTTTCTTCCAGAACATCAACACGGCTTTTCTGACTGAACCATAGCGGGTGAGCCATTCCCTAGCTTCTTCGTAGCTCATCCCCGTGTCCTGGGCCACCATCCGGGTTCCGCGGTCCAGCAATTTGTTGTTGGTCAGTTGCATGTCCACCATCCGGTTGTCCTGCACCCTGCCGAGTTTGATCATGAGAGAGGTGGAGAGCATGTTGAGCACCAGTTTTTGAGCGGTACCGGCCTTCATGCGGGTGCTGCCGGTGACGAACTCCGGCCCGGTAATCACCTCAACGGGAAAATCAGCGGCTGCCGCCACAGGTGTGCCCGGGTTGCAGGTAATGCAGCCAGTGACGATGCCCTGCCGGCGGCAGGCTTGCAGGCCACCCACCACATAAGGTGTGGTGCCGGAGGCGGCGATACCCACCACCACATCCTGCTGGTCCACATGCCAGTCTTCCAGGTCTTTCCAGGCTTGTTCCAGGCTGTCCTCGGCGTGTTCAACAGCTTTTCTGATGGCGGTGTCGCCTCCGGCAATGAGGCCGATGACCATGTCGTGAGGCACCCCGAAAGTAGGCGGGCATTCCGAAGCATCCAGGATGCCGAGGCGGCCGCTGGTGCCGGCACCGATGTAGAAGAGCCTTCCGCCCTCCCTGACTTTTTCATAGGTGGCCTGCACCAGCTTTTCGATGGCCGGGATGGCTTTTTCCACCGCGTGGGGTACGGTCTTGTCCTCGGCATTGATGCTTTGGAGAATTTCCCGCACGGACATTTTTTCCAGGTGGCGGTAATTGGAAGGCTGTTCGGTGATCTTTTGCATGGATGCAATTATTCCCTGATGAAATCCAGTTCTTCATCGTCGTTCAATCTGGCTATTACGCTGGGTTGCTCCATTTGTTTATCCATTTGCCGGTGGCGAACCACATAATCCACGTTTTCTATCACGGCAGAGCTCACCTCCCCGAAATGCGTGGGGATGGGACCGGCCCCGATGCAGGCAGCCGTTGCGACGATGGGCTTGCCAAACTCATGGATCAGCTGAAGGCAAAATGGGTCCTTCGTTATCCGAAGGGCAACGGAGCCATCAGCGCCAAGTGCTTCCTGCGGCAACCCAACACCTTCATCGAAGACCATTGTCAGGGGCCGCTGGTGGTGTGCCAGCAGGGTTTCCACCCTCGGATGCACAAAGCCGGCGTGCGCTTTCAGCATGTCCATATCGGCAACGAGGATGACCAGCGGATGTCCTTCGGGTAACTGGCGGAGCGCTTTTAGCCTTGCCACGGCATCGGCATTCGTGGCGTCGCAACCAATGCTCCATACCGTGTCGGTAGGGTAGAGGATCAGTCCTCCTTCTTCAAGTGCACGGAGTGAGGGTTCCAGATCGGTGAATTGTATCATTTATCAGTTGGTTTTGCCTGTTCGTTCAATTGTGTGTGGAAGGTGTTTACAGTGGAGTTCCAAAATGCTATCTTGCGACGCAAGCAGAATAAATTGTTTTCCGCCTTACACAACCATCACATGGTTTCTAAAAACTTTTCCTTCGGAAAATGATTGTTCTAAATTGAGGTTTAAATTCGGTTCAGCAAGCCCGGTAAGGTCTAACTGCCCTGGCCTGAAAGTGTTTCTGACAAACGCAAATTTGCACACATGGCATTAACTTTTAAAATGAAAAGCCGCATCCTGGTGGTGCTTGTCCTGCTGGTCGTCGCAATGTCGGTGCAGGCAGCCCACATCATCGGGGGTGTCATTTCCTATGAGTGCCTGGGGCAGGGTGAGTACAAGTTCACCATGAAGATATACCGAGACTGCAACGGCGGAGGCGCTCCGTTTGACTCTGCACTTGGTTCCCAAATTCCAGGAACGGTAACGGTTTATCAGGGCAACAACAACGTGCCCTACACCATCGTCCAACTGGCCCCGCCGGTCATTACCAGCATTCAGCCCAACCTGAGCAATCCCTGCCTCATTGCCCCCAATGTCTGTGTGGAGGAAGGTGTTTACGAGTTCTTTCTGGACCTGCCGGTCAGCCCTCAAAGTTACCACATCGTTTACCAGCGTTGCTGCCGCAACAACACCATTACCAACATCCTGTCGCCGGGCGAAACCGGTGCCACCTACTGGATGGAGCTGACAGCCGAAGCCCAGGCCAATTGCAACAACAGTCCGGTTTTCAAAGATTTTCCGCCCATCGTGATCTGTTCCGGTGAGCCCATCAACTTCGATCATTCCGCCATTGACGAAGAAGGCGATATGCTCGTTTACGAACTTTGCACGCCATTTGACGGTGGTGGAACCAACCAGACCGACCCCTTCGAACCGCAGGGCGTTGCCCCCAATCCCGACCTGCCGCCGCCATTCTCGCCTGTGACTTTTCTGGCACCCAACTACACCTGGAACAGCCCCCTGGCCGCCGATCCGCCCCTTCAGATCAATGCCGTGACGGGATTGCTGACCGGCGAGCCGAACGCCCTGGGGCAGTATGTGGTGGGGGTGTGCGTAAAGGAATACCGGGACAACAAGTTGCTCAGCGTTACCCGAAGGGACTTTCAGTTCAATGTGGCGCAGTGCGACCCCACTGTGGTGGCTGACATCCTGGAAGACAGCCTCGTGACGGCTCAGGGTGAGCAACAGTTCGTGGTGCGGGGCTGCGGCAACACCGTCACCTTCAAGAACCAAAGCTTTCAGGCCCAATACATCAACAACTACCGCTGGGAGTTTGACATCAACGGAACCACCGAAACCAAAACTACCTGGGATGCCAATGTGACCTTCCCTGGCCCCGGAACCTACTTCGGAAAGCTGTTCCTCAACCCCGGCACCGGCTGTGGCGACACGGCCAACATCAAGGTGCACGTGTACCCGGAAATCAACGCCGACTTCACATTTGATTACGATACCTGCCTGGCCGGTCCGGTCAGCTTTTTCGACCAGTCTACAACCGGCGACCCCGGCGGCATCGATGCCTGGAGCTGGGATTTCGGTGACGGCATCATTTCCATCAGCCAAAACCCGCAACACATTTACACCGTTCCGGGCAATATCCCGGTGACCCTGTTGGTGACGGACCAAAACGACTGCACCGACGCTCTGCAGAAGACCATTCCTTATTTCCCCGTTCCGCAATTGCTGGTGGTGGCCCCCAGCGAATACGTGGGCTGCCAGCCGGCCAGCATTTTCTTCGAAAACCTCTCGACCCCCATCAATGATCAATACACCGTCAACTGGGATTTTGGCGACGGCACCACCGGGCAGGGAATCAGCCCCACCCACGTTTATGAAGACATCGGCGTGTTTGATGTTTCGCTGGAGATCATCTCGCCCATCGGCTGCCAGACCGATACCTTCTGGCCTGAGCTGATCACCGTCTTGCCCTCACCGATTGCTGATTTTACCTACACCCCCAACCAGCCAAGCAATATCGAGCCCACCGTCTATTTCACCGACCAATCCATCGACGCCGTCAAATGGCGCTGGATGTTCGGCAATGTGGGCAACTCCATCCAGCAAAACCCCTCGTTCACCTTCCCTGATACGGGAATGCAGGTGGTGCAACTGGTGGTATTCCACGAGTCCGGCTGTACGGACACCATGATTCAAATGCTGGACATCATTCCGGAAGTGAGGTACTGGCTGCCCAATGCCTTCACGCCTGATGGCGACGGCAACAACGACGTTTTCAAAGGCAAGGGCCTGCTGGAGGGGGCCACCAATTTCAGGATGATGATCTTCAACAGGTATGGCGAGCGCATCTTCGAAACCACCGACCCCGATGAAGGATGGAACGGCCGAAAAAACAACGTAGGCGAAATGGCACCCCTCGGCGTGTATCCCGTGGTGGTCACCTTCACCGATCCGCGGGGCAAACCCGTGGAGTTCAGGGGCTTTGCTACATTGGTGAAATAGCGGCGTTGATTGATCTTTTTGTGGAACCGTGCCGGAATGTTTTTTCTTGGGCAATCATTTCCCGAAGGCCATTTTTTGAAGTGCAATACGGACATGCCTGTCATGGGCAATTTTTATACAGATGAAACACCTCTTTACCCTTTTTCTTTTTTTCGTCGCAATGGCGGGCCTGCAAGCCAAGCACATCATCGGTGGGGTGTTGAGCTATGAGTGCCTGGGCGATGGCAACTACCGCTTCACCATGAAAATGTACCGCGACTGCGCCGGCGGCGGTGCGCAGTTTGACAATGGTGCTCCATTCTCCATTTACAAAGGCGACAGCCAGACACCAATAGCAACTATCTTGCGGCCAGTGTCCCAGGTCATCCCCATCAATCCGGAAGACAATCCCTGCCTGCAGATTCCACCGGGCGTTTGTGTGGAAGAAGGGATATACATATTTGAATACCAATTTGCCGACTGGCCCTCTGATGAATCCTATACCATTTCTTACCAGCGCTGTTGCCGCAACGAGGGTGTCACCAACATCGTGAATCCGGATGACATCGGGGCTACCTTTACCATCGAGCTGACGCCTTTTGCCCAGGCCGTCTGCAACAACAGCCCTGTTTACAATGATTTTCCGCCCATCGTGATCTGTGCCAATGAGCCGTTGAATTATGACCATAGTGCCTTTGACCCCGATGGGGATCAGCTCATTTACGAGTTCTGTGCGCCATTCATTGGTGGTGGCAAAGCCGGGCTCGGTGGCGGCAATCAGTTCGGTTGTGATGGCATCACGCCCAATCCCGCCTGCCCCCCACCTTATGAAGAGGTGGAGTTCGTCAATCCGCCATTCAGCCCGCTGAATCCGATGGGTGGCAGCCCAACGGTGAGCATCGACCCTGTGACGGGAATGCTGACGGGAACCCCCAACCTCCAGGGGCAATTCACCGTGGGGGTCTGCATCAAGGAATTTCGGAATGGCCAGTTGCTCTCCATTGTCCGAAGGGATTTTCAGTTTACCGTAACCGAGTGCGAGCCGCTGGTGGATGCTTCCATGGGTGGGCTGAATGTACAGCCGATGAGCAATGGTTACCGGGTGACTTCCTGTGGCGGGACGGACATCCAGATCCTGAACACCAGCCAGGACATGAACCACATCGAAGAAGTGGTGTGGCGCTTCAAACTGCCGGATACAACCCTGAATGCCTCCAGTTGGGACCTGAACATGACCTTCCCCGGCCCTGGCATTTACGAAGGTGCCTTGTTGCTGAACCCCGGAAACATCGGATGCAGCGACAGTACCAAAGTTCACCTGGAGATCTATCCGGAAATTCATCCGGACTTTGACTATGCTTACGATACCTGCGTGGCAGGTCCTGTTTCGTTTACCAACAAATCCTTCATTGACGAAGGCGGTCAAATAGCTTCTTTCAGTTGGGATTTTGACGATGGCACCGTGGATACGGCCAACTACCACGCCACACATATTTACAATGAACCGGGCGACCACCTGGTGAGCCTGACCATCAGGGACCAGAATGATTGCCAATTGACGAAGGCTGAAACCGTGTCCTACAATCCGGTGCCGGCGCTCATACTCGTGCGTCCCAATGATACGGTGAGTTGTGTGCCCAGCGAGGTCTTTTTCAACAACCTTTCGACCCCCATCGATGACAGCTACGATATCCACTGGGATTTTGGCGACGGTGAGACAAGTGGCGAAATCAGCCCGGTGCACACTTACCGGACAGCCGGAATTTTTGACATCCGCCTGGAAATCACCTCGCCCATTGGCTGCTACACCGATACGCTTTTTCCCGCCCTGATAGAGATACAACCGCCTCCTGTTGCCGGATTTTACTATGCACCGGAAGTCCTGGATAATTTCAATCCGGATGTAGCTTTCTTCGATGCCTCGGAATACTCGGTGCATTGGGATTGGTACATAGACGGCAATTTGGTGGCGCAGAAGCCCGACTTTGAATACAGCTTCCAGGATACCGGTCGGCATGAAATCATGCTGGTGGTGACGCACCCGCAGTATTGCCAGGACACGCTGGTGCAAGTGCTGGATGTGGTTCCGAAAACGACCTATTTCCTGCCCAATGCCTTTTCACCCAATGAAGACAGTGTCAATGACTACTTCAAGGGGGTGGGGCACATGGTGGGAGCCACGGATTTCCACCTGGTCATTTTCGACCGCTGGAGCAATGTCATTTTCGAAGCTGACAGCCTCGAAGAAGCCTGGAACGGACAGGTGCGAAACAGTGGAAGGCAGGTGCCCGCCGGGGTCTATCCTTATGTGGTAAGTTGGCAGGATCCCAGAGGCGAACGCAAAGAGCTCAGGGGCTTTGTAACGCTGATCCGGTAGGAGGCAAAATCTTTTATCAAAAACAAAAGCAAAAAGTTTTTCCGGAAAGAAAAATCCTTACTTTTGCGCCTCTTTAGAAATCAACCAGCAAAAAAGTATAGCAATGGACGCCATAAATTACGTTCACGAGCAGCTCTCTCTCAAGCCAGAATTCCCTGATTTCAGGGCCGGCGACAACGTAGCTGTCAGTTACAAGATCGTAGAGGGTAACAAGGTTCGTATCCAGGTTTTCCGTGGCAACGTCATCCAGATCAAAGGAACCGGCGCCACCAAGACCTTTACTGTTCGCAAGATTTCCGGTGGAGTGGGAGTAGAACGTATTTTCCCGTTCACCTCACCAAACATCACTGAAATTCAGGTACTGAAGCGTGGCAAGGTACGCCGTGCACGTTTGTTCTACCTCCGTGGTGCTATCGGACAAGCCGCACGTATCAAGGAACGCAAGTTCATCCGCCCGACTGAGGACAAGTAAATCAACCGGTTCGGTGAGCATATCCAAAAGCGCCTTGCAGAGAGTATTCTTTGCAAGGCGCTTCTCATTTTCAGCTGCGCTCAACGCTCCGTATCCGTTTCAACCCCTTTTGCCGGCAATTTTACTTTTCGCCCTACTTTCGCCCCCTGTCAGCCCGCAATAGATACACCGCACCTCAATCCAATTGAAAAATGATTCGACTGCTGTTAACCACTGCGCTACTCCTGGCCATGCAACTCATTGCCGAAGGACAGATCATCAACATTGAAGAACGGCGAATTGAAAGCACCAATGACAGCACACAATGGTATGGTTCACTCAACCTTGGGGCCAGCCTTTCAAAAGTGAAGGACCAGGTTGCGCAGGTCAACAGCGGCGCGCATGTGCAGCTGTTGTCGGGCGAGAACCTCTTGCTGCTTCTATTGGATTTCCGGTTTTTGCGGGCAGGTTCGCAGAATTTCAGCAACTCCGGCTACGCCCACCTCAGGTACAACCGTGAGCTGTCAGAAAGGTGGGCTTGGGAGACATTCGGCCAGTTGCAGTACAACCGACTCCTGCTCATCAGGCAGCGCTCGCTGGCAGGCGCTGGATTCCGCTGGCAGGCCTTCAGATCGGAAAGCGGTGAAAACAGGCTGAACATCGGGCTGTCTTACCTGTACGAATTCAATGAATTTACCGAAGGAAATGCAGCAACCAGGTGGCACCGCTTGAACAGCTATATTTCATTTGCCTTCCGCCTGGGTGACAATGGCGCAAAGTTTTTGGGAACCACCTATTTCCAGCCCAGGTGGGACAAATGGAGCAACCACCGGCTTTCCAGCGAATGGCGTTTGAGTTTCCCAGTCCTTGAAAAGCTGAGTTTCTCCACTTATTTCGTCTATTCTGCCGACACGGCGCTGCCCACCGATGCACCCACCAGCACTTATTCCTGGAACAACGGCATCGTCTGGAAACTGTGAAAAAAACGCCGCAGAGTCAGTTAGAAATGTAAGTTTGCTCCGCAATCCAATTCGGCACAGAATCAAACGTTATCGAACATGACCCGCTACTTCAAATCCCCGCTTTTCCTGCTTTTTCTTTTTCTCTTCGCTGCGCAATGGAGCGGCTGCTCTGACGACAAGGTGCGTGATGCGGCCAAAGAACAGGCCCTGGAAGCCACCAAAAAGAGTGAACCGGAAGTTGGGGCTGCAAAAAATAACATCTTTCCCGTTGAAGGCAGCATCGAGATGTTGACCGAAGGAAAGGAAGTTTCAAAAGGTGAGGAAGTGTGCATTCCCATCAGGGCCAAGGGTTTCAAAGAGATTGTATCCATGCAATACACCCTCCAGTGGGATCCCGCAGTTTTGAAATTCAAATCGCTGCGCAATTTTGGCCTGCCCGGACTGAGCAACCAGAATTTTGGAACCCACATCACCGATAAAGGCAAACTGACCCACGCCTGGTTCGACATCAATGTAAAAGGCATCACCCGCCCGGATGACAAGCCCCTTTATGAAGTGTGTTTCGAGGCCATCGGAGCGCCCGGCTCCAAAACGACCATTCAGTTTGTGGAGGATCCCACCATCATCGAGATAGCCAACATCAACAGCGCCTTCCTGGAACTGAAACAGGTTCCCGGAATGGTGAAGATCAAATGAGGTGCTTTTAGCGGAGAATGACCGCAGAAGAGTTGTTGGTGCGGTCGCATTCGTGAATGAACTGATCTGAGTCAAGTTGCAGAATCAGGCATTTCATGTAGCGGGTTTTCTTGCGGGTGTCGAGTTTGATTTCTCCAATCAGTTTTTCTCCGGGGCGGAGCATGCGGGGGTGTCCGTCATCTTTTTCGAAAGTCATGCCGCCAATGGGCAGTGCGCCCCGCGTCAGTTTGGGCACACCCGAGATGAAAGCCCTGATGATCAGCCTATCCGTTTCGTCGGCAATGATGAAGTTGCCTTCTCCCTGGTTCTGGATATGGTATTCCAGTGTGGCGTATTTGTCATCTTCTTCTTTCAGGTAAAGATGCAGGAATGCGATATCCGGGCAGGGTTCGTTTTGCGATAGGCCCATGTCCTGTTCAGGAAGCTGGGCATCGCCACCTTTTTCAGCGATGCTTTCGTCAGGGTGGGGCAGTTCGTTCGCCGGCTTTTCAGGTTTGGTATCCACCAGTACTTCGTTCTTTGGCATCACTGGTTTTCGCAATTTGGAGACCCTGAGGTTCAGGTCGTGTTTGACCTGACCTGATTTCAGGCTGAGGCCTTTTTCGAACAGGGCTTCCCGGATGTTGCCTTTGAGCAGTCTGAGCCTACCCTCGTCCACCTCCGGCGTAAAGAGCACCTGTATCCAGTGGCGGATGTCCTGCCTTTTCAGGTCTACGTTTTGGCGGCCGGTGTTGGCCACATCCATGCTTAGTTTGAGGTAGTTGTCGTCTTCTTTGAGGATCTCGATGTTGGCGAGCTGGATCCGGTAACCGCTGTACGGAGGGTTTTCGTACTGCTGGGCATTGGCTTCATTTTGCAGAAGCAAGAGAAAAACAGCCAATAATGGTATCCCTAAAACGGCTCTGAACATTGGTTAAAGAATCTGATTCGGATTTTACGTCTGAGTCACCTGCAAAAAGGCCATCCAGGGCGAAAGCTGACCGTAAATAAAACCCCTCTAAACCCCTCTCAACCCCTCTCAACTACTTCCAACCCCTCTCAACCAACTGAGGAAACTTTTTGCAGTGCATTCATAACTGTAATCAGCACCGGAAGTTGTATGGTGCCAAACGATGGGTGTAAAAAATAGTGCCGAACCTCCTCAAACTGTCACTTTTCATCATCGATCAGGATGTCAACGGGTCGATTGAGGCTCTGTTGCAAAGAAATGAAAGTCTCTGTCCGCTGGATTCCACTGATGTTCTGGATTTTATCGTGGAGCACATCCCTGAGGTGGTTGGTGTCTTTGCAATAGATCTTCGCAAAGATGGAATAAAGACCTGTGGTGTAATAGGCTTCGACCACTTCCGGAATTTTGGAAAGTTCATTGGCCACTTCATCGTACAAAGAGCTTTTGTCGAGGTAAACACCGATGAAAGCACAGATGTCAAAGCCCAATTTGCTGTAATCGACCTTAAGGCTGGCGCCCTGCACTATGCCCATCTGTCGGAGCTTTTTCATACGCACATGCACAGTGCCCCCCGTCATGTGCACCTTCTTTGCAATGGCTGTATAGGGTTGTTCGGCATCTTGCATGAGCAGCGCCAGGATTTTCCGGTCTAGTTCGTCAATTTTTCCCATGGCTGTCTTTTTGGATCAAAGGTGTTGAAAGATGTCTGGTAAGTTCAAGGGATTCCAAAGTGAGAGGTTGTGCAGGAAATTCACAAGATGAGTACGCTTGCAACAGCGTTGAACAAATTTCAAGTTTTCGAAGCAGTTTTCAAAAGACAACAGGTATTTGTTGGATTTATTTAAAGATTTGCTCAGGAACGGGGTTTTGGAAAGGCACTTCGAACGAATCAGCGGTCGAGCTGTTTTCCTCAATGGTAAGAGAAAGCCCTTGTTGCCGTGCCGGAGTTTTTGTCAGAATACTTCAGCTCAGACAGACTTTTGGTTTCCGGTTGTACAGGGCTCTTTACTTTTGTCCTTTAACAGAAATCCATACCCATACCTGGAATAATGACAGAAGAGAAAAGAAAGTGGAATGTTTGGCTGCCTTTGATGCTGTCAGTTGTGATGGTGGCAGGGATATTAATCGGCGTCAAAATGCAGGACAATCCGCCTACAACCATAGCCATCGATGTGCCGGTGCAGGAGAAAAAACAGCTTCCTCCCAGTTCTCTGGGGCAGGGTAAGCTGGAAGAGTTGATCCGTTACATTGAATCCCGCTACGTTGACGATGTGGACAAAGAGTTTCTTGTGAAAGAGGCCATAGACAACATCCTGCATCAACTTGACCCGCACTCCAGTTATATCTCAGCCGAAGACCTCAAGGCCGTTACCGACCAGTTGGAAGGAAGTTTTGACGGGATCGGTATCGAGTTTCTCGTCGTAAATGACACAGTAGTAGTAGTATCGACAATTGCAGGAGGGCCGGCCAGGAAAGCCGGCATTTTACCTGGTGATCAGATTGTTGGGGTGGAGGATTCATTGGTGTTGGGTGTGAATGCCGATGCCGATAAACTTCTGAAACACCTCAAGGGCGAAAAAGGAAGCGAGGTGCTCGTTAAAGTTTACCGCCCCTCGACACGATCCACAGAGACTTTTGAACTGACCCGCGACAAGATTCCAGTATCGAGTGTTTCGGCCGCCTATATGCTGGATGATGAAACCGGATACATCAAAGTGGACCGCTTCAGTGCCCATACCTACGAAGAGTTTATGACGGCGCTGGAGAACATGGTTGAAAAGCAGGGTATGAAGCACCTGGTTCTTGACCTTCGGCAAAATCCGGGGGGCTACCTGCAGGAAGCGGTGAATATCCTCAGTCAACTGTTTTCGGAAAAGGAACGCCTGTTGGTTTACACCGAAGGCACCCATTCATCACGAAGTGAATACAAATCAACCGGACGCAATTTTTACGACCTGAATAACATCGCCGTGCTAGTAGATGAGGGTTCTGCTTCGGCAAGTGAAATCGTGGCAGGTGCCATTCAGGACTGGGACAGGGGAGTGATCATTGGCAGAAGAACCTTCGGCAAAGGGCTGGTGCAGGAGCAGTATCCCTTGAGAGATGGTTCCGCAATCAGGCTTACCGTGGCCCGCTACTTTACCCCCTCCGGTCGGTGCATCCAGAAGCCTTACGGGGCCGAAACGGATTACGCCCACGATCTTTCCGAGCGATTGGAGCACGGGGAAATGTTCGATAAAGACAGCATCCAACTTGCTGACACCATACAGTACAAAACCAACGCCGGCCGGGTGGTCTTTGGGGGAGGCGGCATCGTTCCGGATATCTTCATTCCGATGGACAGCCTGCTCATTTCTTCGGCCTTCATTTCTGCCAACAGGCACATTCCCTCTTTCACCTACCAGTATGTGGAAGCACACCGGGCAGAGTTGGAGGAAATGGGACTCGATGCCTTTGTTGAAGGATTCACCCTTTCGGATGAGTTGTTGAATGAATTTCGCTCCTATTGCGAAGCGAACGGAACAAAGCTTTCCAAATCGGATTGGGCCAAAATCCGGGACAGGGTCCGAATACACCTCAAAGCCGGCATAGCCCAAAACAAATGGTCGGAGGCAGGGTATGTGAAAGTGATGAACAGGGTGGACCCGGCGGTTGTCAAGGCGCTTGAGTTTGTGAAGAAAGACAATCCATTGTCGAAGATTCAGGCTGAGAATCTGCAATAAATTCCAAGCTAGGCAGGCAAAACCCGAAAGAAAATTTTGCATCCGGACACAGCTTCAATTGCCGCAGATTTTTTTTCATTTCCTGTTTAAAAAATCAGGTAAAAACGCCTACATTTGCGCTCGCTTTTTCGCAGCCATGTCTGTGGAGGGCCAAAAACCTTTTAAAATCAGGACTTTTTGGCCATTTCAAGAGCGTTCAATTTTGATCTGCAACTATCGAAAAACAGTATAAAAAAGGATTTTATGCCAACTATCAATCAGCTTGTACGTAAAGGCAGAAAGAAAGTGGTTGTAAAAAGTAAGTCACGTGCACTTGATTCATGTCCACAGCGACGTGGCGTGTGCACCAGGGTTTACACTACCACTCCAAAGAAGCCGAACTCCGCGCTGCGTAAAGTTGCCAAGGTTCGTCTCACCAATGGTATCGAGGTGATTGCCTACATTCCTGGTGAGGGCCACAACCTCCAGGAGCACTCGATTGTTCTGGTAAGAGGTGGTCGTGTTAAGGACCTTCCGGGTGTTCGTTACACCATTGTGCGCGGTGCCCTTGATACAGCTGGTGTTGCCAACAGGATGAAGAGCCGCAGCCAGTACGGCACCAAGGCTCCCAAGAAGTAATTTTTAGTGTTTTTCGATAGTTGATCAATAACTAACTAATGTATTTAACAGAAGGTGAAAGTTGAGCTGATCCTTCACAGAATAATCCTTGAAAAATGAGGAAGCGTAAGCCAAAACCAAGAGTACTCATTCCAGACCCACGTTACAACGATACACTTGTAACTCAATTTGTGAACAACTTGATGTGGGAAGGCAAGAAGTCAACCGCCTACCGCTTGTTTTATGATGCAATGGACATCATTCAGGAGCGGACACAAAAGGACCCACACCAGGTTTGGAAAGATGCCTTGAACAATGCCATGCCTCAGGTGCAGGTGAAAGCCCGCCGTATTGGTGGTGCCACATTCCAGATCCCGCAGGAGATCAATGCCAACCGCAAACTCTCCATGGGAATGAAGTGGCTCATTCGTTTTGCACGTGAGCGCAGTGGAAAGGGCTTCGCTGAAAAGCTGGCTGCAGAGTTGATTGCTGCAAGCAAGGGTGAAGGCGCTGCCGTGAAACGTAAAGAAGACACTCACCGGATGGCTGAAGCCAACCGGGCCTTCGCTCACTTCCGGGTATAAACTTATTCCGAAGGTAGGTTTGCAACCCCGGCTGATGGCTGGGGTTGCTGACTTTAAGCCAAGACCTTATTTGTTAATTTGTAATTCAAAACCCCACAGGGAATTTATATGGCTGCTAAAGATTTGAAATTTCTTCGCAACATTGGTATCGCCGCTCACATTGATGCCGGTAAAACCACCACCACCGAGCGCGTGCTCTATTACACCGGCTTGACCCACAAGATTGGTGAGGTTCACGATGGCGCTGCCACCATGGACTGGATGGAGCAGGAGCAGGAGCGTGGTATCACCATTACTTCCGCCGCCACAAAAACTGAGTGGAAGTGGAAGGGCGATACATATACTGTCAACATCATCGACACACCGGGTCACGTTGACTTTACCGTTGAGGTAGAGCGTTCATTGCGTGTGCTTGACGGAACGGTTGCACTGTTCTGTGCCGTGTCAGGTGTTGAGCCTCAATCAGAGACTGTTTGGCGCCAGGCCAACAGATACAAAGTACCCCGGATTGCCTTCGTAAACAAGATGGACCGGAGCGGTGCTGATTTTTTCCACGTAGTTGCCGACATCAAGGAAAAGCTTGGTGCCCGTGCCATTCCGCTTCAGGTTCCCATTGGAGCTGAAGAGCGTTTCAAAGGTGTGGTTGACCTGGTGACCATGGAAGGTCGTATCTGGAACGAAGAAGACCAGGGGATGACCTACGAAGTGGTTCCCATTCCTGAAGACCTTCAGGAAATTGTGGATCAATACCGCATGGAGTTGCTCGAAGCTGCTGCTGAGTATGACGATCACCTCATGGAAAAGTACTTTGAGGATGCATCGTCTATCAGTGTTGATGAAATCCGGGATGCTATTCGCCGTGCAACGATTGACATGAGCATTACGCCGGTTCTTTGTGGTTCTGCATTCAAGAACAAAGGTGTACAGGCCATGCTGGACGCTGTATGTGCTTACTTGCCTTCGCCGCTTGACGTTGAAGCCATCAAAGGCATCAATCCAAAGACGGATGAAGAAGTAGTGCGTCGTCCAACCAATGACGATCCATTTACTGCGCTGGCATTCAAAATCGCCACTGACCCTTATGTTGGTCGTTTGGCCTTTATGCGGGTTTATTCTGGTGTATTGCCGGCAGGTTCGGCCGTTTTGAATACCCGTTCCGGAAAGAAAGAACGGATTGCCCGTTTGTATCAAATGCACTCCAACAAGCAAAACCCGATTGACCAGGTTGAAGCCGGTGACATCGCCGCTGCAGTTGGTTTCAAGGATATTCGTACCGGTGACACCCTCTGCGATGAAAAGCATCCGATCGTCCTGGAAAGCATGAGCTTCCCTGAGCCTGTGATCGGTCTGGCTGTGGAGCCTAAGTCGCAAAAGGACATGGACAAGTTGGGAATGGCACTTGCCAAGCTTTCTGAAGAAGACCCGACTTTCCAGGTGAAATTCGATCAGGATACCAACCAGACCATCATCCGTGGAATGGGTGAGTTGCACCTCGAGATCATCCTCGACCGTTTGCGTCGTGAGTTCAAAGTTGAGTGCAACCAGGGCCAGCCACAGGTGAACTACAAAGAAGCACTCACCGTTACGGTTTCTCACCGTGAGCGCCTGAAGAAGCAGTCTGGTGGTGCCGGTTTGTTCGCCGATATGGAATTCGAACTTGGTCCTCCCGATCAGGAGTTCCTCGACAGTGAGGAATACAAGAATGGCCAGGTGAAACTTCAGTTCGTTTGGGATATCGTTGGTGGTGCCATCGACAAGAACTACCAAAAGCCCATCAGGGACGGTTTTACCGCCATGATGGAGAATGGTATCCTGGCTGGCTACAGCATCGATTCCATGAAAGTAAGGGTTTACGATGGTAGCATGCACCCCGTTGACTCGAAGCCCATCGCATTTGAGCTTTGTGCCAAGGAAGGTTTCCGTGCAGCTGCTCCAAAATGTAAGCCTGTCATCATGGAGCCGATCATGAAACTGGAAGTCGTAACTCCCGAAGAATTTGTAGGACCTGTAATTGGTGACCTCAACCGTCGCCGTGGTATTCCTAAATCACAGGAACCGCGTGCGGGTGGAGCCGTTGCCATTCAGGCTGAAGTACCTCTTTCCGAGATGTTTGGTTATGTGACCCAGTTGCGTACCATTACCTCCGGACGTGCAAGTTCTACCATGGAGTTCTCGCATTATGCAGAAGCTCCCAAGAACATTGCCGAAGAGGTGATAGAAAAAGCTAAAGGCCTTGTAAAGGCCTGATAGGAATTAGATTTTTCATGGCAAATCAATTGTGCCCCGGTATTTTACTGTACCGGGGCTTTTTTTATTCCATGACCCCTGTTTCGGAGAAGGTGGATGGCACATCCAGGAGGCAGCAGGAGCTTTTTCAGGGGCTGGTTCCGCATTGTTTTGACTGGCTTCTGTATGGGCAGGAAAAATGTGAAAAATATTTTCCCTGCTGCTTGGTAAAAACAAGTGAAAACTTCTACATTTGCAGCCGCTTTTGAAAAGGGTGGTTTGAGGGACATCAGGATTCGAGGGTTTGTGACCAGAAAAGAGTCTGCGATCCGAGCCCGTTATCAGAAGCTAATTCCTTCAAACGCATAAACACTTAATTCGGCATGAATCAAAAAATCAGAATCAAACTCCGTTCATACGACCACAACCTGGTTGATAAGAGTACGGAGAAAATCGTTAAGACAGTTCGCTCAAGTGGAGCTGTTGTAACTGGTCCGATTCCGCTGCCCACTGAAAAGGAGATCTTTACCGTCCTGCGCTCGCCGCACGTCAACAAGAAATCCCGGGAGCAGTTCCAGTTGCGCACTCACAAGCGTCTGATCGAAATCTACACGCCTACCCAAAAGACGGTGGATGCGTTGTCAAGACTGGAACTCCCAAGTGGTGTAGATATCCAGGTCAAGTTGACGTAATTCCCATTTTGCTTAGGAGTTGCCCTGAAAGGGCGAATGGAAAAGGAGTTGCCAAAGAAAGTTGAAATTTTATTTCGGCCTGATGCGGCGCTCTGAAGGAACCAATTATTCACGAATCTTTTAATGCCGTTGCCGGTAGTCAGGTGTTCATCCGGACGACAGGTGCGGTACGACTATAAAAATTCTGCCCGATGAATGGATTGATCGGAAAGAAAGTAGGCATGACAAGTCTCTTCGACGAGAACGGTCGCAACATTGCCTGCACTGTGATAGAAGCTGGCCCTTGCGTTGTGACGCAGGTCAAGCAAGAAGACGTTGACGGCTATTACGCTGTGCAGCTGGGTTTTGGCCAGGCCAAGGAAAAGAATACCACCCAGCCGATGATGGGCCATTTCAAGAAGGCCGGCACCGGACCCAAAGCGAAACTGGTAGAATTCAAAGGATTCGATGCAGTGGAGAAATCGCTCGGCGATGAGGTTCGGGTAGAGGAGATCTTTGCTGACGGTGATGTGGTCAACGCTGTTGGTGTCACCAAGGGTAAAGGTTTTCAGGGTGTTGTAAAGCGCCACGGTTTTGCCGGTGTAGGTGACCGTACCCACGGTCAGCACAACAGAGAGCGTGCTCCTGGTTCTATTGGTGCCAGCTCATTCCCTTCCCGTGTTTTCAAGGGAATGCGGATGGCCGGCCGTATGGGAACCCAGCGTGTGAAAGTTCGCAACCTGAAAGTGGTGAAAGTATTTCCGGAAAAGAACCTTCTCCTGGTTAGAGGTGCGATTCCCGGCCACAATGGTTCTTACGTCATCATTGAGAAGAATTCATAAATGGTAACCTGTGGGATTGGCGTCAGGGAATGAAAATTCCGGCTTGAAACCACAAACCGCTAATAGAAATGAAACTCGAAGTTTTAAATACTCAGGGTGAAAAGACGGGCAAGACGGTTGATTTGCCTGATGAAATTTTCGGCATTGAGCCCAATGAGCACGCCATCTATCTGGATGTCAAGGCCATCTTGGCCAATGCTCGCCAGGGCACTCACAAGGTTAAAGGCCGCAGTGAGGTTGCCGGTTCTACCCGCAAGCTCCACCGTCAGAAGGGTACTGGTGGATCCCGTAAGGGGGACATCAAAAACCCGCTGTACCATGGTGGTGGCCGTGTTCACGGTCCTCAACCCCGTGACTACAGCCAGAAAGTGAACAAGAAGGTGAAGCGCCTCGCCCGCAAATCCGCTTTGGCTGCAAAAGCTGCCAAAGGACAAATTGTGGTGTTGGAAGATTTCGCTTTCGATGCACCCAAGACCAAAGCATTTGTGGGTATTCTCAATGCACTCAAGCTGGCTGACAAGAAGACCTTGCTGGTCACCGCTGATGTTGAGAAGAACGTGGTACTCTCCAGCCGCAACCTCCCGAAAGCCCGGGTGATGCGTGCCGAGGAGTTGAACACCTACGACATTTTGAATAACAACACTTTGATCCTGGCTGAAGGAGCCATCGAGAAGATCAAAACCATTGTATAACCAATCGATTTGGGATTCAACCGCAGGTTGAGCCAAGTTGAAATCTTCAACCGCTGAGCGTTATGGCAAAGCATATTCTGATAAAGCCGGTAATCACGGAGAAAGCCGACGCCCTTTCTGAGAACAGTAACAAGTACACCTTCGTGGTAAACAAGAAGGCCAACAAGATTGAAATCGGAAAGGCAGTGGCTGACATGTACAATGTGGAGGTTAAGTCGGTGAACACAATGGTGATGCCGGCAAAAGCCAAAAACCGCAACACACGTCGCGGAATCATTAGAGGCCGTGTATCGAGTTATAAAAAAGCCGTCGTCACTTTGGCCGATGGTGAGACCATTAACTTTTTTGGAGATCTGTAGGATGCTGAAGGTGGGGCTCGCAAGAGCTTGATACTTCGGGTTTTCAAACAGCAAAACATCCAGCAATGGCAATTAAGAAATACAACCCCGTAACTCCGGGTTCAAGATTTCGGGTAGCAGTTCTTCACACAGAAGTAACTACTGATAAGCCTGAAAAGAGCCTTTTGGCTCCAATGAAGAAGTCTGGCGGGCGTAACCGTACCGGTAAGATGACTGTACGCCAGCGTGGAGGTGGACACAAGCGCCGCTACCGCATCATTGACTTCAAGCGCGACAAGGACAATATTCCTGCAACCGTAAAGACCATTGAATACGATCCAAACCGCTCAGCATACATCGCACTGTTGGTTTATGCTGATGGTGAGAAGCGTTACATCCTGGCTCCGCACGGTTTGAAAGTTGGTGATAAAGTAATGTCCGGAAAAGATGCAGCCCCCAATGTTGGCAATGCACTTTACCTGAAAGACATTCCACTTGGTACCACCATCCACGCCATCGAGATGACGCCGGGCCGCGGTGCTGCCCTGGTGCGCTCCGCTGGCACTGCTGCCACTTTGATGGGTAAGGAAGACCGCTATGCAGTGGTGAAATTGCCTTCTGGTGAGAGCCGCAGAATTTTGATGACTTGCAAGGCCACCATGGGTACCTGCTCAAATCCTGACCACGGTCTGGAAACATTGGGTAAGGCTGGTGCCAAGCGCTGGAGAGGAAGAAGGCCTCGTGTTCGTGGTGTTGCCATGAACCCAGTTGACCACCCAATGGGCGGTGGTGAGGGCCGTGCTTCAGGAGGACACCCGCGTAACCGCAACGGTCGTCCTGCAAAGGGTGCTAAAACCCGTAACAACAAGAAGCACTCAACCAAGCTCATCATTTCACGAAGGAAGACAACCAATTAATGATTTCGGCTGGCTGAAAGCAGCATGAATTTCACGCCGGCAGTAATTAATAACTGAATAACGATGCCTCGTTCAATTAAAAAAGGACCCTACGTACACCACAAGCTGATGAAGAAGCTTGAAGCTGCCCAAAACAGTCAGCGCAAGCAGGTGATCAAAACCTGGTCAAGGGCTTCAATGATCATCCCTGACATGGTGGGACAAACGATTGCCGTGCACAATGGCAAAAACTTTATCCCGGTCTTCATCACCGAGAACATGGTAGGACACAAATTGGGTGAATTTGCACCTACGCGTACCTTCAGAGGACACGCAGGTCATCGTAAAGGATAATAACAATTAAGGATGCCCTCGCCGTTGTGCAGGCCATGCGCCGGTCAACAGCATTGAGTTCATCCAAAATTCATACGCAAAATGGAAGCTGTTGCAAGACTGAAAAATTGCCCCATGTCACCCCGCAAGATGCGCCTTGTAGTGGACAACATCAGGGGAAAGAATATTGACGAAGCATTGGACATTTTGCGCTTCACCAAAAATGAAGCTGCTGAATGGCTTTACAAAGTACTTCTTTCTGCTGTTGCCAACTGGGAGTACAAGTTGGATGGCGCTGAAAGTGCCGATGAGTACGACTTGTACATCAAGCGTGCAATGGTTGATGGAGGTGCATTTCTGAAGCGTTTTCGCCCTGCTCCTCATGGTCGTGCTGCCCGTATCAAAAAGCGCACAAACCACGTGACGCTGGTTGTCGAAAACCGCAGACCTCTCGATTTCGAACTCGCCGGTGCAGAAGAACCTGAACTGAGTGTAGAAGTGGACGAAGTTGGAGGAGAAACAGCTGAAAAGGAATAATTACAAGTGTGGTGGGTAGCCTGTCAAAACAGGAGCCACCAATAAATTTCAACTAAATGGGTCAAAAGACTAATCCTATCGGAAATCGCCTCGGCATCATCAGGGGTTGGGAAAGTAACTGGTATGCCGATAAAGATTATGCTGAAAAGGTAATCGAAGACGAGAATATCCGGAAATACCTGAAGGCTCGTATTGCCAAAGGTGGTATTGCCAGAATTGTTATCGAGCGTGCCTTGAAGCGTGTAACCGTAACGATCCATACCTCACGCCCCGGTATTGTTATCGGACGTGGTGGCCAGGAAGTTGACAAGATCCGTGAGGAGCTTCGCAAGCTGACCGGCAAGGATGTTCAGATCAACATCGTCGAAATCCGCAAGCCGGAACTGGACGCCGCCATCGTTGGTGAAACCATTGCCAAGCAACTCGAGGCTCGTATCAACTATCGCCGGGCCATCAAGAATGCCATTTCACAAACCATGCGGGTTGGTGCCGAGGGTATCAAAGTCCGCATCTCCGGCCGATTGGCAGGTTCTGAGATGGCACGTACCGAAGAGTACAAAGAGGGCAGAACTCCGCTTCACACCTTCCGCTCGGATATTGATTATGCATTGTCAGAAGCATTGACAGTGTACGGAATCATCGGCATCAAAGTATGGATCTGTAAAGGAGAAGTATTTGGCCGCCGTGAACTCTCACTCAATGCCGGCTTCGACAAGCGCGAGAAAGGCGGAAGAGGCGGCGGACGCTCAGGTGGCGGACGCGGTGGAGAAAGAAGAGGTGGCGGTGGACGCCGCAGATAATTTTCACTTTTAGCTGAGGCCAATTTGAAAAATCGGCGTACCTTCGCGGCCGCTTTTTCAGAAGCCTGGGCAAAACGGCGCTAACAGGCGCATTTTCAGACGAATAACTTGACCCTGGAGCACCTTCAAAACCGGGTGTTCCGTGGAAATAAAACACAGGGAAAATGTTACAGCCTAAACGAATTAAATACCGCAAGCAGCAGAAGCCTAAGCTTAAGAAAACTGCTCAGCGTGGAACCGTTGTCAGTTTCGGTTCATACGGTCTGAAGGCCATCACCGGTGGCCGGATCACCAACAGGCAAATTGAAGCTGCCCGTATTGCCATGACCCGTTACATGAAAAGGGAAGGTCAAGTATGGATCCGCATTTTCCCTGACCGCCCCATCACCCGCAAGCCCTTGGAAGTGAGGATGGGTAAAGGTAAAGGTTCACTTGACCACTACGTTGCAATCGTTGAACCCGGCCGCATCATGTTCGAGCTGGATGGCGTAAACGAAAAGGTGGCACGGGAAGCATTGCGTCTGGCAGCCCAGAAATTGCCGGTACTGACCAAAGTGACCGTTCGCCCTGACTTGGTTAAGTTTTAATAATCATCGAGTTGGATTGAATCAATTCTTTCAAACTCCTGAACTAATAGCAAAATGGCCAGCAAGAAATACCTTGAGCTCCAGGAATACTCAGTAGATGAGTTGATTGCTGAATTGGCAGCAACGGAGGTTGACTATCAGAAAATGCAATTCGATCACGCTGTGAAGGGAATTGACAACCCTATGGAACTGCGTGAAATGCGCCGGGATATCGCCCGTATCAAAACGGAGATCCGCCGCAGAGAACTGGCTGAGATGTCACCAGAGCAATTGGCAAAGCGTTCAAAAATCCGGGCACGTCGTCGCAGGAAATAAGCCTGCCCTCGTCCCCATCAAAATTGATGATCCTCGCAGTGTGCTGCAAAAATGAACACTGCCAAATATCCGGCTTAGCCGGGATTAAGGACCTGCAAACTTTGAATAATGGAAGAAAGCAGAAATCTAAGAAAGACCAGAGTTGGTGTGGTAGTAAGCAACGCCATGGACAAGACCATCAACGTAAGCGTTGAGCGTCGTCTTCGCCACCCCATTTATGGTAAGTCCGTGAAGAAGACCAAAAAATTCATGGCACATGATGAAAAAGGAGAAGCCAATGTTGGCGATACCGTACGCATCATGGAAACCCGGCCTTTGAGCAAGAGAAAGCGCTGGCGTTTGGTTGAGATCATCGAACGAGCAAAATAATAATTGCCCGAAGGAATACCTGCTAAGGCCTCTTGGCCACACAGGAAGAACTCCGGGACTTCAAATAGTTTGAGCTATGATACAGCAAGAGTCGAGGCTTAAGGTAGCAGACAACAGTGGTGCAAAAGAAGTGTTGTGCATCCGTGTTTTGGGTGGTTCATACCGCCGCTATGCTTCTGTAGGTGACCAAATCGTGGTGACCGTAAAATCTGCCTCACCAGGTGGTGTGAAAAAAGGCACAGTGTCAAAAGCTGTGGTTGTCCGCACCAAAAAAGAAGTAAGACGCAGAGACGGTTCTTACATCCGTTTTGACGACAATGCCTGTGTGCTCTTGAATGCCCAGGACGAGCCCCGCGGTACCCGTATTTTCGGCCCCGTAGCTCGTGAGCTTCGTGAGCGCGATTACATGCGGATTGTTTCCCTGGCACCAGAGGTGCTTTAATGAATCATCCAATTGTTTTCGCTTCGCAATAACATCAGACAATAAGCTAACAGCCAATAGTTTCAATCATGGCAAAAAGTGCTAAAAAAACGAGGTTCGCTCCCAAATTGCACATCAAAAAGGGAGACAAAGTGATGGTTATCGCCGGCAACTACAAAGGTGCTACTGGCGAGGTGCTGGAAGTTTTTCCGAAGAAAAACAGGGCCATCGTAGACAATGTGAATTTGGTGAAAAAGCACCAGAAGCCCACCCAGAACAACCCCGAGGGAGGGATTATCGAAATGCCTGCACCACTTCACCTATCGAACCTCATGCTGATCGATCCCAAAACTGGTGAACCCACACGCATCGGGCGCAAGCTCGTCGATGGCAAGCTGGTTCGCTATTCCAAAAAATCAGGGGAGATCATTAACTAACTCACAGCATAATCCACTATAGCGATGAACTATATACCAAGGCTCAGAGAGAAATACGAGAAAGAGGTAGTGCCGGCACTGCAGGAGCAGTTTCAGTACGCCAACCCCATGGAAGTGCCCCGCCTGGTGAAGATTTGTATCAACCAGGGGGTAGGTGAAGCCACCCAGGACAAAAAACTGGTGGATGTAGCCCAGGGTGAGCTTACCTTGATTGCAGGTCAAAAGGCCGTAGTCACCAAGGCAAAGCGCTCTGTGTCAAACTTCAAGCTGCGTGAAGGAATGCCGATTGGTGTTCGTGTTACGCTTCGCAAAGATCGCATGTGGGAATTCCTCGACCGCCTGATCAATGTTTCATTGCCTCGTGTGCGTGACTTCAGGGGTATCAATGACAAAAGCTTCGACGGCCGTGGCAACTATTCCATGGGCGTTACCGAGCAGATCATTTTCCCGGAAATCGACCTCGACAAAGTTTCGAAGATCACCGGCCTCGATATCACTTTCGTCACCACGGCAAAAACCGATGCAGAAGCATACGCACTGCTCAAAGGTTTGGGAATGCCATTTAAAGGTAAAAATCAACAATAAGCATCATGGCTAAGAAATCCATAATTGCACGGGACAAGAAGAGAGAACGCATGGTGGCCAAGTACGCCGAGCTTCGCAAGAAACTCAAAGAAGCCGGTGATTACGAAGCCCTCGACAAATTGCCAAGGAATGCCTCTCCTGTAAGGCTCCACAACCGCTGTGGACTGACCGGAAGGCCCAAAGGCTACATGCGCAAGTTTGGCTTGTGCCGTGTGAAATTCCGGGAGATGGCGCTTTCAGGTAAAATCCCGGGTGTAACTAAAGCTAGTTGGTAATCAATTGACCGCCATGAAGGCGGTTAGAAATTCTAATAAAATGGCAGTAACAGATCCCATTGCAGACTTTTTGACTCGCATCCGCAACGCCCAGCAAGCAGGGCACAGGGTTGTGGAAATTCCGATGTCAAAGGAGAAAAAAGCAATTACAGAGATCCTTTACAATTCAGGTTACATCCTGAAATACAAATTTGAAGAGGATGCCGGCAAGCAGGGCATTATCAAAATTGCCCTCAAATACGACCCCATCAGCAAAGAGCCTGTTATCAGGAAATTGGAGCGTGTGAGCAAACCCGGTTTGCGCCAGTACAGCAAAGCTGATGACTTACCCCGGGTAATCAACGGATTGGGTATTGCCATCATTTCTACTTCAAAAGGTATCATGACCGATAAGCAGGCACGCAACGAGCATATTGGAGGTGAGGTGCTTTGCTACGTTTATTGATCCCTCATTAACTGAACCGCATTAATTCGTTTGAATCATGTCTCGAATAGGAAAAATGCCGATAACCATCCCCAATGGCGTCACTGTTGAAGTTTCGCAAGGGAATGTTGTAAAGGTCAAAGGCCCGAAAGGCGAGTTGACGCAGCAGGTTGACAAAGACCTGGAAATCAAGATTGAGGATGGAGTTCTCACGGTACACCGGCCTACCGAACAGAAGCGCCACCGTGCCATGCACGGATTGTATCGCTCACTGATTGCCAATATGGTAGAAGGTGTTTCCAACGGCTTCGTAAAAGAGTTGGAAGTAGTGGGTGTAGGTTATCGTGCTAACAATACCGGTCAGTTGCTGGAATTGATCCTCGGTTTCTCTCACCCGGTGATGTTCTATGTGCCGGACGAGGTGAAGGTAACCGCCAGCCAGGAAAAGGGTAAAAACCCGATTGTCAGGCTCGAAAGCCACGACAAACAACTGCTGGGACAAGTTGCTGCCAAGATCAGGTCCTTCCGCAAGCCCGAGCCATACAAAGGGAAAGGTATTCGCTTTGTGGGTGAGGTACTTCGCAAGAAAGCAGGTAAGACGGCTGCCAAGTAATAACTGGCGCCTAAAGTATAAACACATACTTTTCGCCAATTGGTTTTGGGTCAGGATTTCGAACGCCTTTCACTAAAACCGCAAAAAGTAACCAAGCGATGAAATTTAAAAAGGAGTTTCGCAGACGTAAAATTCACTGGCGCATCCGCAAGAAAGTTGCCGGTACGGCTACCAAGCCACGCTTGAATGTTTACAGAAGCAACAAAGAAATATACTGCCAGCTCGTTGACGATGTCAATGGTTTCACCCTGGCAGGGGCCACCAGCCTCAGTTCCAAGCTCAAAGGCACCAAGACCGAGAAAGCCAGGGAGGTAGGTAAGCTGATTGCCGAAAAGGCCAAAGCACTCAATATCGAAACCGTGGTTTTTGACCGTGGTGGCTACCTCTACCACGGCCGTGTGAAAGCGCTGGCTGAAGGTGCCCGTGAGGGAGGTTTGAAATTCTAATCCGACGAAATGCTTTTCCTTCGGTAAAACGAAGGCCTATTAAAATAGACATTCAATGGCAAAGAGCAATGTTCAAAAAGTAAGAACCGTAGCTGACACCGAGTGGAAAGAGAAGCTCGTAAACCTCAACCGTGTTGCTAAAGTGACCAAAGGTGGTCGTACTTTCAGCTTCGCAGCAGTTGTTGTGGTTGGTGACGGCAACGGCAAAGTTGGTCAGGGATTGGGCAAAGCCCGTGACGTGCAGGAAGCAATTGCCAAAGCAGTTGCCGATGCCAAGAAAAACCTGATCAAAGTGCCCATTCTCAAAGGTACTATTCCGCACGAGCAAAAGGGCAAGTACGGCGCAGGCCGTGTACTGATTCGCCCGGCTGCCGATGGTACCGGTGTGATTGCCGGTGGTGCCATGCGTGCCGTACTGGAGATTGCCGGTGTACACAATGTACTGGCAAAGTCCATGGGTTCATCCAATCCTCACAACGTTGTGAAAGCCACACTGGATGCCCTTTCAAAGCTGCGCAGTCCAATGGACATTGCCAAGCAAAGAGGCAAGACCATGGAACAAGTATTCAATGGTTGATGCCGGGGGATTCCCCTTCATCATACTTTAATCAATAGTCCATAAGAGATCATGGCAAAAGTTAAGATTACTCAGGTAAAAAGTCAGATTGACCGGCCCAAGCGCCAGAAAGACACACTTAAGGCTCTTGGCATTCGCAAGATGCATCAGACCGTTGTTCACGAAGCAACTCCTCAGATCCTGGGGATGATCCGCAAAGTGGCGCACCTGGTGCAGGTTGAGGAAGCCTGATCCTGGTAATTGGCAGCAGCGGCTGCGCATTGATTTTTTCAAACAGCAAACTGAATATTCAAATGGAACTGCATAATCTCCAACCAGCTGAAGGTTCAACTCGCAAACGCAAGCGTATTGCACGTGGCCAGGGTTCAGGCTGGGCCGGCACTGCCGGTCGTGGTCACAAGGGGGCCAAGTCCCGTTCAGGCCACAAACAAAAGCGCGGATTCGAGGGTGGCCAAACACCATTGCAGCGCCGCCTGCCAAAGCGTGGTTTCAAAAACCCGAACCGTGTTGAGTATGTTGCCATGAACCTCGACAGGCTGCAAGCCATCGTTGACAAGTACAACCTGACCGATATCAACCCGGAGGCTTTGATCGAAAAGCACATCGTTGGCAAAAATGACCGGATCAAAATCCTCGGCCGGGGCGAACTTAATGCTGCTGTTAACGTAACAGCTCATGCAGCTTCTGCCACAGCTCAAAAAGCCATTGAAGCCAAAGGTGGAAGTGTAACTATTGTCTAAACCGGAAAGAAGGCACTCCCTTTTATTGGATTCTGTTTTACTTAGTGCTTTCTTAATCCACGGGCTGCTTCCTTTCAGGCATGCAGTCTCGCATATCGAGTAGAATTGCGATGAAAAAATTCATTACCACTCTCCAAAATATCTGGAAAATTAAAGAGCTCAGGGAGCGCATCGGCTGGACCCTGCTCATGTTGTTCATTTTCCGGTTTGGTTCATTTGTCGTTTTGCCGGGTGTAGTACCCGAGGCGCTTGACAATGCAGCCTCTGCCGCAGGATCCGACCTTCTCGGTTTGATCAACTCATTTACCGGTGGAGCCTTCAACAATGCTTCTGTGATGGCCCTGGGTATCATGCCTTATATCACGGCCTCCATCATCATTCAGCTGTTGGGCTTTGCAAGTCCTTACTTCCAGCGCCTGCAGCAGAAAGAAGGCGAGAGTGGTAGAAAGAAACTGAATCAGATCACCCGTTTGTTGACTGTATTGATCACCCTCGTACAGGGTGGAGGTTATCTGACATACATTTACAGTATTCCCGGTGCTTTGGACCCGAACATGCCTCAAACACTGTTCTGGTTGTCAAGCATCATCATACTTTCTTCAGGTACTGTCTTCGCAATGTGGCTGGGAGAGCGCATCACCGATAACGGAATTGGCAATGGTGCATCGCTCTTGATTACCATCGGTATCATAGCTTCCTTGCCACAGGCTCTTGCCGGAGAAATTGCACTCCAGATCGGTGCCAACAACCTGTTCAAGTTGATTCTCGAGTTCGCCCTGTTCTTTGTAATCATCGGCGCTGTTGTCTTGGTCATTCAGGGTGTACGTAAAGTGCCCATCCAGTTTGCTAAGCACATGGTGCAGCGTGGTGGCACGGTTATGCCTGCTGCCGGAGTCAGAGATTACATTCCCATTAAGGTGAATGCCGCCGGTGTGATGCCGATCATCTTTGCTCAGGCGCTGATGTTCGTTCCTGCCACTGTTGCCCAGTTTGCCTTTGGACAGGAAGCAATGGCTGCACCGTCGGGTATGTTGAAAGAACTCGTCAATCCTTATTCATTTACCTCTTCAGTGATCGTATTCCTGTTGGTAGTTGGATTTACCTATGTGTACACCGCATTGATCGTGAACCCAACTCAGTATGCAGAATACCTGAAGCGGCAGAACGCTTTTATCCCTGGAATCAAGCCGGGTAAGCCAACTGCTGATTTCATCGATGCAATTACTACACGGGTGACTTTGCCCGGATCCATATTCCTCGGTCTTATTTCTGTTATTCCTGCCATAGCAGTGGCATTTGGAGTTCAGCCATCATTTGCAGTTTTCTTTGGTGGCACATCCATCCTGATTGCAGTGGGTGTTGTACTTGACACCCTGCAACAGATCGAAAGCCATCTTCTGATGCGCAGGTATGACGGTTTGGTGAAGAGTGGCCGTATCCAGGGCCGTTCCAGAATGCAGACCATTGGCTCGAATATGTAATCACGAAGCCTTTTGCCAGCCTGGTGAAATGATTCCACCGGCTTCAGGCAAGTGATAAATCGTGCTGCGAAGGGCTTCTTCTCCAATTGCGAAGCGAGATAAACAAGCCATTCGGAGCACGATTTCTTTTTGATAAAAAATCTACAACCTTGCTAACAGGTAAACAAAAGAGAATCTTTTACAAAACCGATGAGGAGATCGAACTCCTCCGGGAAGCCTGTTTGCTGGTTTGCAAGGTATTGACCCATTGTGCAGAAAGACTTCAACCGGGCATTACCGGTATGCAGCTTGACAAAGAGGCAGAGGAGCTCATCCGTGATCACGGTGCCGAACCGGCATTCAAGGGTTACAGGGGATTTCCGGCCACTTTGTGCATTTCACCGAACGAGGTGGTAGTGCATGGCATCCCGAATGACCAGCCTTTTGAGGAAGGTGATGTGGTATCCATTGATTGCGGAACCTTTATCAAGGGCTTTCATGGAGATGCCGCTTACACATTTGCCATTGGCGATGTGAAAGAGGAGGTCATGCAATTGTTGCGTGTCACCAAAACTTCATTGTACAAAGGCATTGCAGCGGCTGTGCATGGTAACAGGGTAGGGGACATCAGCTACGCCATTCAGAACTACGTGGAAAGGGAACACCCCTATTCCGTAGTCCGGGAACTGGTGGGGCATGGACTGGGCAGGAGCTTGCACGAAGAACCAGAGGTGCCCAATTACGGTCGCCGTGGGAATGGCATCCTGCTGAAGGAAGGCCTCGTCATCGCCATCGAGCCCATGATCAACCTCGGCAAAAGGGACATTGGGCAGAGCGATGACAACTGGACCATCTTCACCCGCGACTACATGCCGTCGGCCCACTATGAGCACAGCGTGGCCGTCAGGAAAGAAAAGGCTGATATATTGTCTGATCACAGGCCCATAGAAGCAGCCATTGAAAAAAATCCTGCTTTGCGGACGGTGGAGCTTATCGTGGAAGATTTGGCCGACACCGTATTTGCCGGAAATTGATTCTGCAAAATGCGGCTAAAAATGCGCATAACGTGCACATTTTTAGTGACTTATAAAATTTTTGACCAAGGGGTAAATCTTTGCTTGATATTCGTATCTTTGCCCTCCCAAATTTCAAGGCATGGCTAAACAAGATTTGATCAAGCAAGATGGCGTAATTGAAGAGGCACTTTCGAACGCAATGTTCAGGGTGAAGCTCGAAAATGGTCATGTCATCATTGCAACCATTTCGGGCAAGATGCGAATGCATTACATCCGGATATTGCCCGGTGACAAAGTGGCCGTGGAAATGTCGCCTTATGATTTGACCCGTGGGCGAATAACATACCGTTACAAGTAATCTAAACTGCAACCGATCATGAAGGTTAGAGCATCTGTTAAGAAGCGTTCATCTGATTGCAAGATTGTGAGGAGGAAGGGCAAGGTGTACGTGATCAACAAGAAGAATCCGAAATTCAAACAACGTCAAGGATAAGAAAGGGTCAGTGGCGTATTCATTGCGCAGCGAGACCCTAAAATTTTGTCAAAATGGCTCGAATAGTAGGCGTAGACTTACCAAGAAATAAGCGTGGCGTAATCGGTCTTACCTATATCTATGGTATTGGCCGTTCCAGGGCAAAGGAGATCCTGGACAAAGCCGGCGTTGACGAGAACGTGAAGGTCAGTGACTGGCCGGACGAAACCGTGCGCACCATCACCAGCATCATTACCAATGAGTACAAGGTGGAGGGTGAATTGCGCTCAGAGGTGCAGATGAGCATCAAGCGTTTGATGGACATCGCCTGTTACCGCGGTTTGCGTCACCGTAAGGGCTTGCCCGTAAGGGGCCAGCGCACCAAAACCAACGCTCGTACCCGTAAGGGTCGTCGTAAAACAATTGCAAACAAGAAATTGGCTAAGAAGTAATTCCAGGGCTGGTGTTGCACGGCTGCAACTTATCCGGTTCATTCAACTGCTTCTTAATAATCATCTGATCCAATAATGGCAAAGGCAAGAACTAAAGTAAAGGTAAAACGGAAAGTGAAAGTGGAGCCGGAAGGCTTTGCTTACATCCAGGCTACATTCAACAACATCATTGTCTCCATGACCAACAAGAAGGGAGATGTGATCAGTTGGGGGTCTGCAGGTAAGGCAGGTTTCAGGGGTTCCAAAAAGAACACTCCCTATGCCGCCCAGGTTGCCGCAGGCGATGCCGCCAGAACCGCTCATGAAGCCGGTTTGCGCACCGTTGAAGTTTTCGTCAAAGGCCCCGGGTCTGGTCGTGAAGCGGCCATCCGTGCCATTGACCAGGCGGGAATCAAAGTTACCCGTATCAACGATGTAACACCCATTCCGCACAACGGCTGCCGCCCGCCCAAACGCAGAAGGGTGTAATGGCCTTTTCTTCTTAACACGCATAAAAGAATCGTACAATAATGGCAAGGTACATCGGACCTAAGCAGAAAAAAGCAAGATCATTCGGCGAGCCTATTTTTGGCGAGAGCAAAGCTTTTCAGAAAAAGCAATACCCTCCCGGACAACATGGCAACAGCCGCCGCCGCCGTCAGGCATCTGATTACAAGCTTCAGCTTCTTGAAAAGCAGAAGGCCAAGTACACTTACGGTTTGTTGGAGAAGCAATTCCGCAATCTCTTCCAGAAAGCAAGCCACAAACACGGTGTTACGGGTACTGTACTGCTTCAGTTGCTGGAATCACGCCTCGACAATGTGGTTTACCGCCTGGGTATCGCTCCTACTCGTCGCGCTGCCCGCCAACTGGTTACCCACCGCCACATCGTGGTCAATGGTGTTGTGACCAACATTCCTTCTTACCACCTGCGCCCCGGCGATGTGATCGAGGTGCGCGGTCAAAGCAAGGGATTGGCAGTTATCCAGGACCAAATGGGTAAGAAAACTGACCTTGCCAAAATCAAATGGCTGGAATTCAACCCGGATCAGATGAGAGGTGTATTCCTCGAATATCCGGAGCGTGAGCAAATTCCTGAGAACATCAACGAACAGTTGATCGTAGAACTTTACTCGAAGTAATTACTGTGGCGATTTGCAGTTTGCCATCCTGGTATTGTTGAAATATCCAGGTCAACTGCAAATCGCCGCATTGTCGTTTTATCCATTCTTAGAAATACAGGCAATTTTTTGCCGGGTGATTCAAACGAGAATCCTTCAATTTCCTTTCAAAGCTATATCATTCAAATATGAGCATCTTAAATTTCCAGAAGCCCGAGAAAATCATCATGCAAAAAGCAAATGATTTCGAGGGAACTTTCGAGTTCCGTCCACTTGAACCGGGCTTTGGTCAAACCATCGGAAACTCTCTCAGAAGAATTTTGCTTTCTTCTTTGGAGGGTTACGCTATTTCTGCTGTCCGCATTGCAGGTGTCGATCATGAATTCGCCACCATCCGCGGTGTGGTACAAGACGTGCTCGATATCATACTGAACCTCAAGCAGGTTCGTCTGAAATGCGCTATTGACAGTGAGGAAATCACCAACGAGAAGATCTACCTCACCATCAGTGGCAAGGAAGAATTCAGGGCAGGAGACATCGAGAACTATTCAAACGTTTTCAAGATCACCAACCCCGACCTGCTCATTTGCCAGATGGAGCCTTTCGTAAACCTCGAAATGGAGCTGACCGTAACGAAGGGTCGTGGCTATGTACCGGCAAGTGAAAACCTCCCGAAAGATGCTCCAATCGGCGTAATTCCTTTGGATGCCATCTATACACCCATCAAGAACGTGGCTTACAAGGTGGACAACACCCGTGTTGGCCAGCGTACCGACTACGAGCAGCTCACCATCGAGGTGAAAACCGACGGTACCATCCACCCGGAAGACGCCATCAAGGAAGCATCCAGGATCATGATCCACCACCTGATGCTTATCACCGATGAGTACATCAGCATGCCGGATGAGACCAGCCGCCGTGAAGACGTTGTGGACGAGCACATCCTTCACATGCGCAAGCTGCTCAAAACGCCACTGGAAGATCTCGACCTCTCAGTGAGGGCCTACAACTGCCTGAAAGCAGCCAAGATCAATACCCTTGCTGAACTGGTTAAATACGACACCCACGAGTTGCTGAAATTCCGCAACTTCGGTAAAAAGTCGTTGGTAGAAATTGAAGAACTCCTCGCTGAAAAGAACCTCACTTTCGGCATGGACTTGTCGAAGTACAAGCTCGACGAGGAGTGATCACAATAATCTAATTGCAATAACAGGCGCCCTGCATCAGCGGGGCGCTCGTGTTGCGAAGCTATCCATAATCTAAAATCATCTAAGTCATGAATCACGGACACAAAGGCAACCACCTCGGTCGCACCAAAGAACACCGCAGAGCATTGATGCGCAACTTGTCCGCTCAGTTGATCGAGCACAAGCGCATTTTCACCACTTTGGCCAAAGCCAAAGCCCTTCGCTCTTACATAGAACCGCTCGTAACACGGGCCAAGAACAATACTACCCACAACCGCCGGGTTGTGTTCCGCTATGTGCAGGACAAAGCTGCCGTTACAGAACTTTTTGGAACCATTGCTGCCGAGGTCGGAGATCGTCCGGGTGGTTATGTACGCGTCATTCGCACCGGATTCCGCAAAGGTGACGGTGCCGAAATGGCAATGATTGAGTTTGTGGATTTCAACAAAGAGTACTCAGCCAAAGAAGAAAAAGGCGGAGGACGTCGTCGTCGCCGTCGTGGTGGCAAAGGCAAAGGAAAAGCCGCAACTGCTGCTCCAACCGCTGAAACTGCAACTGAAGCCGCAGAAGAAGCAACAGAAGCAACTGAGGAGACCGCAACCGAAGTTGCAGAAACTGCCGAAGAGACCACTACCGAAGAAGCTTCCGAAGCTGACGAAGCATCAGAAGAAAGCAAAGAGGAAGACAAGTAATTTTCTTCCCGAACAGCATAAAATTGAAAAGGCCACTCAGGATTCTGAGTGGCCTTTTTTGTGTTGACAAAAGGGGGAATCCTCACTCCCTCGGTGCCTGCCTTTCCTTCACCTTGAAGCGGGTTTTGTTGTCAGGCTTCGAGGCGGTTTTAGGGCGCACCAGTTTCATTTCCCTGACGATGTTTTCGGCTCCTGCAAATTTGTCAATTAGGAAGAGGATGTATCGGACATCCACCATGATGTTGCGGCACAGTCTTTCGTCGAAGTTGTAGTCGCTCATGGTGCCTTCCCAGACCCTGTCGAAGTTCAGGCCGATGAGGTTGCCGTGGGCGTCGATGGCCGGGCTGCCGGAATTTCCGCCGGTGGTGTGGTTGGAGCCGATGAAACAAACCGGCATCCTGCCGCCCTCGGCGTACACGCCGTAGTCTTTCTGATTGTACAGGTCAATCAGTTTTTGCGGAACGTCAAATTCATAATCACCGGGGACATACTTCTCCATCACACCTTCCAGGTAGGTCTTGGTCTGGTAAACCACCGCATCGCGGGGTTTATAGCCCTGCACACGGCCGTAGCTGCAGCGCATGGTTCCGTTGGCATCGGGGTAAAAGCGCTTGTCGGGGAAGGCCTCCATTTGGGCGGCCATGTAGCGTTGCTGCAGGTCGTCCAGTTGTTCGTTCAACTCATTGTACTTCGAAACAATCTGGTCGTCGTAGTATTTTTGGAAAGCCGCCGAAAGGGCACAGGCAGCGTCGTTTGAAATTGCCTTCATCACATCGCCGGGGGCCATGTTCAGGGTTTTGATGGCCTGCTCCCGGTCGGCCAGCCAGCTGTATTTGAAAACCGTCTCAGCCCAGGTTTCATAGTTGTTGTTGTAGGAAGCGAGGGCACCGATTGCACCGGCAGGCATTTTTTCTTTGCCCACCTTTTTGACCAAAAGCTCCATCTGGGCTGCGAACACTTCTTTGTCAATTTCCGGGCGGTAGTTTTTGTAAAAATTCTCCAGCCAGGGAATCAGCCTGTTTTTGAAGTTGTTGAAACCCTCTTCTCCGTTGTTTTCATAATACCCTTGCAGGCGGTTCACCTGCGAGGCAATGCGGAGCAATTCCACGTTGCGGAACGTCACCTCATCGTAATAGGCTTTGAGCAGTGCATACGGTTCAATTTCAGCATAGAGGCGGTTCATGTCATCCAACAGGGTGCCGTATTTGGCATTCAGGTCGGGGTTTAGTGCGACGACCTTTCTGAACTCCGCCTCGTATTGTTTTTTCTTCTCAACGGCTTTGGTGCGTTTCAGGCCCAGCACCTCGCCCTGCCATTTCTTCCAGGCATTGGCCAGACTGGCCTGTTTGGAAGCATACTGGATTCTGACCTCCGCATCGGCACGCATGGCCCCGTCCCAGATCGCCAGGGTTTTATCCCTCACGGAAATTTTGGCGGGGTCCAACACCTCCACAATCTGCTGGATGGCGGCAGCCGGCAGGTACTCGTTGGTGCGGCCCGGAAAACCGAAGATCAGCGTGAAATCACCATCCTGAACACCGTCGATGCTGACGGGAAGGAAGTGTTTCGGGGTATAGGGAATGTTGTCTGGTGAGTAGTCAGCCGGGCGGTTGTTCTTATCGGCGTAGATGCGGAACAGCGAAAAATCACCCGTATGACGTGGCCAGACCCAGTTGTCCGTATCAGCACCGAACTTTCCAATGCTGGATGGAGGAGCGCCCACCAGCCGGATATCCCGGTAAGTGACGGTGATGAACATGAAATACTGGTTACCGTGGAAGAAAGGACGGATCATAACGTCCTCGTAATCCATCTTCACCGCCTCATTTTTGATTTGCTCCAGGTTTTTGTCGATGGTGCTTTGGCGGGTGCGCTTGTCCATTTCGTCCGTTACCCCGGCAAGGGCTTTCTCCGTCACGTCCTCGATGCGGGAGATGAGCGTAATGGTCATACCGGGGTTGGCCAGTTCCTGGTCCATGCTTTTGGCCCAAAAGCCGTCTTGCAGGTAGTTGTGCTCCAGCGAACTGTGGGACTGGATGGCGCCAAATCCACAGTGGTGGTTGGTCAGCAGCAGCCCCTTCGGAGAAATGATGGAAGCGGTACACCCGCCATTGAAATGCACGATGGCATCTTTGAGTGAGCTTTTATTGACACTGTAAATGTCTTCGGCGCTCATTTTCATGCCCATGCTTTGCATCTCGCTCTCGTTGAGCAAAGACAGCAGCAATGGTATCCACATGCCATCAACGGCAAAGGCGGCTATTCTGAATGTGAAAACCAGCAGGAAGGAAAACAAGAGTTTTTTCATATCGGATGGTTTTGTTTTTGGCATCGAGCCGTGAAAAATTTTAAATCAATCTCAGCCCGGCGAAGATAGCAAAGTGTGCCCTGCTGGTCGAATACCAACGGTGGAGTTCGACTCCCTTTGGCTACCTTTGTCGGCGTTCCGCAACATTGACAGCAAAGCTTCTTTCCAAAATATGACCTACGACAACTTTACCCTCAAAGCGCAGGATGCCATCATGAAAGCCCAGCAGATTGCCGTTGGGCTCAGCCAGCAGCAAGTTGACACCGCTCACCTGCTCAAAGGAATCCTAGAAACCGACGAGCACGTTTCCACCTTTCTTTTGGAGAAGGCGGGTGTGAGCATGCAAATGCTCCGCCGTCAGATCGATGAGCTGATAGCCAAGGTGCCCAAAGTGGCAGGTACCGAAAAGCAGTACCTCACCCCTGAGGCCAACAAGGCACTTGCAAGGGCAAAAAAGTTGTTGCCCGATTACGGCGACCAGTACATCAGCATCGAGCTGATCTTGCTGGGCATCGTGCAGGGCAATGATGCAGGAGGGAAAATGCTGCGCCTGCTGGGAGCCACCGAGGAAGGTTTGCGGAAGGCCATTCTTGAATTGCGGAAGGGAGAAAAAGTGACCGATCAGAGCAGCGACGAGCAGTTCAACGCCCTGACCAAATATGCCGTCAACCTGAATCAGCAGGCCGAGTCCGGCAAGCTGGACCCCATCGTGGGGCGCGACGACGAAATCCGCCGGGTGCTGCACATTCTTTCCCGTCGGAAAAAGAACAACCCCATCCTGGTGGGAGATGCCGGTGTTGGAAAAACCGCCATCGTGGAAGGCATTGCCTGGCGAATCGTGAAACAGGACGTGCCCGAGAATTTGCGAAGCAGAAAAATATACACCCTCGACATTGCGGCCCTCATTGCCGGTGCGAAGTACAAAGGCGAATTTGAAGAGCGCCTCAAGGCCGTCATCAAGCAGGTGCAGCAGAGCAATGGCGAGATCATCCTCTTCATCGATGAAATACACACCCTGGTGGGAGCCGGCGGTGGCAACGGCGCCATGGATGCCGCCAACATCCTGAAACCGGCCCTGGCCCGCGGTGAGCTGCGCACCATCGGTGCCACCACCCCCGACGAGTACCAGCGACATTTCGAAAAAGACCAGGCACTGGTGCGCCGCTTCCAGAAAGTACTCATCGAAGAACCCACCGTGCAGGAAACCATTTCCATCCTCAGGGGCTTGCAGGAGAAGTACGAGGTGTACCACAAAATCGACATCCGGGATGATGCCCTGGTGGCTGCGGCAGAGCTTTCGCACCGCTACATTACGGAACGAAACCTGCCGGATAAGGCCATCGACCTCATCGATGAAGCCGCTGCCAAACTCCGCCTTGAACTGGACAGCGTGCCCGAAGTGGTGGATGAATGGGACCGCAAGGTGCGCCAACTGGAAATTGAACGTGAGGCCCTGAAGCGCGAGGGTGCCACCGAAAAAGTGGAGGCCATCAACAGCCTCATCGCCAATGCCCGTGAGAAGCGGGACAGCATTCGCGCCGCCTGGCGCAATGAAAAGGAGATCATCGACGTGATTCAGGCGCTCAAAAAGCAAATTGAACAACTGGAACTGGAGGCCGAAAAAGCCGAGCGAAACAGCGACCTGGAGAAGGTGGCCAAGATCCGTTACGGTGACTTACCGGGACTTCAGAAAAAGGTGCAGGAGGCTGAAAACAAACTGGCCCAACTACCCGAAGAAAACCGCTTCACCAACCAGGAGGTCACCGCCGATGACATTGCCGCCATTGTGGCGCGTTGGACCGGCATCCCCGTTACCCGTATGTTGCAAAGCGAAAAGGAAAAACTGCTGCACCTGGAGCAGGAACTTCACAAACGCCTGATCGGCCAGGACCAGGCGGTCAAAGCCGTGTCGGACGCCGTACGCCGCAGCCGCTCCGGCCTTCAGGACGAAAACCGGCCCATCGGATCCTTCATCTTTCTGGGGCCTACCGGGGTGGGTAAAACCGAGCTGGCCAAAGCGCTGGCCGAGGTGCTTTTCAACGACGAGCACGCCATCATCCGGCTGGATATGAGCGAGTACCAGGAGCGACACAATGTGAGCCGGCTGGTGGGGGCGCCTCCCGGCTACATTGGTTACGACGAGGGCGGGCAACTGACAGAAGCCGTGCGCCGCAGGCCCTATTCCATCGTTTTGCTCGATGAAATTGAAAAGGCCCACCCGGACACTTTCAACATCCTGTTGCAGGTGCTGGACGAAGGCCGCCTTACGGATAACAAAGGCCGTGTGGCCAATTTCAAGAATGCAATCGTCATCATGACCTCCAACATGGCCGCCGAAAAGATCATGGAAAATTTCGAAGACCTGGAAGCGGTAGGGGAGGAGCACCGGGAGGACATCATCGCCACCACCAAACAGGAAGTGATCGACACGCTGATAGAAAACCTGCGGCCTGAGTTTCTCAACAGGATCGATGAGGTGATCATGTTCCTGCCATTGACGAAGGAAGAAATCCGGCAGATCCTGGTCTTGCTGCTCAAGAAGGTTGAAAAATTGCTGGCCCGGCAGGGGATGGAGTTTGCCATCACCGGTGAAGCCCTGGATTTACTGGCCGATGCCGGTTACGATCCCCAATATGGGGCCCGGCCCATGAAACGCGCCTTGCAGGATCTGCTCATCGACGAGCTGGCCAAGTATGTGATCGGTGGCGATTTTGCCAAAGGCGATACGGTTTATGTCACCGTTGAAAACGGGGCATTGGCATTTGTGAACAAGGCTCCGAAAGGTGCACAAACGGTGGCAGCCTGGCTGGCAAAAAACAATGAATCAACAGCAGGTCCAATAGCCAAAGCACCTGCCAAATCCAAAAAGGAACAGCAACTGAAAAAACTTGAAAAAGCTGCAAAGGATGTTCAGCAAGCAGCCGATAAGTTGAAAGACAAAGACAAGTAACCTTTCTCCGTTTGTAAATTCATGGCAACCGCTAATGGTTGGAGAGGTGCCGGATATGGATCAACTGAGCGCAGGGCAGGTCAAAACCTGCATATTGCCTTCGGGCAATTGTCCGGCAGAAGTTGAATCCGTTTCAATGCCCGGCATTCTGCAGATGCACAGTCCAATTATGTAACCTGACAGGTTGCTTATGCATCGCTGTCAAAAAAACCATTTGCCATGAAAACACTGACCCTTCTTGCATTGATGGTGGGAATGCCATTGATGTTCTCATCATTCACATTTACCGTGACCCCGCCAGTTGAAGCCGGTGAGCAGCTTACATTCACTACAGAAGCAGCAGGAACAGACGTCTATGTCACCGCCAGCTATTGCGGAGATGCCGGAATCAGCCTCTCTGCCCATTTGCAGTCAAAAGGAGAATCAATCGACGCTTCCAACCTTCCTCCTGACCTGGATCCAGGCCAATACATCAAAATGCGTTGGTACATCAACGGAGTCAAGCCTGTCGATGGCCCTGTAACTCCGTGTGTCTGTGGGAAGTATGCCATACTGGTAGTGAAAAACGGTCTGACTAATTCTATGGATTATTTCTTCCTTTTTCTGCCATCTTGTTAGTTAGCACATTTTTTAATACGACCTGACTGGTCGACACACCGAGCTAATTCGTTTTGGTTTAGCTTACATTCAATTCGTATCCCTTGAATTGAAGTAGCCCAGCTGTTTAACTCCAATACTGGCAGTGGGTTACAAATGCAGGACTGGAAGCCGCCCTTGCAACTTGGTTGCCGGGGCGCTTCCTCTTTAAGCACTACGGCTATGCATGAAATGTTTGTTTCCGAATATACTCAAAACGAAGTGGTTTGGGCGGCGAAGCCGGCCAAACTCCCAATTCTTGCTGAAGTTTAATGCTGGAATTTCTCCAAACTACTTAGACTTGGGTATAAATAGTTGTTTAGTAATGATTGTCAGCTCCTTGCTCCCTATCTTCGCAACTCGTGACACTGCTGACCTATGCAAACTGAATTGGTAAAGAAGGCTGAACAGTACGTTGTTGACCTGCTCAAAAAGGGCCTGTCTGCTGATCATAAATACCACGACCTCGCACATACCCTTGCCGTGCGGGAATCTGTCTTACAGCTGGCTGAGGCTTACCGGCTTTCCGATGAGGAGAAAGAATTGCTTGAACTGGCAGCGCTGTTTCACGATACCGGCTTCACCGCCCGGTACGATGAGCACGAGGAAAAGAGCAAGGAAATTGCCGAAAAATACCTGAGAAGCCAGGGTGTTGACGAAGAGAAAATCAATCAAATAAAGCAGCTCATCGAAGTCACCAAAGTAACGGTGGAGCCAAATACCTTGCTCGAAAAGCTCATCAAGGATGCGGATTTCAACAATCTCAGCGGTGACTACCTCGCCAAATCAGATGCCCTTCGCCACGAATGGAAAGTTTTCTGCGGCAAAGAAATGGACGAATCCGCCTGGGTGGAGAACAACCTGAATTTCTGGAAGAATCACAAATTCTACACCGGTGAAGGCCAGGCCAAGTACGGTGAAGAAAAACGCAAGACCCTTAAAAAGCTGAAAAAGAGAAAGCAGGAAATCCAAAACGGTGAGCAAAAAGGAGATTCGACCGGAGAGGACCTCAATTTCACCATCAAGAAGAGCAAGAGTGCGCAGATGATGTTCAAAACCACGCTGCGCAACCAGATCGACCTGACCAACATTGCCGACAACAAGGCCAACATCATGCTTTCGATCAATTCCTTGTTGATCACCTTGGGTATTCCCTTGTTGTTGCCACGGGTGATGGAAGACACCAAGCTGCTCTTGCCAACCGTTACTTTGCTGCTCACCTGCGTCCTTTCGATCGTTTATGCAACAATGGCCACACGGCCTGTGAAAATGACCGGTATCACCGATCCCAGCCTGATTGACCAGGGGAAATCCAACCTCTTTTTCTTCGGCAATTTTTACAAGATGGACATGGAGACTTACCGCAAATACCTTCACAAGGTGCTGCTAAACGATGAACTCCTGGACAACTCCATCGTCAATGACTTGTACTTTCTCGGCCGTACCCTCGGCAACAAGTACCGCCGCCTGCGCATCACCTACAACATCTTCATGATCGGCATGGTGCTCACCGTTATTGCTTTCGGAATAACCTTGCTGATGGATTGATCCGTGTGTTGCGCATCTTTTCCAATTTCAAATATCCTTCGGTAAACGGGTCTGTATTTTTCCGGATCGTCTGGAAAGGCTTTGTTGCCGGAAGTCTGGCAGAACAATGTTCGTTTCGTGCCTATTGCGCTCAACTGCGAAATTCCCGGTGGCAGATCTTCCATGACCGTTCGTGTCCGTTTTCTCGCCGCTGGCAAAAATGGCCGGCATCCTTTCAATTCTACCCATACATTTGGAGCGTAAACCAAAACCAAGCGGTTGTATTCCTTTTCATTTGCTTCCTTGCACGAATACTAACTTCCAAAGCCCAGGCAAACCCAGCCGATGTCTAGTTTACAACCCAATAACCAAATGTTTTCGCCATGCGTACCTCAACAATTCTCGCATTGATCGTCCTATCGATGCTCACGTCCAGGATTTCTTACTCACAAGATTATTCACAGAACGGACCTACCCGTCTCTTCGCCGCACAACAATGGGATGCGATTGTATTAGTCGGAGCTCTTCCAACTTATGTTGCTGACAAGGCCACTGTAGATGTGCCGCCTGTGAGTGCAGGGCTCAGTTACATGGTCAGTCCCATTTTCGGGGTGGACTTTTTGATTGGACATTCCATCTCAACATCTTCAAAACATTTTTTCACCGATCAGGCTTATGCAACCTGGACCAATGCTTTGTATTTCGCAGCCATCCGGCCTGCCATTCATTTTACGAAGCGAGACAACATTGACATCTACGGAGGCATGTCCATGGGGTTCCATTACAGCAAAATGACCGGTAATCCCGGAGGCGACCTCTCAACACTCCGCCTTTCGGATTATGAAAACCATCTGGGAATAAAAAGCACCTGGAAGCCTGCTTTCAGCGGATTCCTCGGTGCACGCTATGCCCTGAGCCCCAATCTTACCATCAATTCCGAAATAGGCTTCAACGTCTCAATTCTTTCGATTGGTTTGGGCTATCGCCTGAAGTGATCCAATAGACAAGTCAACGAGGTTGGTGCTGCGTTCCATCGTTCGCAGGTCAACCTCTTTTTTTTAACCTCAATTTCCAAAATCATGAAACAGCTTATTTACCTCACAGCCACCTGGCTGTTCAGCTTTCTCATTGCCTTTCCAGTCGCTGCGCAATGGACGCCACTCCCCAACCAACCCACCCGCAAGGTGGCCAAATACAAAGACAGCCGTTACAACTGGATTGTCGTTGAGAATGCAGACAGAGTTATGTTCAGTGCCAATGCCGGTCAAAGCTGGCAGGACATTTCAGAAGGCCTCCCTGAAGGTTTTCAGCTCGAAAATGTGATCATCAGAGAAGCCCACATTTTCGGTGTGGAGCAAACTTCCAACACCGTCTTCAGGTTCGATTTTATCAACAACAAATGGCTGCCCAGTGACGATGGTCTGCCTGAGTCGGGCTTCTACGGATCACTCACAGAACTTGGCAGCAACATGGTTCTCATTTATCAGAATACCACTTCCGGGGTGTCCTCCATGTACATCTCCAAAGACAACGGCCAGAGCTGGCATCCCATGGAGAGTATATCACAGGATGGATTCAAACCCCGCTCCATCGATTACCTGGAAGAAAGTGGAGTTGCTGTTGCAATAGGAACTTTGAAAGATGCCAACGTAGTTTACACTTCTGACAATGACGGAGAATCCTGGGTGCAAGCCGAAGGACTTGAAAATGCTTGTGAAGTGGGTTACACCATCTCCGACGGTAAGGACCTGGTATTGGCAATGACCAATTGCGGTCAGCTGTACTTGTCGCCACACGCCGGACTGAATTGGGTTCTAGCCGACAAGCTACCCGATAACATCCGGCCAAAAGCCGTGGCAACAGCAGGTATCAGCACCTTCCTCCTTGCAGATTATCCGGAGGATGAGGTTTCCAGAACGAGCTTGTTCCGCTCGAAGGACGGTGGTGAAAACTGGGAAAAGACAAAAATAACTTTGTCCCTTTCCGATGAATCGAGCAGCCTGGTGAGTTCAGGAAACAACTTGTTGCTCATCAGAAATAACACGGTGCTTACTTCGGTGAGCGGAGGTAAGAGCTGGAGCTATGCCGAGGGCTTGGAAGAAGTGGGTTTTCTTCGGAATGCCCGGATCTACGACAATGGTTTCAGGCTCTTTCTCAGCGGAGACGGTGGCGTCTTCACCTCATCTGATGATGGCCTCACCTGGGAGCCTGCGGATGGAGATTTGGAAGAGACGCTTATCAAATTGGACCAGCTGGCCATCATGGATGGAAAGCTGACAGCCAGTTTCCCCTTTGCAGGCAATTTGCTGATGTACGATTCAGAAAATGAGACCTGGACCTCAGGTAGGGGTTATGGAAAGGTTCGTCAACTCACCAGTTCCAATAGCTTTTTCAATTCTGCAAACACCAATGCTGTCATCTATTCTGTCAACGCCGTTTTTGGCAAGACTACTTTTCAATATTCGGTGGATGGTGGGGAGACTTTTTCCGTCAAAAACTCCAACATCCCTACCGGCAGGACATTTTATTCCATTGCCGCCTTCGGAAACAGGGTATTTTGTGGCTACAACGGTGGCGTAATGCGTTCAACCGATGCCGGAAATACCTGGATCACCCTGGGCAATTATGGCATCCCGACATATGCGGCCATCACTGCGCTGGCCCACGATCCTGCAAACAGAACCATCTATGCCAGTGGACCTTATACCGGTGTTTTCAAATTTGTGAAAGACCAATTTATGCCTGTTCAGATCTCTGAGGCAACAGGGGCTTCAGACCTCATGAAGAAGGGCTCGCATCTGTTCGCATTCGATGGCTTGCACCTGATCCGGATTGACCTGACCGCCAAAGAAGAAACAGTGATTGAACACCCATACATGATTCAAAAGTTCCATTCCACTGCTGACAGACTTCTCTTTGTAAGAGGTAACCTGCTGATTGCCACTCCTAAGGGTGTCATACGGTCAGGTAATATGGGAGACGTCTTGGTCGATTTCAGTGAGGGTCTGCCGCTTCTGGCTGATGAACTGCTTACCATCACCAGCCTGGCAAATGACAGCAAATACCTTTACGCAGCCGTGGAAGGGCATGGCATTTACCGAAGGAAAGTGAATGACCTGCCGGTGAAACCATTTGGCATTTCTGATCATATTGTTTCCGGTGACCCACAGCTTAAAGTCAAGCTCTATCCCAACCCGGCAACTGATTTCGTGCAGGTGGATTTTGCCGAAGCAGACCAAATGCCGGTTGGCGAACTGCAACTGGTGAATTCATTGGGACAAGTGATTGCAAGCGAAAAAGTGAGCCCTGATGCCCGCCAGCAGTTCCGTTTCGCCCTCGACAACCAGTCGAAAGGACTCTACCAGATAAGACTCATCAGCCAGGATGGCATCACCCTGAAGCCATTCCTGAAAGTGAAATAAGCGGGACCAAGCCCGCTTGAAGAGTAAGGGAATCTTGGGTAAAGAGCGTTGCTCAAGTGGTGAACAACGTTTATGGCTGCTCCAGCGGGGCAGCTTTTTTATTTGGAGACGATGAGTTTGTCCTGGTGCACCCAGCCGTAATGGTCTCTCAGACCGATGAGGTAAATACCGGAAGGCAGCTCATCCAGGTCTATGCGCAGGCTGGATGCAGTGATGGGCATCTTCCGCAAAACCCTTCCTGCCAGATCGGTGATGAACACCGTCCCTTCAGCATCCGGAATGCTGACAGTCAGGGATGAGCTGGTCGGGTTTGGGTGAAAGCTGAATGGCTGCGACACAGTGCCATTGCTGACGCTCAATATTTTGGAGTATTCCACTGAGCCGTCGAAATCCCGTTGCCGAAGGCGGTAATAGGCGATGCCGTGCAAAGGTCGTTGGTCTTCCCAGCTGTAGCTTCGGGCAATGAGGGTGGTGCCGTATCCGGGCACGAAGTCGAGTGTTTCCCAGTGCTTTCCGTCGGCGCTGCGCTGAATTTCGAAGCCGTCGTTGTTGGTTTCGGTTTCTGTTTGCCAATGGAGTAGAATTCTGTCGCTGAGCTTCTGAGCATTGAAAGCGCTCAGCTCAACCGGAAGCACGAATTCTGCGCAGGAGTTTTCACCGATGAGGGTAAACTGCGGGTCGCCGCCCTGGTTGCAACAGGGCGTGTAACCGCTGTTGGGAATGGTGCAATTACTGGTCACCTTCATGTAGCGCATCACATTGTCGCTCTTTCTGACCAATGACCAGAAATAACCATACATGCGCTCGACACCGTATGTGGCAGAGCTGGGCTGGCCGTTCAATTCACCTACTTTGATGAATTTCTGACAGCCGTATTGCGTACCTGCGTATTCGTAATAACCGTTGAGTCCGGTATCTCCCTGGCCATTGTTGGCATTGGTGATGGTGTAACAATCCTGTGCATTCAGCGAAAAAGCCAAACTACAGGTGAAGAGGGCAGTGCAAAGGCTGCGCACTGCCATGTGGATAAATAGTGTTTTTCCAGGCATCATGTGGATATTCGAGTTTGGGTTCATGGGATTAAGCGGCACCGTCCGGGTACCGGGCATCTGTTCCAACTTGTAGTCTTTGAAAATTACGAGGGGGGATAGGTGAGTGCGTAAGTGTCTTACTGAATTAACGTCAAAAACAATGCCCAACCGTTTGTTACGGTCAGGCATTGATTTTTGCGAAGAAAAAAAGAATACTTCGCTGGTCAGTCTGGAATTACCGCGTCACATCAGCTGGTCTGAAGGTGTGCGGCACCTGCAAGTATCTGGTCAACCACTTCCGGGTTCAGCAGGGTGGAAGTATCACCGAGGTTGGATACATCACCTTCGGCAACTTTCCTCAAAATACGGCGCATGATCTTGCCTGAGCGGGTCTTCGGCAAGCCCGGAACCACCTGGATCACGTCAGGCTTGGCTATCGGACCAATCAGCTTGGTGACGATGGCCCGGATCTCCTTTTGGAAGGCGTCTTCATCCTCAACCGGTTTGGTGGTGATGACGTATGCATAAATGCCCTGGCCTTTCACCTCGTGCGGATAACCCACCACGGCGCTCTCGACCACCAGATCGTGTTCGTTGATGGCGCTTTCCACTTCGGCGGTGCCAATGCGGTGGCCGGAAACGTTGATCACATCGTCCACGCGGCCGATGATGCGGTAGAGGCCGTTTTCGTCGCGCTTGGCTCCGTCACCGGTGAAGTACATGTTCTCAAATTGTGAGAAATAAGTCTGGCGGCAACGCTCGTGGTCGCCGTAAGTGGTGCGCAAAATAGATGGCCATGGGAACTTCATGCAGAGAATGCCCTCCACGTTGTTTCCTTCTATTTCGTTGCCCTGGGCATCCATCAGACAAGGCTGAACACCGGGGAGCGGCAGGGTGGCGTAGCTCGGTTTTTCCGGCGTAATGCCGGCCAGCGGAGAGATGAGTATGCCGCCGGTTTCAGTCTGCCACCAGGTGTCGACGATGGGGCACTTTTTCTTTCCGATCTTTTCGTGGTACCAGTACCAGGCCTCTTCATTAATGGGCTCACCCACTGAGCCGAGCACCCGCAGGCTGCTCAGGTCGTATTTCTCAGTCCACTCATCGCCAAAGCCCATCAGGGCACGGATGGCAGTGGGGGCAGTGTAGAAAATGTTCACTTTGTGCTTTTCTACCACCTGCCAGAAGCGGGCGGGATCCGGATAAGTGGGCACACCTTCAAACATCAGTGAAGTGGCGCCTGCCAGCAGCGGGCCATATACGATGTAGCTGTGCCCGGTGATCCAGCCAATGTCAGCCGTGCACCAGTACACATCGCCTTCTTTGTATTGAAATACATTGAGGAAGGAATACATGGTGTACACCATGTAGCCACCAACCGTGTGAACCACGCCTTTGGGTTTTCCTGTGGAACCTGAAGTATAAAGGATGAACAGCATGTCCTCAGCATCCATGATTTCCGGGGCACATTCGGTTGGCTGGCCCTCGATGGCATCGTGCCACCAAGTGTCACGGCCTTCTTTCCAGTTGATGTCATCACCGGTGCGGCGGAGTACGAGGACGTTCTCTACGCTGTCGCAACCCATTTCGAGGGCTTCGTCCACAACGGCTTTTACGGGTATGTGCTTTTTCCCACGCAGGTTGAAATCGGAGGTGATGACCAGTTTGCAGTCAGCATCTTTGATCCTGTCGGCCAAAGCGCTGGCGGAGAAACCGGCAAAAACAACACTGTGAACGGCACCGATACGGGCGGATGCCAGCACACCAATGGCGAGTTCAGGCACCATGGGCAGGTAAAAGCAGATGCGATCACCTTTTTTGATGCCCAATTTTTTGAGGGCATTGGCCACTTTGTTGACCTCCTCATACAGTTCACGGTAGGTGTATTTTTTTACGGGATCACCGGGCTCATTGGGTTCCCAGATAAGTGCGGTCTGGTTGGCTCTTTCGGGCAGGTGGCGGTCCAGGGCATTGTAGGTGATATTGGTTTTACCACCCTGAAACCATTTTACGGAAGGGGTTTTGAACTCCCACTCGAGCGCTTTGTCCCATTTTTTATCCCAGTGAAAAGTTTCGGCAACTTCGGCCCAGAATCCTTCCGGGTCTTCAACGCTTCTTTGGTACACTGCTTTGTACTCGTCAAAGCTGGAGATTTGTAACTTCATGATGGTTCGGTTTTATGAATGATGCGAGAGGATAAGAGGTTTGATTTGGCTGAACAGCAGGCTTATCGCCCTCGCTAATGTCATCAAAATCAGCCGAAAATTGGCATACACAGCGATTTTTGATGATGATGAATGTCAGATGCGGAGCAGACAAATGCCATTTGCCGAAGGAAGAAAAACAGCGGCCCCAAAGGGCTGGCCGGAACAAATGAAAATTTTTTTAAAAACAATAGGCCTCCGGTCATAACTTTACGGTCCGACTTTGCGTTCCTTTTTCCGTCCGTACCCTTCCGAGGTCGTTTTCAAAAATTTGGTAAGGAAAATCCACAACACTTATGCGTTACACCTTTCTCGTCGTAATACTCAACTTCTTTTTTCTTTCGCTGGCGCAATCGCAGTGCATCTCCGGCGACTGCAAAAACGGCACGGGCATCTTTCTGTATCCCAGTGGTGCCAAATACGTCGGTCAGTTCAAAGATGGAGAAATCCACGGCGTCGGTGCCTGTTACTATTCCGACGGCAGTGTTTATCGAGGCGAGTGGAAGAACCGCTTCCCGGATGGTTTGGGAACCAAAACCCTGGCCGACGGCCGCTCCTGGACCGGCACATGGGTAATGGGTGTGCCCGTTGACGAAAACGGCGAGGTGATCGAAAATCTCTTCCCTTCCGAAGAGGAAGAAGAGGTGGTCATTGCCGAAGAGGAAGTACAAAGCGGCTGCCTGAACGGCGACTGTGAAAACGGCGAGGGACTTTTTGCATATCCCGACGGCAGCAAGTACGAAGGCCAGTTCCTGGAAGGAAAACCCGATGGCTGGGGCACTTTCACCAATCCGGCCGGAGAGAAGTACGTCGGAACTTTCCGGCAGGGCTTGCGCCACGGCAAAGGCACATTGTACTTCGCCGATTCCACCTACATCACAGGCGACTGGGTGGAGGGTGAATACATGGGCAACTCTCAAATTGAACCCGGTAGGGTAGGCTGCATCGTCGGCGACTGCACCAACGGCCGGGGCACCTATATTTTCAAAGACGGCATCGCCAAATACGTTGGTGATTTCCGCAACGGCATGCCCCACGGCGACGGCGTCATCTATTACGCCAACGGCGAACGTTACGTTGGCCACTGGGCCGAAGGCAATTTCGACGGCGAAGGAACCTTGTTTTTCTCTGACAGCAGCGAAGTCTCCGGTTTCTGGAAGGCCGGCACTTACCTGGGTGAGACCCTGCCTGAGCCCGAAGAAACCCTCGCCACCACCGACACCCTGGTCGATTACAATGCCGTCCGGGATGCCGCCACCATGAAGGTCTGGGCCGTTATCGTCGGAATTTCCAGCTACGACCACATGCCCACACTCAAGTACACCGATGACGATGCCTACCGAATGTACGCCTTCCTCAAAAGCCCCGAGGGCGGTGCCCTTGCCGATGACCAGATCCGCATCCTCATCGATGAAGATGCCACCCGGGAGAAGATCCTGTATGCCATGCAGGAGACCTTCGCCAAAGCCGGTGAGAACGACCTGGTGTTCGTTTATTTCAGCGGCCACGGCCTGCGGGGTGCTTTCCTGCCCATCGATTACGACGGCTACCACAACAAACTGGAACACGAAGAAATCAGGTCCATCCTCGATAGCAGCAAGGCACGCTACAAGCTTTGCATCGCCGACGCCTGCCACTCCGGCAGCCTGCTGGCCATGAAGAGCGGCGAAATCCGCAATGTGCTGGCCGATTATTACAAAACCCTGGCCCACGCCAAACCCGGCACGGCCCTCATCATGTCCTCAAAATCTGACGAAACCTCATTGGAAAGCAGCGGCCTGCGGCAGGGGGTTTTCACCCACTTCCTCATCCGGGGCCTGAAAGGCGAAGCCGACGCCGATGGAAACAAGATCGTGACCATCAAAGAACTGTTCAACTTCGTCAACGACAATGTGCGAGCCTACACCGGCAACCGCCAAAGCCCCGTCATCCAGGGCGATTACGACGAGAACATGACCGTGGGCGTGGTGAGGTAAATTGGAAACGCAGGCAGGGGTTCCAAACCATGCTGGCGTTGAATCTTCAACTTCGTCAACGACAATGTGCGGGCCTACACCGGCCCCGTCATCCAGGGCGATTGCGACGAGAACATGACCGTGGGCGTGGTGAGGTAAACACAGTCAAACGATATGGAAATTGCAATCCCCAACCCTGAAGTGGATCGGTATTTTGAAGTGGGCTGCGGTCGCTGCTCATTGGGCGGCACGCCCGACTGCAAGGTGCACAAGTGGACCCAGCCCATGAGCTTGCTCCGTAAAATTTTGCTCGACTCGGAATTGGAGGAAACGGTGAAATGGAGTGTTCCCTGTTACACCTGGAAGGGCAAAAACATCGCGTTGCTGACTGCCTTCAAGGAATACTGCGCCGTGAGCTTTTTCAAAGGCAGCCTGTTGGAAGACCCCCACAAGCTCCTGCATGCACCTGGAAAGAACTCCCAGGCCACCCGCCTGCTAAAGTTTACGACTGCCGCCGAAGTTCAGCAATTTGAACCTTATCTGCGAGCCTTCATCCACGATGCCATAGCCATCGAAAAAGCCGGTAAAAAGATTCAGTTCAAAAAAATATCCGAGCATCCTATCCCCGCGGAGTTTCAAAAAATTCTCGATGAAAACCCAGAACTGAAATCTGCTTTTGAGGCCCTGACCCCAGGCCGGCAACGCAGCTACCTGATTCATTTTTCATCTGCAAAACAAGCGGCAACCCGGATGGCAAGAATCCAGAAGTGCATCCCCAAAATCTTTTCCGGCAAGGGATTTCTGGAGCGCTGAAACGCCGGCAGGGCTCCAAACTACTGTCGGCCTTGATTTTTGGTTCATCAAAAGCTCACCAGGGCAATCATGTTGAGCTGATCACGCCCGCCAGCGCTGAAGAACTGGTTCATGTAACCGAGTTCGAAGCGGGCCCGTGCATTCAGCTTGAAACCAAGCCCGCCATAAAGCCGGTTCCGGTCGAACACATTGCCTTTGTGATTCAGGAATATCTCGTTGTAAGTCGAGAGGTACCAGGTATTCTCCACAAGTTCACTGTTGTTGAGGGGCACGTTGAGCGACAGGAAATAGCGAAACCTGAACTTGACATCCTGGTCTTCCACCCACCTTTGCTCAAAGCGGTAGCGGTGTTGCACATTTACCCGGCCAATGCCCTGTTTGGTCACGAACTGCTGATAAACCCTGTGTTCATCGATGTTGACCTTTTCGTCGGAATTGGGCAGGTAATTCTGGCTTTTGATAAAGCCATAACCCAGCAGGAGGTTGTTGTTTCCTTCGGTCAAATTGTAGCCGATGCCCGTCCGCAGCAGCAGTTGCTCCAGGTCACCGATGGCATCGTAATTCCGGTACTGAACTTCGTGGTGCCAGTTCCAGCGGGCGTCAATTTTTTTGTTCCCAATGTAAATGAGCCAGTTGCCCAGGTCGGAAGATTGGCCGGCGGCCAGCAGTGGGAATAATGCAATCATTGCAATTGCAAACAGCTTGTACATCATGTAAGAGGTGTTTTTAATGTGAATGTGTAACGGCGGCGAAGATCGGAAGAGCTGGGCTATGCTTTGTAAGAAGGGTGTCAATTCGGGCAGCTATCACATTGGGGTGGTGCTTGTCAAAACCGGCCCGTATCCATTGTTCATTCTCTTTTGCATGGGTAATGAAAATTGGTACGAAATTGACGAATATACTCAAAACAAAGTGGTTTGGGCGGCATATGCCGCACAAACTCTCCATACTCTCTGGAATGATATGCTTGAATTTTCCCAAACCACTTCGCGTAGGGTATATTTTGACTTGGGTATAAAAGTGGGCAACGGTGACAGATGTTCAGCATAGAATGAACAAACCGAATTTGCCCTGAATATAGTTGAGCAGAACATGCTTTGTCGTTGACGATCAAGTTCAGGTCCGGAGACTTAAACGAACGGAAAATAGGGGATTTCTTTAAACTGGCCTGTTGCATTTGAGTTTCAACAAATGATCCTGTGGGGAATTCAGAAAACAGGCTTTTGATTGATCCACACGATGATATCCACAAACTTCACTACACGCCTTTGCCTGGTGATGTGTATGCTTGCCTGGCATCACACGTTTACATTTGCCCAACTTCCCACGCCTTCACTCGTGGGCTATTGGCAAAACTGGAACGACCCCGCTTCTCCTTACATCCAGCTCGATCAGGTGGACGCCCGTTACAATGTCATCGAGGTGGCATTCGGTGTGCCCATCAACGGCACCGACTACGAAATCGGCTTTACACCCGATGGTGTCTCACAATCAACTTTCATCAGCCAGCTTCAATATTTGCAAGGATTGGGGAAGAAGGTCTTGCTAAGCATTGGCGGGGCCAATGACCCGGTGAAGTTGGACAATGCCACCGAGCGGGATGTATTCGTCAGTTCGGTGACCAGCCTTCTCAATACCTACGGCTTCGACGGCATCGACATCGATTTCGAGGGCAGCTCTCTCTCGGTGAGCAGCAGCAGCACCATTGCCAATCCTACGGATGCCCACATCATCAACCTCATCGACGCCATCGAGGCCATCATGGCCAATTACCGCAACAGCTTCAACAAGAAGATGCTCCTCACCTTTGCCCCCGAAACTGCTTTCGTGCAGGGCGGCATGTCTCAATGGGGCGGCCTATGGGGCGCCTATCTTCCGGTGCTGCATGCGCTGCGCGATTCCATCGACCTGCTGCATGTTCAGCTTTACAACAGTGGCAGCATGTACGGCATCGACGGAAACATCTACTCACAGGGCACCGCCGATTTCATCGTGGCCATGACGGAGGCAGTCATCCAGGGTTTTGATGTGCCCTTGTCGGGCAATCAGGCTGGTCCATTCATCGGTTTGCCTGAAACAAAAATCGCCGTGGGATTGCCTGCCTGCCCCAATGCTGCCGGAGGTGGGTTTACCGACCCCGACACCGTGAAGGCTGCCATCGACTACCTTCGGGGCCTTGGCCCCAAACCGGGCAGTTACAACCGACAGGGCGGCCCCTATCCGAACCTGCGTGGCATGATGACCTGGTCTATCAATTGGGACGCAGTGACCACCTGCAATGCCACAGCCTACGAGTACGCAGCCAACTTCGTAGATATCTTCTTTCCTTGTGTCAAACCCAACCTGGGGCCTAATGTGTCCGCCTGCACCATTTCATTTCCCTACACCCTCAACAGCGGCACCAGCACCAATACGAACGTCACCTTTACCTGGATGAACCTGACGACCAATCAGATTCTCGTTGAAAACAGCCCCACCGCCAACACCTGGAACATCAGCACTACCGGTGTATATCGGGTAATCCGTGACTCTCTGAGCTGCTCAAAGTCGGATGACATCTCCGTGTTGAACGACCTGCCCAGCCCCAGCCTGCCGGCCAGCGAAAATATATGTTCAGTGGTGCCGCTCGCCCTTTCGGCGGCTAACTCAGGCAGCTTCCCGGGTGGCACTTCCTGGCAGTGGTACAAGAACGGGGTGGCCATTGCAGGTGCTACCAGTCCCTCCCTGGACACTATTCGATTCGCCGCTGCCTACAAGCTGGCGGCGCAATACGGTAGCTGCTCCACTGAAAGCACCACCAATGTGACTTCCAGCTTGCCCACCCCCGTTGACGACTGCGTGACACCGGGGTCGCAGGCCCAGCTCAGTATTCAAACAGCTTCCTCTGGCCCCTTCAACTGGTACGCCAACAGCACCGGAGGCACCTCCCTCGGCACTGGAACCACTTTTACCACCCCGCCGCTGAGCAGTACCACCACCTACTACGTAGAAGACGCAAGTACGGCCGGCATCACCACCACCGGCCCACCCCCAACCAACAATGGTTTAGGAACCTTGCAGAATGGGGGAAGTCAAACCGAAATCATTTTCGACGCCGAAACCTCTTTTACCCTCAAAGAGCTCACTGTTTATCCCATGATATGGTGCTATACCCATACCCTCAGCTTCGAAATCCGGGATGCCTCGGACAATGTGCTGCCAAACGGGGCCCAGTCCTTTTCCATCACTGACGACTTGAATTGCAGCACCGTTTCCGGCCCGGTCACCCTGGTGCTCTCCAATGGCGGTGTCAACATACCCGCTGGCACCGGATATAAAATCGTGAAGGTGGGCTCCATCAACTTCAACCACTGGCAGGGCTCGGTGAGTTATCCCATGTCTTACAGCCCTTACTTCACCATCACGGGGGGCAGTTCCAGCGACAAGTACATGGCTGTGCACGATTGGAAAGTGGAAGCTGGCTGTGCCCGCCTGCCCGTAATTGCGCACGTGAACAGTTCCTGCCTGCCCCTGCCCGTCGAGCTGGTTTCGTTCATCGTCGAACCGGACGGCGATGGTGCCCTGCTCAAATGGCGCACCGCAAGCGAAAGCAATAACCGGGGCTTCATCGTTCTTCGCAGAACCGACAATACTCCCCTGGACAGCATTGGCTGGGTGGATGCCTACGGCCCAGATCACACTTACCAGTTTTTCGATCCAAACCCGCCACGCCACACAACCCTCTATTACCAACTCCTTCAGGTGGATTACGACGGGCAATCCAGCTTCTCACCCATTGTTTCCCTTCGGATAAATGGCTCTGTCGGCGATTTCGACCTCTTCCCCAATCCCGTTGCCGACCGCCTGTTCCTGCATTACCACGGCGCCAATTTCCCCGGGCCCTGGCTCCTCAGACTTTACGATATGCAGGGCCGCCTGATGCTCCAGTCCATCTGGGAAGACCCGGAAACCTCCCTCGATGTGTCCTCATTGGAGAAAGGGCCCTATCTGTTGACCATTTCGGAAAATGAAAAAATTGAAAGGAGGATCGTGATTGTCGAATAAGGTACTCACACCTCGCTCGGCAACACCCCAAAAGCTGCCTTGAAGCTCCTGGTGAAATATGACAGGCTGCTGTAGCCCACTTCCAGGGCTATTTCGGAAACATTGCCGGATTTTTGTTCCAGCAGTTCCTTGGCGCGGCAAAGGCGAAACTCCCGGATGAGGTCGGTGGGGGATTTGCCGATGAGGGACTTGAGCTTGCGGTGGAGCTGGCTGCGGCTGAAGTGGACGGCGGCGGCCAGGTCTTCCACGGAGAAGAATTCGTTGCCCATGTTTTCCTCGATGGCAGCGGCGACCTTGTCGAGGAAGCGCTGGTCGGTGGAGGGGAGGGCGACGGAAGTGGGTTTCAGGGCGGGCTGGGCGGCAAAGTGCTCGCGCAGTTTACGGCGTTGTTCGATGAGCTTGCGGGCGCGCAGCAGCAGTTCGGCTTCATCGAAAGGTTTGGTCAGGTAGGCATCGGCGCCGGTTTCCAGGCCTTCGAGCTTGTGCTGCTGGCCTGCCTTGGCGGTGAGCAGGATGACGGGGATGTGGCTGGTGCGCTCGTCGGTTTTGAGTTTTTCGCAGAGCTGGAAGCCGTCCATTTCGGGCATCATCACGTCGCTGACCAAGAGGTCGGGGGTGTACTCGAGGGCCAGCTCCAGGCCCCGGCGGCCGTTGTCTGCACTGATGACCCTGTAGGCTGACGCCACGGCTTCCGAGATGTAGCTCCGCAGGTCAGGGTTGTCTTCCACCACGAGCAACAGGGGGAGGTCGGCAGCTGCGGCCCCGTTTTCCGAAGAAAACCTTTCTGGATGAGCTGGTTCGAACAGCATAGCCGGGTTGGGGCGGGATGTGGTGCTGTCGGGCACTGCCTCCGTTGCGATTTCCGCTTCGGCAAAAAACTCCCGTGCCACGGGCAGGCTGATTTTGAAGGCCGTGCCCCGGCCCGGAGTGCTGTCCACGCTGATTTGCCCCCGGTGCAGTTCGACGAGTTCTTTCACGAGGCTCAGTCCGATGCCGGTGCCTTTGTCCTCTGTGCCCTCTATTTGGTAAAAACGTTCAAAAACTTTATCCAAATCTTTTTGGGAAATGCCGGGGCCGCTGTCCTCCACGCTTACTTTGAGGCGACCATTTTCAATGGCTGTTTTCACCGAAACCCGCCCCCGTTCGGGGGTGTATTTGAAGGCATTGGACAGCAGGTTGACGAGGATTTTTTCCAGTTTATCCCGGTCGAAATATGCTTCCTCGCCCCTTTCGGGAAACTCGGTCTGGAAGTGTATCTGTCGCCGCTCGGCCAGGCTTTCGAAGGAAAAAACCATGGCCCGCAGGAAGGAGACGATATCGCCCTTGGCCACTTGCAGTTTCATGTTGCCGCTTTCCAGTTTCGACAAATCCAGCAATTGGTCTATGAGTTGGCCGAGGCGTTCGGCGTTGCGGCGCATCATGCCGAGGTGGCGGGCGGGCAGGCTGATTTCGGCTTCGCCGTTTTCAAAAAAATGCTCCGATTCGCTGGCGGGCGCCTGTTCCTGGGCTTTTTTCAACGGCGCCAGTATGAGGGTGAGCGGGGTGCGGAATTCGTGGGAGATGTTGGCGAAGAAGCGGCTCTTGATGCCATCGAGTTCGAGCACCCTTTTTGCGTCGGCCTTTGCCCGCTCGTGGAGTTGGAGCTTGTATGCCAGCCCGAATGTGTATATGACCATCATGCCCAGCTGGCCAACTGGCCAGGGATTGAAAAGGGTGAAAATCCCATTGTTGTAAAGCGGTCCAAGTAAAGTGAAGAAAAACAACCAGCCGGCGCCGGCGGCGAATATTTTGGCAAAATTGCTCTTGAAAAAACCAATGCGAATGGCCAGCAACAAAAGTAAAATAGCAATGACTACCGGACTCCAATTGAGTATCTCAGTTGAACCACCGAAATGGAAATCGAGCAAACCTGCCAACCACAATAACACCAATCCTCCCGCCATGGCCAGCATGAGGCGGTCCGTCAATGGGGAATGTTGTCGAACGTTGACGAAACTCCTGCCAAAGAGAAGGAAAAAGAAAAACGAAAAGTAGGCGAGGGTGTCGAAAGCATAGGGGAGGAGCCAGGGCTTTTCTGAGGCGAACCATTCAATGAACAGTATTTCTGGATGCAAGATGCTGTAGTGGAGGAACAAGAACAGACAAAACAGGAAGAAATGCAGGTTGGCGACGTCTCTGTCAACGAAAAAAAAGAAAAGGCAAAGTATGGCCAGGATGCCCGTCACGCCCATGCAAAGGCCCATGAGCGTTTGCATGTCCGATTTCCCGAAGGGTATTTCCAAAGACGAGGGGCGCAGCTCGGACGCCAGGGCTGCATAACCTTTTTTCAGGTTTTGCACCCTCAGGAAAACATCGGCCGTGTCGCCTGCGGCAAGGGAAACCGAAAGGGCGTTCATCATCGGATGCCGATACCCCGACCGCTGGCTCTTCGGCAGGTAGAATCCGTCTCTTCGGTGAACCTCCCCATAGGTGGACGAGCGAAAATATCCGTCCACATATTCATTGCCGGCTGTGTAGGTGGAGCGGTTCGTGACGTTTTGGTATGCAGGGTTTTTCAACAATATCATCCAGTCCTTCAGGGTGTCTTTGGCAGCCATGCGGAAATGGAGCCAGTAAGCCCAACCGGGTTGGCCGGTGGCCACACCCGATTCCAGCGGGCGGAATTTTTCCAGGGTTTCAGGCCGGGAAACATCTTCGAATTTGAGCGCAGCACTGCTGTCCACCAGCACCCGGGCATGGGCATCGAGGGGATACACCCGGAGGGTGTTTTCGACCAAGACATAGGGTGGTGCCTGAGCTATTAGCATTTGAGCTGAAAGCACCAGCAGCAGCACTATAAATTTTGAAATATTCAAGACCATAAGATTGATAAAGGTAAAAAAGGGGCTCCGATATTTTGAATCAGGCCCCTTGTTTCATTTTTCTTATCAATGGAACCACCCCGGATAATTCTCCTTTGCATAAGCCAGCTTTTCTTCCGGCGCCGGTTCCGGTTTGCGTAGCAATTTGTCGTACTCGATGTCGAGGTTGTGGAAAGACACGATTTCCCAGGCATCGCCATTTTTCACCATGAGCATGGTTTGGAGCAATTCCGGGTAATCCGGAAATGGTTGGTCACCGTAACGGCTGTTGGCGAGGCAGTGCACCATGGCCACATGGGGTTCGATGAAGCGCACCTGTGTCACTTTGAATTGGGTATCCATGTCTTTGTACACGCTGTTGTACAGGCCATCGTGCGCTTGCGCATTTTGTTCCCTGTTCATGTGAGGCATGTACAAACCCGTCCAAACCACATAGCTGTGGTCGTCGGCAAAGTGGGCAGCCCACTGTTCGCCGCTCTTGGCGTTCCATCCGTCCTGTAAATCCTGGACGATCTGGTGGATGGCTTGCTCGTCGGCAGAAAATGCAGATTGTGAAAAGGCAGTGTTGGTTAGCATGATTGTGAAAATTAGGTTCAGAAAAAAGCGCATGGCGTTGATGATTATAAGAATTGAATGAGGAGGACTGATGTTGCCGGGTTCGGAGGGAGAACCCCGTTGAAAAGGTTTGGATTGCACTACAATTTCATGGAAGCAAGACCCTTGCGGCAAAGACGCTCCCGCCTCCGACGATGCTCAACAGGTACACCCCGTGGCCGGTGTTTTCATTTGTGAAATCAAAACCGATTTCCTGTTCGCCTGCCGGCAACAGGCCCGCATTTCCACTGGCAACCGTCCGCCCCATGAGGTCGGTGAGGCGCCAGGTGACTTCGCCGGCCCTGGCCAGGGTCAGGTTGGCCCGCAGCCTGCCGTCGGAGGGGTTGGGGAACACCTGGAGGGGTTTTGCCGAAGGAAGCTGAAAATCCAGCAGACCGGAAAGCACGTCCGTGCGGAGCAGTTGCCCCAAAAACAGGTGTGACATGTAAGCCGTGCCGTTGGCCGAAATGGCCAGTCCCGGGCTGGGGCCGAAGCCTGCGAGCAGCGTGTCGAGGCTGCCGTCGGGGTGCACCTTGACGAGCTGGGCGCTGCCGAAGATGAAGCCGAAGGTGGTGTCCACCGGCCCGAATTTGGCGAACTGCATTGCCACCAGGTTGCCGTCGTTGGGGTCGAATTCCAGGTCGGTGACCAGGGTCAGCCCGGCGGCATAGTCCGAGGTGGTGCCGTCGTCCATCACCCGGTAGATTTTGGAGGCACCGTCGAGGAATGGGAAACCGGTGAGGGAGGACACGAGGTAGCCGCCGTCCGGATGGGCGATGATTTTCGTCGGAACGACCTCGACGACGGGAGGGCCAATGGGCGTGGGGTTGGGGAAAGGCGGAAAGACCGTCAGCGCTGAAAAAGTGCCCGTGGCCACCTCGTATTTGATGATGGCATTGGCGGCGGCGTCGGAGATGAGGAAATTGCCCTCCTGGTCAAAGACAAAAGAATAGGGGTTTGATTCGTCGAAACCGTTGGCCAAAGCCCATTCACCGCTTTTGACGATGGAGCGGCGGTCGGCAGGGGTCAGCGGAGCGCCTTTGGCCACGTAGTCGTCCCAGTGAAACTCCATGATGGAAGCGGACAGGCTGTCGGGCCCGCCGCCCTGGCAAACGAAGATGCGTCCGTCGGCCATGACCTGGGTGCTGAGGGCGCCCTGCAGTTCGTTGCTCATTGCGTTGAAAAAAGAAGGCAGCCCTTCGATGATGGTCTCTTTGGTGCCGTCGGGGTGGATTTTCTGCACCAGCCCGTCGTTCATGCCCGAGCCGGATTGAGTGACCCAGGGGTTGCCATCGGCATCGAGGTTGACGTCGATGGGAGCGGCGAGGTCGAATGCGATGGGAAGGATCTGTTGTGCCGAAGCGGTAAAGTTCAATAGGAGCAAAATGAATGAGAAGGTGTACAGTGTCCTGTTCATAACTGAGGAGTTTGGTGAATGAATCTAAGAACACTGCAAAGGTGAGCGGCCGGCAAAAGCAGGGTTTTCAATTAGGTCGCAATGAGTTGTAAAATTGTCGCAATCGACCAGCTAAGCCCTTTCAGGCAAGAATGTCTTTGTAAAAACAGTGGGAAAAACCTTGTGAAAGAATTATTTTGACCGGCCAATGAAGCAGTGCAAAGACCATATCCCGCCACACGTTTTACCCGTCATCGTCTTTGCCCAGTTTGCGGGTACTTCCCTGTGGTTTGCCGGGAATGCCATCGCCGGGGATTTACAGCAGGCGCTGCACCTGCCAGCCAATGCCATTGGTCACATCACCTCGGCAGTGCAGTTGGGGTTTATAAGCGGCACCTTGGTGTTTGCCATCCTCTCCCTGGCCGATCGATTTTCACCTTCCAAAGTTTTTTTGTCTTCAGCCTTGGCAGGAGCTTTCTTCAACCTGTGTGTTCTGTGGTTTGCACAAGGAATGGCTTCGCTGTTGGCATTCCGTTTTTTGACGGGTTTTTTCCTGGCAGGCATTTACCCCGTAGGCATGAAAATTTCGGCAGACTGGTACGAGAAGGGGTTGGGTAAAGCGCTGGGTTATTTGGTGGGCGCACTAGTGGTGGGCACGGCTTTTCCGCATTTATTGAAAACGTTTTCCGGCGAACTTTCCTGGAGTGGTGTATTGAAAGCTACCTCTTTATTGGCCATATCGGGCGGATTGCTATTGTATTTCACAGTTGGTGATGGGCCACACCGCAGGCCAGCTCCAAAATTCGAGTGGAATGCCATCCCCCGGATCTTTAGATACAAAAAATTCCGGGCGGCGGCTTACGGCTACTTCGGCCACATGTGGGAATTGTATGCCATGTGGGCCTTCGTACCGTTCATGCTGGTGTTTTATGAAGAAAAAAATGCTGTTCCGGTGGACATCCCCTGGTGGTCTTTTATCATCATAGCAGCGGGCGGACTGGGGTGCATCATCGGTGGATATATTTCTCTGAAAAAAGGAAGTGCCAAAGTCGCCTTTGCGATGTTGCTGACCTCGGGCATATTTTGTCTTTTTTCCCCTTTTCTATTCTTTTTGTCAAAATGGTTGTTTCTACCGGCATTGCTCATTTGGGGCTTTGCAGTTGTTGGCGACAGCCCCCAGTTCTCCACCATTGTTGCACAAACGGCGCCGAAAATGTACGTCGGAACAGCCCTCACCATCGTCAATTGCATCGGATTTGCGCTGACCATTTTCAGCATCCAGCTTTTGAGTTTTTTGCAAAATAAAATTGATGGAGAGTGGGGGTATTTGTTTTTGTTGCCGGGGCCGGTTTTTGGGTTGTGGAGTATTTGGGGGATGGTGAAAAAATGAGGTTTTATCCCCTGTCCCCACAAATGTTTTCGGCGATTCCAACAACTCATGTGTGCGGAAGTCAGGCGGTAAATTCAAGTTACCGCCTGACTTCCCACCTAGCTCATATCCTGAGCGCACTGCAAAAAGTCACTCTACTGCGAAAAATTAGAAATCTCACTTCTGACAGCACTCCGAGTGCTGTCAGAAGTAAAATGCGAACACCATTAAAACCAAGGCTTTAGTGTGAACTCAACCCCTGTCTGCCGCCCCGTCTGGCCGCCGGACAGGCAGGCAGGCCTGTCTGCCGGACAGGCAGGTCTCTCAATCAACGGTACTTACGCCAACTCCAATTGAAAAAGATTTTTTGCAGTGGACTCTTGTCCTGGATTGACCGAGACCTTGGTCCCTATGGGATCAGAAATTTAAGGGTCCCATAGCGTTTACCATCGCCTCCGATCAGGAAATAAACACCACTGGGCAGGGTTGACACATCGAGCGAAAAGGTTGAGGTACCCATTCCGAAAAATTCCCGCCGGATCATCGAAATGCCCTGGGCGTTGTAAACCTGAAATGTCGGTGGTGTCTCGGTCTGCAAGCGGCAGGTTATGAAAAGCTCACCACCATCAACGGGATTGGGAAAAGCAGCGAAGTCCAGACGCCTGCTTTCTTCCTGTTTGTTGGTCGAGGAAATGAGCCCCTCATTCAGATAGAGCCTGGCATTGCCTACTAAAAAGCGGTTGAAACCCGTGAGCAAGAGATCGAGGTCTTCGTCCCCGTCCACGTCGGCAAAAGCGGCCGCCGGTTCGGCTATTCCTTCGAAAGGCGTATGGCTTACCTCGCTGAAGATCCCCATGTTGTTCAGGTACAGTTTGGTTACGATTACTTCTGATGCGGGAGGTTCGATAAAGCCACTGACAAGGAGATCGGAGTCGCCGTCATTATCCACGTCGGCACTGAGGATGGAAATGACAGTAAATGGGGCAGTTCCTCCTTCAAATGGAAGGTAGGAGGCTTCCGAAAAGCTTCCTTGTTCGTTGAGGTACAATTTGAACTCATACGAGGAGGACGAACCTCCAAAGCCCACATCACCTGCCATCAGGAGGTCGGAGTCTCCATCGTTGTCAATATCGAGGAATACTGTGGAGTTCCTCCACATGCTCACGAAAGGGGTTCCGCTCACTTCGGAGAAGGTACCTGCCTGGTTGGAGTAGAGTTTGGCAATCGGCTGATCCATATCGTTCAGCCCAGTGATGAGCAGGTCGAGGTCGCCGTCATTGTCCACGTCTGCGAATGCGATGGAGCTGTAGTAGACCCCCTCAAAAGGGGTTCCGCTCACTTCGGAGAAGGTACCTGCCTGGTTGGAGTAGAGTTTGGCAATCGGCTGATCCGCATCGTTTTGCCCAGTGATGAGCAGGTCGAGGTCGCCGTCATTGTCCACGTTTGCGAAAGCGACGGCTCCTGCAGCGACCCCTTCAAAGGGTGTGCCGATGAGTTCGGTGAAAGTACCCTGTTGGTTTTCATAGAGCTTGGCGATCGGCTGATCCAATTTGTTCAACCCAGTGATGAGCAAGTCCTGATCCCTGTCGTTGTCCACGTCTGCGAAAGCGACGGAACTGAGGTAAACGCCCTCGAAGGGGATTCCAACCACCTCGGTGAAAGTGCCCTGTTGATTTTCATAAAGCTTGGAAATTACCTCATGCTCGTTGAACAGCCCTGCGAACCCGGTGATGAGCACGTCTTGGTCGCCGTCATCGTCCACGTCTGCGAATGCGACGGCTCCAGCACCTACCCCCTCGAAGGGTGTGGCGGTTTTTTCCGTGAAAACTCCTGCGACGTTGGTGTACAGTTTGGCAATGGGTTCGAGGTTGATATTAATTCCGGTGAGGAACAGATCGGGACTGCCGTCATTGTTCACATCGGCGAATGCGGATGAACCGTATCGTACACCCACGAATGGAGTGCCGTTGATCTCTTCGAAGGTTCCCTCTTTGTTATCATATAGATGTGTGATAGGTTGGTCGGAGTCATTCTGTCCCGTGATGAGCAGGTCCTGGTCGCCATCGTTGTCCACGTCTGCAAAAGCTAAAGCGCCATGAATCACCCCTTCAAAAGGGGTTCCACTCACTTCAGAGAATACACCTGCCTGGTTGGAGTATAGTTTGGCAATCCGCTGATTCGCATCGTTCTGTCCCGTGATGAGCAGGTCCTGGTCGCCATCGTTGTCCACGTCTGCAAAAGCTAAAGCGCCATAAATCACCCCTTCAAAAGGAGTTCCGCTCACTTCAGAGAATACACCTGCCTGGTTGGAGTATAGTTTGGCAATCCGCTGATTCGCATCGTTCTGTCCCGTGATGAGCAGGTCCTGGT
>PAAY01000028.1 GCA_002698985.1 Saprospirales bacterium | reverse complement strand
CCTTAAAATCTTGTTTCTATTTTTCTTTCCGCTCTATCGGCAGCGTCCGCCGGACAGAGTCCGGCAAGATCGGGTACCGGACAGAGTCCGGCACCAGCATATCCGACATTCCGAAATTCTTCGGAACGGCACCAGCACATCTCATAGGACATACCCTACTCCTCCAAATACACAATCACTTCCACTTTGCGGTTTTTCCAGGCGGGTTCTGACTGGGAGGTGGCGGGTGCTTCGCCGCGGCCTTCGATCTGTACTTTTTGCACTTCCACGCCCCGGTTTTCCAAATAGGCGGCCACGTTTTTGGCGCGGGCTTCTGACAGTTTCTGGTTGTAGCTGACATCGCCGATGTCGTCGGTGTAGCCGATCACTTCCACGTTGACGACTTTGTGGTTTTGGAGGGCCGATTCGATAAACTCATCGATGCTTTGCTGCATTTGCGGATCGATCCGGGCTTCGTCGAAATCAAAAAGGAAAGACTGCACGAGGGTCTCCTGGCTGCCGTTGTGTTTTTGTTGTTCGGCGAAGAGCAGCAGGTTGAATTCCGGTTCCAGGCTGATGGTGAGTTCCAATGGCGGATCGGTGGCGGGGGCCGGCCCTTGCAGGCTGAACAGCCCCTCGTGGTAGCCCTTGGCGGTGACCGTGCCGCTGATGCTTTCCCCGGCTTTCAGGCAGAGGTAGAAGCGGCCCTGCTCATCGGTGGTGGCCGGCGGGAACCGGTCAAAATGGATGGTGGCCCTGCTGTTGAAGAGCGCCTTGCCGGTGACGGCATCCAGCACCTGCCCTTTTACGAAGGTCAGCGGCTCGGAGAAAAGCGCTTCCGGGAGTTCGAAATAGTAGATGTCCATGCCGCCCTGACCGCCGGGCCGGTTGGAGGCGAAATACCCCGTACGGCCGTCGTTGCTGACAAAAAAGCCCAACTCCCGGTAGGGTGAGTTCACCGGCGGTCCCAGGTTGACGGGTGGGCTCCAGCTGCCGTCTTTTTGCCGGCGGCTGAAATAAAGGTCCTGATCTCCGTAGCCGGCCAGTCCGGTGGAGGAGAAAAACAGCGTTTGCCCGTCGGCGGTGATGAAGGGTGCTTCTTCGTCACCGGCGGTGTTGACCACCGGACCGAGGTTTTCCGGGATGCCCCATTCGCCACCGGGCTGACGGCGGCAGACCCAAAGGTCGGATCCGCCCTGGCCTCCAGGCCTTGTGCTGGAGAAGTACAGCTCTCGCCCGTCGCAGGAGAGGCTGGCTTGCGACTCCCATGCCTCGCTGTTGAGGGCGCCGCGGGCGGGGCGGGCGTCATGCACTTCGTGGTTTTCGAGGGTAGCCTCCCAGAGGTCGCAGGCGCCGCCGGTTTCCTCACGTTGGCAGGCGGTAAAGAGCAGGTAGTGGCCGTTGCGGGCCAGGGTGCTCATGCCTTCATTGCCGGGGGTGTTGAGCTCATCGAAAGCCATGCGCTCGGACCAGCCCCGTTTGTTGCGCAGCGAGTAATAGACATTTTCGTCGGAAAAGGCATTGAGACGGGAGGTAAAGAGCATGGTTTGCCCGCCGTCGGTCAGGTAGGGAAAGTATTCATCAGCTCCGGTGTTGACGGCCTTTCCGAGGTTTTTTACTTCGGCAATGCCGCTGAAGCTCTCTTTGTCACGTGCCAGCCAGCAGGACCACAGAAAGCCATCGAGCTTTTCGGTGTATTGTTTTTCGAGGTTTTGCTCAGCCACACCGTTGTAGGTGAACTGTTGTGAGGGCACATTGCGCAGCGAGTCAAAAGCCAGAAAATATTGCAAGGCCTCGCCGTAACGCCCCACCTGAAAGCAGGCCTCTCCGCACTCGAACCACAGTACACGGGAGTGGTAGGGGTTGGCCCGCAGGGCCGATTCAAAGGCATCGGCTGCCGCCGGGAAATCGCCCTGCAATTTGTGACAGGTACCCAGCGCACGCCATGCGGGTGCGAAGTCGGAGTAGCGTTTGATGACCTTGCGGAAGATCTTCTGGGCGTCTTTATTTTCCCCATTCAGCAGCGCTTCTTCGCCACGGTGGTACAACTGACTGTAGGCCGGCGACAGCACCCTTTGCTGTGCGAGCAGGCTACCACTCCATTGCGCAGCGAAGACAATGAAAAGTAAAGTGCGGACAAATGTGTGTGTTCGTTCCTTCATACAGGCGTGTGGATGTGTGAGAATTGCGGAGGGCTTCGTCGGCAAAATGAAAGGGAAAAGGTGCAGGGGTGTGGTAATACTCTTACATGCGAATTCCGCACCAAAAAACAGAACGGGTAAAGCAGGCCATTTTGTTCGATTGGCTATGTGCCCTCCGGGGCATGCACTCGGTGGGTTTTTGAGGCCCTTCGGTAAAAATGATTCGTATCTTCGCCCCCGTTTTCCGAAGGCGGAAATCCGGCCCCGAAAAGCCCAATCAACCCAGACTCCAACAAACATTCACAATGGATAAGAGCAAGAAATTCATGATCACATCAGCGCTGCCGTATGCCAACGGAGCGCTGCCCCTGGGCCACCTTGCGGGGGCTTACCTGCCCGCCGATATTTATGTGCGCTACCTGCGTGGCCTGGGCTGCGATGTGGTCTTCATCTGCGGCTCTGACGAGCACGGCGCTGCCATCACCCTCCGGGCAAAAAAGGAGGGCATTTCCCCGAAGGACATCATCGACAAATACCACACGCTGAACAAAGGCACCTTCGAGAAGCTGGGTATTTCTTTCGACTACTACCACCGCACCAGCGCCCCCCTGCACCACGAAACGGCGCAGGCCTTCTTTAAAGAGCTGTACGAAAAAGGCGGTGAGCTGGAGGAGCGCATCACGAAGCAGTATTACGACGAAGAATACAAGCAATTCCTGGCCGACCGCTACATCACGGGCGAATGCCCCAAGTGCGGCCACCCGGAAGCCTACGGCGATCAATGCGAGAAGTGCGGCTCCTCGCTGTCGCCCACCGAATTGATCAACCCGAAATCAACCCTGAGTGGCAACACCCCGGTGCTGAAGGAAACCAAACACTGGTACTTCCGGCTGGACAAACACGCCGACTGGCTGCGCACCTGGATCAAAGACGGGGTGCTGGACGGCAAACAACACCACGATCCCGCCACCTGGCGAAACCACGTGGTGGGCCAGTGTCTCTCATGGCTCAACGACAAAGACGGCCTGCAACCGAGGGCCATCACCCGAGACCTGGACTGGGGGGTGCCCGTGCCATTGCCGGAGGCGAAGGGAAAGGTGCTGTATGTGTGGTTCGATGCGCCCATCGGTTACATCTCCTCCACCCGCCAGTGGGCCCTCGAAAACGGCAAAAACTGGGAGGAATACTGGAAAGGCGAGGATGTGAACCTGATCCATTTCATCGGCAAGGACAACATCGTTTTTCACTGCATCATCTTTCCGGCCATGTTGAAAGCCCATGGCGACTATGCCCTGCCGGTCAATGTGCCGGCCAACCAGTTTCTCAATTTCGAGGGGCATAAATTCAGCAAAAGCAAGGGCTGGGGCATCGAACAGCACGAATACCTGGAAGAATTTGCCGACTTCCCCAACAAAGAGGACGCCCTGCGTTGGGCGCTGACCCGCACCATGCCCGAAAACAAGGACAGCGATTTCAAATGGGATGAGTTCACCGACTACCACGACAAAGACCTGGCGGACAACCTGGGCAATTTCATCAACCGGGTGGTGGTGCTCACCAATAACTATTTTGAAGGCAAGGTGCCCCCTTCGCCTGCCGGCAATGCCGACACACTGGCCCCGGTGAAGAAACTGGCCGCCGAACTGACCGCCGAACTGGACCGCTTCAACTTCCGCAACGCCGCCGGACTGTTGATGGAGATCTCCTCATGGGGCAATACCTACCTGCAGGAGTGCGCCCCCTGGGCCGCCCGCAAAGCCGACCCGGAAGCGCCCATCATCGCCGAAAGCCTGTACAACAGCCTGCAAATCGTGGCGCTGCTGAGCGGACTCACACAGCCTTTTATTCCTTTTTCTTCGGAAAAAATCAGGCGGCTGCTCAACCTGCCGCCCCTGCAAAATGGCGAGCTGAAAACCCTGCTGGAAAATTTTGCCGAAGGGAAAGCCCTCATGCCCAGCGGCCACCAACTGGGCAAGCCGGAGATTCTCTTCGCAAAGATCCACGACCGCAAAGACCATTCAAGGTTGGAGATCATTGAACGGCAAAAAGAAAAACTGAAAGCGGTACTGGAAGCCGAAAAAGCCAGCCAGCGCCCGGAACTGAAACCGGAAATCCAGTACGACGACTTCGCCAAACTGGACATCCGCACTGCCACCATCCTGACCGCCGAAGCGGTGCCCAAAGCAGACAAGCTGCTCAAACTGACCGTGGACCTCGGCTTCGAGCAAAGGACGGTGGTTTCCGGCATCGCTCAACATTTTAAACCGGAAGAACTGCCCGGCAGAAAAGTGCTCCTGCTGGCCAACCTGGCTCCCCGCAAACTCCGGGGCGTCGTCAGCCAGGGCATGATCCTCATGGCCGAAGACGGTGAAGGCCGCCTGACTTTCGTCAGCCCACCTGAAGAGATGGGCGATGGATGGCAGGTGAGTTGAGTGATTCGGGATTATGGGGATTATCGGGATTATGGGGATTATGAGGATTATGGAGGGTTATGGAGGGTTATGAGGTTGTAGGTTGTAGGTTTTAGGTTGGGAAGGGGTACTCTGCTACACTCTGTTTTCAACTCTCATAACTCTGTGGTTAATAGAATTTTTGGATAGCAATCAACTGAAACAGCAATGAGGAAGAAGCTTTTGATCATTGGAGTTTTGCTGGCGCTGGCCAGTGGGATTTACATGTTTCTCCTTTGGCAGGAGCAAAAGCTCTGGGGCCATTGGCCGCTGCTGTTTTTCCTGTCGGCCTGGCTGAGCTGGGTGCTTTTCAGGTGGGAGGGCTATACCCGCCATCCAAAGGGATTGCGCTGGCTGGGTCTAAGTACGGCCAGCGGGGTACTGCTGGCAGCCGCATTCCCTCCGCTGCCACTGACGATGCTGCTTTTTGTGGCCTGGGTGCCCTTGCTGCTGGTGGAAGACGAAGTTGCGCAAGCGAAGGCCAAAACCGCCGATGGCGAGAAAGCGCCGAGGCTGCTGCCCTACGTTTACCACGCCTTTGTGCTGTGGAACGTACTGGCCACCTGGTGGGTGGCAAACACGGCCTTCTTTGCCGGCATCGTGGCCATCTGGCTCAACGCCTTTTTCATGATGGTGCCGTTTTGGCTGTTCAGTATCACCAAAAGGGTGTTTCCCCGCCTTGCCTACTTTGCCTTTGTGGCCTATTGGATTTCCTTCGAAATGCTGCACCTTCATTGGGAAATCACCTGGCCCTGGCTCAACCTGGGCAATGCCTTTGCCGAATTTCCGCAATGGGTGCAGTGGTACGAATACACCGGCGCCTTTGGTGGCACGCTGTGGGTCTTGCTCGTCAATGTGTTGTTGTTTTTTCTCCTTCGGCAAATGCGAACCCGGGGACTGGCGGGAGGCTGGTGGCGCTGGCCGGCAGCGAAGATAGCAGCGCTGATCCTGTTGCCCATTGGCATCTCGCTGGTCATGTATTTCAATTACGAAGAAAAAGGCCGCGATGTGGAGGTGCTGGTGGTGCAGCCCAATTACGAGCCGCATTACCAGAAGTTCGACATTCCGGAACCGGTGCAGGTGGAGAACTTCATGCAACTGACGGAAGGAGCCATCAAGCCCAATACCCGCTACATCGTTTATCCGGAAACCAGCTTCAACACCGGCAACATCCACGTGCTGGACCGCAACCGAAACATCGAGCGCTTCAGCCGCATGATGGCCCGCCACCCGGACGCCGTGCTGGTAACCGGCATCGGCGCTTACAAAGTGCTGCGAGCCGGAGAACCGCACACCCGCGCCACCCGCAAACGCGGCAAAGGCGAAAACCTAATCTATTGGGAGGCTTACAACGCCGCCATCCAACTGCGGGACGGCCAGGACAGCATACCCATCTATTTCAAATCAAAGCTGGTGCCCGGCGCAGAGGTACTCCCCTACCCCAAAATTTTCTTCTTCCTAAAACCGCTGGCCGACAAGCTGGGCGGATCGCTGGAAGGCCTCGGCACCCAGCCCGAAAGGGAGGTGTTTGTAAGTCCTTACGGCAAAGTGGCCCCCGTCATCTGCTATGAAAGTGTGTTCGGCGATTACCACGCCGATTATGTTCGCAAAGGCGCTGAAGCCACCTTCATCATGACCAACGACGGCTGGTGGGACAATACCGCAGGCCACAAACAACACCTGAAATACGCCACCCTGCGAGCCATTGAAACACGCCGGAGTATAGCCCGTTCTGCAAACACGGGTGTTTCCTGTTTCATCAACCAGCGGGGCGACATCCTGCAACCCACCAAATACGGTGAGAAAGCCGCCATCCTCGGAACCATCAAGTTCAACGATGCACTAACCTTTTATGTCAAATGGGGTGACCTCATCGGCAGGATTGGTGTCTTTGCCACCTTATTGCTACTTCTGAATACTTTTGTGCGGGGTTATCTGAAAAGGCACAACGCCGATAACCCCACCGTGAAAATTCTTTCCAAATAAACCCGCTCCTCTCACATTTAAAGCCTTGACCGCATTATGGAACAAGACATCAAGAAAGTTGAACTCCGCTACCTGAAGATCGAAGATTACGATGAATTCAAAGAAGCCATGGTTAAGGCTTATCACCCCATGACCGATGCCTATTGGAAAAAGCATCACATTGAAAAACTGCTCCGCATTTTCCCCGAAGGGCAGGTGGTCGTTTTGGTCGATGGCAAAATCGTGGGCGCAGCCATGAGCATCATCGTGGAATACGACCTGTTTGGCGATGAACACACCTACCTCGACATCACCGGAAAATACTCCTTCGACACCCACGACCCCGACGGGGATGTACTCTACGGCATCGATGTTTTCATCGACCCCGACTACCGGGGGCTGCGGCTGGGCCGGCGGCTCTATGAATACCGCATGGAAATCTGCGAGCGGCTCAACCTGAAAGCCATCGTTTTCGGTGGCCGGCTGCCCAACTACCACAAATACGCCGATGAACTCAGCCCCAGGGAATACATCCAGAAAGTCAAGCTCAAAGAAATCCACGACCCCGTCCTGAACTTTCAGCTGTCCAATGATTTTCACGTCAGAAAAGTGATGAAAGGCTACCTGCCCGGCGACGAGCAAAGCGGTGAATACGCCTGCATCCTCCGCTGGGACAACATCTACTATGAAAAACCCCGCAAACGCCCCGACATCTCCAAAGGGGTGGTGAGGCTTGGGCTGGTGCAATGGCAGATGCGCCTCTACAAAGGCATCGACGGACTGATGGAGCAGGCAGAATATTTCGTGGACGCCGTGTCGGGCTACCGCTCGGATTTTGCCCTCTTTCCGGAATTTTTCAATGCGCCGCTCATGGCCGACTACAACCACATGGCCGAGCCTGATGCCATCCGTGAGCTGGCCAAGTTCACCGACGAGATCCGGAAGCGTTTTGTACAGTTGGCCATCAGCTACAACATCAACATCATCACCGGCAGCATGCCGCTGGTCGAGGACGGAACGCTCTACAACGTGGGCTACCTGTGCAAGCGCAACGGAGAATGTGAACGCTATGAAAAACTCCACGTCACCCCTGACGAGGCCAAGGTCTGGGGCATGAAGGGCGGCAATGAACTGAAAGTTTTCAACACCGACTGCGGCAAGATCGGCATCCTCATTTGTTACGACTCGGAGTTTCCGGAACTCAGCCGCATCCTGGCCGATCAGGGCATGAAGATCCTCTTCGTGCCTTTCCTCACCGACACCCAAAACGGCTACTCACGGGTGCGCAACTGCGCCCAGGCCCGTGCCATCGAAAACGAGTGCTATGTGGCCATCGCCGGTTGCGTGGGCAACCTGCCCAAAGTCCACAACATGGACATCCAGTTCGCCCAATCGGTGGTCTTCACTCCCTGCGATTTTCCCTTCCCAACCAATGGCGTGAAAGCTGAAGCTACCCAAAACACAGAGATGATCCTCATTGCCGACGTGGACCTGGACCTGCTCAAGGAACTGCACCACTTCGGCAGCGTCCAGAATTTGCGCCAGCGAAGATTGGATTTGTATGAGTTGAGGATGAAGAAGTGAGGAAGTGAGGAACTGAACCCCGTGCCGATCCTGATAACTATCGTGGATCGGCATCGGGGAAGGAACTGAGGGCGCTGCAAAAAGTAGTCTGAATACCCTTGTTGGTCTAATCGATTGCCGGAGCGATCTGCTTACAGCTACCTTCGGTAAAAATCCAACACCAATGAAATTCAATCTTGTATTCAGACTATTGCTTCTCGTCGCAATTTCCACCCTCTTGTTTTCCTGCGCCGGCACCGAGCCCGTTCAGGCTTGCCTGGAAGGAAAGGAATACGGCTTCTTTTCAGGCTTGATCCACGGATTCATAACACCAATAAGCTTCATCGCCAGCCTCTTCAAAGAGGAGGTGGCCATCTACGCCGTCAACAACAGCGGCACCTGGTACGACGCCGGTTTCCTCCTCGGCTCCGGCGGCTGGGGCTTCATGGCTGGGAAAGGATCGAAAAGGAGTAGAGAGTAGGGAGTAGGGGTGCTAGCACTCCCGCCTCCGTGAAACTCCGTGTCAAAACTCTGTGGCTAAGAAGTGTAGGGTGTAGAGTGTAGAGTTTAGGGTTTGGGCGCTAGCTCCGTGAAACTCCGTGTCAAAACTCCGTGCAACTCTGTGTAAAAACTCTGTTTAACTCTGTGGTTATGGAGTTTAGAGTGTAGGGTTTAGAGTGAAGGGTTTGGGGGTGCTAGCACTCCCATTTCCGTGAAACTCCGTGTCAAAACTCCGTGTCAAAACTCCGTGCAACTCTGTGTAAAAACTCTGTTTTACTCTGTGGTTAAGAAGTGTAGGGTGTAGAGTGTAGAGTTTGGAGGCGCTAGCACTTTCATCCCTCATCCCTCATCCCTGCTCCCTCATCCCTCCCCCCTAAAACACCGCAATCCGCTGCCCAAATGTTCCCTTCTCCGTTTCCAAACTGAGGGTATAGATCCCCTTCGGCAAATCCGGCAGGGTCAGGTTCAATTCCTGATTTCCTTCGGCAAACGGGGTGGCAGCCTGTTGATAGACCGTCCTGCCGGAAGCATCCGAAATGCGGAGGCCGACTTTTCCTGGTGAAGGATTTTGGAAGCTGACATTCAGGGTTCCACCGGCTTTTGCCGGATTGGGCCAAACATTCAGTTGCCACGCTTCGGCATCGATTTCATTGGCACTGGTCCAGACCACCTCCAGGAGGTCCCGCTGGAAAGCTCCCGAACCGTGGCTGGCGATGCGCAGCTTGCGGTCGGCGGAGATCTTCAGGTCGAAAACCATCACGGCATCGGTCAGGCCCTCGCTGTAGTTGATCCAGGTGGCGCCGTTGTCCACACTGGCGAAGACGCCGATGTCATTTCCGACGTAGATGTTGGACGGATAGAGCGGGTCCACGATGACGGCGTTCGTAGGCACATCCGGCAGGCCTTCGGAAATGTCTTCCCAGGTGTATCCGGCATCTTCCGTTCGGTACACATGGCCGGTGCCGTAGCCCGAGAAAGCAACGAAAGCGATTCTGTCATCCAAAGGATGAACCGCTATGTCCATCGGGAAGCGGTCCGGCAGGTCTCCCGTGATATTCGGCCAGGTGACGCCGTTGTTGTCCGTACGGAAAACGTGGCCACGGTTTCCATTGTAGGGTGCGGTGGCCACATAAACCACGCCGTCGTCCTGCCAGGAGGCATCCATGCTGAGCACCGGGTTTCCGTCAAGGGCATTGCCGCCGTTGGAGGCCACCCAGTTGTCGCCACCGTTGGCTGTGCGGGCCACCAGCGCCGTTCCGGCGTACATCACATCGCCGTTGGCAGGCGAGATGACATAGGGGGCAATGAAGGCCGTGGGCGAATTGCCGGGGATGACCATGGAGGTGAAATTGTTGCCTCCGTTGGTGGTACGGCGCACGTTCAGGTATTGCGAAGAAATGAAAAAGGTGTTGTCATCGTCGGGGTGGATGGCCGTCCAACTGCCGTCGCCGCCGCCGATGCGGGTCCAGGTGAGGTCGCCGTTCCAGACGATGGTGTTGTTGTCTTGCAGGCCACCCAGGCAAAACTGGGGGTTATTCGGAGAGGTGGAAAAGCCATTGTAGAACTGCACCGTCTGCAGCCCACCGTTGCGACTGGCAAAGGTAAATCCACCATCATCCGAGCGGTGGATGCCGCCATCGCTGCACACGAACAGCACATCCGGCTCGGTGGGATGCCAATTGACATCGTGCACATCGGAGTGTACGTAATTGATGACCCCGTCAGGCCCCTGCGGCGGTGGGTTGGAGAAACCGGTTCCGCCAACGGAAGTCTGTGTGAGGGTCAATCCTCCGTCCGATGAAGTCCACACATCGATACCGATTACCACGATCTTATCCGGGTTTTGAGGATCCACCGCCACATCATGGGCAAACCAGCCCTGCCATTTGGAGTAGTCGGTGGTATTGCGGAGCTGCCAGGTCTGACCAAAATCCGTGCTGCGGCACAGCCAGCTGGCTCCTTCAGCGGTGGTGAAGCCATCACCGAAACTGGCGTAAACGATGTCCGGATTGGAAGGCGCCATGCCCAGTTGCCCCTTGCCACGGTAGGTGGACGGGAGGCCGTTCGAGATCACCTTGTGCCAGAACTGGCCTCCATTGCCGGTCCGGTACAGGCCATAGCCAGGACTCTCAAAGTTGCCGCAGGCGACGAGCACCTTGTCAGCATCCGTGGGATAGACCACAAGGTCGGTGGCCATGGGCACGTCCAGCACCCAGTCCCAGGAATCGCCCCCATCGGTGCTTTTGAAAACGCCATTGGTGGTGGCGGCGTAAACCACCTGTGGGTCAGAAGGTGCCACCACGATGTCCCAAATACCTTCTTCCTGGTCCATGCTGAAATCCAGGCTCTTTTCCCAGGTCTGGCCTCCGTCCAGCGAACGGAGTATGCCGATGCCGACAGAACCACGGGTACTGCGGTAAGCGGCTCCGGTACCGGCGGCCAGGTGGTTGTACACCTCTCCGGTACCGATAAAAATCGTCATGCTGTCGTTGGGAGGGAAAGCGATGCAGCTGACACCCAGCACCGGAAAGCCAGTTACCACGCGCTCCCAGGCCAGGGCACCTTCACCGGCCGTATAGCTGCGCCAGAGCCCGCCGCTTGCGGAGCCTGCATAAAGCGTTTGCGGATTCAGCGGGTTGAAAGTCGTTGAAAGCATCCGGCCACCGCGGTTGTGTGGTCCCATGCTTTCCCAGGGATCGGTGTTCCTGAAATTTTCAGCTGAAACAGGCATCCTACGTGCCTGTTGCCATGCTGCGTATTGTGCCTGTTCCGGGATTTTTCCCGAAGGATAAGTTTGAAGGTCGGATAGAAATTGAAGTGCTTCCAGCGCACCGTTACGCGGTTCAGCGCTTTTTTCGTTTTGCGGAAAGAACACAACAGTCAGGGCAACAATGGCCGCTATGGCCAGGAAGTACAGTTTTTTCATGTAACAGAATTGGGTGAAACAGTGGAGTTCAGTTCATCGCCGAAGGTAGGGAAAAGCTTCACAGGCGCACATTTTCTTTTGTCGTCGCAATGGCAGGATTGGTCTTTATGTAAATCTTGTGTCATACAGCCCGAAATCCTTTGCCCATCGAGCTCAGGCTTTAATCAATCCCGAAGATTCATCTATTTTTGGGCGCCGAAAAAGGAATGTGGCTCCCCGATGCCGATCCCGAAAACTTTCGGGATATCGGCACGGGGCAGGCTGTGGCTCGTGGCTCGTGGCTCCCCGATGCCGATAACTATCGGCACGGGGCAGGCTGTGACTCGTGGCTCCCCTCCCGAGGTCTCGGGATCAGAGCAAGCTGCAGCTAAACCCCATAATCCCTATAATCCTCATAATCCCTATAATCCTCATAACCTCACACCTCCTCACAACACAAAACGAAATCTATGTTAACCCTTATCGTAGCTGTATTCATCATTGCCTATCTGGCCATTGTTTTCGAACACCCGCTGAAGCTGGACAAGACCGTGCCTGCGCTGCTGGCCGGTTCCTTGTGCTGGGCTTTATTATCCCTCGGCAATTTGGAGGTGGTAGATACACATCACCAACTGAGCACCATCGAAGACGTTCTGTTGCACCACCTCGGAAAAATCGCCGAAATCCTGTTCTTCCTAATCGGCGCCATGACCATCGTGGAGCTGATCGACCTGCACCGGGGATTTGCCGTCATCACCAACCACATCAAAACCACCAACAAAGTGAAAATGCTGTGGCTGGTGGTGGTGCTTTCCTTTTTCCTCTCCGCCGTTCTCGACAACCTGACCTGCACCATTGTCATGGTTTCTTTGCTTCGCAAACTGGTGCCACACCGCACCGAACGGCTCTGGTTTGCCTCCTTTGTGGTCATAGCCGCCAATGCCGGAGGTGCCTGGAGTCCCATCGGTGACGTGACCACCACCATGCTTTGGATCGGTGAAAAAGTGACCACCCAAAGCCTGATCATAGACCTCTTTGTGCCTTCGGTGGTCTGTACGGTGGTGCCGGTTTTCATTGCCTCTTTGCTGCCTCCTTTCAAAGGCAACCTTGACCGCGGGGCCGGCGACAAAGGTCTGACCAAGAAAACAGAGCAATTGCTCAGCAGCCGCACCATGCTCTTTTTGGGTGTTGGCGGCCTGATCTTCGTACCGGTTTTCAAGACCATCACAGGCCTGCCTCCTTACATCGGAATGATGTTCTCGATGAGTGTGGTTTGGCTGGTGTCTGAATACATCCACCCGGAAGAAGACTTTACAGCCGAGCGCCGGGCGGCCTACTCCGCCCACAAGGCCCTGAGTCGCATCGAAATGTCCAGCATCCTCTTTTTCCTCGGAATTCTGGCCGCAGTGGCAGCCCTGGAAAGCGTGGTGGCAGCCTACCACGCCGACGGACAACCCATCGGTTTGCTGATGCTGCTGGCTGAAGAACTCAACCACGCCATACCAAACGTTGACATCGTGGTGCTCATCATCGGGGTCCTTTCTGCCATCATCGACAATGTACCCATGGTGGCAGCCATCATGGGCATGTACCCCATGGATCAGTTCCCTGTCGACAGCAAGCTGTGGCAGTTCGTGGCCTATTCCGCCGGTACCGGTGGCAGCATGCTCATCATTGGCTCGGCAGCCGGAGTGGCGGCCATGGGCATGGAACGGATAGACTTCATCTGGTACCTTCGGAAAATTTCATGGCTGGCCTTACTGGGCTTTCTGGCAGGTGCGCTTACCTTTCTGGTTTGGTATCCGCTGGTACACGGCTGATCCGTGCCAGGTTAATAATGTGCTAAGTACAGGGGATGTGAAGTTTTTACCTTCAGGTTCCAGTACATTTGCGCGCATTGAAAACTGAAGCCAGCGATTTTTTGACACGGATCAAACACAGAAAGACACTATGAAATTAAAGGGACTACTTGCAGTGTTCTTTTTGGGATGGATGGCTTGCCAACCCAGCCAGGAGCAACTGCTGTGCGGAAAATGGCAAGCCTTTGAAACACTGGAAAACGGCATGCCTCTGAAAGTGGACCACAGTGAAATCGGATTCGAATTCAACGACAAGGGCTTCTACCAGTTCACCAGCACCCTCGGCTACCGCGAAAGCGGACGGTTCAGCATCAAAGGCGACATGCTCTACACCCTCGATACCGTCAACAAAGCTTCTTCGGAAAAAGCCGTGCAGATCGAAATGCTCACCTGCGATTCGCTTTACCTGAAAATGGATGCAAACGGCAGCGAACGGATCGTGAAATTGTATAAGGTGAAGTAGAGGGGTTTAGAGAAGTTGAGAGGGGTTTAGAGAGCTCTCAATTACCCACAAATTCCCGATCTCATCGAATAGTGTCTCTGCAACACGGCTTCTTTGAATGTGAATAAATCATTTTTCAATCGTGGTACTTGGCTAAGGAAAAATGCCCCAATAACATCAGCCATCTTGTAACCCGCTGTTTCAACGGCGGGAATAATGCCAGTCCCCCTACCCACATCAAACTTCTATTCAGAACATCACATCAGAAATG
>PAAY01000027.1 GCA_002698985.1 Saprospirales bacterium | reverse complement strand
TCCGTCATTCCGCTTTTGAGGGTATTGCATGAGCAATTTGATCCTGAAGATTCAGGTTAAATTCTTGTGGGCCAATAACCTTCCACCCCATCAAACATCTTGAAACCCCTTGCTTTAGCGAGGGGAGTCAAGGCCACCCTCAATCACATCAAACATCTTTACAAAACATCAGCATCAACTTTTCCAGCTACAATGGTGATTGATCGTTCCTGATGTGATGTCCTGAAAAGAAGTTTGATGTGGGTTGGGGGCCTGGCAAAATTCCCGCCGTTGAAACAGCGGGTTACAAGATGGCTGATGTAATCGGGGATTTTTTTCACAGCCAGGAACCAGGAGTTAAAATGGTTTTTTCACATTCAATGAAGCCGTGCTGCAGAGACACTTTTCGATGAGATTGGGATTTGTGGGTAATCGATAGGGATAGAGGGGTTGAGACAAGCTGCAGAGCATAAAAACCGGGTGGCAGTTTTGTCGCCCGGTTTTTCTTTTCAAATTTACCTTTGGTGACCAAAACCAACCCACGCAGTTCATGAAAATCAAAAGTTCACTCCTGCTAACGCTCGCTATGTTTTTCTTCGCAAAACCTGCTGACGCTCAAAAACCCATCCTCCCGGAATTCGACTGGCAGGGGCACCGGGGCTGCCGGGGCCTGCTTCCGGAGAACACCATTCCCGCCTTCCTCAAAGCACTGGAATACCCCGTTACCACCCTCGAACTGGATTTAGCAGTATCCAAAGACCGGCAACTCATCATCAGCCACGACCCCTGGATGCACGAAGGTATCTGCAGCAAACCCGACGGCGACACGGTGACAAAGTCTGAGGCAAAGCAGTTGAAGATCTTCGAAATGACTTACGAGGAAATCAAGGGTTTCGATTGCGGCAGCCATGGCAATCCCAGATTTCCTCAACAAAAGCCCATGAAGGTGTACAAACCCAGCTTCAGGGACATAGTGCAGGCTGTTAAGACCTGGACTTCTGAGCTGGCCAGGCCCCTGCCCCAGTTCAACATAGAGATCAAAAGCAAGCCGGCCTGGGACAACGTTTACACACCCGAACCGGAGGCTTTTGTGGACTTGTTGCTGGAAGAGATCGAGGAATTGGGCATCGAAAAAAACGTGTGCATACAGTCTTTCGACGTGCGGCCTTTGCAAATCCTCCACCGTAAAAAACCCGACATCAAAATCGCCCTGCTGATCGAAAACATGGGCAGTATCAAATCCAACCTGGAAAAGCTCGGTTTCCAGCCGGCTATTTACAGCCCCTACTACAAACTGCTGCGCAGACGGCATATCCGCAAGCTGCACCGGATGGGCATCGCCGTTATCCCCTGGACCGTAAACACTGTCAAAGCCATGAAGCGCCTCCGTAAAAAGGGCGTTGACGGCATCATCACCGATTATCCCAACCTGATAGAAGAAGTCGAAAAAGACCAATAATTATGAAATTGAACAGCAACATCCTCGCTGCACTGATCCTGATTACCGGAACGGTTGTTTTGGGCTGCTTCAGCACCAAAGAGGCTGGCAATCCTCCCGCTCCGGGCTTCAACGCCGCCGGTTCTGACCCACATGCCATCGCCATTGCCGACGAAGTGATGGAAGCCATGGGCGGCCGCCAGGCTTGGGATGAGACCTGCTACCTCACCTGGAACTTCTTCGGCCGCCGGAAGCATTACTGGAACAAATGCACCGGCGATGTGAGAATTGAATCTTTGCCGGACAGCACCACCTACCTGCTCAATATCCACAGCCGGAAAGGAAGGGCGAAAATTGGCGCAGCCGAAGTAAAAGAGCCTGCCACGCTGGACTCCCTGATGGAAAAGGCCATGGCCTACTGGATCAACGACAGCTACTGGCTGGTGATGCCTTACAAACTCAAAGACTCCGGTGTCACCCTCAAATACATTGGCGAGGGAAAAACCGAACAGGGCGCCGATGCGGACATCCTTCAACTAACATTTGAATCCGTCGGTGTAACACCGGACAACAAGTACCACGTCTGGGTGGACAAAAACTCCAGGCTGGTGCGGCAATGGGCCTTCTTCAGGAATTATGAAAACCAGAACCCGGATTTCATCACCCCCTGGGACGACTACCAACGCTACGGCAAAATCCTGCTGAGTGGAAACCGTGGGCAGCGGAGCCTGACAGAAATTGATGCGCCTGCTGATTTGCCGGAAAGCCTGTTCACTGAATTTTAAAAGACGAGAAATTTGAAATTGCCCCTTCCAATACGATTGTACCTGCTCATTCTTGTTGCGCTGTGTTCACAGGACCTGTCGGCGCAATCCCTCAAAGCCTTCGAAAAAGCAGGCGACAAGGCCTTTGCAGCAAAAGACTTTTACACCGCCTACTCCTATTATTTCAATGCCGGGCAAAAAGCTCCGGAAGAAATCCGCCTCTGGTACAAGCAAGCCGATGCCGCACGGAATTTCAATGCCTACGAACTGGCCGAAGACCTTTTCGAAAAAGTGGTGGCAGCCGATACAGCTCAGCGCTTCCCTTTGGCCTGGTTCCGGCTGGGGCAGCTCAGAAAAGTGGCCGGCAACTACTCGGAAGCCATCGCAGCCTTTTCTTCTTTCCTCGCTGCGCAACCGGAAGACAACTACCTGAGCCTTTGGGCAAAAGAAGAAATCGAGGCCTGCAAGTGGGCTTTGTCAGCCGCACCGCCTGAAGACCTGACCATCCGGGTGGAACACCTGGACAAACGAATCAACACACCCTACTCTGAGTTTGGACCATTGCCGGCAGGCGACACCCTCTACTACTCCAGCTACCGCTATGAATTTTCCGAAGACAAACACCGGCCAAAGCGAAAACTGTCCAAGCTGTTGCAATCAATAAATCTCAACCGAGGCCGCCTGGTGCCCCGGGGCTTCAACATAGCCGATAAACACACCGCTCACGCCACCATCAGTCCTGATGCACAACGCTTTTATTTTACCGTTTGTGAATATGTGAGTGACAACGACATCCGCTGCCAGATTTATTACCGGGAAAAAGATCGCCGGGGCCGATGGAAGCGGGAGCCCAAACCCATGGAGAGCAACATCAACGTGCCGGGCTACACGGCCACCCAGCCCAGCATTGGCTACGACAGCGTGCTGCAAAAACAGGTGCTTTACTTCGTTTCCGATCGCCCCGGAGGCAAGGGCAAGCTGGACATCTGGTTCACCGTGCTGGAAGAGGAGAAGTTTGCCGAACCGGTCAACCTGGATCAGGTCAACACGCCTGAAAACGAAATCACGCCCTTTTTTGACGACCGTAATCAGGTGTTGTATTTCAGTTCCGACAGGCATCCCGGCCTGGGCGGTTACGATATCTTCCGGATTGAAAAAGCGGAGAATTGGGGGAACATCGAGAACCTCGGCCCACCGGTCAATTCCTCGTTCAACGACTTGTATTACGCTCCTTCGGAAAATGGCAAAACCGCCTGGCTCTCCTCCAACCGGCCGGGTTCTTTTTACCTGGATCCCAACAACAAGGCCTGTTGCTATGACCTCTGGCGGGTGTTTTACGAAGAAAAGAAGGACAGCACGGTTACTGACACAGTGCCTCCCCCACCCCCGCCGGAGGTAACTGAGGAACCGGAATTGCCCACTACCCTGGAGGAGTTCCTGCCCCTCAAATTGTACTTCGACAACGACGAGCCCGACCGCCGGACCCGCCGGCGAACCACCCGCAAGACCTATGTTTCCACCTTCGACAAATACTACCAGCGAAAATCCGAGTACATCCGCCGGTTTACCGAAGGAATGGATGAGGAGGCAGCCTCAGACGCCGCCCTGGCCATCGAAGCCTTTTTTGACGAAGAGCTGAAAAAGGGAATGGATCACCTGAACCGCTTCAGTGAAATCCTCCTGCAGCGCCTCGAAAACGGCGATACCGTAGAGATCGTTTTGAAAGGATTTACCAGCCCCCGGGCCGAAACTGATTACAACGACCGGCTGGCCCTGCGCCGCATCTCCTGCGTGCGCAACCAGTTTCAGCAATGGAGAGATGGTATCTTCGAAAAGTACCTGAGCAGCGGCCAACTCATCATTTCCGAAGCCCCCTTCGGTGAAACGATGGTCTCCGCACCCGTCAGTGATGACTTGAAAGACGAGCGGAATTCGATTTACAGCGTGGAAGCTTCCCGGGAACGCCGGGTGGAAATTGTGGAAGTGAAGTAATAGAAGGTTGAGAGGAGTTGAGAGGAGTTGAGAGGGGTTTAGAGGGGTTTAGAGGGGTTATGCCACTGGCCAAACCTCTCTCAACTTCTCTCAACTTCTCTAAACCCCTCTAAACCAACATTTTCCGAAGGAAAATTAAAACGTCTCCGTTCCGGCAAAGTGGAATGCGCACTCGATGGCGGCATTTTCGTCGGAATCGGAACCGTGGATGGCGTTTTCACCTACGCTTTTGGCGTAGAGCGCACGGATGGTTCCGGGCTTTGCTTCGGCGGGGTTGGTGGCGCCGATGAGCTCACGAAAATCGGCAACGGCGTTGTCCTTTTCCAGAATGGCAGCCACGATGGGGCCTGATGACATGAATTCAACCAATTCGCCGTAGAAAGGACGCTCTTTGTGAACGGCGTAGAATTCACCGGCTTTTTGTTTGGTCAGTTGGGTCATTTTCATTGCAACGATGCGGAAGCCCGCTGCATTGATCTTTTCGAGGATGGCACCGATGTGACCGGCTTTTACGGCATCGGGCTTGATCATGGTAAAAGTTCTGTTTCCAGCCATTATTTTATTGTTTTTGTGGTTTTCAGGAAGGCAAAATACCTTACCCCTCCAACCGGTTTTTCAAAGGAGGCGCAAAAGTAATAGAACTCGACATTGTAGCACAGAATTGAACATACAATCAGCACTCTGCAATGAAACCCGGCGCAGCAAAAGCAAGTAGATTGTTTAAAGGCCTGCACAACGGCTGCTTCATTTTTATATCCGTTCATTTTTTGGGAACTTCGCCCGCCAATTCAGAGATTCCATGGAAAACATTACAGAGCTGAAATCCATTTTGGCCAGGCCCAGAGACATCCTGATCACCTCCCACCGCAATCCGGACGGTGACGCCATTGGCTCTTCGCTGGGACTCAAGCTGTTTCTGGAACAGGAAGGCCACACCGTGAAGGTGGTCGTCCCTTCCGATTTCCCGCACTTCCTGAACTGGATGCCGGGTGCCTCCGAGGTGTTGATTTACGACAACGACCCCGAAGAAATCGGAAAGCTGATGGAGCGCATGGGCATGGTCTTTTACCTGGACTTCAACTCCCTGGAGCGCATCGACAAAATGGGCGAGATCACAGGCCCGATGAACGTTCCAAAGGTGCTCATCGACCATCACCTGCTGCCTGAGCCCATTGCCGACTTTGACCTGCACAGCACCCTTGCCAGCTCTACCAGTGAACTGGTTTATGATTTCATCAAGCTGATGGGCAAGGAAGATCTGGTTACCAAAGACGTTGCGGAATGCCTGTTCACCGGAATCCTCACGGATACAGGATCTTTCAAGTACTCCACTTCGCCCAAGCTGTTCCGGATGGTTGGTGACCTCCTGGCCAAAGGAGTTGACGATGTGCGTATCCAGAACCTGGTTTTCAACAGCCTCGAAGAAAAGCACCTGCGCCTGCTGGGGCATGTGCTTCACAACCGCATGGAGGTACTGCCGGAATACCGAACGGCCATCATCACGCTGACCAAAAAAGACTACGAAGAATTCAACATCAGCAGGGGTGACACCGAAGGCCTCGTCAACTATTTGCTGATGATGAAGGACGTCGTACTGGCAGCCTTCATTCACGAACAACCCACCATCACCAAAATTTCTCTTCGGTCAAAAGGCGATTTCTCCGTGCAGGAAATTGCGAAGAAATACTTCAAAGGAGGAGGCCACCGCAATGCCTCCGGCGGTTATTCCTTCATCGGCCTTCGGGCAACCGTCAGAAAATTCAAAGAGGCCCTGCCCGAATACAAAGAGGCCCTTCTGAACACAACCATTTAATCTTTCAAACTCAATCACATTTCATTTCCAATGAGATACTTCCTTCCTGTTTCACTCCTTTTCAGCCTGCTCGTTTTTGCCTGCGGCAGTGACGACAAAACGCCTAACGGCTACAAATACATCAACTACACCCACCTCGAAGGAGAAAAAGGCAATGTGGGTGATTATGCTTATGTCCACGTGTACATCTACGAGGACGACAGCTTGGTGAACACCTCCCGCAACCAGGGGCGCACCGTGCCGATCACCATTCCCGATCTGAATGCCCTCGAAGAAAGTGAAAAAGGCCCCGGCCGCGCCAATCCCATCGCCGATGTGGTAGGCATGATGGCGGTGGGCGACAGCGTGTCGGTTTTCGTTCCGGTCATGCCGGAGATGATCGCCAAAGCACCCAACCTGAAAGACGTAAAAGTACTCCGCTACGACGTCGTGTTGGCTGAGATTAAAAACCAGGAAGAGTACCAGGCGGCACTGGAAGAAGAGCGCCGCATCATGAACGAGCGCATCGAAGCATCCAAAGCCCGGGAAGCAGAGGTAGCAGAACTGCTCAACGGAATTGTCGAAGATTACAAGAATGGCAAGCTGGATGATAAAATCAAGATGGCCTCACCGACATCGCTCAAATACCTCGTTCTGGAAGAAGGTTCCGGCAAAAAAGCTGAAAAAGGCAAGCGCGTAGACGTACAGTACTACGGTGTACTCACCGATGGAAGCGAGTTTGACAACTCCTTCAAGCGCGGAAGGCCCTACAGTTTTACCCTCGGAAATGGTGAAGTCATCCAGGGCTGGGATGTAGGAATCGAATTGTTGAAAGAAGGTGACAAAGCCGTGCTCTTTATCCCCTCAGAGCTGGGTTACGGCGACCACGGTTCGGGCAGGATTCCCGGCGGCGCCGAAATGATCTTTTACGTAGAACTGGAAAAAGTGTACTGATCAACCATCTGCTTTAGCAGGTGTTCTGGTATCGCTTCGCAATAGGTAAACCGGCCTCGAGGCCCTTGCACAAAGCGCAGCAGTAGCGACGCTGCAATTTGATGCATGATTATTTAACCATAAAAAAACTTGCTATGACCAACGATCAACTCCTGTCGCTGAAGGAGCGGTTGGCTTCCTTACGGAGGTATCTTTGACGTCGATAACCGCATTCTCACGATAGAAGACAAAGAACAACTGACCGCCGACCCCGATTTCTGGTCGGACCAGGAAAAGGCAAAAGCCATTCAGAAGGAAATCAAACTCCACAAGACCTGGGTGGAAAGTTACCAGAGTGTGGAAGAAGCTGTCGGCGACCTGGAGGTGCTCTACGAGTTCCTGAAAGCCGGGGAAGCCAGTGAAGAAGAAGTGGACAAACAGTACGAGTTTGCCCTCAAGAAACTGGAAGACCTGGAATTCCGCTCCACGCTCAACAAAGAAGAAGACGAGATGAGCGCCGTGCTGGAGATCAACGCCGGCGCCGGTGGTACAGAGGCTTGTGACTGGGCTCAGATGCTGCTCCGCATGTACGTGATGTGGGCAGAGAAGAACGGCTTCAAAACCTCACAACTCTGGCTCACCCCCGGCGACACCGCCGGTATCAAGTCAGTAGGCCTCGAAATCGAAGGGGACTATGCCTACGGTTTGCTGAAGGGCGAGTCCGGTGTACACCGCCTGGTGCGCAAAAGCCCGTTCAACGCCCAGGGCAAACGGCAGACATCCTTCGCCGCCGTCTTCGTCCACCCAATGATCGATGACCGCATCGAGGTGGACATCAACCCGGCAGACCTCGAATGGGACACCTTCCGCTCCAGCGGTGCCGGTGGGCAGCACGTGAACAAGACGGAAAGTGCAGTCCGGGTGCGTCACCTGCCATCGGGCGTAGTGGTTGAATGCCAGGAACAACGCTCCCAGCACCAGAACCGGGAGAAAGCCTTGCAGATGCTTCGCTCCCGCCTATACGAACTGGAGCTAGAGAAGAAGCTGTCGGAGAAGGAAAAACTGGAAGCCTCCAAGATGAAAAACGAATGGGGCAGCCAGATACGCAGCTATGTCCTCGATGACCGCTGGGTGAAGGACCTGCGAACCGGGTACAAAACCACCCAGCCGGAGGCCGTTCTCGACGGAGATTTGGATGAATTCATCAAAGCTTATTTAATGAGCCAATCCGTTGAAGGTTCCGAAGTCAAGGAATGATAACTACAGGCCTCAAATGAAAAGAGCCATCCCTGAATTGGAGATGGCTCTTTTTTATTTTTTGAATGGCACTCAGGCCATTTCAGCAACGGGTTTCCGCTTCATCAAAGGCACTTCCTTGGCCACCATCTGGATGGTGTTCTTAGTTCGCTCCTCCACCATGATGATCTTCCCATTTCTGAGCATTTCTATGACCTGCGGCGTGTAGTGGCGCACAGTGATCAGTTCAAGTCCTTCGTAATCCATGATCACTTTGAAGTCCTTTTCTATGCTTTTTGCGAAGCGAAAGATCCGGTCATCGATGTGGTTGACGCAAATGGCGAAGCTGATAGCCGTATTCTGCATCAGATTGACCTGCAAGCGATGCTCTGCAATCTGATTGAACAGGTAACGCATGTGGTGTTCAGCCACGAAAGAGAAATCTCGTGTAGAGATATTCAGCAAAGCCTGGTTGCGCTCGATGGCCACCATGGGTGGGTAGTGATCCTCCACATCAGGGCCGATGAAAGTTCCGTCATTTTCAGGATTGATGAATGACTTCACATACAATGGAATGCTCTTGTTTTGAAGGGGCTTGATGGTTTTCGGGTGGATGACTTTGGCCCCGTAGTAAGTCATTTCAATGGCTTCCCGGTAGCTGAGGCGGTCCAGTTTGGTCACATTGTCAAACACACGGGGATCGGCAGTGAGTACCCCCGGCACATCTTTCCAGATGGTCATATCCTCTGCATCCAGGCAAAAGGATAGAATAGCAGCCGTATAGTCAGAACCTTCCCGGCCCAGGGTGGTGGTGTAATTCTCTTTGGTGCTGCCAATGAAACCTTGCGTCAACACCATGGAATCCTTTTCCAGCAATGGCCTTACTTTGTTTGCCACATTGGCTTTGGTTTCATCCCATTGCACCCATGCCTCTCTGTAGATGTCATCGGTAGCTATCACATCCCTGGCATCCACCCACTGGGTTTTCAAACCCATTTTATTGAAATACGCAGCCACGATGGTACTGGAGACCAGTTCTCCGGTTGGAATCAGTTGGTCGTACATGAAGTCGTAATTGGGGTGTGGCTCTTCATCCAGCACCCACTCTGCCGCAACGAACAGGTCATTTACAGCATCGTAAACCGGATCACCTTGATCAAACAATTCGTCCATGATCTGGTAGTGGGCCGCTTTTACGCCATCGAGGAGTTGTTTTGCTTCCCCCGTTTTGGCCGCATGTGCCGCTGCTACTTTTTCCAGCGCATCGGTGGTTTTCCCCATTGCGGAAACGACGATGACCAGCCTGGAATCCTTGAACTTTTCTACGATAGAAGCTACGTTTTTTACCCCCTCAGCATTTTTCACCGAAGCCCCGCCAAACTTGAAAACACGAATCACATTGCTCATTTTTCAGAAATGAATTTATGAGTGCCCTGCTTAACGGCTATTTACTATCAAACCCTGATTTTGTGGGTTGTTAAATAGCTTTTGCAATGGCCCCATTGATGGATTGGTCAAAATGGCTGCAAAGATAGCAGTGCAGGGGTGAATGCACACACAAATCAATTCCAGGCATAAAAAAAGCGCAGACCACGGAATGCGATCTGCGCTTGTATTCTCTTCGCCCTTTCGGGCAATGCAATTTTAGTTCAGGCTGAAGTTGATGTTGTGGCGAGCCAGTTTGGCTTGCAACTTACGCAACCCCTTGTACTTGATCTGACGTACACGCTCTTTACCGACGCCCAGATGGTCGCTGATTTCGCTCAGGCCAAAGGTGCGTTCAGTTCCGATACCGTAGTACATCGAGATTACCGTTGATTCTTTCGGGCTGAGTCCTTTCAGCAGCATTTGAATTTCTTTCTGCAAAGACTCAACATCAACCACTTTGGAATCAGGTGTCGGCGTGTCTTTGTCCTCGAGGAAGTTGCTCAGCGTTGCGTCCTCTCCTTCCTGGAGTGGCTCGTCCAACGAGCTGCATTTGTTATTTGTCTCGAGACATTTTTCGACAGCCTCAACAGTCATCTCAAGTTCGGCAGCGATTTCCTCGTTCGTCGGCTCCCTTTCGTAAATCTGGAGCAGCATGTCACGGGTACGCAATACCTTGATGAGATCTGATTGATGGTTGAAGGGTACGCGAATCTTACGGCTCTTTTCTCCGATGGCCTGGAGGATGCTCTGACGGATCCACCAAACTGCATAGGAGATAAATTTGAAGCCACGCGTTTCATCAAAACGACGGGCGGCTTTCAGGAGACCCAGGTTGCCCTCATTGATGAGGTCACCAAGTGTGAGGCCACAGTGTTGATACTGCTTCGCTACGGAAATGACAAAACGCAGGTTGCTGTTGATGATCAGCTGGAATGCGTCTTCGTCACCTTCACGGTAGCGGCGGAACAAATCCACCTCTTGTTCAGGGGTCAGCACTTCATACCGGGACACTTCGGTCATGTACTTTTCCAGTGACTTTGCGTCCCTGCGGGTAATGGAGTTAGTAATAACTAATGCGCGCATATCAAATATTGAGAGTTTAGTTGGAGGCCTTCAATCTTCGATGGCTCGAAGATTGAAGGCTTGATCAGATACTTTTAATTACAGCGTTCAGGTTGTGCTCTTTCACGATGCCTTCGGTGTAGGCCTTGAAGCCTCTGGGCGTAAGTAAATAAAACTTTCCGCCCTTCCTTGCAGCCATTACGCTGAACAACTTCCACTTCGTGATCTGGCGTTGCATGTTGTCAGCTTTTACTGCCACTTCAATGTAGTTCTTCCCTCCGGTACTCAAGGCTGTGATGGCAGGCTTCATACTGTCATCCTCCTCCGCTTGCCGGGAGAACTCAGCAGGAGATTCAAATTCATCATGAATTGACTTAATGTTGGTGAATCCTCTGCTTTTGACCCATTCTAGGGCCTGGTCTAAATACTTTTGATCCATTTCGCTGATGTTAATTTTTACGGCAAATCGCATAACGCTTGGGAAGCCCTATGGTTCTACCCTTTTCAAAACAAAAAAATACACCTCGCATTGGTGAGGTGAAGTGAATTGTCCACAAGTTGTATGGGAAGTTGCACTGATTGGCAGACGTTAAGTTCAAATTGAAGCATCGACAAAGGTAACGTTATTCCTGACAAATAGTTTTCACTACACTAACTTTTTTACAAGAATCGCTCAAAATCGGCAAAATCCCTGGTTTTCAAGGCAAACGAGGTATATCAATCATCGGGCCGGAGGTCAATCTGTGACACACAAAAAATGGCTTTGAATAATAAAAATCACCATAAGTAAGGTACAACTCCCGCCATCAGGCATGCTCAACAACGATTTCACGAATACCCTGTGACATCATTCCGTGCGGCATAGTTTTTGGCATCTGAAGCAAGGGATTTACTACCCCACTCTCTTTGATTCTCTCCTTCTCAAACATTTAGCACAAGCATCTGACTCCAAAGGGTCTGTAACGATTGTACAGAATCTTGCAATGGCAGGTTTCTTGCAAGACCCTCATTCATAACCCACCCCCACGACAAGTCCCCCCGCTCCAACAAGTCCGGACAATGAGAATCACAAACACTACATTTAAATCCGCTGCATTGTTTGTGAGTTTGCTGATTATGGCAGGCTTCACAACTTTTCTATTTGCCAATACCCTGCTCGGTTCCTTCGAACAGCGGGCTGCCCATCAGCTCAAATTGGCGATCAACCAACTTGCTCAACAAAAGTTTGGGAAACAGGTGTTTGAAGCCAGTCCACCTCCCCCACCCGCTGCCACCAACACCTTGATTCCTGCAGGCTCCTACATCATTGACATGGGTGTGGAACCCCAAACCATTTACAACGGGCTGAAACCTTACGGGCTAGTCTGGGATCTGCTTCAAAACCACCATGTATCCATTCTTTGGGCCATCAAAGACGGCAAAGCAAAGGATGAAGCCGATTTCAATTACAACGGAACAGATTTCAAAGGCGGGCCATTCATCATCACCGCCAGCCAACGGACAGCAGCAGTGGATGCCACAATAGCAAATTGGGAAGCGCAAGGTGTAGTTGGAGTTACTACCACCGCTGATTTTACAGCACCAATTGCAAGGGTTTTGAATCACTCAGTACGCTGGACGCTGGACCAGCAAAACGGAAAAATTGCCGAAGAGTATTTAAAAAAAGCTTTGATACCAACCTCTGCTTACGACTGGACCCTGCCCCAGGATCTTGATTGCTGCCATGACATTTTCGTTATGCCACATGCCGAACCAGATTGGAATACTCATTCCGAGCTGCTTACCTGGAATGACACAGAAGCCAACGGGGGATGCTCGGGGTCCATCTGGGCGGGTTGCAAGGCTGTTTCAGAACTCGAAAACATAGTAAACCCGAATAATTCAAATGAAAGATTGAATTTCCTCATGGAAACGCCGGCCAATGCTGGGGATTACCCGGCTATTTGGGCCGACAACCACAACGATGCTTCTCCTCCTTACGATTACGATCATTTCGACCATCCCATCATGCAATTCCTCGGCGGAGTAGAAGGCGTTCATGAAAATGGCACAGAGGAAGTTTACCTGCCAAACGACGGCTGGCGGCCAAGTACATTGATCGGTGTCTGGGATCCAACCCAAAACAACGTACCAAGCCTCTCTCCCGGCCCCGCAGGGATCATCGTATTCGGACCCGCCTTTGGAGATGAAAGCCGCGGATATATCTGCTATGAAGCCGGTCATAAGCTCAACAAAAACTACGGCCCAGAAAATATTGCCGCCATCAGGGCATTCTTCAACTTCAGCCTAATGGCTGCCGCCGGAAAGGCCATCGAGCCACTCAGCGTGGTTCCAAAATCACAAGAAAGCGGCAAAACCTATTCTCTTTCCGCCTCAGCAACCGGCGGCAGTGGAAATTACCAGTTTGAATGGAGCAGTTCATGCGGAGGAACATTTTCCAACAGTCAATCCGCTAACACTTCATTTACAGCCCCTGAAGTTACGCAGCCCACGGAATGCGTAATTACCGTAGTGGTAACAGATGGTTGCGGCACTCGCATGGCTTTTGACAATGTAACCATTACCATTTACCCACAGGAAATCTGTGGCAACGGCCTCGACGATGACAACGATGGTTTGACCGATTGCGATGATCCGGATTGCTCAGGGGTATTGTATGCTGAATCGGTTGTTGCATCCACTGGTGTTACCAATCCGGCCTATGCTACAGGCTCTGCTGACAATACAGGTGCAGAACTGTACGATACCGGTGACCAGCTTCTGCTGGACATGGGACACATTGTAGGAGCAGGTAACGAATACAGCATCAATTGGCGAAGAGCCTTGAACACCAATGACGATCCATTGATTCAGGTGGAAGAATCTTTGGACGGCCAGAGCTTTACAGAAGCCTTTGGCAGCCCATTTTCATTTTCTTCCACTACTTATTTCACACAGACACTTTCAGCTCAAAGCAACTTCCGCTACCTCAGATTCACCACACTGAATGTTTACAACGTTGACCTTGATGCGGTATGGTTTACACCCGAATGTGGCACGGAAGATTGTGACAATGGCATTGACGACGATGGGGATGGGCTGATTGACTGCGCTGACCCAAGTTGCTCCGACTGCCAGCCGGACACTTGCAGTGCAAGGATCAATACCGGACTTATCGCCTATTACAACTTCAGGGAAGGAAATGGCGCCACCATTCACGACGTGACAAGCAGCGGCAGCCCCCTTCACCTGACTGTGCTCAACCCATCGAATATATCCTGGAACCAGGACTGCGGTTTATCCATCAACAGTGGAACCATTATCCAAACGGGAGGTGCAGCTTCCAAGGTCATTTCAGCCCTTAAATCAACAAATGCCATGACCGTGGAGGCCTGGGTGAAGCCAGCAAGCCAGTCGCAATCAGGCCCGGCCAGAATTGTCACCATTTCAAAGAATCCCTACGAAAGAAACTTTACACTCGGCCAAACCAACACCAACTACATTGTAAGAAACAGAACCACCAGCGGCGGAGACAACAACGGCATGCCCGAAGCTGTGGCCGGTGGATTGAGTTCAGCCGCTGCCCAGCATGTGGTGTACACCTGGGATGCCAATTCCGGAACGGAAAAACTATACGTGGATGGCATCGAAAAATACAGCGGAACCAGAAGCGGCAACATCTCCAATTGGGATGACACTTACAAACTCGCCTTTGGCAATGAACTGACCCAAGACCGGACCTGGCTTGGCGATATCCATTCAGTAGCTTTCTACAACAAGGCCATCAGTGCAGCAGAAGTCCTGCAAAACTACCAGGCCGGTGCCTGTTGTGGCGGCAATGAATTCACGCCTGAAATTGAGTGCGGAGAGAACCGGACCATTGAACTCGTATGGGAGGGGCTGAAAAATGTGGTTCCCAAAACACTTCAGTTGGGTTCCACTGCCAACATGGATTCTGTATTCGTTGAAATCGTTTACAAGTCCGGAAACCCAGGTTCCACCATCACCATTTACGACGACAACAACGACGGTTACACAGCTAGCCGCATACCGGTAGGTTCCGGAGCATATGTTTACCGGACCAAGTTGCCGCCGACTACCTATGTTTATTACGACAACCAAAGCTCCGAAAGCAATGCACAGTCGATCGTAGCCTTTATTTACAAAAGTGGCAGTTCCGGAAAAAGCGCTGTGACCGAGTTCACCACCATCGGCGGTTACAACACCACCGAGACCCTCAATTTCATGATCCCCACCGGCACAGAGCCGAGGGACATCACCCTGCGCCTTCCCGTTTCGGAATTGACCTACGACGACAGAATACTCAACTTCACCGCCACAGCCGGCAATGTTACCACGAGTTTGACGAAGAAATGGGGACCCAACGGAAGCGGATTCCCCAACGGATGTTGCATTGACATCGTTGAAATCGTATTGCAAGATGTTGCTCCGGAAACTCAGTTGCTCACCGTTGAAATCAATTCCCCTTCGGGCAATGGACAATCCTTCGTTTTGGCAGGAACTGTTTGGGTGGATGTAAACTGCTATAACAGCAGTTTTGACTGCAACTCCGTACCAAATCAACTTCCAATTTGGCTCATTGACGAAGAAAGTGATGGTTCAGACCATCTCCACCTTTGGGCATTTTACGATTACAATGATCCGGTGAATACGGCCGTTGACTTCGGCCGCCTCAAGTTCATTCATCCTCAAACCGGCCAGATCACTGATATTGCCCAGGGAGGCGACATCGAAGCCATGGCAGTGAACAAATACACTGGCAGGGCCTACATCTTTTCCTCTGACCACATTGATGGTGCCCCGGATGATTCACAATCTTTGTGGACTTATGACCTCAACGAAGCCGAGGACAATGCCGGGAATATCATTCTGACGCTATTGGGCCATGTGCTGCAGCCAAGTGGTCATGCCATGGAAAATCTAGCCTTTGACCCAGAGACCAATCGACTTTATACTTCCGACCCAAAGGATGGCTCACAAAATTCAAGCAGCACCACAGACGACCTTTACTACCTGAGCCTGGGGGACTTGAACAGCAATGTGATGGCCGTCACTTCACTAAACTATGTTGGACCGATATCGGGGCTTGGTGAGGCCAACAAATACGTAGATGGCATGGAGATCACCAACGACGGCCGCCTGTATGTGGCCGACGGCACCGATCAGGAATTGTATGAAATAGATAAAAATACCGGAGCCATCATTGCCATTGCCGACAACAACATGCCCGGCGGTGTGGCCAGCAACACCGACATCGAATCCCTGACCTGGGACTTCCTCCACAACAAGCTCATTGCCGTTGACAACAAGAACCACAAATTCATCGAAGTGACCATCGGTTCCAATGGCAACAACGTGGAGCTTTCCACATTCCTCGGTGCGCCTGGTATGCCTTCCGACCCCGACTTTGAGGCATCGGCCATGTTCAATGCCTGCCCGGCAGAAAAAACCGGTATCGGCAACCTCGTCTTTTACGATGCCAATAAAAATGGCATTTGCGATGCCGGCGAAGGCAAGGACTATGTAAAAATCCAGCTTTTTGCTTCCGGTCAGGATCCGCAAAACGGTATTCCCGTTCATGAGACTTACACGGCATTTGGCGGGCGTTACCTCTTCGAAAACCTGGAAGAGGGCGATTACTTCGTCCACATTCCTGCTTCTGAATTCGGTCCGGGAGCGCCTCTGGATGGCATGTTCTCCATTGCCGGCGGCGGCGGCGACAACCAACTGGACGACGATGCCGATGAAAACGGACTGGATGCGGTCAATCCGGCCAGTACGGGTATTTCAAGTGCTGTGATCAGCCTGACGGCCAACGCCGAACCCACCGATGCCGGCACCGAAACCGGTGACGGCAACGACATGGATGCTGCCGACGATGACAACTACGACCTGACGGTGGACTTCGGCTTTCAAGCCAATGAACTCTGCGGAAACGGTATCGATGACGACGGAGATGGCCTGACCGATTGCGAAGATCCGGATTGCGAGAACCACGCAAGCTGTGGTTGCGGAGCGATTGTCAACGCAGGCTTCGAATACGGACTGACCGGTTGGACGGTTGACAACGACGTGATAACCTCCAGTGATGCCTACAGCGGAACCCTGGCAGCCAGCCTCGACAGTTACAGCGCTCAACTTTATCAGATCATCGATGCTTCAGCAGGTGTGACTTATGAAGTGTCAGCCTGGGCAAAGATCAGCGATGAGCCAACCAGCTATGCCGAGCTCTATTTCGGTTTCCTCGATGCCAACGACCAGTTGCTGGGGGATTACATCATCCAACCCATTCAGAATAACCTCACCGAATACACTTTCTTTTCTTTCGTCGGAACGGCACCGGCCGGCACCGCCAAAGTAGAGATAGGTGCCTACAAAGAAGGGGGCTCCAACAGCTCACTTTTCGTGGATGATTTTTGTATCACCGTCACAAGCCCACCGGGTGGCGGCCCCTATGACCTTACCTGTGGCTGTTCTGACAACCTGGTGCCAAATGGTGGCTTTGAAGAACTCTTCAGTCCCAATTTCAACCTCAACATCCAGGGCAGCCCGGCCATGGCCCTCGGCAACGGTAACCAAACCGTAAAACCCTGGACGCCGGGTTTGACCAGCGACTACATGTTCCTCATCGACGACACACAGGACAATGTAAACAACCCGGAGGGCGACTATTTCGTATGGCTGCCCAACAGCGACGATTGCTGGGTGTCCTCGACGGATTTCTCCAACCAACTGAAACTGGAGGATGGAGAAACCTATACCTTCTGTTTCTATGCAGCATCCTGGGCAGAATCCATCGGTTCAAACGGACTTCCTGATGGTGGTCCGGCAACCCAAAAATCGGGTGTATTGAAACTTGAATTCACCTTTGTAAGTGGGTTTTCATCAGTTGCCCAATGGTCGGTTCCGCAAAGTAAAAGCTTTAGCAACCTGGCCTGGAAGAAATATGAGTACACCTTCACCTACGACAGCCAGGATCCCATTTCCAACTTTGTGTTCACCTCATCGAGGGAAGATGTAGGTGTAGCCATCGACGCAGTCTATCTCTCAAAAGTTAACTGCCTTCAGGAAACGGATTGCGGAACGGGAGGCCTCTCTTACCAGAAGTGGGGCGGTATCGGTGGATCAACGGTGGCAGACCTGATCACCAATGCCAACTACCCCAATAACTTCGATGAAAAGGGCTTGCTGAACAGTTTCCAGTGGCCGGCCAATTCCGACGACAATTACGGAACCAGGGTCATGGGATGGCTAGTGCCTCCGGCAACAGGAAACTACACCTTCAATGTCACTTCCGACGATGAAACCCGCCTGTACCTGAGCACGGATTCCACTTTCAGCAACAAGGTTCAAATTGCCGGGGTCTCTGGCTGGACCGGCACTACCGAACACAACAAGTATCCGGAACAGACCTCTGCCTCCATTGCCCTGGTACAGGGCGAGAAGTATTACATCGAATTGCTGCACAAGGAAGGAGGTGGCGGCGATCACTTCCAGGTTTACTGGCAAGGACCTGGCATCAATACCTGGACCATCATTCCGGGATCTGCCCTGATTCCGGTTTGTGAGCCGGAAATCTGCGACAACGGAATCGACGACGACCTGGACGGATTGGTGGACTGTGCCGACCCTGATTGCGGCGACAATGGCAACAATTTCACATACAATGTCATCAATGCAAACTGTGGCAATGATGTGGGAGCCATCGAGATCACTGCCTCGGGCAACGACGCCCCCTACACTTGCACCTGGAGCGACTACCCCGAAACCGCCTGGTGGACTTTTGAAGGCAATCCAGACGACCTGTCCGGAAACAACCACCACGACAATGGTGTTGACGGGTACCTGATCTACGACGATGACGCCGTACAGGGCAAGCAATCAGCTTACTTCAACGGCAGCACTTATGTCCGATACAGTGTGGACAACAATTTCATGGAGGTTGAATTCAGCCAGCTCACCGTGAGCATGTGGGTAAAACCGGATGACCTGCATGGCACCCAGGTGCTTTACGAAGAAGGTGGCAGTGGCAACGGCATGATCATCTTTTTGGACGACAACCTGCTCAGAGCCGCCGTTAAAACCGGACCGCTGTTCGAGGCCGGCAACCACAGCTTCCCCAACGATGGAAAATGGCACCACGTGGCCGCTGTATTTGACAACGGGCAATACACCCTCTACCTGGATGGCAATCCCGGCACCACTGTGACTGCTTCTTTCAACAGTGTGAAAAATCACGGAAACAACGGAGGTCTCGGTGCCGCAGTGAATGGCTCCTGCATTACCGGCAGCGGCAATTATTACACGGGCCGGATGGACGACGTTCGCTATTTCTTTGAGCAGGCCGTTCCGGCAAATGTGATCGCCGAAATGGCGCAGGGATACAACAACCGTCAGAACCTGACACCCGGCGCTTATTCCGTAGCCATCAGTTCAGCTTCCGGCTGCCTCATCCAGCAGTCATTCACCATCGAGAGCAGCGGCAACTTCACCGACGGTGGCGCCATCTGGGGCGATGAGACCGCTTGCGAATCACCCTTTGACCCTGCCATCATCACCCAGGCCAGCCTGCCATCAGGCGGCATCAACGGCAGCATCGAATACAAATGGGAATCCAGCACCGATGGAGGCCAGAACTGGGCAGTGATCCCCAACGCCGACAGTGCATTTTACGACCCACCGGCCATCACCCAGGAAACCTGGTTCCGCCGCGGAGCCCGTATCTATGGATGCAGCGACTGGCTGTATTCAAACATTGTGATCAAGACATTCAAAGACGACCTCACCAATCCAGGTACCATCGGCGGGGAAGAAACCCTGTGTGGTGGCTATGACCCGGCCATCATCAGCAGTCTTGAAGCTCCTTCGGGCAATGACAACCCGAACCCCAGCTACATTTGGGAACAAAGCACCGACAATGGCGCTAACTGGACCCTGATCCCGGGAGCCAATCAGGAGAATTACGATCCTCCGGCCATCAGCCAAACTACCTGGTACCGCCGGGGTGCTACGGAGTACGGTTGCAGCAACTACATTTACACCACACCGGTGGCAAAATACGTAGTGGAGAACATCAGCGACCCAGGTGCCATTGCCGGCAATGAAGACAACTGTGGCCCCTTTGACCCGGCTGAGATTACCAGTGTGGTAGAAGCCACAGGAGGAGCATTCGGTCAATTGGAATACCAATGGCAATACAGCATTGACAACTACTACTGGTACGACATTCCGGGAGCCATTTTCGAGACCTACAACCCGGGAAGCATCCTGCAGACCACCTGGTACCGCAGAGGTGCAAGGCGCTCACCATGCACTGGGTTCAGCTATACCAATTCTGTGGTAAAGACCGTGGTCAAAAACACCAACGACGGTGGATTGATAGCCGGTGATGAGAGCAACTGCGGCAGCTATGACCCCGACCTGATCATCAACGACTTTGACGCCGATGGCGGCAGCGGCGGTTACCTCGTGTACCGTTGGCAGCAAAGCACCGACGGCATCAACTGGACCACCATATCCGGGGTGAGCACGGCTTATTACGATCCACCCACCATCAGCCAAACCACCCATTACCGCAGGCAGGCCGTTCGCACCCCCTGCTCCAACTGGATCAACTCCAACGTGGTAACCAAAACGGTGCTACCCGACCTGACAGCGCAAATAAGCACCTACCCCACAGGGGGCAACTACCTCTGCGAAAACACGACCTATGAATTCGCAGCAGCATCTGGCGGTTTCGGGGCAACCTATTCCTGGAACTTCGGATCGGCGGCAACACCCGCTACCGCCAGCGGACCCGGCCCGCATTTCGTCACCTTTGATGTTTCGCAACTCAATCCGTCCACCACCGTCAATGTACAACTGACTGTGAACCGTTTCGGCTGCCAGGACACGGACAGCAAGAGCTTCAATGTAAGGCCGGAGTTAACCAACATCCATGCAGAGGGCACAGGCCCAAGTGGCTGTGGTTTGTCCGACGGACAAATCAGCATCAGCGCCACACACCCAACAGGCACCAGCCTGGAGGCCAGCATCGACGGTGGTGCCACCTGGCAGGCTGAACCGCTGACCTTCAGCAACTTGCCTGCAGGACTTTACAACGTTCAGGTGCGGTATGCCGGTGGCGATTGTGCCGTTTCCGGAACCAGTGTTTCACTGAATGAGCCCACTCCGCCTTCGGCTAACATCATCCTCTCAACGGATACCACCTGCCTGGGTACCACGGTCATCATTCAGGCTTTGCCCGAAGGGAATACCAACCCGACCATGAGCTGGAACTTCGGCGCAGGTGCCAGCCCTGCCACTGCAACAGGAACAGGACCTCACAACGTAACCTATAATGCTGGTGGAGAAAAGCAAGTGGTTCTTTCACTGACCCTCGATGGGTGTCAAAGCACCAAAGACACCAGCCTTGCCATCGTTTCCAACTTTACCGATGGCGGAAGCATCGGCAGTGACGAAGACCTCTGCGGCACCTCCACACCCAAAACCATCATCGTGGCTGGTGAGCCTTCAGGAGGATGGGGTGGCAGCACAGAATACCAGTGGGAGAAGCGCGAGAGCGACGGCAACGGCGGTTGGACGGCCTGGCAGGATATAGCCGGTGCCAACGAGGCCACCTATACCCCCGGCAGCATCAACGTCACCACCCAGTACCGCCGGAAAGTGCGCCGCCAACCCTGCGGCGATTGGGCCTACTCCAACATTGTGACGAAACTATACACACCGCTGCCTGCGGTGCTGAACGACAGCTACAACGCCGCCTGCCCTGGATTTGTCTTCTACGGCAATGTGGCCGACAACGACACAGCCACAATGGCAGTGACCTACTCGCTGGTCACACAGGCAACCAACGGCGTGGTGGAGATGGATCCCAACGGGGAATTTTTCTATACACCCAACAGTGCTTTCTGTGGCTTTGAGGCTTTCATCTACCAGGTTTGTGTGGATGGCACCTCCTGCTGTGTACAGGCACAGTGCTTCATTGACCTGACGGACAAAGAGAAGCCGATATTGCAGGATGTTCCGGCTGACCTGACCATCCATTGCGACGAAGAATTTCCACTGGCACCCACGGTGACTGCCTGGGAAAATTGCCAGAGTGTTTCACTGTCCATGGAGGAAGAAGCTACCATCGGCATTGACAGTTGTTCGTTGTACAGTTACCAGTTCACACGCACCTGGGTGGCCGTGGATTATTGCGGCAACAGCATTAGCGACCAGCAGGTCATCACCGTGCAGGACCTCACGGCACCCAACATCTACCGGGTGTACACCCTGCCCAACGGCAAACGCATGGTGGCCGGGGTCATGCACAACGTAACCAACCGCTGGAAGACAGTCGGCTTCCCGATTCAGTTCACCACACAGCCTGTGGTGCTGACGCAAATTGTTTCGGAAAATGATGCAGCGGCTGTTGCGCCTCGCTTGCGCAATGTTTCCACCACCCAGTTCCAATTGCGGGTGCAGGAGGAAGAAGCAGCAGATGGAACACACGCCGAAGAAAGTGTTGCCTGGATTGCCATCGAGGAAGGTGCTTTTGATGACAACGGCGTCATTCTGGAGGCCGGGAAGAAGTTGTTCGACAGCTCGCCCACTCAGATTTATTGGACGCAAAACTTCAGTGCTCCAGGACTGCTCCCCTCGGTAATGACCTACAACGAGAACAACCCGGTTTATCCGCTGATCAGTTCGCTGAACGGCAACATGGTGAACATCCGCTGTCAGGAGGAAACCTCCCTCGATCCGGAAACGAATCACGGTCTGGAATACCTCGGCTACATGGCCATCGAGGGAGACGGAGCCTTGAAAACGGAAACGGGAGAGGTGTTCGGTGAATTCGGAACCGTGAGTGTTGACCACAATTTCACCACCGTCAACTTGCAGCACAGCTACCAAAACCCGGTGGTACTGTTGGGAGGCTTCAGAGGAACGAACGGCACTCCGGCTACCATCCGGGCACGCAATGTCACGACCAAGTCTTTCGAAGTGCACATTGATGCCTGGAATTATCTCAGCGAAACCCACCCGGCCGAAGAATTGACCTACATCGTGGTGGAGGGCAGCGTGCCTTTCGACACCCATGTGGAGTGTTCCGAAATACCCGCACCGCTGAATTACGGAACGGAGATCTTCACAGTGGACAACTGCGACAATACCGTACCGCTTACCATAATCGAAAGCCCATCGACTTTCGATTGCGGCAGCGACACCACACACAGCCGCACCTATTACGTGCAGGATGAGTGTGGCAACATCACCGCCTACACGCAGTATTTCGTGCTGAGTGACACCACCATGCCCACCTTTACGGTGCCGGCGGACATTACCATTCCCTGCACCGATGACATCCACGACCTGAGCATCACAGGTGATGTGACCGATGAGTGGGACAACTGCACAGAGAACCTGCAAGCCACCTACGTGGACAACTACAACTTCCTGAACGGCTGTGCAGGATACATCCTGCGTACCTGGTCGCTAATAGATCGCTGCGGAAACATGGTGACCAAGGTGCAGCGCATCACCGTGTTCAACCCCAACGACAACGACGACGACGGTGTGCCGGATCCTTTTGACCTGGACGACGACAACGACGGTATTCCTGACGTGGATGAAACAACGACAGACCGCGATGGTGACGGCATCCCCAACTACCTGGACCTGGACGCTGACAACGACGGCGTGCCCGACATCCTCGAAACCGGCTTTACGGACCTGAACGGCGATGGTGTGGTGGATTCATTCGGCGAACCCGACTGGGACACCGATGGCGACGGCCTTGCCAACGAGTACGACGCCAACGACCTGGATACCTCTCTGCTTGCTTCAGACAACTACAACCGGACCGACTTCCAGCACGATCGTGACGGAGATGGCGTGCCCAACTTCCTGGATGCCGACAGCGACAACGACGGCATTCCCGATCTCATCGAAAACGGCGGACTGGACGTGGATGGTAACGGTGTAATTGACTACCCCGTGCCTTCTGACCCCGGCTCCATGCCCGATGACGATGGCGATGGATTCTGCGACTGGTACGACACCGATTTCGACGGAATTTACGGAACGGACAAACTGCAAATGGCGCTGCTGTACTCCCTGCCCACCGATGAGTTGGCCAGCGGCACCACCGGCTTCAATCCTGACTTCGACGGTGACGGCGTGCCCGACTTCCTCGACAGGGACAGCGACAACGACGGCATCTCCGACCTGCTGGAAAGCGGCGGGGTGGATTCCGATGGCGATGGCATCGTGGATGCGGCTGTTTACGAAGACAGCGATTCCACTGGCATGGCTGATGTGTATGAAAACCTGCCCCTCGTCAAAACAGACATCAACACCCTTGATGAAAACGATGGCCGGCCTTATGACTACAATGACGACGGCGCCCTCGTTTCCGACGACAAAGACCTGGACGGCCAACCCAACCGCCGCGACCTGGAAAGCGACGGCGACGGCATCGTGGACATCTACGAATGCGGCAACTTCGACTTCGACCTGGATGGGGACGGTATCAGCGACCTGCTGACAGACGCCAACCTGGACGGCATGGTGGACACCCTGGTTGGCCGCATGATGACCGAATCCGACGGCCTGACACCGGACGGAAGACCAGAAGATGGTCTGGATGTCAGCACCAGTGCCTACGTCTCCTTTTATCCAGACGGCACCTTCGGTGATCTGAATCTGGAACCCGACGCGGACGACGACGGCGACAACATCCCCAACTTCCTGGACCTCGACAGTGACAACGACCTGCTGCCCGACAACATCGAGGACAAAAACCTCAACGGCCGCCAGGATGAAGGTGAAACCGGCTACCTCGACGAGGACAGCGACGATGACTACATCATCGACGGCATCGAGGATACCGACAAAGACGGCGTTTACGACGTGGGGCCGGAAACCGACCCGCTGAACCCCGACACCGATGGTGACACCCTCATTGACGGGGTGGAAGATGCCAACCAGGACGGCGAGGTGGACGAACCGCTGGAAAGTGACCCGCGGGATCCCTGCGACCCCTACCTCAATGCAAATTGTATCGGCGTGGCTGTGAAGCTGAAAGTCAAGCTCTACGGTGCCATGATGGGCGTAGGTGCTGACACGCTGATGCGGGATGACCTGCGAGCCAAAGACCTGATTCCGACAACAGAACCCTACTCAGCCATGCCAACCTACACCAACCTGGAAAACAATGGGCAAACGCCACTGCCTGCAGGAACATTTGACGACAAGGCTGAGAGCTCAATTGTTGATTGGGTATTCGTGGAATTGCGCCCCTCCAGTGCACCCAAAACGGTACTCGCCACCAAAACAGCCTTGCTGGAACGAGACGGAGAAGTCACCAGCACGGATGGTAATCCAATACTGATGTTTGATTCCATCCCGAGCGGTGAATACTATGTCGTGCTCCGCCACCGCAACCACCTCGGCGTGACCACCGAAAACCCGCTGACGCTGTCTCCGGTGCCAACCGAGATTGACTTTACCGGCAACGACCACAGCCTGTACGGCAGTCATTCAACCACGACCACTTTTGATGGTAAATACGCCCTGTGGCCCGGCGACCTCAACGGCGACCACAAGGTCATCTACCAGGGGCCATACAACGACGTGTTCGGCATGTTCTTCTACGTGATGACCTTCCAGGGCAATGATCTGAACCTGGCCAACTTCATATGCCAGTCCTACAACAACTTCGATGTAAACCTGGACGGAAGGACCATTTACCAGGGCCCGAACAACGACCGCAGCATGATCCTGTTCTTCACCATTCTGAAGCACCCGGAAAATTCGGCCCTGCTGGCCAACTATATAGTGACCGAGAAACTACCCTGATAATACCAACCCATCCAAAACACAAATGGCCCGGGACTCGACCCGGGCCATTGCATTTTCGCAATTCTGCAAATTTCCCAGCTTAACTGGGGTCAGATTCCAGCACGCTGACTGAGAAAAACTAGCATTTACAGACTCTCAGGGAGAATCACTTTGTCAAGCACATGAATCACACCGTTGGTGGCTTGCACATCGGTAAGCACGACATTGGCAACATTGCCATTGGCATCAGTAATGGTCACAGCAGATCCGTTGATGTTGATGGTGAACGATTCGCCATTGACGGTAGCAACTGTCATCCCGTTGCTGAGCTGGCTGGAAAGCACATTACCTGCAACCACGTGATAGGTGAGCACTTTGGCAAGCTGATCAGCAGTCAATGTTGCCGTTACGTCTGAAATGGCTTCGAAGGCACTGTTGAGGGGTGCAAAAACCGTAAATGGACCATCACCACTAAGAACGGTTACAAGGTCTCCACTTGCAGCACCCAGGGCTCCGACAAGCTCTGTGAAATTACTGTTAGCCGCTGCATGTCCAACGATATCCAAGGGCAAGATCACATTGTCAATGACATGGATTACGCCATTTGAAGCCTCGATATCGGCAGTGGTTACATTGGCAACATTGTTCACTTTGACGCCGGAGCTGCTTTTTTCGATGAGCACGGAAAGAGCTGTTCCATTGGGGCCAGAGGTGCTGGCCGTGGATGCATACGTTTGCCCCTCGGAAAGATCAGTTGACATCACCTGTGCGCCCAATACGTGGTAAAGAAGAATGTCTTTGAGTTGGTCGTCAGTAAGCGTGTTCAAATCGACACCGAGGGCATCGAAGGCTGCATTGGTTGGTGCAAAAACAGTGAATGTTCCAGCTCCATCGAGTACAGATACCAAACCTACACGATCGAGTGCACCCACGAGCGTACTGAATTGGGCATCGCCTGCGGCAATCTGGGAGATGGTTTGGGGCTGTTGTACCTGGTTGTCATCGTCGCTACATGCAGTGGTGAAAATTCCGAAAAGGACAAGCAGGGTTACTCCCAACACATTTGTCAGGTTCTTCATAATGAGAAACTTTTTTGGTTAGAAAGGATGATTAAATACGGGCGCCTAACAGCACATTCTGATTCGGGTTTTCGAGAGTTGGTATTTTTTTCTAAAATGACAAATAGATTGCATATGCGTGCATCCTTACATCGGCTTCGCCAAAACCTGGACGTAGATGTTGCCCGACCGGGCGACACCCATTTGCGTATAACTGGCGTCCATGATGTTCCGGCAGTGGCCGGGGCTTTCCAGCCAGGACTCCACCACTGCACGAGGTGTAGTATAGCCGCTGGCAATGTTTTCGCCTATGGCCCTCCACCGGTAACCGGCACGGCTGGCGCGCTGCCCCACCCGTGTGCCACCACGGCCCCGGTGGGTGATGTATCCCCTTTTGCGAAGATAATCGGCATGACCTTTTGCAATGCGGGTGAGGTCATCGCTGAACCGCAAAACCGGCGCCGGTGACATGCGCTTGCCGCCGCAGGAGCAACCGCTCACCCGGGCCTGGTTCACCAGCCGGAGCACTTCGGCTTGCCAGGATTCGGGGGCCGCAACAGGGTTGGCTTCGTTGCGCAGCGAAGAACAAAAAGAAAAAAGGACGAGGGTGAGGAGGTATGCTTTCATGGTTGATGCTTGAATGGCCTCACAAACGCATCGAGGTTCCGGTCTATTGGGAAGGTGCTACTTTTTCATTGCCCAGGCCGAACACCCAATAGTTTTCATCTTCGTAAACGAGGGGCAAACCGGGAGGAGACTCAGCCGCCCACTGCCGCTTGTTGATGAAGATGAGCCGGCATCCTTTGCTTCGCAATAGCTCGATGTAGTCGGGGTTGAGCAGCTCAGCCCGATTGGAGACCCAGCCCTTCCGGTGGGCAAAGTACAGCTCCTGCGGATTGCCGTCATCGGTAAAGAAGGCAACGAGATCCTGCCGTTGCGACAGCGAATCCGCAATCGTTTCGAGGCTCAGCTTTGGCTTTTCATCATCCCGGATGCGAAAGGCATCCTGCTGGTTGCCGATGCCCTCGGCCAGTACCGCCAAAAGCAGCAACACTCTCCATTTCACCTTCCTGATATGGCAAATGGCGACAGAGGCCACCAGTGCCATCACCGGCGCAAAGGGAACGATATAATAGTTGTGGTGGTAAAAGCTGGCGCCGGCCTTGAACATGTAAAACAGGAAGACGAAGGACAACACCAGCCACAACCTGAGCAGCAAGCGGTTTTTGCGACGAAAAAGCAAAACCAGGCCTGCCAGGTACAAAGCAAAATAGGTGAAGCCCTTGGTGGCACTCACATAAAAGCGCTCGGCCGTTTCGGGCAGGTCTGAGAGGATTTCCCGAAGGCCCGTCAGCAAATCCCGCATGGGGTAATGCTCATAACCGTAGGTGCTGACCACATGCGGAATCCAGTAAAAGTACCACCAGCCGGCCATGTCCAGCATCAGTCCGGCGGGGGCCGCCAGTGCAAGGGTCCTTTTCAGCGGCACCTCCCTTCCGAAAACCGGCAGGCACAAGGCAGCCAGCAGGAATCCGGAGGGCAGTTTGCTGAGCACCCCGGCAGTGGCCATAAGGAAGAACAGCAGCAACTGGTACCACCTGCCCCTGTACAGGTATTCCAGTCCGTAAAACAAGCCAATCAGCACCAGCGAAGTGCTGAAGGTATCGGGCAGGATGGCCCGGGAATGTCCGAACCAGATACCCGCCAACAGAAAGATGGTGGAATAGAATGCCAGGTTCTCGAGGTGGGGCAGCCGTGGTTCCAGGTATTTTTTCAGAATGAGGTAAAAGAACCAGACGCCGAGGGAAGAGATGATGAGGTTGATGAGCCGGCCGTACCAGTGTTGCCAGCCAAAAGCCCGGGCCGTGAGGTAAATGCTGTAGTTGAAAAGCGGAAACTCCTTGGCAGTGATGCCGGTGAGGTCGCCGGCCATGTCCACCCGGGCGTACAGGATGTTGTTGTCCACCTCCAGAAAATTGCGGGCGTACATGTTGGTGGTGGCCTGGCGCCAGTTGTGGTTACGCTCCAGCGGCGGGTTGGTGATGCCGTACAGCCTCAACAGGAAAAACAGGATGATGAGGTGGCCGGCCTTAATCCTTTTCAGGGTTTTCATTCTTTTCTTCTTTTCCTCCAAAAAGGTTGCGGAAACCCGATGGCAGCAGGCTGATTTTCTTTCCCAGCCATTTCTCCACTGTGAGCGCCAGCACCACATAGCCTTCGGTAATGCCGGGTGCCGGAACCACGGTCACGATAAAGAAAGGCAACATCCGCGGAATGTCTTTGAGTTGTGCCAGTGCCTTTTGGAGCTCCTCTTCGGAAGGGCCATCCTCGCCGGCATTTTTGATCACCACCCGTTTTCCGTGTTTCACGAAGGTGACCATCATGTCTTTGGTCTCAACCCCCTCGGTAACGAAAGCCCAGAGCAGTCTTTGCGGCACCTTCAGCAATTTGGTAGCATGCCGCCGCAGGGTTTTCCCGCTCTTTTGGTACTGCTCCAAAAGGCGCTGTTGAAATTCGTCGAGTTTTTCGGCGGCTTTTTTGATCATTGAGAGGAAAGTGGTTGAGTCTGCTTACAAAGGTATTCGATGGTGTGAATTGGCGGTTGGCATGACGTGTTTCTTTTTCGTCGCAATAACTAACCCTGCACAAGCAGGTCGGTACCGAAGCCGGGCTTTCCATTGAAATGCACCCCACCCTGCTCATCCAGCCGGATACCGCTTGCGGGATCGTTGGCCAGCAAGAGCGGTCCGTCGATGTCCAGGTAATCGAGAGCGGGAGCCAGGTGCGCCATGGCCGAAATGGCCACGCTGCTCTCCACCATGCAACCACCCATGATTTTCAAATCCAGAGAGCGGGCCAGTTTGATCATTTTCAGGGCTGCGGTCGGGCCGCCGCATTTCACCAATTTTATGTTGATGCCATTGAAAACCTCGGCGCAGCGCTCCAAGTCATCCGGTGTCCGGCAGGATTCGTCGGCAATGAGCGGCAGGGCACTGTGGCGGGCCAGTTCTTTCATCCCTTCCCAGTTGTCATGGGCCAGCGGCTGTTCGATGAACTCCACCTTCAGTTCCGCCAATTTTTCGGACCTATCAATGGCCTCTTTCACCGTCCAGGCGCAATTGGCATCCACTCGTAAAATGGCATCGGTATTGTCCCGCAGCATCCGCATCACTTCCAGGTCTTTGCTGCTTCCCAGCTTCACCTTGTAAATGCTGAAGTCCGTCTCCCGCAGTTTTCGAAGCATGGTATCCGGATCATCGATGGGCAGGGTGTAACAGCTTTTCGGAGCTGCTTCGGGCTGCCAGCCCCAAAGCTCGAAACAGGGTTTGTTTCCCAGTTTCCCGTACAGGTCGTGGGCGGCCTCGTCCAATGCCGCCAGCAGAAAAGTGTTGCCTTCGCAATGGGGTTTGATGTACTCGTGGAAGTTGGCGGGATTGTCGAATGCATAGCCCTGAACGATGGGCTTCAACTTTTCAGCTCCTGCCAGTAAATCATCTATTCTGACGCCGTAATACTCGTGTTCGCCGGCCTCGCCGTAGCCTGTTTTGCCCGCAGCACTGAGGCCAACAAACAGAACCTTGCGCTCGCTGTAAGCCCCCCGGGCAATGGTAAAGGTCTCTTTCAGTTTCAGGGTGTAGGGGTGGATGGTCAGTTGCATGGGGTGTTGTTGTGGGGTTATATGGATTATGGGGATTATGGAGGATTATGGAGGATTATGGAGGATTATATGGATTATATGGATTATATGGATTATATGGGTTATGGAGGTTGTTGTCGGTTGTCGGTTCCTTAATTCCTGAGTCCCTCATGCCGATAGCTATCGGCATCGGCTTCGGGGCTCACTTCCTCAGCGTTTTATCAAACAGCCGGTAAATCCGTTTGTACTCATCGGCCCAGCTGCTGGGCTCTATGAAGCCGTGGTCTTCCATGGGGAAGACGGCCATTTCCCAGTTGTCTTTGCCGAGTTCGATGAGCCTTTGCGAAAGGCGTACCACATCCTGAAACTGCACGTTCACATCCACCATGCCGTGCAGGATGAGCAGGTGTCCTTTCAGCCCTTCGGCAAAATAAATGGGAGAGGAGCGCCGGTAGGCAATGCTGTCTTCCACCGGGGTGTTGAGGATGTTGGAGGTGTAGCCGTGGTTGTAATGCGCCCAGTCCGTTACGGAACGAAGCGCAGCGCCGCTTTTGAAAACACCCGGTGCCGTGAACTGCGCCATGAGGGTGATGAAGCCGCCGTAGCTGCCCCCGTAAATTCCAATCCTGTCGGCATCGATGCCGTGCTCTGCCACCAGGTAGCGGGCGCCATCCACCTGGTCGGAGAGGTCTTTGCCGCCCATGTACCGGTAGATGGCGGTGCGCCAGTCACGGCCGTAGCCGCTGCTGGCCCGGTAGTCGATGTCCAGCACCGTGTAGCCGTTGTCCGCCAGGAAGTTGTGGAACATGTACTCCCGGTAATAACTGCTCCACCAGCGGTGCACGTTCTGAAGATAGCCGGCGCCATGCACAAAGACCACGGCGGCACCGTTGCGCTTAGGGGCTTCCGGGCGGTAGAGCCGGGCCGGCACCTTCACCCCGTCGGCGGCCTCGAACCACACCAGCTCAGGTTCCCGCCAGGGGTAGGCTTCAAAATCTTTGGTGGTGGAGCGGGTCAGTTGAACAGCTTTCGCTCCGGCTTCATTGGGCATCAGGTACAGCTCCCAGGGCTTGTTGCTGTAGGAGTATCGAACCGCGATCCAGCGCTCATCGGGTGAGAGGTAGGTCTCGTGATTTCCCGGAAGGGAAGTAATTTTTTTCATTTCGCCTCCGGCAACGGGCAGGCTGTAAAGGTGCTGCTCAAAAGGGCTCTCCCGGTTGGAGCGCAGGTAAAACAGCTTGCCGTCGTTGGAAAGCTGCACATCCAGAATTTCAAAATTGCCGGAGGTCAACTGCTTTTTCTTTTTCGTCTCAACATTGTAGAGGTACAGGTGCGAAAAGCCGCTCTCTTCCGATTGAAAATAAAGGGTTTTGTTATCCGGCAGCCAGCCCAGGGTTCCGGTGGAAAAATTCCAGCCGCTGATGCCGGGGCCGCCCACCCAGGCTTCGTCCCGTTGCCGGTCGATCAACTCCAGTTTTCCGTTTTCCAGGTTTAGAAGCATGATCCAGCGGTCTTTGTTGTCCAGGCTGCGAATGACCACCACGGCTTTCCCGTCTTCCGAAAACACCGGGCCGTTGAAGATCACCTTGCGGGGCTTGTCGTATTTGGGATTGTACTCCGTGGTATCCTTGTGGTATTCCCGCAAGAATTCCGGCTTGTCGTAAATGCCCTCGATCTGCTCCACCTCCACCAGGTACACCGTATCGCGCTGGCGGTCGTAAATGCCCAGTTCCGTCCAGCCTTGCGGACTGCCCACCTTCTCACGGGAGCGGAGCATTTCCACCTGACCGGATTCGGTCACATAGTTGGGCACTTCGGTGCCTTTTCCGTCGCTATCGTGGTAAAGCCGGAAGGTGACAAAATGAAGATCAGGCGTTACCTGCAGGTTGCCGATGTTGGCATCACCGTATCGCCAGGTGAGAGGTCTGTCAGGCGCGAGGGCCTTGCGGCGTTCTCTTCTGAGTTCGCCTTTTTGTTTGCGTTCCGCCAACACCTCGAACAGTTCCATATTTTCAGTTTCCAGCCAGGCCTCATGTGGCGGAGATGGGCGCTCTCCCCGCTCTTTTCCGGAACGGAAGTCCGTTAACTGGCTCAGTTCGTGGCTGTTGAGGTCCCAACTGAACAGGTTGTCGCCGTTCTGGAAAATGACCTGCTGCTCGTCACCACTGAAACGGGGATTTCCTTCCCGGTCCAGGGTATTGGTCAGTTGCCTGCTTTCCCATTGGCCGGAGGCCGAAAGGGTAGCCAGAAAGATGTCGCCATTTTTATCGTACAGCAGGGCATTGCGCGCCTTGTTGTAGTCGCCCGTTTCGGGCAATGTTCTCAGCTCTTCCAGCTCCACTTTCAGGGGCTCCCCTGCCCTGCCCTTGTCGTCAAGGCTGATTTTGTAATCGCTGCGCAATGTGTCGCCATCGGGGTTCCAGGAGAAGTAGATGGTCTTGCTGTCCAAAGACCAGCGGATGTCTTCCGGCAGGAAGCCGACGAAGCGCTCGCCCTGCATGAACTGGGTTATGGTCAGCGGACTGTTGTTGACGGGTTTGCTCAGGCTGGTCAGTTGGCCGAAGGCCGAAGTGAGAACAAATAAGGTGGCGGTAAAAAAGGTAAAAATGAACTTCATGTTGATTTTATTTGGCGCCAAAGATAACCGGCTCAGGATTCCTTTTAGGTCAAATCTGCCTGCAGCTGCTAAAAGGCTGTTAATTATCCCGGCTTCGCCTACGGCAAATGTTGGTGGGAGATAGCTTTACACCAAAACCTGTCTGACCATGAAGTATTTTTTCTTCGCAATTGCAATGCTGACCCTGACCCTTTCCTGCCAAAAAGACGAAAGCCCCGCCCCCACCGGAAACAATGTGCTGCATTACGACGGCGATAATTTTTCGGGACCCTTGCTGGCACCCGGCATTCACGAACTGGCTGTGAGATTCCCCGCTGCTGATCTGGCTGCCCACAAGGGCAAACGAATTCAGGCCGTCAGCTTTTTTGCCGGCAACAACCCGGCAGACTGCAAGGTGCGGATTTACGGCCAGGGCACGGCCACCCAACCCGGCTCCAGCCTGTACCAGGCCACTGTCACCAATGACCTGAACACCCCTGCATGGAATACCCATACCATCGGCCCTGACCTCACCATCGGTGATGAAGACCTTTGGGTATCCGTTCAGGTGCAGCACCCGGCCGAACAACAGTCCATCGGCTGCGATGCCGGCCCCCGCAAAAACGACGGCGACTGGCTCTTCCTCAGCACCGACGGCGATTGGAAGACCTTCGAAGAAAGAACCGGCCAAAGCGTGAACTGGAACATTAGATTGGTGTTGGAGGAATGAGGAATTGAAGAACTGAAGAACTGAAGATTTGAAGATTTGAAGATTTGAGGAACCGAGGAACTGAGGAACTGAGCCCCGATACCGATGCCGATAGCTATCGGCATGAGGGGCTCAGAAATTAAGGAACCGACAACCGACAACAACCTCCATAATCCATATAATCCTCCATAATCCATATAATCCTCCATAATCCTCATAATCATAACAAAATGCACCGCATCATAAACTACCTGCCACTTCTAATTCTGCTGCTGGGTCCTGGCTGCAACCAGGCGCAGCAGGCACACAGCATGGCCGTGGATGCCAGTCCAATCATTACGCCGGAAGGCGACACCATTCAAAAAGTGATCAAAAGCAAGGAAGAATGGAAAGAGGTGCTGGCGCCTTTTGAGTATTACGTACTGCGGGAGGGAGGCACCGAAAGGGCCTTTACCGGCGAGTACTGGAACAACCACGAGGACGGAATCTACACCTGCCGGGCCTGCGGCTTTCCGCTGTTTTCGTCGGAAACGAAGTTTGAAAGCGGCACGGGCTGGCCAAGCTACTACCAGCCGCTCAACGATTACTGCATCGAGGAAGTTAAAGATACCAGCTTCGGAATGGTGCGGACAGAGGTGCGCTGTGCCCGCTGCGGCGGCCACCTGGGGCATGTGTTTGAAGATGGCCCCAAGCCCACGGGACTGCGCTATTGCATCAATTCTGCTGCCTTGAAATTCCAGCCGGAGGAATGAAGCCTCAGCGCAGCGCCTCCCGGTACACCTCCAGACAGCGCTTTCTGGCCTCGCTGTGATCGAGCATGGGAGCGGGGTATTCCGATGTGCCGTATTCCGGTATCCATTTTTTTACATAAGTCAAATCGGGGTCGAATTTTTTAAGCTGGGTTTCCGGGTTGAAAATCCGGAAATAGGGGGCCGCATCGGTGCCGCAGCCTGCCGCCCATTGCCAGCCACCGTTGTTGCTGGCCAGCTCGAAATCGAGCAGGTAGCGGGCAAACCAGGCCTCGCCCCATCGCCAATCAATCAGCAGGTCTTTCGTCAGAAAACTGGCGGCCAGCATGCGCACCCGGTTGTGCATGTGGCCAGTGGCTTTCAATTGCCGCATACCTGCGTCCACCAGGGGAAACCCCGTCAGGCCCTCGCACCAGCGCCGGAAATCCTCCTCGTCGTTGCGCCAGCGAATGAGATCGTATTTTGGTTTAAAAGCATTGGTGACCACCTGGGGAAAGTGCCAAAGGATCATACTGTAAAATTCCCGCCAGATGAGTTCATTGAGGAAGGTCTGATTCAGCTGGAGTGCTTTCCGGGCCTTTTCACGGATGCTGATGGTTCCGAAACGGAAGTGCACCCCCAGCCGGGAGGTGGCATCCAGGCCGGGAAAATCCCGGGTCTTGTCGTAATTCATGATCAGCTTCTGCGGCACCGACTTTGGCGGAAACTCGATGCCTGAAGCCTTGAAACCCAGTGCCTCCAGGGAAGGCAGTGGTTGCGGCCCAATCTTCAAAAAATTGTCGAGGTATTTCTCCGAAGGGAAGGCTTGCAAAGCGGGTGAGTTTTGGCCGAAGGCAGGTAAATCCAGCTTTTGCTTCCACTTTTTGGAGTAAGGTGTGAAAACGGTGTACGGCTCGCCATTGTCTTTGAGCACCTCATCTTTCTCGAAGATGACCTGGTCTTTGAAAGTGTAAAAGGGAATGCCTTTGCCTTTCAGCAATTTCTCCACAGCGGCATCGCGCTCCCGGGCGTACGGTTCGTAATCGGAGTTGGTAAAAACGGCTTTGGGCTGGTGGTTTTTGATGAGCTCCTGCCAGATATCCAAAGGCTTCCCATGCAAGACGAGCAGGGAACTGCCCAGTTTTTTCAGTTCACCGGAAAGGCGGCTCACTTCCCGATGGATAAAGGTCACCCGGGCATCATCCCTGTCGGGCAATTCATCCAGAATGTTGGTGTCAAAAATAAAAATTGGCAGAACCGGAAGGCCGCTCCGGAGTGCGTGGTAAAGGCCGGCATTGTCTTCAAGCCGCAGGTCCCGGCGGAACCAGAATATGGCGCAGTTTTTCATGCAGGCAACAACCGCAAATCAGCAGAAAGGTTCTCAGATCATCACCTCATCTTCGTCAAAAACACGGCGGTCGTGGCAGCGCAGGATGCGGGCGGGAAAGCTTTCCAGAATCCGGTAGTCGTGGGTGGCAAAGAGGACGGCGGTGTTGTTTTCGCTGGCCAGTTTGCGAAGCAGCAGAAGGATGTCGTCACTGGTTTCGGGGTCCAGGTTTCCGGTAGGCTCGTCGGCAATGATGAGTTCGGGATCGTTGAGCAGTGCCCGGGCGATGACCACCCGCTGCTGCTCCCCACCGGAAATGGTGTGCGGCATGTGCCCGTTTTTGCCCTCCAGTCCGACTTTCTTCAACAATTCATCGATGCGCTGCTTCATTTTATTCTGGTCTTTCCAGCCACTGGCTTTCAGGGCAAAAAGGAGGTTGTCTTCCACGCTGCGGTCATCGAGGAGGTTGAAATCCTGAAAGACGATGCCGAGCTTCCGTCGCAAAAGCGGTATGGTCTTGCGGTTGAGTTTCGCAAGGTCGAAGCCGGCCACTGTGCCACGGCCCTTTTCCAGCGGCAGGGCGGCGTACAGGGTTTTCAGCAGGCTACTTTTGCCGCTTCCGGTTTTGCCAATGAGGTAAACGAATTCGCCCTTGCTGATTTGCAAATTCACTTTTTCGAGAACGAGCTTGCCGCCCTGAAAAATGTCAACTTCTTTTAGATCTACGACCACGGATGCTGTGATTGATTAATGGTTAATGTGTTGTGATTCATCGCTTTCTAATATCCTGTGTCGCCTATCAAAAGACCATGAAGCGGCCAGAGGCCGCAACTTAAAAGCGTCAACGAGCAAAGCTCGTGACGAGCCACAGGGTTTTCAATGGCAACAACAGGGGTTCCTCAAATCCTCAGTTCCTCATCCGCCAGCCGGCGGATCACACCGCCACCGTTCCCGCCTCAACCACAAATTTGCGGTATTCACCACCGAAGTTGCGGGCAATGGCCTCTGCTTTTTCGGGGTGGGTATCGGTGATGAAGACCTGCCCGAAATCCCCTTCTACGAGCAGGCGGATGAGATGGTTCACCCGCTCGTCGTCCAGTTTGTCGAAGAGGTCATCCAGCAGGAGGATGGGTTTGAATTGTTTTTGTTGTTTCAGCAATTCGTATTGCGCCAGCTTCAGTGCCAGCACGAAAGATTTGAGTTGCCCTTGCGAAGCGAATCGCTTCAGGGGCATGTCATTGAGTTGGAAGCCCAGGTCGTCTTTGTGAATGCCGCCGGTGGTCCGTTGCAGAATGCGATCTTTTTCACGGTTGGCCTCCATCAGGCTCTTGAATCCCGTATCCTGAAGCTGAGATTTGAATTTGATGTGCACCTGCTCTTTGCCTCCGCTGATCACTGTAAACTGCCGGTTGAACACCGGTTCGAAATCCTGCACAAAAGACGTGCGCCGTTGGAGGATGTACTCTGCCGGCACTTTCATTTTTTCGTCGTAAACCTGGAGCAGGGTCGGGTCCCAGCGGTGTTGCTCGGCCATTTGTTTGAGGGCGGCGTTGCGCCTTTGCAGCAGGCGGTTGTACTCCATAAGTTCGGCCAGGTAGCGATTGTCCAACTGGCACAGGGTATTGTCAACAAAGCGCCGCCGTTCCTCGCTGCCTTCCAGCGCCAGTGCGGTATCGTCAGGGGCTTTGAACACCACCGGGAAATGTCCCACATGGTCGCTCAGTTTGTCGTAGGCTTTGTCGTCCAGTTCAAGTTGCTTGAGCTGTCCCGGAATCACTTTGGCCACCACTTTTTGCTGGCCGCCGTTATTTTGAAAATATCCCTCCAGGCGAAAAAAGTCAGCACCTTTCTGACGCACATTTCGGTCATTGCCACTGAACTGGCTTTTGCCCATGCACAGGTAATAAACCGCATCCAGCAGGTTGGTTTTGCCCATGCCGTTGAGGCCTACCACCAGGTTGAGCCTGGGCGCAAATTCCAGGGATTGAAATTCGTAATTGCGGAAATGGGTGAGTATGAGCTTTTCTAAGTGCAAGCTGTGCCGGCTTTGGTGCCTGGCAAAGATACAAGCCCCGGTGGGGATTGGGAACTCCACCGGGGCCTGAGGAATTTACCGGAACACAATGTGCTGTTCTTCTGCCTCCAAAATTTGCTGGGCCAGCGCTTTCAGCCTATCGTATTCAGATGCCGGAATGGTACTCCTGTTGGTTCTCACATTCCGCCTGACCTCGATCTGATTACCGCTGACAGCTTCAAAACTCAGTTGGTAATCCATGAGGTCATTCTGAATGGTCAAATTGGCGGGCATTTCCGTTATCTCAACACCCTCCGGCAAGTTGATGCTGACTTCCGTGACATATTCATCCGCAGACTCGTAATTCCAATAGGTAAACGGCCATTTCCTGTCAGTCAGGGCAAAGGTTTTACTGTCCACTATTTTCGCCAAATAAGGCACTTTGAAAGCATACATGCCACCCAGTTTCAGCACTCCACCGGTTACATAAAATCTGGCATCGATCGAAAAGGTATCGCTGTTGGCATTCAGGTTTTTAATCTGATAATCATCCAGTTCGATCGGATTGCTGAAGTGCCTTCCCATCAATCCGGTCACTTCCTCCTTCTCGCGATCCTGGGTCAATCCTGCCAGATAATTCCTGTAAATACTTGCCTCGCTGCCAACGGCGTGCATCCGGTTGCTAACCACCAGTTTGGTACCTTCTATGGAAACCGAAACGTTGTTGTGATCCACCGGTTTTATCCAGCCGTGCTCCGGCAGGTTGATCAGATCGTTTTGCTGCTCCAGCTCCCCATTGTTGGGAATCACCAGTGCCTGGGCATTCACATTTGAATTGGGCATCGCCCCAAAGGGCAATTTCGAATCGGTCAATTCCTGAAACAGGCGCCCCTCCGGTAGATCGATGGCGATGATGGCATGGTTAAACTGGTCAGTGGGCAGCAGCATATTTTGCTCACCGTTGTCACGCGTCGTAACCAGCACCAAATGGGTTTCCAGGCCTGCCTTTTTGGCCAGTACGTGATACAGTGTCGCAAGATCCTTGCAATCGCCCAATTGCGTCGTAATGGTTTGCGAAGGTATTTGCGGAATTTGACCACTTTGCCTGAAATCAACATAGCTATATCGGATGTTATTGCAGAGATAGTCGTAAATGGCCCTGGCCTTTTCAACGGGTTTTTCGTAATTGTTTTCCCCAAATATTGCGTCGTAGGCATCCTCCACAAAAATATCTTCTTCCGCACTCGACAAGCCAACATAATGATACCATTCGGCGATTTCGTCCCAGCTTTCAACGGTAGAAACCTGCACCTGCTTTGCCAGCTCTGAGAAGGCCGGCATGTAGGGTTCATCTTTCAGAACTTCAGGGTTTTCAATTATCCATTCATATTTCACGAAATCTTCAACGGCTTCCTGTTTGTAGTCATTTTCAAGATTTTTCACCACAATTTGAGGTGCAAGGTCCTTTGGCATCATCAGCCTGAAAACCGAATGCCGTATGGGGGTGAATGAATTGGCAAACCACTCGTACCAGAATTCATTACTCAACCGCCCGAGCGCATACCCATCAATTTTATACACCAGGTAAATGGCATCGCCCACTTCCAGTGAAGGAAAGACGATTTTGTTACCCTTGATCTCGGCCCGGATTTTTTCACCGTTTTTCTTGACAACCTCTGCTTTGTCAATATTCAAATCCTCATTGTTGCGATAGCCCACCCCACTTTCTTTCCAATAATCAAGCCCTGACTGGTTGAATATCCGGGCACAGAGGGTGCCGTACTTATTGTATGCGCCGCCGGGATAAACAACATAGTTCTCTTCGTAAAAAACATATTCAAAGTTGTAATTCTCATCCAGGGGAGCTTCCAGCGCCCTGGATATTTCCGGGTAAACATTCTTTTTTTCAAAATAATCGTAAATGGAACCTTTGCCCTCGAGTTCTCTCAACTTTGCCCGTTCCGAAAAAAGGTTCGGGTTTATCTGCAAGGCCCTTTTGTACGCCCTAATTGCCTCGTCTTCCTCTCCCATGGCTTCGTAGATCCTGCCTTTGTCTACCCAGATTCCAGAACGGTATGGATTCAATTCAAACAATTCCTGCACCACATCGAGGGCCTTGTCATAGTCCTTTTTGTTGTAGTAATAATTGATGAGCATTCCTTTCGGACCATAATCATCCGGAGAAATGAATATGCTTTTCTTTATCCACCTCAAGGCATCCTTCATTTCGCCCACCGACTTTTTCTCGTTGATGAGCAAATCACAAAGGCTGCTATTGAACCTTTCCAGCAGAAAATTTTCCAGGATGTTGCTTGCATAAGAAACATTGTTGGTCATATTTTTCTGAACGAGGTACCAAAGCCTTATGAAGAATGGATTATATTTAAATTTACGGTAGCCCAGGTTAATGGCTTTCACGAGTTTTTCATTCTCCTGGCGGGCAGCCATCAGCTGCACCCGCATTTGATGAATCTTCTCGTGGTCATCACCGATGAATGCAGCCAGTTTGTCAATCAATTGTTCGGCTTTTTGAAACTCCTCATTCTCATACAGCTGATCAAAATCATACATGTAAAATACCGGTAGATCAGCTGACAACTCACGTAGTTTTTCCAATTGCCTCAGCGTTTCAGTCCTGTTGCCTTTTTCCTGATAGGTCATTATCAGCTCATAATTCAGCAAGGGGTTGTTGGGATACATCTCCAGTCCATTTCTGAGGACTTTTATCGCACGGTCAAAATCCTGGCTCCTCAAATAAGCTGTGGCCAACAAGAGGTAATTCTGAACACCGGCAGGGTCATTTTCCAGTTTTTTCCTGAAATATTCTTCTGCAAAATGGGGGCGAACTTCTCCAATGTCTCCGGCAGAGGCTTTGGGATAAGCGGCATAAGCAGCCTGGTGCTCGAGGCCGCTGACGACTTTGTAGTTCTCATCCAGCAGCCGCACAATGAAATTGGGATATGTGACATTCCCAGTGAAACTCACCTGTACCAGGATTCTGTTGTACCCTTGTTTCAGATTGACTTCCCTTACAAATACATCCATGTCGGTCCGCCGCTCTTTGTCTACGTCAATGGCAAGTGCATCGTTCAGCCACACTTTCATTTTACCATACCCGCCCAATGACAGCAGCACTTTCTGATCCGCAGGGCTTTTTACGAAGGTTTGAAAATAAGCCGTTCCGACCCTTTCATCGAAAAGTTCATCCACAGCGGACCAGCCCTGATCCCTTAAGATCGTCGGAGTGAACCAGCCGACGGTCAGCCCGGCCCTGGTTTCAAATTTTGCCCCCTGCTCAGGATGTTGAATGGGAGGATAATCCGTATCGTGACCACTTCCGTTGGTGTTGTCAAAAGGACCGGTTACCTGCCAGTTTTTGAGCGAACCGATTTGGTCAAACAAGGGCAGTGCTTTTTTCTCTTTCCATTGCAAGAGGTACGACATCCCCAGAGAATAATAGCAGGAACTTTTCACCGACTCGTGAACCCTGGCATCCTCAGAGATCTTTTGCAAAAACCGAATATCCTTGGACTCAAATACCGGTGGATCTCCGGCGACTGCTTCCTCGTACCAAAGAGCGTAGAGGTATGGCGAAGGATCCGGCAGTTTATCGTACCACTCCCGGAACAAGTCCCCGGAACTTTCATTGCCTTCCAGTTTATTGAGATACAACAAGGTCGCCATGGCGTCTGCCCCGTGTTGCGGGTCCGACAAAGCATCGTTCAGAAGCTTTCTGGCGAGGGCCCTGTCCTGGTTTTCGAGGGCTTCCCAAACTGGTTTAAGAGGGTTGTCGGCAAATAGTAAAACCGGTAATAGCAGAATAAGGAAAAGGATCTTTTTTTTCATCAGGATGAGTTTGAGTGGTTGTATATAACGAAGCCAATGGCCATCGCATCAAGGTCTTCCCGGATACAGTACCAGTACTGCCCAACTTCTCTCTATGGCAGGAATCGTTACTTTAAGCTTGTTGTTACCCCTCTCGGACTGTAATTCTCTCCTCATTACCAGGGAGGAAAAATCCTTTTTCTTCTGCGCTAAATCGTGTTCTGACTCCTCATATACTTTTGGCACCAACAATTCTATTCTTCCGATTCCGCTTTTGAAAAATGCTTTTTCGTTGAAAAAAATATCAAAAGGCTGTGTCAGCACTTCCCAGTCCACCAGATGAACCACAACCGGAGCATGATGCTCACCTGGTTTAGCCCGAACGAAGGCGTGAATTTGCCGGCGGTAATCTCTGAAAAAAACCGGGAGTTTCCGAACATCCGTGTAGCGAAATTCATCCTGCGTGTTGGCATAAAAGGCATCTTCATAGCCGTCGAGCCAGGGGGCTATGGCCCTTGCAAATCCGAACAAAGGGGCAAAATCTTCCGGTTTTCCGTAATAGCGGTCTTTTCCGCTGCCCATCCACACATCCCAGGGAACCAATGGGTTGCCACCGCAGGCATAAACTGTGGCAATGACTTTTTCCGTCAGAAAAGCACGGTCATTGGCGAAGGAAAAGACCTGTGCCTTGCCCCGCCGCCGGGTTTCCCGAAGGGAGGCATATATGTATTCCGGATTGGCTCGCCGTTCCGGCAATTCGGCAACACCGTAAACAAACTCATCGAAGGGGAAAAGCTCCCACTCGCCCCGAAAATTGTTACAGGAGAAAGGCACCTCCCGGCCTGCGTAAGCATTGGCCTGTTGTTTCGCCCACCGGTGAAAATCCACTACGGATTGCTCCTGAATTTCAGGGGGAGTCATCCCCAGGCTGTCTGCTTTGGCCTTGCAATGTTCACAATAGCACACGTCCGCCCATTTGTTGCGAAGAAATAACTGACTGAAAGCGGGATCGTCCACCTGGAAACCGTGGGCACCGGCATCGATGGCATTCCGGATGTAAGTCAGCCATAATTTTCGGAAATCCGGATGGTTGACGCAGCCCCACCAATAGCCCCAGCCCTTCATCCAGGGGGCGCTCACTTTTTTGCCTTCAGCATCCAGGATGCGGCCGGTATTTCTTTGTGGTGGGTCGGAGGAAAGATCGGGCAGGGTTGGCGACAAGGTAACCTGAACTTTTAAGCCGAGGGAATCGGCTTTTCTGATAAATCCGGCATCAGTGGTGTAAACCCAGTTGAGGTAGGTGGCGTGAAACTGAGCTGCCGCCCGAAACGTGTCAAGGCTGTCGGCACTGTTCTTCGGATGGGGCACACGACTCGAGAAACAAACATCGCTGTATTTTGGGGCCCCCGGTGGATGGCTGGCTGGTTCCGCAACCTGGTAAAGGCGCTTCACAGGAGTACATCCCACCAAAAAAATGGCAGTCAGAATCATTGCGGAGCGAAGGCAGGGGTAGTTCATCCAGCGCATTGGGCTTTGTTCGGGCCCCAAGATAAAAAAAGGCAGCAGCCGAAGCTACTGCCCAAAAACAACTTCTATTGAGATAAAGGCTTTCCGATTCAGGGGCCGGATAACTCCGGCGGGTTTTACCTGGTTACCACTTTTCCACGCTCGATGATCTTGACACGGTTGTTCCGCAATTGATAGATCATTCCGTCTTTGTAGTAGTACAGGCGCAATTCGTAATTCTTGCTCTCCTTTTTCTGGCTGTTGAAATACTTGATTCCAACGGGCTGTCCCTGGTAAACAAAAGAATATCCTTTGTTGCCCACAGGGCTGTCGGGGTACTCCGGATTGAACTCATTGAATGGCACCACTTTGTGCTGATCGAGGTCGTAAACCTGAACGAGGAATTCCTCGCCTACCAGCACTTCGGGGTCCTGATGATTCAATACGAAATTGAGCATTACATATTGCCAATTGTTGCCTGCCCGCTTCAGGGCCGGGCCGTTCTGGTCTTCCTTGACCACAATTTCACCAAATTGCACTTCGGTAAAACCGAGGATGGATGCCAGCTTTTTCTGGGGTGCGTGTTCCACTTTTTCATCTTCGATGCCGGTCATTGGCGGTGCCGGCTCTTCCTTGATTGCCGGCCTTATTTCATCGAGCCTGCTTTCAGTTGCTTCGGCCTGCTCGCTCGCCAAACCCAACTGTGCCCTCAGTCTGTTGATTTCCTCCTGCATCTCAATGCGCACTTTGTCAGCGGCTTCCATGGAAATGAGCAACTTGTTCCGTTCCTCTTCCAATTTGGCCACCTGGGCACTTTTTTCGGAGTTGTCGGCTTTGAGCTTGTTGATGGCCGCCGTAAGCTGTTTCACTTTGTCTTCCTGCTGCTGAATCCTGCCATTCAGTTGCTTGACCTTTGACTTCAGCCGGTTGATCTCAACTTTGAAATCTTCTATTCTGGCATTAAGCAGGCTGATGGAATCGTTCAGCACGAGCACCTGGCGTTCCAGGTCTTCGTTTTTCTGAACCTCGATTTCCAATTGCCCCCTGGTTTTCACCAGCTTTTCGTTGGTCGTCTGGAGCAGGTTTCTGAGGTCATTGATAACATCCGATTGATAAACGGTCAAACAAGCCAAGGTCAGGGCACTGGTCAAACTGACAATCAACGGAAGTCTTTTTGTCAATAGCATGGGATTTTGTTTTAAAATGTTCATGGGACACCCCTGCCATCGAGCATCTTACTTAACACCGCAGGGGATGGTTTAGGTTGTTCACCAGTGTTGTTTGTTTTAACAAAATTTCAATCTGTATTTGTCTGTCTTAGTGTGGCGATCAATAACACATGAGAGAAATTCAAATATTGTTCCAACTTTGAATTTGTACTTCAGTAAAGATGAGCTTAAAAAGCTTTTGTGTCCGTCAGGCGTGTTTGTGAGAACAGAAAAAGAAAATGACCGCAGGATTTTTCGGAAAGAAGAGAAGAAATCAGACCTTTACCCCCTGCAATCAGGTTGTGGCCTCCAAATGCTGTTAGTCTTCAAGCTGAGGTGTACGCAACTTTTCCAACTTGGTTACCTGTTCGTTTTCCTTGCATCTACCCAATTCAGAAGCACTGTTTTCTTTTCATTCTGAGAAATGATTGATCTGCAAAAAGTAACTTCGGTCGTTGAAAGCGTTTAAGTCGGTATGAGGTAAACTCCTCCAAACCACCCACAATCGCAGTCAAGTCCAAGGTTAAAGGCCTTTTTCAGAATTCTCAGACAAAAAATTGAACTGACTGTCAGCAATGGCACCCCAGACAATTCCAGATTCTTCCGTTAATTGCAAGCAATCCAGAAAACCACAAAAGATGGAAGTAATTAAGACACAAGACGGTTCACCAACCATAAGACTTGAGGCTGAGGGGGTTACTTACCACTCGCGGTACGGTGCCGTGCAGGAAAGCCAGCATGTCTTCATCGAAGCAGGCCTGTATTACAAGGCCGTCACCAAAAAGGAGCTGAGTATCCTGGAGGTGGGATTTGGAACCGGACTTAACACTTTTCTTACATGCCTGGAGGTGGACCGCCTAACCCTTAACGTGCACTATACGGCACTGGATACCAAGCCCCTGCCGCCCGAGATTTTTACCGCACTCGACTATGCTCAATTCCTGAATGAGCCTGCGACCCGTGAGCTGTTTCTTCAACTACACCAATGCGATTGGGAGGTGGAAACCTCCGTTACCGAAGGATTCAATTTGCTGAAGAAAAACGCCAAGGCTGAAGCCTGGCGCTCGGAAAACACCTACGACCTTATTTATTACGATGCATTTGCACCCAGCAGCCAGCCCGAATTGTGGACCCCTGAAATCATGCAAAACATGTACGATTCGCTCATACAAGGTGGAGTGCTGGTAACTTACTGCGCCAAAAGTGCCTTTAAACGGGCATTGAAAAGCGCTGGTTTTGAGGTGGAAGCCCTTCCCGGACCTCCCGGCAAAAGAGAAATGACCAGGGCCAGAAAATGAGTTCCGGCTTTTGAAAGGTACATTTGCTCATTCAATCACAAATTGCACCCTCATGTCGAAGTACCAATCAAAGCTGGATCGCCTGAACCAGGATCTTGAATCCCTGCTCGCTTACCTTTCTTCTTTCCCTTCGGAAAAACTCAAGGAGAAGCCCTCCCCCACTGCCTGGTCGGTGGTGGAAGTGATGCAGCACCTGATGCTGGCAGAGCGGTTGTCGGTGGGCTACGTCCGCAAAAAAATCCAATATCCACACGGATTGAAAAAGCCCGGCATCGAGAACAGGGTCAGGCTGCTGCTGTTGCGTTTTTTCATGGATGCACCCATCAAATTCAAGGCACCCTCCATTGTTTCAGAACAGAAATTCAGCAATGATGTGGATTTTGAGACCCTGGCTACCAAATGGAGAGAGATCAGGACAGAGATGGGCAAATTGTTGAACGAGATTCCACCGGAGTTGCAAGACAGCAACATTTACAAACACGCCATGGCAGGCAGACTGACCCTCGACGGGATGTTTCAGTTCTTCTCCGGTCACTTCAACAGGCACCGGAAACAAATCGAAAGGACCCTGAAAGCCGTTGGCGCCAGCCGAAGGGCCTAAACGAGAAGGCTTGCAAAAATGGCCGTGAAGAATGCCGCAATGGTACCACCGATCATGGCCTTGAAGCTCAGCTCCGTCAGGTTTTGGCGTTGGCCCGGTGCCAGCGCACTGATACCACCGATCTGAATGCCGATGGAAGCAAAGTTGGCAAAGCCGCACAAGGCATAGGTGGCTATCAGAATTGACTTTTCCTGCAGAACCGGTGCAACGGACGGTATCTGGGCATAAGCGTAAAATTCATTGATGGCCGTTTTCATGCCGAGCAACTGCCCCACCACCGTACAGTCCTCCCAGGGCACACCCAACAGCCAGGCCACCGGTGCAAACACAACCCCCAGCACATACTCGATGGTGAAACCGGAAAAGCGTCCGTCCGTGCTTTTTGCAATGGCCTCGTTCCAGCCGAACCAATCGCCGAAGCCGTGCTCCAGTCCGTAATTGATCATGCTGATGAAAGCCGTGAACACCAGCAGCATGATGCCCACGTTCACCGCCAGCCGGAAGCCATCGGTAGAGCCACGGGTGATGGCATCCAGCACGTTGTTGCCGGATTTTTCTTTAGGAACATCCAGTTTTTGAGCTTCCAATGGAATTTCCCCTTTCAAGGGGTACAGGATCTTGGCAGCCACAATGGCCGCCGGTGCCGACATGATGGAGGCATTGAGCAGGTGTCGGGCAAAAAGCTGCTGCTCCGCCGGGTCATCACCCCCGAGGAAGCCAACGTAGGCCGCAAACACACTGCCCGCTATGGTGGCAAAGCCCCCCGTCATCAGGCACATGATCTCCGAGCGGGACATGCCCTCCAGGTAGGGCCTGATGACCAGCGGCGCCTCTGTTTGTCCGATGAAAACATTGGCGGCGGCGGCCAGGCTCTCAGCTCCGGTCAGCTTCATGGTTTTGCTCATCACCCAGGCAATGCCTTTGGTGATCAATTGCAGTATTCCGAAATAATAGAGCATGGAAGAAACCGCCGAAAAGAACACGATGGTCGGCAAAATTTTGAAAACAAAATTGTTCAGGGCCGTGTCCACTTCGGCTGCGCCAAAAGGGGTGAGCAGGAAGTCAGTACCCGCATGGGTAAAGTCCAGCACCTTCACAAAAAAGTGAGCGATCCCATCAAAAATGTGTGTAATCATGTCCACTTTCAGCACCAGCACCCCCAAGACGAGTTGCAACAGCAGCCCGGCTCCCACCAGCCGCCAGTTGATGGATTTGCGGTCGTAACTGAGTGCATACAGGAAAGCGATCATGACCGCCAGTCCAAACAATGCCCGTACAAGGGTGATCAAAAAGTCCATGCGCAAAGTGGTTTTTGTGAAATGACGGCCAAATGTAGGGAATTTGATTTTTAGGAAAGCGTGAGGCGTAGCTCGTAGCTCGTAGCTCGTAGCTCGTAGCAAGTTCTGCTGAACCCCATAATCCCTATAATCCCCATAATCAGGGATGAGGGATGAGAGATGAGGGATGAGGGATGAGGGATGAGGGATGAAAAAGCTAGCGCTCCCAAACTCTACAACCTAAACCCTACACTCTAAACTTTTTTAACCGCAGAGTTGAGCAGAGTTATTTCACAGAGTTGCACAGAGTTTTGACACGGAGTTTAACGGAGCTAGAGCCCCCAAACCCTACACCCTAAACTTTTTAAACCACAGAGTTATCGGAGTTGAAAACAGAGTTGAACAGAGTGTTCCTGCTGAACCGCATAATCCTTCATAATCCTCCATAATCCTCAATTAACCACAGAGTTATAAGCGTTAAAAACAGAGTTAAACGGAGTGTTCCTGCGTCAACTTACAACTTACAACCTACAACTTACAACACCATAATCCCCAATCAACTACCAATTCGTAAATGCCCGGTTGAAGATCTGGTCGATGAGTTCTTTGTTGATGGTTTCGAGGAGTTGGTCCTGCACGTCGAGGAGGTTCTGGTCGGGTTCGAAGAATTCATCGTAGCTGAACTGCTGTTTCCAGTTGGCCTTTTCGTTTTTGTTGTTGATGAACTCCACCCGCACGGTGACGGTGAGCTTGTTGAAACCGATTTGCTGATCGGCCTTTGGAGCTTCGGCCTGCACCCGGAAGCCGGTGATGGCACCGTGAAATTCAATGTCCGGTTCCTCATCGTTGTAGCTGAGGCGGGTTTCACGCCGGATTTTGTCTTTCAGTTGTTCGGTAAAATCCCGTGGCAAGGTGGGGATGGAAGCCTGGCTTTGGTCTTCGAAAAGCGATACATAAAAAGTGTTCACATCAGGCGGTATGCTGATGCCTTTGAAGGAATAGCAGCCCGCCATTGCGACGATAAAAACTGACAAAACAAGCAACTGAACTCTTTTCACGGTCAGTGGATTTAAAGCGAATACTTACATTGCGCAGCGACAAAGAAAACAAGCCAAATGCTGTTAGTGAAGATTTTTGGAACAATCATTTTGATTTACCTGCTCGGCCTGGCACTGTGTCCAAAGGGCATCTTCCTGTACGAGATCCTTCGCATCCCGCTTTGGCTTCCAAAACTTTATGCTGCCCCCCGCCGGCCGATGCTGGAACAGCGGCACCGATACGGCACGCACCGCCGGCAATACATCCTGGAGTTTGCTCCTCCGCCGGGGCATCCCACAAAAGAGCTGGTCATCGTGTACATCCACGGGGGCGGCTGGATGTTTGGCAGCCCTGAAATGTTCAGGGCCAATGCCTTCCGGCTCACGCAGGCGGGCTACCGGGTTTTCATGCCCTCCCACCGGCGGCTGCCGAGGCACTTCATCCCGCACATGCGGCAAGACATGGTCAGAATCATGGCCACCATCCGCTCCTTGATGGCGGTGGAAGACATTGGCCATTGGCCCGTCATTTTGGGTGGCTCTTCGTCCGGCGGGCATTTGTCGGCGCTTTTTGCTTTTGATGCCTCGCTGCGCAAAGAGGCGGGCCCCGAGGCTGCTGCCATTCACGGTCTTTTCCTGCTGGGTGCCCCCGTGCATCTGGAAATGATGTGGCACTCCCCTCCCCTCTACCTGCTGGCCGGCAGAAGAAATTCCGACCGGTTCCGCAACGCAAATCCCTACCGCCACCTCTCCGGCCCCGTCAAGCTGCCAGTGCTCATCATGCACGGCGAAAATGACGGATTGGTGGAAACTGACAGCGTCATCGCCTTTGCTGAAAAGCTTAAAGAACTCAACCAGGCCGAAACCCGTTTGGAAATCCTGCCCGGCGGCAACCACCTGGACAGCGCCGGCTGGTTTCGGCCGGATGCCGCCTCCCACCGGATTTTCTTTGGCTGGCTGGCAGAGGTGGAACGAAAGGTGAGACTATCCTGAACAGGTATTTACTCTTCATTAGGGCTCCCATCAAACAACAGCTGCACGCAATAAGAAGGGATGAGGAATGAGGGATGAGGAATGAGGAATGAGGAATGAGGAATGAGGAATGAGGAATGAGGGATGAGGCTGTAAACCCTGGTCAAGACCATCATTCCCAAATAAACGTCCAAAGGCCTAAACCGGCGAAGCCGCTAAACGCCAAAGGCCTAAACTCCGCCAGCAGGCGGACTAAACCGGCGAAGCCGCTAAACGCCGAAGGCTTAAACAATTAAACCTTTATTCCCCCCTAAACTCCGGCCTGCGCTTTTCCAAAAAGGCCTTAACACCCTCGTTGTAGTCGTAGGTTTTTCCGGCCTCTGACTGGAGTTCATCTTCCAGTTGGAGTTGCTGTTCAAGGTTGTTTTGGAAAGAAGCGTTGAGGGCACGCTTGGTCAGACCCAGACCTTTGGTGGGCATATCCGACAGTTTGAGCACCAGTTTTTTACTCTCTTCGGAAAACTGCTCATCCGGAATACAGCGGTAAATCATGCCCATGGTCTCTGCATCCGCAGCGTTCACCTTGTCGCCCAGCATCATCAATGCCGAGGCCCGCTGGAAGCCCACGATTCTGGGCAGGAAGAAAGTGCCGCTGCTGTCAGGTATCAGGCCAATTTTGCTGAAAGCCTGAATGAAAGATGCCGAAGCCGTTGCCACCGTAATATCGCAGGCCAGGGCAATGTTGGCGCCGGCGCCGGCAGCCACGCCGTTCACCGCACAAACGATGGGTTTTTCGATGCTGCGCAACAGCCGGATGATGGGGTTGTAATGCTCGTGCAGAATGGTGTGCAAACTCTCCGTCTGCATGGCCTCCTGCAGGTCCTGCCCGGCACAAAAAGCCTTGCCGGCTCCCGTCAGGTAAATAGCCCGCACCGCTTTGTCAGCTTCGCAATCCTTGAGGGCATCCTGCACGGCAAGTGCCATTTCCCGGTTGAAGGCATTGTAAACATCCGGCCGGTTGAGCGTCAGCCAGCCTACCTTGTCGTGTTTTTCGAACAAAAGCATATTTATAGAGGATTATAGAAGATTATAGAGGATTATGGGGATTATGGGGTTCAGCAGGGATACTCTGTTTTTTAAAGAGTTTAGGGTGTAGGGTTTAGGGTGTAGAGTTTGGGGGCGCTAGCTCCGTTAAACTCCGTGTCAAAACTCTGAGCAACTCCGTGTAACAACTCTGCTTAACTCTGTGGTTAAAAAAGTTTAGGATGTAGGGTTTTGAGTGTAGAGTTTTGAGGCGCTAGCTTTTTCATCCCTCATCCCTCACCCCTCATCCCTGTATTGTGCAGTTTAGCAGTCCTTTCACGTGACTTGGCCTGAAATAAGTTGCCCAGGTTGTTACAGAATAAAATTTGGAAAATTGATTTTAAGTTGTTTAGGGTCAGTCGAAGAAACCAACAATTTGTTTGCTTTAACCTTGTCGGCGAAAATGGGCAAACGTGTCCGTTCTTCTAAAGGTATGTTACAAATGTAACGTTCAAATTCAACAGGGGTTCTTTTGCCTAGGCTGCCATGCGGGCGTTCCTCGTTATAGAGGCGCACATCTTGTTTGAGAAACTTTACAAGGTCTTGTGCAGAGTGTATTGGTCTGTGCTTTAGGTACTCGTTTTTCAAGATGCCGTTAAGGCTCTCCATGTGTGCATTGTCAAAACAGCAATTCCCCATACTGACCAGGATGCCTTTATCTCTTAGATGTTCTACATATAGCAGACTCTTGTATTGGCTCCCTTTGTCTGAATGATGAATGAGTCGGTCTTTGTAGTGGTCGATATTCCTTTGCTTGAGTGCCATCTGAAGGGCCTTGAAATTGGCTTGTGCGAACATATTGGCACTAGCATTATAGCCCAGAATTCTTCTGGAATAGACATCCATGATCAGAACGATGTAAAAGAACACGTTCCCAATTTTGAAATAGGTAATGTCGCTAACCCATAGCTGGTTAATATCAATGAGCACCAAATCCACACAACGGTTTGGGTAAGGTGCCTTTTCAGATAAAGGTCTGGAAGAGTGGGTTTTACGGGGCAATATGGTCTCATAGCCATGCTCCTGGCAATACGCTATGAACAAGTCCCGTCCAATAAACTGTGGGGACATGCGCTTGTAGAGTTTCTTGAGTGACATAGCCGGATGCTTGCTGCGTTCATCGTCCAGTCGAAGTTGGAGCATCAGGAATTTGTACTGCCTTTGCTGGTGCCTTTTGATGTAGGACAAGTGGGCCTGTTTACTGATTCCGGCTGTTCGATAAAGAGCTGTCATTGTCCAGGGTGTTTGGTCTTGATGCTGTCGGAACCATTCGAGTGTGATTGACCGAAATTTTTTTTAAGATCTATTTTCAGCTCGTCACTGCAAATGGCAATGAGTTTTTCCAGGTAGTCAATGTGGAGTTGTTTGCGCCCAATGGCTTGTTCCAACTCTGCTACCTTCTTCAGCAGTTGCTTTGTTTTGTGTTCTTCACTTTCCATTTGAATCACCTGGGTTGTCCCTTTTTTATGATGGGGAGAGAATTTATAGAGCCATCTGTAAACAGTCATGCGAGCAACGCCATAGAGCTCAGATACCTCAGCAATGGAGAGCTTTTTTTCAACAATTTGTTGGACTTTCTGGCGCTTGAACTCTTCACTAAAGATACGCCTTTTGCGAATCTCAAGTTGGCTTTTTTTGATCTTTGCCATGATTTAAGTTGCTTTTTTTGGGCAACTTATTTCAGGCCAACTCAACGAGTCACGCGTTACGTGTCACGAGTCACGAGTCACGGCTTTTCAAACAAATCCACAAATCGGAAAGTCTTTCCATCAAAAAGGCCCTTGTCACTGAGTTTCAGTTGCGGGATGACCAGCAGCGCCATGAACGACAGGGTCATAAACGGCGCCCGCAAGGTACTGCCCAGTTTGGTTTTCACAAATTTGTCAATCTCGGAATACAGTTTCGCCACTTCGTAACCGTCGGCGGTGGTCATGATGCCGGCCACGGGCAGCGGCAGCACCATCTCGGTTCCATCCGCAGCCACTGCACTGATGCCGCCCTTGTTTTCGACGATAAGGTTGACAGCCCGGCAGAGCAGTTCATCGTTGCTGCCCACGGCCAGGATGTTGTGGCTGTCGTGCCCCACACAAGAGGCGATGGCCCCGCCCCTGATGTTGAAGCCGTTGATAAAGGCTATCGCCGGTGGCACATCCTGGTAGCGGTTGACGACGGTGAATTTCAAAATATCTTTTTCTTCATCGCCTTCGGCAAAACCATCCGGGGCAATCACCGGAGCCATGAACTCCTCCGTGATCAGCTCCCCATCCAGGGCTTTGATAACCCGCATGTTGCTGCCGGAGGCAGTGAGGCGAAAATCTTCGGGGCTTTTCTTTTCCGTCTGAAAATTATTGATGGGCTGGCAAGCCACCTGTTGAATCAGGCTTCGGCCGTTTTCTGCCACCAGTTCGCCGTTGATCCAGGTTTGATCGATTCGAAAGTCTTCGAGGTCGGAAGTCACGATGAAATCGGCCGGATCGCCCTCCCGCAACAAGCCGACGGGCAGCTTGTAATGCTCCACCGGATGCACACAGGCAGCTCGCAAGGTGCTGATGAGGTCGCAGCCTTTGGCCAGGGCCCGGGCCACCAACTGATTAATGTGGCCAAGAATCAGGTCGTCGGGGTGTTTGTCGTCGGAACAAAACATGATCTGCTCCGGAAACTCCTCTAACAGCGGGATGAGGGCTTCGAAGTTCCGGGCTGCACTGCCCTCACGGATCAGGATTTTCACCCCGAGCTGCGCCTTTTCCCGCCCCTCTTCATAGGTGAAGCACTCGTGGTCAGTACTGATGCCTTCGGCAAAATACTTTCGAGCGTCTTCGCCCCTCAGCCCCGGTGCATGCCCGTCTATGGGTTTGTTCAAGGCTTTGGCCGCAGCCAGTTTTGCCAAGACCTGCGCATCCTGAAATATCACGCCGGGATAATTCATCATTTCCGACAGGTAGCGGATTTCCGGCTTTTTCAGCAGCGCCGTCACCGCCTCCACGTCCAGCACGGCACCCGCAGTTTCAAAGGCCGTGGCCGGCACACAGGAAGGCGCCCCGAAATTGAACTTGAACGGCACCTGCCGCCCGTTTTCAATCATGAACTCCACGCCCGGCACCCCCACCACATTGGCAATTTCGTGCGGATCGGAAACCGTGGCCACGGTGCCATGCACCACCGCCAGCCGGGCAAATTCGGAGGGAATGAGCATGCTGCTTTCGACGTGGACATGCGCATCCACAAAGCCGGGCAGGATGTACCGCTCGCTCCTGCCCTCCTCTTCTGTGATTGAAATTATTTTTCCTTCGGCAAACTGCACCCGCCCGTAATAAATACGCCGCTTGTGCAGGTCGATGATGTTCCCGGTAAGTTCTTTCATGGAGTTTTTTCTTCGTCAAAAATGCGGGCGAAAGATAGGGGTTTTCGGTTACCGGTTGGCGGTTGCCGGTTGTGGGATTATGAGGATTATGAGGATTATGGAGGATTATGGAGGATTATGGAGGATTATGGAGGATTATGGAGGATTATAAGGTTTAGCAGGAATACTCTGCTATACTCTGTTTTCAACTCTGATAACTCTGTGGTTAGAAAAGTGTAGGGTTGAGAGTGTAGGGTGTAGAGTTTGGAAGCGCTAGCTTTTTCATCACTCATAGCTGAATTATCAGAATTCTGAAGTCTGCCCTTGCCCGCCAGGTTTACAGAGCCCGACGGTAGTGTAGAGTAGGAAAAAGACACCCACTTTATGAGCCAGGTACCACTAAGAAGGCAGGTACCGTTTTGTCATCCGCCGAAGGCGGATCTTCCAATGGCTAATGAAAGTAAAGTGTAGCCTCCCAGGCTCATCTGTCCAGCTTGTCCCTGTCCGTCTGGAGAGACGAGGGTTGGACATGCTGACGCCAGGCCAACTCAATGAGTCACGTGTCACGTGTCACGCCCCAAAACATTTTGTTTCACAAATTCAAACAAATACATACCTTTCGGGCCTGAATCAAACTTTTCGTCTCATGGAATATTCAGAAACGCTGCTGCTGCCCCTGTTGATTGGCTTGTTGCTCGGAGGACTCATCGTCTGGCTTTACACGAAACTGAGCCTTTCTTCCCGCTACATTTCCCGAGGGGAACTGGAAAAAAGCCATGTGAGCAAAGAGCAGCACCAGGCTGTTCAAGAACAACTGGCGCAGTCACGGCAAGCGCTTCAGCAAACCAATGAACAGCTGCTGGTGGCTGAACGTGAACTGGCAGCCAGAAAATCCGACCTGCGGCATATGCAGGAAAAACTGGACACCTGGGAACTGCAAATGGCGGAATTGCAAAAGCAGTCGAAACTGGAGTTTGAAAACCTGGCCAACAGGATTTTGGAAGAAAAATCCAAAAAGTTCACAAACGAAAACCAGAAGCAGCTCAACGACATCCTCAACCCATTGCGTGAGCGAATCCGGGAATTCGGGCAGGACATCGAAAAGCGCTTTTCCGAAGAGGCTAAAGATGTGGTTTCGCTGAAAAAAGAAATCGAACACCTGAAAGAGCTCAACCAGCAGGTGAGCAGCGATGCCCGAAACCTGGCCCTGGCCCTGAAAGGCGATTCCAAAACCCAGGGCGACTGGGGCGAGATGCAACTGGAGCGACTGCTGGAAGCCGCCGGCCTCCAAAAAGGCATCCACTTCGCTACCCAGGACACCTACAAAACCGATGACGGTAAAAATGTGCGGCCCGACTTCATCATTCATTTACCCGAAGGGAAAAACCTGGTGATCGACTGCAAGGTGTCGCTGACGGCTTATGAGCGGTATTTCAACGAAGAGGATGAAAATAAGAAGGCAAAACACCTGCTGACCCACCTGGACAGCCTCCGCAAACACGTCAAAGGCCTGGCCGCTAAAAACTACCAGCAACTTTACCAGATCAACAGCCCGGATTATGTGCTGCTGTTCGTGCCCATCGAGCCGGCTTTCATCACCGCTGTGCAAAACGACCTGGGCCTCTTTCAGTTTGGGCTGGACAACAACATCGTGCTGGTGAGCCCCTCCACCCTGCTGGCCACCATGCGCACCGTCTCTTTCATCTGGAAACAAGACGACCAGCGGAAAAACGTGGACAAGATCGCAAGGGAAAGCGGGAAGCTCTATGACAAGCTGGTGGCCTTCATAGAAGATTTGAAAGAACTCGGCCAACGAATGGACCAGGCGCAGCGAGCCTATACCGCTGCCATGAACAAGCTCAACAACTCCAGCCGCTTCGGCGATACGGTGGTTGGCAGGGCACAGCGCATCAAAGACCTGGGTGCCAAAACCACCAAAAACATGCCCCCGGAACTCCTCAAAACTGCTGATGAGGAGGAAATCAATTAGTATTTTTTTTCATAAGAAGGGTGAATCTCGCCGATTTTGGCTTCTTATTTGCTTATTTATAATATGAAAAACTCTGTTTCGCAGAGCTGAACACATGTTTTAAATGAGCCAATAATCATGAAAAGACTATTCACCCTTTTCATCCTCTCACTCCTCGCAAGCACGCTGATGCGTGCCCAGTACATGGAAGCCGGAATTCTCTTCGGCGGTGCCAACTACATGGGCGACCTCAGCTCGCAGCGCATCGTTCCGGAAGAAACCAACCTGATGATGGGCATCATGGCGAGGTACAACTTTACACCTACGTTTTCGGCCAGAGCGGGCCTGACACGGGCCACCATCAGCGGCAACGATCAGAATTCCCTTTCGCCGGCAACGAGGATGCGCAACCTGCACTTCCGCTCGCAGGTGTATGAGTTTTCTGTGATGGGTGAATACAACCTGACGCCCTACAACATACGCGACCAGAAAACCGGAGTGCCTTACCTTTTTGCAGGACTGGCACTGACCAGCTTCAACCCCGAAGCCCAGATGCACGGCCAATGGTACGATCTGCATCCGCGGCACACTGAGGGTGTGGATTACAAGCGCACCATCGTGGCCATCCCTTTTGGCATCGGAATGAAATTCAACCTTTCCTACAAAGCCAATTTCGGTTTTGAGTTTGGAGCCCGCAAAACCTTCACCGACTACCTGGACGACGTTAGCAACCGCTACCCGGACGTAATTGGCATGCGCTCTTACGCCCCGCTGAATGCGGCCCTGTCGTACAGAACTCCTGAGCTGACCGGGGAATTTACCGAAGACCCAATGGGCCAGATGCGGGGCAACCCCAACAACAAGGACTGGTACTTTTTCGCCGGCATCAACCTGACGGTGAACCTGACCGACAAATACGGCATCGACTTCGATCCCAAATACGAGCCCTTCAAGGACCACCTCAAACAACCCGACCCTGAAAAACTCAAAAGGGAGCTGAAGAAAAAGCGCTCCCTCAAATACCAGCGCAAGCAAAAACTGAAAGCCAAAAAGCAACTGGAAAAAGACCGCAAACTGGTTGAAAGGAAATTGCGCAGAGCGCTGAAGAAAAGGAACAAGAACCCCAAAATGCAACCCGTGGTGAAGAAACGCACGAAGTAATTACACCATGCCCAACTGACAGCACTCGCCGTGCTGTCAGTTGTTTATTTACCCTCTCCAAACAACTCAATGAGCCGCTTTCGGCGGTATTCGAAAATCCCCTCCACCTTTTTTCCAACGACAAGTTTTTGGAGCAAAATCCCCAGCGGCCCCAGCGGCACCCTGTAATCCACGATATCGGTCATTTCCACCCCGCCCGGCACTTCTTTGAAGAGGTGCTGGTGGTGCCAGATGCTGTAAGGCCCCAGCCGTTGCTCGTCGACGAAATACTGGCGGTGTTTCAGGTGGGTGATTTCCGTGACCCAGGTCATGGGAATGCCCGCAAGGGGTTTGACCCGGTAGGTCACGAACATGCCTTCATACATTTCTTCCGGAATTTCGGTGAGGGGCACCAGGTTCAGTTCCGGTGGGGTCATCAGTTGCAGGTTGGCCGGAGAGGAAAAAAATTCCCAGGCTTCATCGAGACTGATGGGGAGGGTTTGCTGACATTGGAAACGGTGCATGGTATTTTTTGGGCAGTAACAGCGGCCAGCCCAAAGGGTTCCCGTCATTCACAATTTTCGAGGGCTGATTTCACCTGTTCGTAGGTCACCGGCGGGTAGTCATTGCCCCAGGCCTTGTTGATGAAGTTGATCACATTGACGATTTCGAAATCGGTCAATTCTGGCACGGCGGGCATTTCGCCTTCGTATTCTATGCCGTTCACCACCACTTTGCCGCTCATGCCATGGCGGATGATGCAAGCCACCTTTTCCGGATGGTCTCTGACAAAATCGGCGCCGGCAAGGGGTGGCACCAGCAGTTCCAGTCCACCACCGTCTTCCATGTGGCAGTTGGCGCACAGGTTGGTGTAGTACAGTTCGCCCTGTTTGTACGGATTGTCGTGGCAGGCAGCGAGCAAGGCCACGAGAAACACAGAAAACACAATCGAAAGGCTTTTCATACAAGGCAAATTTTTTCCGGAACTGCAAATAGAAAGCAATTTGCCGGAACGGAATAAGCAGGTTGAGAAAAAGCAGCCGCTGGAGATGAACAGCCAATTCCGCCGGCGGTTTTTTATGTAAATCTAAAGTTGAAATTTACGATTGCATAAAACTTTGAAGGGCGCTAAAGTGAGTGTTCAATCCCGGAAAGCCAAAAACCAATAGCGTTGAATTGTGGCGCATCCCCAACCCTGAGACAGCTAATTCCGTCTGGCTTTACAGCCTTCCAGAACCCTCAAACCCTGCGATCATGAATACAAAAGTCATTTCCGTTTTGCTCCTGCTTTTCTTTGTCCTTGGCACTTCGTGCAACAAAGAGGACGAATTCGACAAGCTGCCCCGGTGCATGGTGGACAAAGTCATCTTCCTCAAAAAGCAGCCCTATGCCTCTGAGCTCTGGAAATGGGAATGGGAAGGCGGCAAGGGCTATTACCTCAACACCGCCGATTGCTTCGACTGCTTCCACTTCCTTTACGACGACAATTGCGATCGGATCTGCGCCCCTGACGGCGGCTTTGGCGGCGGTGGCGACGGCACCTGCCCCGATTTCCCCAACCTCAAACAAACCCTCATCTGGAAGCATGATCCATGAAGCCCCCAACGCAGGCAGGGGTTCGGAACTCCTCTAAACTCCTCTAAACCCCTCTCAACCTTTCTCAACCTTTCCATTAAATTGGCGCCTGGATTTTCCATTCACACAAAAACATCCAGCGCATGAAATGGCCACTCTTCACCCTGGCAATGCTTTTCTGCCTGAACATTCAGGCCCAGAATTTCTATTCCGAAATCCCCGGTCTTCCCCCCTCCCCCGGTGCCGAAGGCATTGCCGCAGGCGACTACAACAACGACGGTTATGAGGACCTCTACCTGAGTTTCCCCAATTACCCGAACCAGCTCTGGCGCAACAACGGCGACGGCACCTTCACCAACGTGGCACCCGATCTGGGGCTTGACCTCAGCGCCGCTGACAACACCAAAGCCGCCATCTGGGGCGATATCGACAACGACGGCTGGCTCGACCTCTACCTCGCCAACAAAGGCGCACCCGACCGGCTTTTCAAAAACAACCAGGGGCAGTCATTCACCGACATCAGCACAAGTGCCGGCATCGGCCAACTGGGCTGGCCGCAGTCGCTCAACATGGCAGACGTAAACGGCGACGGCTTCCTCGATATTTACGTGGCCAATTTTCAGGAACAAAATCTGCTGCTGCTCAACAACGGCGATCTGACATTTTCCGACAACACCATCCAATCCGGTGCCGTGGACGAAGGCAAGGCCATGGGCGCCATCTTTTTTGACTTCGACAAAGACGGTGACGCCGACCTCTACCTCGTTCACGATGGCAACGAACCCAACCTGCTCTACCAAAACGACGGCAGCGGCCATTTCACCGAGGTGGGTGTCAGCACCGGCGCCAACACAGCCAGCTTCGCCATGGGCGTGGACATCGGCGATGTGAACAACGACGGCTGGCCCGACATCGCCATCGCCAACCTGTACCAGAATTTACTGCTCCTGAACGACGGCTCCGGCACCGGCTTCACCGACATCAGCAGCAGCGCCGGCGTGGGCGACCTCGGCATGGGCTGGGGCATCAGCTTCCTCGATTTCGACCTCGACGTCCAGCAGGACCTCTACCTCTGCAACGACTACAAATTCTCCCCCTTCCCCAACCTCCTCTTCCGCAACAGGGGTGACCTGACCTTCGAAAAGGCCGATACCACCGGCCCCGTCTGCAACCAGTACCAGAGCTACGGCAACGCCGTTTTCGACCTGGACCTCGACGGCCGCCCCGACATCGCCGTGGCCAACCGCAGCGACAGCGAACAGGCACAGGTTTTCCACAATGACGGCCCTTCGGGCAACTGGATCGGCATCAAACTCATCGGCGTGCAGAGCAACCGCCAGGCCATCGGCGCCCGCATCGAAATGACCGACAACACCGGTAAACTGCATTATGACGAGCTCACCGCCGGCAACGGCTGGCTCAGCCAGGGCAGCCGGCATTTCCTATTCGGCCTGGGCACCGCCGATGCCATCACCGCCATGACCATCCACTGGCCTTCCGGACTGGTACAATCCATCACGCCGCCTGCCCCCGGCAAGTACTACACCATCACCGAAGGCAATGAGCCGCAAGAGGGCATCCTCTTCGGCAATGCCACCGCCACCGCCGAACAGCAATCTGCCTCAAACATTTCCCTTCGGGTAATGCCCAACCCCTCTCATGGCTTTTTCGTCGCAACATTCAACAGCCCGAAAGCCGGCCGCTACCTGGCCCGCCTCCACACCCTGACCGGCCGCCTCGTTTACGAAGAAGAAATCGAGGCCCATCCGGGAGAGAACAGCTTTTCCATAAACACCGCCGGTCTCGCCCCCGACCAAATACTCATCCTGAACCTGACCGGCGATGGATGGACGACGGCAGTGAAAGTTAGGGTAGGGAGTAGAGAGTAGGGAGTAGAGAGTAGAGAGCGCTAGCGCCTTCATCCCTCATCCCTCATCCCTCATCCCTATTTCATCCTCCATACCGCTCATCTTTCCTGAACGGCAGTTTTTCCATCTTCACCACTTCCAGTGAGCAGAAGCCGAACTCCTCCACCACGCGGCCCTCGATGCGGTAGATGCCGCGGCCGCGGAAGGGAGCGTTTTTGATGAAATTGGGGAAGTGCACCGTGTCGAAGAAATGGCCGTCGCGGTCGAGCCAGGTGCCGAAGTGCATCAGCTCCTTTTTGACGGTGCGCACGTCCTTGCGGCAGACGTAGTAGCCGATCATGGTGACGTATCGGCCCAGGCTGCGGGACAGGTCGGCGGCGGTGATGCCCTCGGCGGCCCAGGAGGCATCGGCCAGCAGCTCGAAGGGCGAGCAGAGCGGGAAGCCCAGCAGTTCTATTTCGTCGAAAGCCTGGTCGTAGGGGCCCTCCTCCAGGGGAGGCAGCTCGTAGTTTTCGTGCGGATCGGGGAAGAGCAGGCCCGAAGCCTCGAACTTTTCGCGGGGATTGAACACGGCGTTTTTCTCCCAGAGCAGGGCGCCCTTGCTGAGGCCCGTGAAGCGGAAGGCCCCGATGCGGATGAGCAGCTCCAGCTGGCTGGCGCCGATGTCCACCCGGCTGATGAAATCGGCCAGGCTGCGGAAGGGGCCACCCACCGTGCGCTGGTGCACGATTTTGGCCGCCGTCTGTCGCTCCAGGCCGTTGAGGTGGATGAAGCCCACGTAGATGTCTTTGTTGCGCAGCGAAGTGAGGTACTGGCTGTTGTTGACGCAGGGAGCGTGGATGGTGGCGCCGGCCATGCGGGCCTCGTGGAAGTAGTACTCCGTGCGGTAGAAACCGCCGAAGTTGTTGATGACGGCCACCATGAACTCCAGCGGGTAGTAGGTCTTCAGGTACAGGCTCTGGAAGCTCTCCACGGCGTAGCTGGCCGAGTGGGCCTTGCAGAAGGAGTAGCCGGCAAAGCTCTCGATCTGGCGCCACACCTCTTTGGCCAGCGCATCGGGGTGGCCCAGGCGGCGGCAGTTGTCGAAGTACTTGCGCTTGAGCAGCTCGAACTGGTCGCCCTGGCGCTTTTTGCCGCTCATGAGGCGCCGCAGCATGTCGCTCTCGTCGAGGCCCAGGCCGGCGAAGTGGTGTACGATCTTCATCACGTCCTCCTGATAGACCATGACGCCGAAGGTCTCGCCCAGGTGCTCTTTGAACACCGGGTGCAGGTAGTCGAAAGAATTGGGTGCGTGGAAGCGGCGGATGTACTCCTTCATCATGCCAGACTGCGCCACGCCGGGGCGGATGATGCTGCTGGCCGCCACCAGGTGGTGGTAGGTGTCGCAGCGCAGCTTTTTGAGCAGGCCCCGCATGGCCGGGCTTTCGATGTAAAAGCAGCCGATGCAGTGGCCGCTGCGCAGTTGAGCCCGCACCCGCTCGTCCTTTTTGATGGCGGCCACGTCGTGGATGTCGACGGCCTTGCCCTGGTTGAGTTTGATGAGGTCCACGGCGTCTTTGATGTGGCCCAGGCCGCGCTGGCTGAGCACATCGAACTTGTGGAAGCCGAGGTCTTCGGCGTGGTGCATGTCGAAGTGCGTGATGGGGAAGCCCTTGGGCATCATCTGCAGGGCCGTGTGGTAGAAGATGGGCCGCTCGGAGATGAGCACCCCGCCGGCGTGGATGGACAGGTGGTTGGGGAAGCCGTGCAGCCGTTTTGCGAAGCGAAGCACCTGCGCGTGGATGTCGGAGGGCAGGTGGCGGCGGTTGGGTTCCTCTTCGCTGCGCAACAGCCGGCCACCCTGCTCGCGCTTCCAGTAGCGCACATCCTCGGTGCCCATCTTGCGGAGCAGTTCGTCGGCAAAGTTGTCTATTTCTTCCTTCGGCAAACCGAAAACCTTGCCCACCTCGCGCACGGCGGCGTTGAACTGGAAGGTGCTGTAGGTGGCCAGCAGGGCCGTGTACTCCCAGCCGTAGCGCTTGAAGATGTAGTCGGTCACGTCGTCGCGCTCGTCCCAGGAAAAGTCGATGTCGAAATCCGGCGGCGAGGGCCGGTTGCGGTTGATGAAGCGCTCGAAGTAGAGGTCCAGCTCCAGCGGGTCCACGTCGGTGATGCCCAGGCAGTAGGCCACCAGCGAGTTCGCTCCGCTGCCCCGCCCCACGTGGTGGTAGCCCGCCGACTGCGCATAGCGCACGATGTCCCAGGTGATGAGGAAGTAGGCGCAGAAGTCCATCTCGCGGATCACCTCGAGCTCGCGGTGGAGGCGGGTGTAGGGTGTAGGGTGTAGGGTTGAGAGTTTAGAGTTGAGGGTTGAGGGTGTAGGGTTGGTCAGCCCCCTGGGGCCCTTCGAGGAGGGGGATGCCCCGTGCCGATAGCTATCGGCATCGGGGGAGGGATGAGGGGGCTTTCTGGTCGCGTCGGAACGCCCAACTGCCAACTGCTTACTGCCCACTGAACACTGACCCCGATACCGAAAGCTTTCGGTATCGGGGGCCACTGAACACTCCGGAAACCGCCTTTTGAATCCCTCGAGGGTGAGTTTTTCGAGCAGCTTGTAGTCGCCCTCTCGGCTGCCGGTGAAGGTTTGGCGGTTGATGTGCAGGCCCGTTTCCAGCTCGATCTCGCAGGATTCGGCGAGGCGCCCGGCGTTTTCGAGCAGGCGGGGGTAGAGCTTGTAAAAATCCCGCAGCACGGCCGGCGGGTGGAAGAGTTCGGTCTTTGGGGCGTGATCGGTGGGTTGGAGTTTCGACAGCAGGGTGTTCAGGTCGATGGCCCGCAGCAGGCGGTGCAGTTCCCAGCCCTCCTCGTCGAGGAAGGTCACGGGGCTGAAGGCGATGAGCCGGTCGGGGTGGTGGCGCACCGGCGAGCTGAACAGCCGGTGTACGTGCTCGGGCCGCACGCCCAGGTACTCGTACCCGGCAAAGCGCTCGATGGGCTTGACCAGGCGGGGGTAGATGAAGGCCACCTCGGCGGGGTTCCAGTCCCACTCGCTGGCCAGGGTGGGCAGGGGCCGCCCCTGGATGGAGTGCACCGACAGGAAGCGGTTGAGGGCGCAGAAGCCGTCGGCGTTGCGGGCCAGGCCGGTGTAGAGCCGCTGCCCGTCGCGGAAGAAGTCGATGCCCAGCAGGGGCCGGATGCCCGCCTCCCGGCACAGCCGCACGAATTCCCCCGCCGCCGAGGTGTTGTTCACATCGGTGAGGGCCAGGGTCTCCACCCCGCGGGCCTGCGCCGCCTCCACCAGCTGCCGGGGCGACAGGGTGCCGTAGCGCAGGCTGTAATATGTGTGCGATGCCAGGTGCATAGGCAGTGTTCAGTGGGCAGTGTTCAGTGGGCAGTAGGCAGTGGGCTGCACTGCGCTGCCGATGATCCGGAAACTCATGTATGCGCCGGGCACTGGGTCCAGTCTTGTATGCGGGGAGTGCGTGTTCGATTCTCCGGCGGTGGGCCGGGAGGCAAAGGTAAGGGGCGGGAAGGAGTTTTAAAACTTTTTGTTTTTGATTGTTTTACTCTTTGAAACAAAAAGTTTTTTTGTTTTTCGGGGCAACGTCGGTTGATAACTAAAACCAACATCCATCGATTGCTAAAAAACTTTTTTACCTTGCACCCAGATGAATAATGAGCAGGGCTATGTGATAGCAATTCCTGCAAAAAAGACATGCTTAGAGAAAACGAGAAGAATTAAAATAAATAGTATGCTTCTACAGAGGAGCAAACTGACAGTCCTACGAAATTGCAAAGTAATTCAACCATGGCGATTGAACCCATTACACTTGCCGCTGCTGCAGCCGGCTACATCCTCAAGGCCCTATCTAAGACCGAAGGCGCCAAAACTGCCAGCAAGGAACTTTCCACAGCCATTTGGGAATGGATGAGGCCCATCTTTTTGAAGGAGCAACCCGAACTCGTCGAAGAAGTGGAGCAAAAACCACCTACTACAGAGACCGAAAAACGGTTGACCCAGGCCATTGAACAAAAAGCTGCTTCCGATCCACAGTTCCTGGCCCAGCTGGCCCATCACCTCCATGATCTCCACCAAAACGGCATCATCCAACTCAACCAGCAAACAGCCGAAAAAATCGTCAATATTCAGACGAATTACGGACCGATCAACATGTGAGACAATAGGGTAACACCCAATTTTCCATATAAATTCGAGCTATGGAAAAGAAGAAATTTATTGCAAACAAACAGGTCAATATTGAGAAGAATTACGGGCCGGTACACATGCACGGCTCGGAGTCACCGGAAATTCCCCACTACCTCACCTCGATTCCGCACATCGATCCCAACGACGTAATTGGCCGGGACGATGACCTTTCGGACCTCAGAGCACTGCTGGAGGAATCTTCCAGCCTGCTCCTCATGAACGGCATAGGTGGCATTGGCAAAACTACCCTGGCCAAGCTGTACGCCAACAAATACCGGGAACAGTACGACCACCTTGCCTGGATCGAGCAAAAGACGACACTTCAGGAATCCGTGGTCAATGATCCAGGTTTGCAGGCAGCCCTTGGCATCAAACAGGAGCCTGGAGAACCTTACGAAGCCGTTTATGAAAAAATGATGCTTGCTCTGCAAAACCGTGCAGAGGGAAAACGTGCTCTGCTCGTACTCGACAATGTGGATCAGTCGAGTAGAGAGGCCCTGGGTAAACTACCGCACGGTCCAAATTGGCATGTGCTGCTGACTTCACGACAGGTCATTGGCAACATCAAAGTGAAAGAATTGGGGAAACTCGACCTGGAGGCCGCCAAAGCACTCTTCCGGAAACATTGCGAAAAGCCACAGGATGAAGCTGCGTTGACTGACTTTCTGGAAAACACTTTGGAGCGGCACACCCTCAGCATCGAGCTCTTTGCCAAGATCCTGGACACCCACCCGATAATGGAAACCGTGGAAGAGCTAGCCGAATACCTGAAGAACAACCAGCTCGATGCTGCCAGCCTGCAAACCATCGTGGAACTGGAACACGCCGGCGGTGAAACCACTTTGTACCGCCACCTCTTGCAGGCCTTCGACCTCTCCGGCATTGCGCAACGCCCCGAACTGATGCGACTGCTGAAGCAAATGGCCGCCCTGCCCCCTACTGCCGAAGGATACCCCGCCAAAGACCTGGCCGAGTGGTTCCAAATCGAAGAAGGGCAGACCACTGCCTTTGCCAACAACCTACAGACACTTTATAAGCTAGGCTGGCTCATGCAACCCGCCAAACACCGCTACGGCACCCACCGGCTGATAAAAGCCATTGTAGCCCATGCCCACCCACCCACCCTTGAAGACTTGCTGCCGCTGGTGGAAACTTTTACACAAAAACTCTACATAGACCAAACGAAAGACAACCCGGTGGACAAATTCCCCTGGATACCCTACGGGCAGGCCGTGCTCGATGCCGCCGAACACCTCGAATTCAGTGAAAAGGCTACCCTCCGAAACAACTTGGGTTTGAGGCTTAAGGACCTCGGAGATTACAAGGGGGCAAAGGGGCTATTGCAAAAGGCCATGGAATCTGCGGAGAAAAATTTTGGCCCAGAACATCCCAAAACCGCTGTGATTTACTCAAACCTGGCTTTAGTGCTTCAGGCCCTCGGAGATTACAAGGCGGCAAAGGAGCTATTGGAAAAGGCCATGGAGTCTGATGAGAAAAATTTTGGCCCAGAACATCCCAACACCGCTGTGAGTTACTCAAACCTGGCTTTAGTGCTTAAGGACCTCGGAGATTACAAGGGGGCAAAGGGGCTATTGCAAAAGGCCATGGAGTCTGATGAGAAAAATTTTGGCCCCCACCATCCCAAAACCGCTGTGACTTACTCAAACCTGGCTTCGGTGCTTCAGGCCCTCGGAGATTACAAGGCGGCAAAGGGGCTATTGGAAAAGGCCGTGGAGTCTGATGAGAAAAATTTTGGCCCCCACCATCCCACAACCGCTGTGACTTACTCAAACCTGGCTTCGGTGCTTCAGGCCCTCGGAGATTACAAGGCGGCAAAGGGGCTATTGCAAAAGGCCATGGAATCTGCGGAGAAAAATTTTGGCCCAGAACATCCCACAACCGCTGTGACTTACTCAAACCTGGCTTCGGTGCTTAAGGCCCTCGGAGATTACAAAGGGGCAAAGGAGCTATTGGAAAAGGCCGTGGAGTCTGATGAGAAAAATTTTGGCACCGAACATCCCAACACCGCTGTGAGTTACTCAAACCTGGCCGCCGTGCTCATGAACATGAAAGAGTTCGGTGAAGCGCGCAGCCTCCTCGAAAAGGCGAAAGCGGTCTTTTTGTCGAAGTTGGGGGCGGAACATCCGTATTCAAAAAATGTACTCCAAGGGCTGGCCGTGTTGGACGAGCGGGAAGCAAAGGGTAACGAATGAGTCCTCGCCACTCGCCTGATATAATTCACATCTGTAAGACCTGAAAACAGGAGCTATCTGAAAGTTAGCTCCTGTACCTCCAAAACCACACAAGCCCCTCCATACGGGAGAGGCTTGCGGGTGGTGCCACCTGCCATCCGGCAGGGGTCGGACATAAAAAATCAGTTCTGACGGAACTTGCTTTCCAGATATTCAGCCACGCCTTCGTGGGTGGTGGGGATGGCTTCTTCGCCTTTGTGCCAGTTGGCGGGGCATACCTGGCCGTATTGTTCGGTGTACTGCAGGGCATCGAGCACCCGGAGGGCCTCCTCCACGCTGCGGCCAAGGGGCATGTCGTTGACCACCTGGTGGCGCACGATGCCTTCTTTGTCGATGAGGAACAGGCCGCGGTAGGCCACCATCTCGCCGGTAGCGATCATTTCTCCCTCTTCGTTGTAATCCCACTCACCGGCCAGCACATCGTAGTTGGCGGCAATGGTCTTGTTGGTGTCGGCCACCAGGGGGTATTTCACGCCCTTGATGCCACCCAACTTGCGCTCCATCTGGAGCCAGCCCCAGTGGGACATTTCTGTGTCGGTAGAGCAGGCGATGACCTGGCAGTTGCGGCTTTCAAATTCTTCCAGCTTTTCCTGAAAGGCGAAAAGCTCCGTGGGGCAAACGAAGGTGAAGTCTTTGGGATAGAAAAACAGGATGACGTACTTCTTGCCTTTGAAATCGGAGAGTGAGAAATCTTCGACGATCTCATTGCCGTTCACCACGGCAGCAGCTTTGAAATCCGGTGCTTTTTTTCCTACTAAAATCATGGTTGGTTATTGTTGAGTTTTGGACTTGATAGATGGTTCTGAAAATGAGCCGCAATGTTCTGAAATCAGGCCAAGAGGGCCAATGAGAAAAGTCAGTGCAGGGTCAAATTGGTTGGTGGTTGGCGGTATCAATGGATGAACTACCAACGGGGCGTTCAGGGCACTGTGGGTGCCCATGTACCTGCCCGTTTTCTTTGAAGATCCACCTGCGGCCCCCCTCCCCCTTGTCATCCTCCGAAGGAGGAACTACCAATGAGGTTTTCAGGGCACTGTCGGCGCCCATGTACCTGCCCGTTTTCTTTGAAGATCCGCCTCCGGCGGATGACAAAGAGGGCTAGCTTTGACTGAACAGCAGGAATCATGAAAGCAACCACTCCCCCCTTTGTCATCCTCCAAAGGAGGAACTACCAACGGGGAGTTCAGAGCACTGTGGGCACCCATGTACCTAACCGCTTGTTAGGAAGATCCGCCTCCGACGGATGACAAAGGGGGTACTTATGTCAGGGGTAGGTAGAGATTAACTACTCTGCCCCTCTGTCCACTGACTAAATCCTGCTAATCCCGTAAGGGATGCCAAAGTGCTGTTTCTCACTCAATCTAAGACGGGCATGAAGTGCCACGCTCTTCCCGCAAAAAACTATCTTAGCCGCCCAACAAAAACAACTGCCTCATGCGCAAATTACTCACTACTTTACTTGCTGTTTTTTTCATCGCTGGCGCAATGCCGGCACAGTCGCTGCCCATCACCTACTACCTGCCCGACATCGAATACGACCCGGCCATTCCGACGCCGGAATCTGTATTGGGCTACCAGGTGGGTGAATGGCACGCCAGCCACGACCAGTTGCTGTACTACTACCGGACCCTTGCTGCCGCCGCTCCCGACCGCATCAAACTGGAAGAACACGGCCGCACTTACGAAAACCGGCCGCTCATTCACCTGATCATCACCTCACCGGAAAACCACGGCCGGCTGGAGGACATCCGCCGGCAGCATGTGGCGCTGACCGACCCCGCCCGCTCGGCAGATGTGGACATCAGCGACATGCCCGTAGTGCTCTACCAGGGTTTCAGCATACACGGCAATGAAGCCAGCGGTGCCAATGGTGCACTGCTTGTGGCCTATTACCTGGCTGCGGGAAAGAGCCAGGAGGTAGAAACCCTGTTGCAGAATGCCGTTATCATTTTCGATCCCTGTTTCAACCCCGACGGATTTCAGCGTTTCAGCACCTGGACCAACATGCACAAAAACAAAAACCTCACTGGCGATCCGGCAGACCGGGAGTACAATGAGGTTTGGCCACGGGGCCGCACCAACCACTACTGGTTCGACCTGAACCGGGACTGGCTGCCGGCACAGCACCCGGAAAGCCAGGGACGCATTGCGCTGTTCCAGAAATGGAAGCCCAACGTGTTGACCGACCACCACGAAATGGGCACCAACAGCACCTTCTTTTTCATGCCTGGGGTGCAGAGCCGCATCAATCCCATCACACCCAAAAAGAACCAGGAACTCACCGCCAAAATCGCCACCTTCCACGCCAAAGCCCTGGACAAGATCGGCTCGCTGTATTACACCGAGGAGGGTTACGACGATTTCTACTACGGCAAAGGCTCCACCTTCCCCGATGCGCAGGGTTGCATCGGCATCCTGTTCGAACAGGCCAGCAGCCGGGGGCATTTGCAGAAAACCGACAACGGCCCGCTCTCCTTTCCTTTCACCATCCGCAACCAGGTGACCACGGCGCTCTCCACCCATGCGGCCATCGTGGCATTGCGGAAGGAACTGCTGGACTTTCAGCGGGAGCACTATAAAACCGGCCTGGACCTGGCCCGCAGGGACAAACGCCGGGGTTTCGTTGTAGGTGATGACTACGACCCCGTCAGGCTGAGTCGCTTCGTGGAAATGCTGCTGAGGCAAGACATCAAAGTTTACGAACTGACTAAAAAGACCACCCTCAACGGCACCGACTTCGAACCCGGCAAAGCCTACGTCATTCCATTTGATCAGCCGCAGTACCGCCTCATCCAGGGCATTTTCCAGCGGGAGACGAGCTTCGAGGACAGCCTCTTTTACGACATCAGCGCCTGGACCATGCCGCTGGCCTTCAACCTGAAGTACGAGGCCGCCGGTGAGGCACTGCCCGGTCTGCTCGGCAAACAACTCACAGGCACCACCCTCCCCGTTGCCGCAGGCGAAGTGAAAGACGACGGCAATGCCTACGCATGGGCTTTCGACTGGGACCACTACCTTGCCCCGGCAGCCCTTTACCACCTTCAGAAAAACAAGGTGCGGGTAAAAGTGGCCGGAACGCCTTTCACGGCCGTCACCCCGGAAGGTAACAGGGCTTTCACTTACGGCGCCATCATTGTTCCGACGCAAAACCAACCCATGGACAAGGCTTCGCTTCGCAAAATCCTGGACGAGGCTGCCCGGCTGGGGCAACTGCCCATCTACGGCATCAGCACCGGATTGACACCCGGCGGTTATGACCTGGGCAGCCGCAAGGTGCTCACTGTCAGAAAACCTAAAGTGGCCCTAGTGGTCGGGGACGGCATCACCTCTTACGATGCCGGTGAGATCTGGCATCTGTTGGATACCCGCTACCAGATGCCGGTGACGAAGATCGAAGCTAATGACCTCAATGAGTCCACCCTGGCCCGTTTCAATGTGCTGGTGTTGCCCGGAGGGCGAATCAGAGGATTGGATACGGATGCCTTGCGCAACTGGGTAAAAGCCGGCAATGTGCTCATCGCACTGGAAAATGCGGTGAACTGGGCCGTAAACCAAAAGCTGGTGAACCTGAACTTCAAAAAGTCGGAAAACGACGAAAAGGAAACCGGCCGGAAACCCTACGCCGGTGCCGATGACGACGCGGGAGCACTGCGGCTATCGGGTTCCATTTTTGAGGCAGAACTGGACTTGACACACCCGCTGTGCTACGGCTACCGTAACAGCAAACTGCCGGTGTTCAGGAGCTCCAACCGCTTTCTGGAGCCGGCCAAAAACCCCTACGCCACCCCCATCATTTACAGCGACAAGCCACTGATGGCGGGCTACATGCACGAAAGTTTTGATGAACTGGCTCCCGGCAGTGCCTCTGTTGCAGTGGGAGGCATTGGCGCCGGCCGAGTCATTTGCCTGACGGACAACACCAGTTTCAGGGCCTTCTGGTATGGCACCAACAAGATCATGGCCAATGCCGTTTTCTTCGGAAACCTGATCTCCGGCCGGACGGTGCAGGGAGAATAGGAAGCGTTTATTCACTTTTCAAATCGCAAAGCGCCCTGCCAGGAAAGCTGGCAGGGCGCTATTTTTAATGTACCCGCCGGAACTTGGACTACATTCTATAAAATTTAAAACCGCCAAAAACAATTTGGCTATCTTTGCATTTATTAGTGACGCCAACAGACCATACACGTCTTAGCAAGGTATTTAATTCTTAACCCCCCCCCTACATTTAACATTATGGTTCGCATTTACTTTACTTTCATGCTGATCGCAGCGGCTTTCACTGCATTTTCTCAACAGAACACTGTAACTGCAAATAGTGGAACCGGTAATTGGACGAACAATTCTACCTGGGACTGCAATTGCCAGCCAAAATCAGGAGATATCATTGTCATTCCCACAGGGGCAACAGTTGAGATAAATTCACAAATTAATCTAAATCAGGCTGCCAATCCTGCCACAATTATAAATATCAATGGTGGAACACTTTCATTCTTTCACAATAATGGCGAATTGATACTTCACACGGCTGCAGTAATTAATTTTACTTCGGGCAGCATGACCGCTTCCAACAACGGAAACAACACAGCTATAACTATAGGGTCTGCAATTTTTAGCTACAGTGCAGTCAACGGTCTTACTCCACCCACCCAACTCACCTCCTCCGGTGCCGCTCCCCTCCCCGTTGAGCTGACCCGCTTCGTTGCAAGTGAATTGAACGAGGGAATCCTGCTGGAGTGGGCTTCGGCCAGTGAGCTGAACAATGCCGGCTTCGAGGTGCAGCGCAGTGCCGATGGCAGCGTCTGGGAAAAGATCGGCTGGGTGGATGGACACGGTACCAGCCTCGATTTCCATCACTATGTTTTCGAAGACAGGAAGCCTCTGAAAGGGCTGAATTACTACCGCCTGCAACAAGTTGATTACGACGGCAGCATGGAGTACTCACCCATCGTGGTGGTGGACATGGAGCTATCGGTTCAGGAACCGGTCATCTTTCCGAATCCAATGGGTGAATCTGCGCAGGTGCAACTGCCGGAAGAATGGGCAGGCAGCCTGGTCAGCATTTTCGATGCACAGGGAAGGCTGGTGGAGCAAGGCAAAGCCGATGGTTCTTTAATGAACCTTTCCGGAATCACTTCTGGTGTTTACATCGTCAAAATTCAATCCGGGACGCTGGAGAGTACGCAGCGGTTGGTGGTTAAGTAGGATTTGGCTCGTAGCTCCCCGAGTACTCGGGGCAGGCTGTAGCTCGTGGCTCGTAGCTGGTGACTTGCACTGCTAACCCTTATAACCCTCAATAATCCCTATAATCCTCTATAATCCCTGCCTGCCCGGCGGCAGGCAGACAATTCTCATAATCTTTTCCTCCTATTGGCAAAAGGTGGCCGGATGGTCCAGCTCGTTTGCGGGGTTGGTTTCCAGAGCAGCCACCAGCTGAAAAACAACAAGGCAGCGCCCTGAAGGATGAAAGGTAGGTAATTCGGAACTTGACCACTCAAATCCACGAGCATGCCGTCACCAGGATAGATGCCAAATCCGATGAGCGCTGGCAGGCGGTACCAGTAGTAGCAGGTCACGGCTGCGGCTGCGAAAATTCTTGTTAGCAGCGACTTTTCAATCCCTGAATTTTTCCGAAGGAAGAGGTAAACTGCAAGGGTGAATGCCATGCCCGCCAATGGCAGGGTGTAGGCGGCAAGAATGTGTTCCAGGCCTTCCGTGCCGTGATAATCCCGTATGTGGAACCAGCCCCAGATGTAACCGGGAAAGCCACCAATCAGCAGGGTGGCTGCCAGTTTGTGGTTGCGGGTGTTGTCCTGTTTTTCCGGCTGCAGCAATTTGGTGGAATCAGGACAGGGGATTACGCAGTTGTGGCAGGAGGTGCACTGGGCGTTGGGCATGGGTGCCAGTGGCCGTGATCCGTAAAACTTCTCCACAGGATGGACCGGGCACATGCCGGAACACCAGCCGGATTTCCATTCATATTGCGTGCCCATGTAAAAGGCCATGGCACCCAGCAAGATCAGAACCACCCCCGTGGCAGGACCATTGTTATCCAACACCAGGTGCCTCCAGGGCAAGATCAGCATCAGCAGGATGACGCCGGTGAGAATGAGCTTGCCCTGCCGGGCTACGGTGAGCCGTTTTTTTGCGCTCAAGCCAATGCGGTGCGGCAAAATGGCAGAGAAAGCCAGCGGACATACGTTGCGCCACAAGCCCGGCAATAGCACCAGCAACAGCGGTGCCACCGGAATGAGGCCGTTCCAAAAAGCGTGGATGCCAATTTGCGGAGCGAAGAAAAGCAGGGAGAGTATGGTGAGACCAATGGCAAGAAACAGCCATTGCAGGATGCGCCATCCCAACAAGGCTTTTCCACTCAACTGGGCAGTCATTTGCGAATTGGCCTGTTTCACCATTGCATCAGTGGTTTTGCGGTCTTATATGCGTTTAGGGCAGGATGGTGTTTGCAGATTGGAACCGGTTTGGCGGGACGGGCAAATGTACATTTTTGAAGAAAAAATTTCGTGCCGGGCTGTCATTTGTCACCCTTTCTTTTTCACCACCACGTTTTTGCCGCTGCCTTTGGATGCATGTCGCCGGAGGTAGTCCTGAAACAGCGCCTCCTGTTGTTCCGGACTCAACGGCCTGTTGCCGGAATAGTATCCGGCGTCGGAACGTTGGCGGAAGGCTTCGTAAAGCGATACGGCACAGGCCACGGAAATGTTGAGGCTTTCCACCATGCCCACTTGCGGAATGAGAAAATTGCCGTCGGCGTACTTCAAAACTTCTTCGGAAACCCCATCGCGCTCGTTGCCGAAGATGAGGGCCGTGGGGCGGGTAAAATCGATGGCGTGCAACGAGCGGCTCTCAACGCCGAGGTGCGTTGCAAACACCTGCTCACAAATGCTGCGCACATGCCTGAAACAGGCTTCAGGATCGGTGTAGTAATGCACATCCACCCAGTGGCGGGCACCGGAACTGGTGCGTTTGCCGATGATGATTTCGTCTTTTGCCAGGTGTGGTTCGGTGTAGAGCACGAAGATCTGTTGCACACCAACTGCATCGCAGCTGCGCAAAACGGCGCCGATGTTATGCGGATCGTGGACGTTTTCCAGCACCACCGTCAGGTCAGGCTGGCGGTTGGCCACCACTTTCCGGAACTTTTCTGTGCGTTCGGGAGTCATGGCGTTTCTGCTGGCTGAAAGTGGTAATCCTGAAATTTCAGAATGTGGACAAACTTGTTTTCCAACTGGTCGAAGTAATTGAGTTGCTCCCGGTGTTTTTCCGGTTCCCGCACGACCCTGGAAAACTCAAAGCGGCCCAGCAGTACGTCGTAAGGCATGGCATCGATGCGGCCGACGAAATTCTTGCCGTACTGCGCCGTCATGCTGCCGAAGTACCGCATGATGTCGTAGCCGAGGAAGGCTTCTTCCCGTGGAATGGTGCCGTATTCTTCAAAAAATTCACGCTGGAAGTTGCGCAGGCGTTCGTCGTCTTTGTTGAGGTAGGAGGAACTGCTGACGTGCACCTGCAGGCGCTCGAAGAATTCGTAATCAACCTGCTCAAAGCCCATCCATTGCGGCATGCCGTACACGATGATCTCCTCGCCCTGGGTCTGGAACTCCATCAGGTGGCGCAACAGGCTGTAAACAAATGCTTCACTTGACCATGAGGGCACCAGGAAAACATTGGGTTCTCCGGCTTTGATGTAGTCACTCAGATCGATGTCATTGAATTTGGAGGGATCGTTGTCAATGCGCACCTCTTTCAGCCGGGTGGTGTCACCAAAGTTATTCAGCGACAGGTTGGCCTTCTGAAAAAACTCAAAACTACCGCTGGCCGCTTCCCTTTCCAGCGACACCAGTACCATGTTTTCGGGTGAATAGCGGCTGCGGGCGTGTTTCACGATTGCTTCACAGTGGCTTTGCAGGGAGGGATTCACCTGTACATACCAGGGGTTTCCTTCGGGAATGCCCATGCTGGCGGTGTGTGGCACCACCAGGGGTGTTTCGTGTTCTTTGGCGTAGGCTTCGCAAATGACCACATTGTCGCGTTTATAGGGGCCGATGATCACATCCGCCTTCTCCAGTTCAACCCTGCGCAGCAGGTTCCTGACTTTGGCTTCAGATCCTTCCGTATCGAAAACACTGATGTGGAGCTTTGCTCCTTCCGTGCTGAGTTCATCGTATGCCAGGCGGGCACCGGCGTAGAAATGCAGTGCCCATGAAGAATTGTCGTCAATAAAATCGCCGGTAAGCTTGTTGGCGAAGAAAGGCAGCATGACCACCACTTCCTGCGTGCCGGCGATGCCGCCGGGATTCGTTGTTGACGTGTTGTTCGGATCGATGGCATCCCAGGAACCGTCAGAGGTGATGGGCGGGTACTTATCTTCCGGCAAAATGGTCCATTGCACCGTATCCACTTTTTCGGTCACTTCGTGAACGATGCGCCAGGTGCCGGTCACGGGGTCGAAGACGCGCTTGCCCTGGATATCCTCCAGTTCATCATCTTCGTAAACTTTTTCTTTTTCGGAAGCTTTGGCGGGTTTGAACAGATCGCATGAGCTGAGAGACAGGCCGATTGCGACGAGCAAAAAAGCTGAGAAAAATGAGACCTTTCGAAACATAGTTTTGTTGTTGACGCTTGGTTAATCCTTGTCCACGGTGCTGCCCATTCATCTTATCCTGCGACCGGAAGGCCACTTGTGCCTGCACAGCCTGAAGGCTTTTTCATCGACCTGAAGGTCGATTTACTTGCACAGCCTGAAGGCTCTTTCATCGACCTAAAGGTCGATTTTACTTGCACAGCCTGAAGGCTTCATTTTCATCGACCTGAAGGTCGATTTACTTGCACAGCCTGAAGGCTGTGCTACTATGGGTGGCAGGCTGAAAAGTTTTTTCAAATTCCGATGGGCTTATTCCCATTCGATGGTTGAGGGTGGTTTGTTGCTGATGTCAAAAACAACCCTGTTGATGCCTTTTACATTGTTCACGATCTCGCTGGACACATCGGCCAGGAAATCGTGTGGCAGGCGGCTCCACTCTGCGGTCATGCCATCAACGCTGTTGACGGCACGCAGCACAGCGGTGCGCTCGTAGGTTCTTTCATCACCCATTACTCCAACGGATTGGACGGGCAACAAGATAGCACCGGCCTGCCAAACTTTGTCGTAAAGGCCGTATTTTTTGAGTTTGCTGATGAAAATGTGGTCAGCTTCCTGCAGCAAGGCCACCTTTTCAGGGGTGATGTCGCCCAAAATTCTGACGCCGAGGCCCGGCCCCGGAAAAGGATGCCGCCCCAGAATTTCCATCGGAATGCCCAGCTCTTTGCCTACCTCCCGCACTTCATCTTTGAACAACATGCGCAGGGGTTCCACAATTTTCAGTTTCAGCACATCGGGCAGGCCGCCAACGTTGTGGTGCGACTTGATGGTTACCGAAGGGCCATGCACTGATACCGATTCTATCACGTCGGGATAGATGGTGCCCTGTCCCAGCCATTCAATGCCCTCCAGTTTTTGCGCCTCTTCTTCGAAAACATGGATGAACTCCCTGCCGATGATCTTCCGCTTCTTTTCGGGGCTGCTCTCGCCGGCCAGGGCATCCCAGAAGCGCTGTTTGGCGTCGATGCCCACCACGTTGAGGCCCATGCTCTCATAGGATTTGAGCACTTCCTCAAACTCGTTTTTGCGAAGCAGACCATTGTCGATGAAAAAGCAGATCAGCTGATCGCCAATGGCCTTGTGGAGCAGTTCGGCTGCCACGGTGGAATCCACTCCGCCGGACAGACCCATCAGCACCCTTTCCCTGCCTATTTTTCTTCGCAAACCCTCCACCGTTTCCTCAACGAAATGGGCGGGCGTCCATTCACCGGAGCAGCCGCAGATGTCGTAAACGAAATTGCGGAGGATGTTGCGGCCGTCCACACTGTGGGTCACTTCCGGATGGAACTGAATGCCGTAAACCGGATTTGCGAAAGCTCCTTTTTTGGAGCGGAATACCGCCACCGGAATGCTCTCTGTGCTGGCCAGCAGTTCGAACTGCGGCGGCAACTCCATGATGGAATCACCGTGCGACATCCACACCTGTGAACCATCAGGCACCCCGTGGAGAAATGGATCCTGATAACGCACATTGGAAAGATGCGCTTTGCCGTATTCCCTTTTATCGCTGCGCTGTACCACACCGCCGTAAAAATCAGTGAGCAGCTGCGCCCCGTAGCAAATGCCGAGCAGGGGCTTTTTTCCGACCAGTTCATTCAGGTCCAGCCGCAGTGCATCGGGCTCTTTCACCGAAAAGGGACTGCCCGAAAGAATGATGCCCTTGATGGTGTCATCGAGGGCAGGCACTTTGTTGTAGGGTACTATTTCGCAGTAAGTGTGCAACTCCCGCACACGGCGTGCTATCAGCTGCGTGTATTGGGATCCGAAGTCGAGGATGAGTATTTTTTCTGTCATGGCGGCAAATATAGCCAGAGCGATGAAAGTTGGTGAACATTGCGCGTGGCTCGTAGCTCCCCGAGTACTCGGGGCAGGCTGTGGCTCGTAGCTCGTAGCTGATTCTGCTAAACCGCATAAGTCAGGGATGAGGGGTGAGGGATGCCCCATGCCGATATCCCGATCCCGAAGGATTTCGGGATTCGGGATCGGCATCGGGGGAGGGATGAAAGTGCTAGCGCCTCCAAACCCTAAACTCTACACTTTTTTTACCACAGAGTTATCTGAGTTGAAAACAGAGTTTAGCAGAGTATCCCTGCTAAACCGCATAATCCCTATAATCCTCAATAATCCCAATAAACCAGGGATGAGGGATGAGGAATGAAAGTGCTAGCTACTGCCAACCTACAACCTACAACCTACAACCTACAACAACCTTCAAAATCCTCATAATCCTTATAATCCCCATAATCCCACCCCTTACCTTTGCCGCAAACCAACGAAACATGGCAAACGAAGACCCATTTCTGCCCGAAGAAGGCTTTGAACCCATCGGCAATGTGCTGGCCCGGTTCCGGAAAGTGCACACCTTCATTTTTGATGTGGACGGGGTGCTCACCAACAGTGAGCTGCTCATTACGGAGAAAGGTGAGTTGCTTCGCAAAATGAATGTCAGGGATGGCTATGCCATCAAACAGGCCCTGAAAAACGACTACCGCATCCTCATCCTCACCGGCGGCTCCTCGCAGGGGGTCATATCCCGGCTGAAAGACCTGGGCATTCAGGACATCCTCTGGGGCATCCACAACAAGCTGGGTGCCTACGAAGAATTCCTCGATGCCTACGACATTGACGAAGACGGCATTCTGTACATGGGCGATGACATGCCCGATTACGAAGTGATGAAGCGGGTGGGCTTTCCCTGCTGCCCCGCCGATGCCGATCCGGAAATCCGCAACATTGCGCAGTATGTTTCCCCATACAAAGGCGGTTACGGCTGCGTGCGTGACGTCATCGAGAAGGTGCTGCGGCTCAGGGACCAGTGGATCGCCAACGACTAAGCTCCTGCTTCCATGCCTTACCTGTTTCACATACTGCGGGGCAAAAACCTGCTCATCGTCGCTGCCACCCAATACCTGATCAGGTATTTTGTCCTGCTGCCGGTCAACGAACAGGCAGGCCACTCCCCTGCCCTGCCGGCCTTTCAGTTTTTTTTGCTGGTTTTGGACACCGTGCTGATAGCCGCCGCCGGCTATGTGGTCAACGACCTGCTGGATGCCCCGGCCGACGCCATCAACAAACCGGGAAAAAACCTGATAGCCAGTAAAAAATATGGCTGGCGGCTTTATGGTCTGCTCGTTTTCAGCGGGCTTGCCATCGCCCTTTACCTGGCTTTTTTCGTCGGAAAACCGCTGCTGGTGCTCATCTATCCCGCAGCAGTGCTGGGGCTGTGGTGGTACTCCAACACCCTCAAACACCTGCCGCTGGCCGGCAACCTCACCGTTGCCCTGTTTTGCGGACTCGTCATCGGAATTGTGTTGTTTGCCGAGCGGGAGAGCCTCCGGCAACTGCCCGCCGGGGCTGCCATGCGGCTGTGGATCATCGCCGGGGGCTATGCCTGGTTTGCTTTCCTCACCACCCTGTTGCGGGAAATTGCCAAAGATGCCGAAGACCTGGAAGGCGACCGGCAGGCAGGCAGCCGCACCATTGCAACCGCCTGGGGACTTGGTGCCGTGCGCAACTGGCTGCTGGCCACCGCCACCCTGATTCTGCTCTCCCTGTTGGCCTTCAGTTGGTGGCTTTGGCAGTCGGGTTTGCTCATGGCTTTGTTTTTTTGCGTCGCAATGGCGATTCTGCCAGTCCTTTACCTTCTGCGCCTGTTGCCGCAGGCGAAGGAAAGAAAAGACTTCACCCGCATCAGCCGGCTCACCAAGTGGATCATGGTGGCCGGTTTGTTACTCATCATCACCTTATGGATATTCTGAAGAAAAAGATCATCCTCGCTTCCAAATCACCCCGCCGACACCAGCTCATGCGGGAGGCCGGCTTTCATTTTGAGGTAAAAACCCGGGAAGTGGACGAAAGCTTCCCCGATGACATGCCGCTGGAGGAAGTGGCCCCCTGGCTGGCTGAGAAAAAAGCCCTGGCCTGCGCTGATTTTCTGGAAACCGACGAGGACATCCTGCTCACCTCCGATTGCGTGGTCATCGTGGATGGGCAAATCCTCAACAAACCCGAAGACAAGGAAGACGCCCGCCGCATGCTCTCCATGCTCTCTGACAATATGCACACCGTTGTAACGGGCGTATGCCTCCTGTCGAAAAAGAAAAAGCGGGTCTTTGCCCGCTCCGCCGACGTCTTTTTCCACCCGCTGACTTCTGAAGAAATTGATTTCTACATCGACAATTACCAACCCTACGACAAAGCTGGCTCCTACGCCATCCAGGAATGGATTGGCCTGTGCAAAATCAAACGCATCGACGGCACCTACGCCACCATCATGGGCCTGCCCATGGATGCGGTGTATGAGGAATTGGTTGATTGGTTTAGAGTGTAGAGTTTAGGGTGTAGGGTGTAGAGTTTAGGGGCGCTAGCTCCGTGGAACTCCGTGTAATATCTCTGTGAAACTCCGTGTAATATCTCTGTTCAACTCTGCGGTTGAAGAAGTGTAAGGTTTAGGGTTTAGAGTGTAGAGTTTAGGGGCGCTAGCTCCGTGGAACTCCGTGTAATATCTCTGTGAAACTCTGTGAAATAACTCTGTTTAACTCTGCGGTTATAAAGTTTAGGGTTTAGAGTGTAGAGTTTGGAGGCGCTAGCTCTTTCATCCCTCATCCCTCATCCCTGTTTTCGCAATCGTGACATTTGCATGACGCAATCACAGGTGGGGGTTGACAATTGTCATCAAATGCCCAGTACCGGCGGCCTTATTTCGCAGTCAGATTTCACCTACACCTCTCCGCCTGCCAATGAAGAAAGCCGCAACATACAGTCTGATCGTGTTGACCACAGTGGCCGCGGCCGGTGCATTCATGCGGGCCATGCCCTGGCTGCAGGTAGACCTGTCGTTTGAAAAAATCCGGCATGCACATTCGCACCTGGGCTTTCTGGGCTGGTTGTTCAGCGCCTACATCCTCGTTTTGCTCCGCCTGTTTTTGCCGAAGGAAAAAGCCTGGAGCCGGGATAAACAGCAGTTGTTTTACGCTGCCCTGGTCACTGCCGTTCTCATGTTTCCGGCTTTCTGGCTGTGGGGATACAAAGCCCCGGCCATCGCCTTGCTAACCCTGCACTCCCTGCTGGCCTGGGTGCTGCTGGTTAAAATCTGGCGGCAGGCATCGGTGCCAGGCAAGCCTTCGGGCTGGTTCCTCAAAGCCGCCATCTTTTTCTTTTTCCTTTCATCTCTGGGGCCTTTTGCCATTCCGTTCATCCAGGTATTTGGCGACGGCAGTCCGGTAAGCGTGCGACTGGCCGTGCACTTTTACCTGCATTTCCAATACTCCGGCTGGTTCGTGTTCGGTTTTCTGGCCATGCTCTACAGGTTTTTGGAAATACAGGGCGGGATGATACCCCACAGGGTTGCGGCCATTCACCTGGGCATAGCCGGCGCCGCCACAGCACCGTTGTACATCCTTACCGCCCCGGCCCTGAACGACAGCCTGAACAGCGTTTATCAGCACCTAAGCTGGCTCATCGACAGCGCCCCCTGGTGGCAGCTTGCCGCCATGTTGCTGTTCCTTTTCTTCGCCTGGCGGCAATGGCCCGGGAAGCAAGTGTCCACAGCCTGGCCGGGTGTTTTCGCCCTCTCAGTTCTGACAATAAAAGTGCTGCTGGAATGGCTGGTTTTCCTGCCGCCCTTCAGCAATTTCATAGACCCTGGCAACCATTTTCTGATCATCACCTACCTGCACCTGCTGTTTCTCGGCATGGCCACTCCCGCCGTCTGGTGGATGTATGGAGGGTTTGGCTGGCTGCCGGCTGACAGACCGGCCTTCGGATGGTGGGGCAGCTGTTTCCTCACCGGCTTCGTCATCACGGAAGGCCTGCTGCTGGCCATGGGACTTGGCTGGGCCACTGTATGGTTTACCGAAGGACTGCTGGCCGGCGCAGTGCTCATGCTGGCAGGAGTTGGCGGTGTACTGGTCCTGCAAATGAAACCCGAATCGGAAGTATTGCCGCAGGCGAAGGGCATGATGAACCCAATCGAACTCCCCATTGCCGCAGGCGAAAAAAAATACGAATGAGCTCAGGTAAAAACATTGCGAAGAAAGACCTGGAAAACCGGGACGATGTGGGCCGGCTGGTGCGCACCTTTTATGCCCGCGTGCGGAAAGACGAGGTGTTGGGACCCATTTTCAACGGCATCATCACCGACTGGGAAACGCACCTGGAAAAGCTGACCGACTTCTGGAACGGCAACCTTTTTTTCTTCGTCAAAACCAAATACACCGGCGACCCCAAAACCGCCCATCAACGCATGGACGAGGCCATTGGCCACAGCACCACCATGGAACATTTCGGCAGGTGGATCAACCTCTGGATTGAAACCGTGGACGAATTGTACGAAGGTGAAAAGGCCGCCCTGGCCAAAAACCAGGCACGCAAGATGGCCACCTTCCTTTTTCTGAAAATCTTTGAAAACAGAAAATCATGAACGCATTGCTCGAAAAATACGATGTGCCGGCACCCCGCTACACCAGCTATCCAACGGTGCCCTACTGGCAGGAAGAAGCTCCCACCGAGGAACAGTGGCTGCAGCACGTACGGCAAGCTTTTGAGGCTTCGGAGGGCATCAGCCTCTACATCCACCTGCCCTTCTGCGAAAAGCTGTGCACCTACTGCGGCTGCAACAAGCGCATCACAAAAAACCACGGGGTGGAGCAGCCCTACATCAACACCGTTCTGAAAGAATGGAAAATGTACCTGGATGCCCTGCCGGGCAAGCCGGTATTGAAGGAGATCCACCTCGGTGGCGGCACGCCGACTTTCTTCAGTCCCGAAAATCTTCGCTACCTGCTGGAAAGCATCTTCGAAGGGGCCATCGTGCCGGAAGCACATGAATTTGGTTTCGAGGCCCACCCGGCCAGCACCACCAACGAACACCTTGAAGTGCTGTACGAGCTGGGCTTCCGCAGGCTGAGCATTGGCGTTCAGGATTTCGACAACCACATCCTGAAGATCATCAACCGCCAGCAATCGCTGGAAGATGTGCAGCGGGTAACGGAAGATGCCCGCCGAATCGGCTACACCAGCCTCAACTACGACCTCATTTTCGGCCTGCCCTTCCAGACGCCGGAGAACATCCAGCGCAACATGGAACTGATCCGAGAACTGCGGCCCGACAGGCTGGCATTTTACAGCTATGCGCACGTGCCGTGGATCAAACCCAGCCAGCGGGCTTATTCCGAAGCCGACCTGCCGATGGGCAGTGACAAGCGCTACCTCTACGAATACGGCCGTGAACTGCTGACCGCAGCCGGATTCCGGGAAATCGGCATGGACCACTTTGCCCTGCCCACCGACAGCCTTTTCCTCGCTTCGCAAAACGGCAGCCTGCACCGAAATTTCATGGGCTACACCCCGCTGTACACCCGCCTGTCACTGGCGCTGGGGGCCTCCTCCATCAGCGACACCTGGACGGCCTTCGTGCAGAATGAAAAACACATCGAAGCCTACACTGAAATGGTGGAATCCGGCCGCCTACCCATCATCAAAGGCCACCTACTCACTGAGGAAGACCTGGTGATCCGCAAACACATCCTCGACATCATGTGCCGCTACGGTACCTCCTGGAACGCCAGCTCCGAACAAAATCTGGCCCTTGCCGACGGCCTCCTCCGCATGGATGAACTGCTCTCCGACGGCCTCGTCGAAATTGGTGACAACAGCCTCACCGTCACCGAGGCCGGCAAACCTTTCATCCGCAACATCTGTATGGCCCTGGATGCCCGCTACTGGCGCCGCCAACCGGACGGGCAACTGTTTAGCCAGGCAGTGTGAATTGGAGTAGGGAGTAGGGAGTAGAGTTTAGGGTGTAGGGTGTAGGGTGTAGGGTTTAGAGTTTAGGGTAGGTTTGGGGGCGCTAGCTCCGTGGAACTCCGTGCAAAAACTCTGTGCAACTCTGTGAAATAACTCTGTTCAACCCTGCGGTTGAAGAAGCCTGTCTGCCGCCCCGCCTGCCGCCCTGTCTGACGCTAGGCAGGTGGGCGAAGATTATAGAGGTTGTAGGTTGCCGGTTGCCGGTTAGCAGGGATACTCTGCTATACTCTGTTTTCAACTCTGATAACTCTGTGGTTAAAAAAGTTTAGAGTGTATGGTTTAGGGTGTAGAGTTTGGGGTTACTGGCGCTTTCAACCCTCTCTCTCATCCCTAGATTATGCGATTTAGCAGAGATTACTACGAGCCACGAGCTACGAGCCACAGCCTGCCCCGAGAACTCGGGGAGCCACGAGCTATACATACCCCTTCACCCAATACGCCAAATAGCCCAGCCATTCTTTGACCAGGGCCTCCCAGTAATAAAAACAGATGGGGTCCGGGATGAGCCAGAATTTAGGGTTCAGTTCCGGTTGCTGGTAAATAAAATCGACGCTGAAGGGCACGCACTGCACACCGGCATTTTGAAAGCAACCCATGGATCGGCGCATGTGATAGGCCGAGGTCATCAACAGGCAGCTGGGGTTGCCGGGTTGCTGCCGGATGAGTTCGGTGGAAAAGGTAGCATTCTCCCAGGTATTTCTCGACTTTCCTTCTATGATGATGGCCGAATCGGGCACCCCCATTCTTTTGAGGAACTCGGCAGCGAGTATTGCTTCTGAGGGCCGGTCCTGGAGCAGGCTGCCGGTGCCACCTGTGAGGAGCAGCTTTTTCACTTTTCCGGTTTGATACAGCTCGTAGGCATTCATGAAGCGGTTGCCGCGGGTGCTGAGGTTGAAGCGGTCGTGGCTGGGCAGGATGCGGGAATTGGAATAACCGCCCAGCAGAATGCCGATGTCGTAAGGCTCCGAGATCTGATCGGCGGTGATGGTCTCCACCTCCCACCAGCCCATTGCGCTGTTGAGGATCATGCGGTTGCTGAAGAACAGCAACATGATCACGGCCGTCCACAGCAGGCGCTTTCGTCGCAAAGGCTTTTTGGTCAGGCTGGCCCACAGCAGCACAAACAGCAACCAGTTGATGGGCTGGATAAAAACGTACAGGATTTTTGAGAAGATGAAAAACATGGATCAGAACGGCAGCTCTTTGAGTTGGGCAATGAAAAACGGAAAGATATTGGGCTCCAGCACAATGGTGAACAGCGCCCCGAATACCGCTCCGTAGAAGTGCGCATCGTGGTCGATAAAGCCTCCCTCCTGCCGGCTGGCATAGCTGGAGTAGCCCAGGTACAGCACCGCCGCCACGATGGCCCACACCGGAATTACGAAGAAAAAGTACCAGGTCTGCCAGGGCGCAAACAGCACCGAAGAGAGCATCACCCCGGAAACCGCCCCCGAAGCACCCACACTGGAAAAGTTGGGGTTGTTGCGGTGTTTGAAGTAGGTCGGAATGTCAGCAGCAATGCCTGAAAGCAGGAACAAAAGCAGGAAATTGACCCGCCCCATTAAGTCGCCGAAAACGGCCAGGAAATAGTTCTCCACCACCTGCCCGAAGCTGTAAAACACCAGCAAATTGATGAGCAGGTGCGTCATGTTGGCATGCACGAAAATGGAGCTAAGCCACCGGTAATACTGCTTTTCACGGGCCTCCACATAGGGGATGTGCATCATCTTGTAAAACTTCCCCCGGTCGTTGAAGGCCATGTATGAGGTGATTCCGATAAGGGCGATTAGCAATAAGGTAACGGACATGTTGAGATTGTTGAGACTGTTGAAATTGTTGAACTGTTGAGACTGTTGAAATTGTTTAGGCCGCCTGACGGCGGTGTTTAAAACCCTTCGGGTGGTTTACTCGCCTTCGGCGAGTTTAGCCGCCAATGGGCAGTGCTCAAGCCTACTCCTTCTCTGAAGAGATGAGGGATGAAGGCGCTAGCCCCTCAAACTCTAAACTCTAAACTATACACTCTAAACCCTAAACCCTAAACTCTACACCTTAAACCCTAAACCCTACTCATTGTGGTATTTCTCCCCCCTGATGATGGTCATGGCCCGGTAGAGTTGTTCCAGAAAAAAGAGGCGGACCATCTGGTGGGAGAAGGTCATTTTGGACAAAGAAAGCGAAAAGTTGGCCCTTTGGCGAATGCTATCGTCGAAGCCCCAGGCGCCGCCCACTACGAAGACCAGACGGCGGTTGCCCTGGAGTTGCAGTTGTTCCAGCCAGTTGGCGAATTTTACCGAGGTCAGTTCCTTGCCCCGCTCATCCAGCAGCACCAGAAAATCACTGTCGTTCAGTTGTTTGAGGAGGATTTCCGCCTCTTTGGCCATCAACTGCTGTGGAGGCAGCTTTCCGGCATTTTTCACCGGTGGCAGCACACTGACCTGCAACTGAAGGTAGTGCTTCAGCCGGTTTTCGTACAGCGCCATGCCTTCGGCGATGTAAGCGTCGGAAGTTTTACCGTGTAGCCAGAGTTCAACTTTCATCGGAGCGCAGCTTTAAGAAAGCCCGGCCTATGTGGCTGATGATATCGCTGGCCAGCAGGGCTTCCTGTTGCAGTTCTTCGGCAGCCAGATCGCCGGCCAGACCGTGAAGGTACACCCCCAGCACACAGGTTTCAAAAGGCGAATAGCCCTGCGCCAGCAGGCCCGTGAGCATGCCCGTGAGCACATCGCCGCTGCCGCCAGTGGCCATTCCGGGGTTGCCGGTGCTGTTGAAATAGCAGATGCCCTCAGGAGTGCTGGTGCAGGTGTAGGCCCCTTTCAGCACGATGAACACCTTGTACTTGCGGGCCATTTCCCGTTGCAGGGCATTTCTTTCGAAGCTGTCGGAAGTTTTCCCGAAGAGCCGCTCGAACTCCTTGGGGTGTGGTGTCAGGATGCTGTTTTCCGGCACGTGCTCCCAAAATTCCGGATGCCTTGCCAGCAAATTGAGGGCGTCGGCATCCAGTACCAGGGGATGGTCGGCCTGTTCCAGCATTGCCCGGAGGGCGAGGGCAGTTGCGTCAGCGGTGCCAATGCCAGGCCCGATGCCCACTGCCGAATAGCGGGAGAAATCGAACCTCGATTGCTGGATGAAAAGCTCGCCCTCGTCAACCATCACCATGGCTTCGGGAAAAGCAATCTGCAGGATCTGATAAGCGCAGCTCGGTGCGTGGATGGTCACCAGTCCGGCGCCGCTGCGCAGGCAGGCCCTGGCGGCCAAAATGCCGGCGCCCACTTTGCCGTAGCTGCCGGCAACAAGCAGGGCGTGGCCAAAGGTGCCCTTGTGGGCGTATTTCCGGCGCTGGTGCAGCATGGAGCGCACCATCTCCTGCGTCACAAAGTGCCAGGGCGTTTCCAAACTTGCGATAAAATCCGGATGCAGGCCGATGCTTTCGCAGGTCCAGTTTCCGACGTACTCGTTGTTTTCCGGAAAGAGAAAACCCAGCTTGGGCACCTCGAAAGTAAAAGTGTAGTGCGCCTTTACCGCCGCCCCGGTAGTGGGCGCATCGGCAAACATGCCGGAGGGGATGTCCACCGATACCCGTGTCACGGGCTGCCCGTTGAGCCAGTTGATGAGCTCAGCCCAATAGCCCTCCACCGGTCTGTTGAGGCCGGAGCCGAAAATGGCATCGATGACGATGGCGCCCTTCGGTAAAACCGGGAAGGGGTCGTCTTTTTTCAGGCTGGCCAACGGGCGGCGCTGCTTCTTCAGGTTTTTGAAATTGATGCGAAAATCTTCGCTTTTTTTCGGGCTGATCTCCAGCACCCAGGTTTTCACGTCGTAAAATTCCCGGATGAGCATGCGGGCGATGGCCAGCCCATCACCGCCGTTGTTGCCGGGGCCGCAAAAAACGATGACCTGCCGCTCCTTGTCGGGGAATTGCCGCTCAAACCATTTGGCAAAAGTACGGGCAGCCCGCTCCATCAGTTCGATGGAAGTGATGGGCTCGTTCGCAATGGTATAGGCATCGGCCTGCCGTATTTGTTCTGCTGTCAGAATCTTCATTCGCTGCGCAATTTTTTTTTGGAAGCAGGGCGAAAAATAGGTCTCTTCACAGTCATTTGTTAGCGCCTTGCGTTCCTTTGTGCCCTTCGGTAAAATGCCATCATTTATGAAAGACCTTAAAGTAATCGAACTGGCCAGTGTGCTCGCCGGGCCTTCGGTAGGGATGTTCTTCGCAGAATTGGGTGCCAGCGTGGTAAAGATCGAAAACAAAACCACCGGCGGCGATGTGACCCGCCAATGGAAGTTACCTTCGGAAAACCCGGAAGCCCCGCAATCGGCCTACTGGTGCAGCGTGAACTGGGGAAAGAAAATCCTGCTGAAAGACCTCAACGATGCCGCCGACCGGCAGGAGGTACTCGACCTCATCCGGGATGCCGATGTGCTCATCAGCAACTTCCGGGGAGCCGCCGCCGCACGCCTCGGCATGGATCCTGATTCGCTTCGCAAAATGAACACACGGCTGGTAGTGGGCTGCATCACGGGTTTCCCCGAAGGCGATCCACGCCCGGCCTACGACGTGGTTCTGCAAGCCGAAGCAGGCTTTCTGTACATGAACGGCGAGCCGGGCCGCCAACCCGTCAAAATGCCCGTCGCCCTCATCGACCTGCTGGCAGCCCACCAGCTCAAGGAAGGCATTCTGCTGGCCCTTTGGGAGCGGGAGCGCAGCGGCAAAGGCGCCACCGTCAGCGTCTCCCTGCTGGAAGCCGCCATCGCCTCACTGGCCAACCAGGCCACCAACTGGCTCATGGCCGGACACATCCCCAGCCGCATGGGCAACCTCCACCCCAACATCGCCCCCTACGGCGAGATTTTCCACTGCGCTGACGATTGCGAACTCGTCCTCGCCGTTGGCAACGACAAACAATTTGCCCTGCTCTGTGAGGTGCTCGGCCTGCCCCACCTCGCCACCGACGAGCGCTTCGCCACCAACCAGGCCCGCCTCCAACACCGCCAGGCACTCATGGCTGCCCTCACACCCGCCTTCCGCCAATGCCACAGCCATCAACTGCTCGACCGCCTGGTTGAAGCCGGAGTGCCTGCCGCCCGCATCCGCAACATGGCCCAGGTTTTCGAAATGCCCGTCGCAAAACAAATGATCCTGGAAGATGAATTGCCCGACGGAAGTGTTGGAAGAAGGGTCAGAACGGTGGCGTTTTTTAGGGAGGAGGGATGAGCCCTGATGCCGAAACATCTTCAGTATGACCGGTTTAAACAGATTCTGAACTTGCTCCGGGATAGTACCAACAAGGAAATCTATTCTACAAATGGTTTATATTGAGCAGGAATAATGTCTGAATCACGGATGTAACGGATTATGGGATTGCGCTAATTCTGGGCTACTTGACGAAATCCCTGTAATCCCGGAATCCGTTCAATTCGCGATTCTGACTATGAATTATGTCTGAATCACTGATGAATCGGATTTTTGGATTGCGCTGATCCAGGGCTACTTGACGAAATCCGTGTAATCCCGGAATCCGTTCAATCCGCGATTCTGACAATTAATCAAGCCTGAATCACGGATGAATCGGATTATGGGATTGCGTTGATCCAGGGCTACTTATCAATATCCGTGTAATCCCGGAATCCGTTCAATCCGCG
>PAAY01000026.1 GCA_002698985.1 Saprospirales bacterium | reverse complement strand
TTTGGCATTAAAAGAATACCTGGTGCCATCAAAGGCCAACCAATATTCAAAATACTTGATAGAAACAGCTAAGCGGGATATAGAATCATCCAATGAGCGTTTAAATAATGTACAGGATGATGAACAGGCATTCGGTGAGGTTTCCAAAAGAATGGCTGAGACGATAAAAAAGGAAGCTGAGTACACTTTGTCTAAGTTGAAAGAGGTGAAATAACAATAAACTTACAAAGGTGGGTGCGGAACCCTGCTTCGCAAACCGGCATGAATTCCGGGCCATTTTTTCACCAAATCAAAGTTGGTGCATTCACCTCCTTTTTCCCTTTCTTAGCTGCGCAAAAAATCAACCATGCGCATACAGATCATCGGTGGCGGGGTGTTCGGCCTTTCGGTAGCGTTGGAGCTGCGGCAGCGGGGCCATGCGGTGCGGGTATTCGACGCCGGACCCATCCCGCATCCGGATGCATCCTCCACGGATATTTCCAAGCTGGTGCGGGCGGACTACGGGGCGGATGTTTTTTACACCGGACTGATGGAGCAGGCCTTTCCGCTTTGGCAGGCGTGGAACGAAAGGGCAGGGGAGGAGCTCTACCGCCAGGTGGGCTTTTTGCTGTTGTCGGAAAAGGCCTTTTCCGAAGGTGGGTTTGAACATGAAAGTTACCGGCTCCTGTCAGAGCGCGGCTACACACTGGAGCGACTGGATGCTGCCGGAATTGCGCAGCGATTCCCTGTTTTTGCCGAAGGGAAATACGAAGCGGCATATTTCAACCCAAAAGCGGGCTGGGCGGCCAGCGGCAGGGTGGTGGAGCTACTGGCACGTTGGTGCCAACAGGCCGGGGTGCACGTTGCCGCAGGCGAAGGAATGAATAAGCTGCTGGAAGAAAAGGGCCGCATTGCCGGTTTTGAAAGCACCTCCGGCCGGAAACACCTTGCAGATCTCACCATCCTGGCGGCAGGTGCCTGGACGCTGGCCCTGCTGCCGGAACTTAGGAAGCGGCTGCGGGCGGTGGGCCAGCCGGTGTTTCATTTGCTTTTACCTTCGGAAAAAAGTCAATTCTGGCTCAACATGCCCGGCTGGTGCGCCGACATCTCTAACACCGGCTGGTACGGTTTCCCCGCTCAGAAAAACGGCATTCTGAAAATAGCCCGCCACGGCCCCGGCATCCTGCCCGATGCGGATAGTAAGTGGAGCATCCCGCAAAAGGAATGGGAGGCCTTCCGGCAGTTTCTTGCCACGGCCTTGCCCGGTCTGACGGATGTGCCTGTGGCGGCCACCCGGGTTTGCCGCTATTGCGACAGCATCGACAGTGATTTTCTGATAGACTTGCACCCCAACCGGCCGGGACTGATGGTGATGAGCGGCGGCAGCGGCCACGGCTTCAAATTCGCCCCGGTATTGGGCCGCATCGCCGCCGATGTGGTGGAAGGAAAGGCCAATCCTTTCGCACAGCGTTTCCGCTGGGATCGCCCGCTTACAGCACGGAAGGAGGCGGCGAGATTCAATCCTTTTGATACTGAGGATTTGAAGAACTGAAGAACTGAGCGCACTGCAAAAAGTGCGCTCGGTGGTTGAGAGGAGTTGAGAGAGGTTTAGAGAAGTTTAGAGAAGTTTAGAGAGGTTGCGATCGATCGCTCCTAAACTTCTGTAAACCATAACTTTAGAATAAAATCAACCTCTCTCAACCAACGACTCTTGCAGGCAACTCCAAATGAAAATGGCTTTTTGCAGTGGACTCAAGAACTGAAGAACTGAGGAACTGAGGAACTGACAAGGGCTGCTAACTGGCCTTAATAATCGACAGCACCAGAAATAACACCGACTGCGCTGCTCGATTCCTCAAATCCTCAAATCCTCGATTCCTCCCTGTCTGCCTGCCCGGCGGCAGACGGGTCGGCAGACAGGGATTCCTCATCCTCTCATCGCTTTCAGCCAGGCCTGCGCCATGAGGTAATCGCCGGCCATGGAGGGGTGCACGCCATCCGGGGCCCAGTAGCTGGCGGGGGCGTGTTTGAGGGCTTCGTCGAAAATGCTTTGCAGTGGGATGAAGGCGGCGTTGAATTCCGTGGCGATGCGGCGGGCAGCCTGCTGGTAGGGCTTGAAAGCTTCCCATTTTTCGGTGATGGCGCTGCCACCGGCCACAGCAAAGGGTTCGGCGATGATGAGCTGCAGGTCGGGCAGTTCGTTGAGGGTGCGTTTCAGCAAGTCCCGGAAGTCGTTTTCGTAGGTCTCGGCGGTACCCTGGTAGTTGAAGTCGAGGGTGTGCCAGAAGTCGTTAACGCCGATGAGGATGCTGAGCACATCGGGGCGGAGCTGGAGGCAGTCGTCTTGCCAACGGTCGGCCAGTTGATAGACCTTGTTGCCGCTGATGCCGCGGTTGTAGATGCGGTAGCCGGCTTCGGGCTCTTCACCCAGCAAGGTGGATGCCACCATGCGCACATAGCCGCCGCCCATGCCGCGGCCATCGTTGGGGTAGTAGTGACCGCGGTCGCGACCGGCATCGGTGATGCTGTCGCCCTGAAAGAGGATGGTTTTACCGGCGCTGGTATTGTTCTTGCCTCTGCCCGATGATTCGGGGAAGGCATTGAGTGCGGGCAGGCCCGGCATTGCGGATGCTAAAATTGCCAAAGTGCATTTGTGAAGAAACCTTCGTCTGTCGCTCATGTCCTTTGTTTTGTTTGATGGTTCGAACAAACATCGTGTTTTTTCACCTTAGATCAGTCAAAAGGCGCTTCTTTGCGGCCCAACCTTCAAAGTGGACATTTTTTCATTCTAAACCTTAATAATTCTATTCATGAAGACAATCATTTTCAAACTGCTGCCACTCATGGTAGTGCTCGCAATGGCTTCCTGTAAAAAGGACGACCCCACCACCACTGAACTGCTGATCGATTCTGATGGCTGGATCCTCGTTGCAATGACTGTTGACCCGCCCATCGTTGACCCCATTTCCGGAACCAGCATCACCGATTTCTATGCGCAGATGGATGCCTGTGACAAAGATGACATCACCATCTTCCAGGATAACGGAACTTACATCACCGATGAAGGAGCCACCAAATGCGACCCCAACGACCCGCAAACCGAAACGGGTACCTGGGCGCTGAGCGCCGATGAGAAAACCATCACCATCGACGGTGAAAGCTGGACCATCGAGAGCCTCACCAAGAGCTCGATGCGTGTCACTTTCCCATTTAACGAGCCTTACACGGGCATCACCTACACCATGACCGCTACGCTGGAACACCCCTAAGTCCATTGCGCAGCGACAAAAGAAAAAAGCCCCTGCCGGAATTGCCCGGTGGGGGCTTTTTTGGAGTAGGGAGTAGGGAGTAGGGAGGCACTAATTCTTTCATCCCTCCCCCGAAAGCTTTCGGGGCATCCCTCATCCCTCCCATGCCGGATTATACCCTTGCAAAATCTTGATGTAGTTGGCCCTTTCATAAGCCGTGGGGTCAGAGATATTGGCCTGGCTCATAACGCCGCGCATTTCGTCCACGCTGTTGAACTCCCGGGCCTGCATCCATTCCTCCAGCTCGGCCAGCATCTGGTAGATGTAGCCGATGCCATTGCGGAACAGACAAGAGGCTGCCATGACCACATCAGCGCCGGCCAGCAGGTATTTGATCACCTCGGTGCTGCCCTGTACGCCGGAAGTGGCGGCCAGCGATGCGTTCACTTTTCCATGCAGGATGCCGATCCATTGCAAGGGCAAGCGAATTTCATTGGCGACGCTCAGCTCCAGGTTGTGGGCTATTTCCAGCTGGTCGATGTCGAAGTCTGGTTCGTAAAAGCGGTTGAATAGCACCAGACCGTCCGCGCCTTTGTCGGCCAGTTGTTTGGCCATGTTGCCGGTGGCGCTGAAGTAGGGGTTGAGCTTCATGGCCACGGGAATATCCACGGCCTCTTTCACCCATTTCAGAATGTCGAAATAGCGCTGTTCCACTTCCCGGCCGTCGAGTTCGATGTCGGCGGGGATGAAGAAGACGTTGAGCTCGACACCGTCAGCGCCGGCTTCCTGGAAGGATTTTGCATAGTCCATCCAACCACCCGGGGTGATGCCATTGAGGCTGCCGAAGATGGGAATGTCGGTGCGTTCCTTCGCTTTCAGCAACAGCTCCAGGTAGTTGTCGATGCCCACCCGGTAGTTGACCGGTGTCGGGAAATAATTGAGCGCTTCGGCAAAACTGTCGGCACCGTGGGTGGCCAGCATTTCGAACTGTGCGATTTCCTGGCGGATCTGTTCTTCGAAAAGGGAGAACAGCACCACGGCACCCGCCCCGGCATCCTCCATTTGCAGAATGTTGTCGAGTTTCTCTGAAAGGGGAGAAGCACTCACCACCAGCGGTGAGCGGAGTTTCAATCCCATGTATTTCGTGGTCAGATCCATTTTCTTGTGGTTTAGAGTTTAGGGTGTAGGGTTTAGAGTTTGGGGAAGTTCTGCTTCATTCCCACTCAACCTATCACCTGTCACGATTGTCACGCGTCATGTGTCAAATGGTTTAGAGTTTAGGGTGTAGAGTTTAGGGTTTGGGGAAGTTTCGTTGTATTCCCACTCGGTCCATCACCTGTCACGATTGTCACGCCTTACGTGTCACGCCTTAAGCTACCGGTGCAAAATCCTTTGCTCCCAGCATGGCCATTTCCTCATAGGTTTTCCATCGTAGGTCGGTCAGCTCCTGGGCCAGTTCCATCAGGCGGTCAGCCTCTTGCGGGTTGGTGCGTGTGAGAATCTTGTAGCGCATCTCGTTGTAGGCATAGTCCTTCAGCTTGATGCGTGGTCTTGGCGAATCCAGCACAAAGGGGTTCTTGCCGGCCTGCCGCAGTGCCGGGTTGTAGCGGATCAGGGGCCAGTAGCCGCTGGCCACGGCCAGGTCTTGCTGTTGCAGGCCCTTTTGCATGTCGATGCCGTGGGCAATGCAGTGGCTGTAGGCCAGTATCAGCGACGGACCTGGATAGGCTTCGGCCTCCCTCAATGCCAGCAGGGTTTGTTGCGGGTTGGCGCCCATGGCTATCTGCGCCACGTAAACATTGCCGTAAGAAATGGCCTGAAGCGCCAGGTCTTTTTTGCCGACGCGCTTGCCGGCGTAGGCAAACTTGGCCGTGGCAGCCGTCGGTGTTGCTTTCGACATCTGACCACCGGTGTTGGAGTAAACTTCGGTGTCGAGTACCAGCACGTTGATGTTGCGGCCGCTGGCCAGGGCGTGGTCAAGGCCGGAGGAGCCGATGTCGTAGGCCCAGCCGTCGCCGCCGATGAGCCACACGCTGCGGCGTACCAGCTGGTCAGACACGGTGAGCAGGTCATCGACCAGTTTTTTGACGGCATCCGGTGTTTTCTTGTCATTGCTAAGTTTGAGCAGCTTACTCTTGAGCACACCCACCCTGATGCGTTGCTCGCGCAGCTCGCCCTCAGTGCGCTGGGGTGCTTCCAGAATTTCGTTGACCAGCGTATCGCCCAGTTGCGGAGCGAGCTCTTTCAAGAGCCGGGTGGCGATGGCCAGTTGCTTGTCAGCAGCCACGCGCATGCCCATTCCAAACTCGGCATTGTCTTCAAAAAGGGAGTTGGACCATGCCGGGCCGCGACCCTCCTTGTTGACGGACCAGGGTGTGGTGGGTTGGTTGCCACCGTAAATGGAGGAGCAACCCGTGGCGTTGGCCACCATGAGGCGGTCGCCGAAGAGCTGGGTGAGCAGGCGCACGTAAGGCGTTTCGCCACAGCCGGCGCAGGCTCCGCTGAATTCAAACAGCGGCTCCAGGAATTGGGCCCCGCGCACGCTGCCGGCGTCCACCTGGGTGCGGTCGTTGTGTGGCAGTTTTTCGAAGAAAGCCACATCCTTTTTGGTTTTCTCGATCATGTCATCCTCCCGCAGGTGCAGGTTGATGGCTTTCTTGCCGCTTTCTTTCAGGCTCTTGGCGGGGCACACCTCCACGCAAAGGCCGCAGCCGGTGCAGTCCTCGCCGTAGATCTGGAGGGTGTATTTGGTTTCCGGGAATCCGCGGGCGTTTACGGGTGCATTTTTGAATCCTTCGGGGGCGCCGTTGAGCAGGTCTTCGTGGAAGAACTTGGCCCTGATGACGCTGTGCGGGCACACGAAGCTGCAATTGCCGCACTGGATGCAGATGTCCGGTTCCCAAACTGGGATGAAGGTGGCGATGTCGCGCTTTTCCCAGCGGGTGGTGGCGCTCGGGTAGGTGCCATCATCGGGCAATTTGCTCACGGGCAGCATGTCGCCTTCGCCCCGCATCATGGCGGCTGTCACTTCCTTCACAAATTCGGGGGCCGTTTCCGGAACGATGGCTGGGAATTCCAGTTTGCTGCTCACCTTGCCGGGCACCTTCACCTCGAAGAGGTTGTCAAGGGTGCTGTCAACGGCTTTGAAGTTGAGTTCCACCACCGTTTTGCCCTTCTTGCTGTAGGTTTTTTCGATGGCCTTTTTGATTTGCTGAATAGCCTCTTCCTTCGGCAAAACCCCGCTCAAGGCAAAGAAGCAGGTTTGCATGATGGTATTGATGCGGCGCCCCATGCCGGTGGCAATGGCCACTTTGGTGGCATCGATGACGTAAAACTTCAGTTGTTTCTCGATGATCTCTTCCTGAATGCGGCGTGGCAGCTTGTCCCAGACCTCATCGGCAGGGTAGGGGCTGTTGAGCAGGAAAGTGGCGCCGGGAGCCGCGTATTTCAGCAGGTCTTTTTTCCGGATGAAATTGAACTGGTGGCAGGCCACAAAATTTGCCTGTCCTTCGGCAATGAGGTAGGGGCGCCGGATGGGCCGCGGACCGAAACGCAGGTGCGACACCGTTTGTGAACCGGACTTCTTGCTATCGTAAACGAAGTAGCCCTGGGCATACAGGCTGGTATTTTCTCCGATGATCTTGATGCTGTTCTTGTTGGCACCCACCGTACCGTCGGCGCCCAGGCCGAAGAACATGGCGCGGGTTTCATCGGCCGGCTCGATGCTGAAGCTGGCGTCGTAGTCCAGGCTGGTGTGGGTCACGTCGTCGTTAATACCCACGGTGAAATGGTTTTTCGGCTGTTCTTTTTTGAGCTCGTCAAAAACGGCTTTAGCCATGGCGGGGGTAAATTCTTTCGACGACAAGCCATAGCGCCCGCCAATGACCTTCAGTTGCCTGCCTTCTTCGGTAATGGTGTTGACCACATCCTGGTAGAGGGGCTCGCCAAGTGAGCCGGGCTCTTTGGTGCGGTCCAGCACGGCCAGGCTTTTTACGCTCTTCGGCAATGCTTTCAGGAAATGTGAGGCCGACCAGGGGCGGTAGAGGTTCACCTGCAGCACACCCACCTTTTCACCCTGTTCTTTTTCCAGAAACTGCGCCGTTTCAATGGCGGTATCCGCACCGCTGCCCATGAGCACGATGACGCGCTCTGCCTGTGGGCTGCCGTGGTACTGGAACAGCTCGTAACGCCGACCGGTCAGTTTGGCGAACTCATCCATCATTTGCTCCACAATGGCTGGGGTCTTCAGGTAATAGCTGTTCACCGTTTCGCGGGCCTGGAAGTAGGTGTCCGGGTTTTGTGCCGTGCCCCTGATGAATGGATGATCGGGGTTGAGTGCCCGCCGGCGGTGCTCCCAGAGCAGCTCGTCCGGAATCATGGACTTGATCTCCTCGTCGCTCAGCATACTGAGCTTGTTCACTTCGTGCGAAGTGCGGAAGCCGTCGAAGAAATGGATGAACGGAATGCGGGAGCGCATGGTAGAGGCCTGGGCGATGAGGGCAAAGTCGTGTGCCATTTGCACCGAAGCGGAGGCCAGCATGGCAAAACCCGTTGGGCGGCAGGCCATCACGTCGGAGTGATCGCCAAAGATTGACAGGGCTTGCGCAGCGATGGAACGCGCGGCCACGTGGAAGACGGCCGGCGTCAGCTCACCCGCTATTTTGTACATGTTCGGGATCATCAGCAGCAAGCCCTGCGAGGCCGTGAAAGTAGTGGTCAGCGATCCGGCTTGCAGGCTTCCGTGCACCGCGCCGGCGGCACCGCCTTCGTGCTGCATTTCCACCACGTCGGGTATGTTGCCCCAGATGTTCGGAATGCCACGGGCGGCCCACTCATCACAAAACTCCGCCATCGGCGAAGAAGGAGTGATGGGGTAGATGGCGCAAACTTCATTTACCCGGTATGCCACATGAGCCGTGGCTTCATTCGCATCGATGGTCGCAATCCGATTTTCTTTTCCCATTTCTTTAAAAGTTTTTCACTACTGACAGCACTCCGAGTGCTGTCAGTAGTTGGTTTTTTCATCCCTCACCCCTGGGTTGAGGGGATTATGGAGGATTATGGAGGATTATGGAGGATTATGAGGATTATAGGGTTTTTTGTCAGGTGCTTGATGTTTCATCCCTCATCCCTCATCCCTCAGTTCCTCATCCCTATTACAGCGCCGTCACATACTCCATCTCGATGGCATGGCAGGGGCACTGCTCGTAGCACACGGCGCAGCCGGTACAGAGGGTGTAGTCGTATTTGTAGCGCTTGCCGGGACCCAGTTTTATGATCGCCCCTTCGGGGCAAGCGCCGTAACAGCCGTCGCATTCGAAGCAGTTGCCGCAGGAGAGGCAGCGCTGGGCTTCGTAGCGGGCTTCCGGTTCTGTGAGGCCTTTGAGTACTTCCTCAAAACCCTGACGTGCTTCGGGAGGAAGCGCCGGCTGCTCTTTTTGGGGTGCATCCGTTTTGAACCACATCTTCAGGCGCTCGTGGCCAACGATGGGGTGTTTGGGTGGCTTTTCATAGGTGGTGCCGCGCAGCCAGGCGTCGATGTGGCGGGCCGCTTTCTTGCCATGGCCAACAGCCACCGTGACGGTCCTGTCGCCGGGCACCATGTCGCCGCCGGCGAAGAGGCCTTCAAAGCCGGTCATCATGTTGGGGCCCACTTTCACGCGGCCGTCCCAGTCGAATTCCAGTCCCGGGATGCCCTGCAGGAAGCTGGTATCAGTATCCTGGCCGAGGGCGAGGATGAGCGAATCTGCTTCGAGGGTTTCAAACTCTCCGGTAGGTTCGGGGCGGCCCTCCTCGTTGATGCGCATCACTTCCACGGTGAAGGTGCCTTTGTCGATCATTTTAATGGTGCGCAGCCAGTTGATTTTTACGCCTTCTGCCAGGGCCTCGTCGGCTTCAAATTCGTGTGCGGGCATGTGCTTGCGGTCCCTCCGGTAAATAATGAGGGGCTCGTAGCCGAGGCGTTTGGCCGTGCGGGCTGCGTCCATGGCGGTATTGCCGCCGCCGTAAATGGCCACTCGTCGTCCCAGTTTTGGCGGTTCGCCCTCCTCCACACTTTTCAGGAAAGAAAGGGCATCCAGCATGGGGCCGGCGTCGCGGGCGGGGATGTCCACATTTTTGGAAATGTGTGCGCCGATGGCCAGGAACACCGCATCAAAGCCGCCCTCCTCTTTTTCCTTGATCACATCGCTGACCCGGTGGTTGAAGGTGAACTTCACGCCCATGTCGGCAATGCGCTGGGCTTCGGCTTCCAGTTCCTTGCGGGGCATGCGGTAAGCCGGAATTCCGAAGTGCATCATGCCGCCGGCCACAGGACCCGCTTCGCGCACTTCCACTTCGTGGCCCAGCCTGCGCAGGTGGTAGGCTGCCGACAAGCCGGAAGGCCCGGCACCGATGATGAGCACTTTCTTACCGCTGTCGGGTTTCAGGATGCGCGGTTTCCAGCCGTTTTTCAGGGCCTCATCACCCAGGAAGCGCTCCACGGCGTGTATGCTCACACTGCCGTCGATGTGTGCGCGGTTGCAGGAGGTTTCGCAGGGGTGGTAGCACACGCGCCCCATGATGGCCGGCAGGGGATTTTCCTCGGTCAGCTTGTGCCAGGCTTCTTCGTACTTGCCTTCCTGTGCCAGTGCCAGCCAGGCCTGGATGTTTTCACCTGCCGGGCAGGCGTTGTTGCAGGGTGGCAGAAAATCGACGTATTTGGGGATTTTCCTTCTGACCGGTCCGGTCCCTTCGGCGTGTTCGAGCAGGTCAACGGGGCCTGTCAACTCTTTCTTTTTATCCATGGTGTCAGTATTGATGGATGGTAGTGGTCAGGGCGGGAGTAGCGCTTCGTTGCGCACTCGGAGCGCTAAAAGTAGATGGGTGCCAAAGGCCTCAAAATGACAATTGCAGGTGGAAAAGGGGTGAGATTTGTCACCCTGTTTTGCGAAGCGAACAAAGAAAACCTAATACATGTCAACAATGGCGGCCTCCAACAGGCATTTTACAAGGGCTTCGCGATCGATTTGACGGACATCCGTGAAAACCACATTGCTGACTTCTTTTCGCTTGCCTAAATGCAGCAGGCCGTCCTCGTTGCTCAAAAGATGCCCACGAACGAAGCCCATGACCACCCCTTCTCTGGCCCCACTGCCTTTTACAGAAGCCGGCCACAGGTAACAAAGCCGGTGCCGCAGGTAGTAGAAAGGCACCCCGTATGACAGGCGCTCCCGCACATCCGGAAGGTTGTCGAGCACCAGGCCACGGAGCACTTCCATGATGCGGCGTTCGTGGGCGGGCAGGTTTGTGATGAAGTCATCTACATTGGACATGGAGTTGGATTTTGCGAAGCGAAGGCAACCAAAAAGGTGCATAAAGCACCAAATAAACGAATTTCCCCCTGCGCTTCTCCCGCTCATCCGGCTGTAAATTCTTCACTGAGTACTACCAAAATCCAAAGCCGTTATGAGACACCTCTTACTGTTTGTATTTTTTCTTGGCTGTGCCTTCGCTTCGCAAACGCAAACCGTGGTGGTTTTGCCCGAAAATCCGGTGGTGTACGACGTGCCCGACAGCTGGCGGGGCCACAACCAAGCCGCTTCGGCAAACATGGACTGGGTGAACAATGCCGGCTTTCAAGCCACCTTCCCAAAACTGCACGCCGGGCCCCTGCGCTGGCCTTTTGGCAACGAGGCCAACAACTTCGACTGGCAGGCGCAGCTGGGCCAAATCAACCAGTTCAACCTGAAGAATGCAGTGGCTTTCATCCGCCAGCACGGTGCCAGCTTGCAGATGGTGGTCAACTTCGGCAATGGCACCCCCGAGAGCGCCGCCGATTTCGTGCGCTTCTGCAACTCAACCGATACTTACTGGCAAACGCAACGGCAGGCCCTTTTGGAAGATCCCAACCCCATTGGCGTCACCTACTGGGAGATCGGCAACGAGGTGACCGACGCCTGGGGCTTTGCCTGGTCCTGGCTGGGTTGGCAAAGCCAGATCAAATTCCGCTGCCCCGATGCGCAGAATTTTCCGAAGGAGATGGCAGACAGCCTGTACTACTACGGTGGCAGCTTCTGGCGCCAGGGCTGGGTGGAGGTCATAGGAGGGTTGACGCCCCTGACGGCTATTCTCGGCACCAAAGTTTTTACGCAGGCAGCCACTGACACCCTGGCCGTGCCGGTAGACTTTCCCCAACTGGACACAGCCGACCCGCAGGGAGTACGGGTTTGGCTGACGCCAAATTTTGACCTTCAGTGGGCCAAAAACAACGCTTCTCAATGCGAGCTATACGATTCGCTGACCAATGCCTGGAATGCCCTCCAGGCGGGTGAATTTTCGTGGACGGATTCGGTGGTGTATGTGCACCCTCAAAACGGGGTGCCGGCCGGGGCAGCGGTGCTGGTGGAATACAACAGCATCAACCACGCCGGTGCTTTTGCCTTCCGGGATGCCATGAAAGCCGCCGACCCGGCCATTCAAATCGGCTACGCCACCAAGGTGAAACCACCCCTTGCCGACGACCCGGCTTTTCAGGCGGATTTTGCCGCCAGCCCGCCCGATTTCATGGTGGAGCACAACTACCCCTCCAACCTCTCCAAACCTCTGGCGGAAGGCGGCTATTTCTCGGAAGTGGCCTACCTGCCCGTTTTCAAAAAGCAGGGTTTTCTGGAAGACCAGGCGGAATGGGACCAGCGGGAGAGCAGTTGGGGAATACCGAATGACGTGGGATTCGGCTATACGGAATGGAACATCGCACTTTGTGACGAATGCCCCGCCAACCACGAATTCGACGGCATCGCCTCCTCGATTTACGTGGCCGGTTTTTGGGCCAACATGCTGGAGAGTGTTGTCAGCGGTGATCTCGACATCCGCACCATCAACCACTTTGGCCTCCAGGCTTCGGGCACCAACTTCATCCACCTGTTCCACGTCAACAACGGCATCTTCAGCATCGGCAACGAGGGCTATGCCGCCCTGATGGCAATGGAGTCCATCGGCAGAAAATTGTTTCCGGTCGACAACGTGAGTGGCATGCCCCAAATCAGCATCCTGAACCAGCAGGGTGGCACCCAGCTGGTGGACGCGCTGCAAATGTGGGGTGGGGTGGACCCCGACAGCAATTATTACAACCTGCTCGTCATTAACCGGGATGATGAACACACACAAGCGCTGACCGTGCAGTTTCCTGCTTCCTGGCAAATTCAGTCGGCGCAGGTGGAAACGCTTTATGCCGACTCACTTCCGCAACCGCCGGTCAGCTACACCTACCAGTCGATGCCAGTGGCCAACAACAGTCTGACGCTCACCCTGCCGCGCTTTTCATTGACCGTCATCAAGGCCTCTCAGGGAATGCCCCTGCCGGTAGAACTGCTGGATTTTTCAGCCAGGTTCCACAATGGCAGTGTTCAGCTCGACTGGATTGCCGGAGGCGAAGAAAACCTGAAAGACTATTCCATTGAACGGCAACAGGAGGGGGCTTTTGAATTGATCGGCAGGGTGGCTGCCACTGAGGCCGGGCATTACCGGTTTACGGACAGCATGCCGCCGGCAGGTATACTTTATTATCGCCTTCGGCAAAACGATTTCAGCGGCAGTTACAGCTACAGTCCGGTGGTGGCTGTCCAGGTTCCTGAGACGGGTTTGGATTTGTCGCAGTTGAAAGCCGGGGCAGACCATTTGTCGGTGTCGATTTACAGTCCGGCACGTCAGGGCCTCCGGTTTTCAGTCTGTGATCTTGCGGGGAGGGTTTATGATTTGGCCGACGCTGAAGTTCAGGCCGGAAGCTCGCAGTTCGAGTTCGGGCTGAACGGCCTGCCGGCAGGAATTTACTTTTTTCAAGTCCGATCGGCAGCAGGATTGCAGCTGACACAGCGCTTTTGGAAGCCCTGACAAACATCAATTTGCCGCTTTTTTCACAGTCTGGCTATCTTGCAAGCTCATTTGAATGAGGGCATAGAACCAGCGGCCCGTTAATTCGTTACTTCATCTGTTTTTTCACAAACAGGTAACCGGATGCGGTATCCGGTTTTTAATACAAAAGAGCTTGCATGGCCAAAGTACCACAAGACCATAAAGAACCAACTCCAAAACGCTCTCCCTTTGGTGGCAATGGGATGTCGTGGATTTACTTCCTGCTCATCGGTATCATTCTCTGGCAGGTCACTTACACCTTTTTTCAGGTAAAGCCCAAAGACATCAGCCTTACGGAGTTTCGCAACGAGTTGCTCACCAGCGGCGACATTGACAAGATCGTCGTCGTCAACAAGGAATTCGCGGAGGTTTTCATCGACAAGGAGAAGCTGGGATCAGGAGATTACAGCGAAATCAGCAAAACCAATCCAGGGCCGCACTACCAGGTCTCCATCGGCTCATTGGAGAATTTTGAGAAAATGCTGGATGAAGCCCAGGAAGACTTGCCCGAAGACCAGCATATAGAAGTGCGCTATGAGCAGCGCACGGATTGGATAGGCTCCATATTTGCCTGGCTGCTGCCCTTCGTGCTGTTTATCGGGCTCTGGATTTTCCTCATGAACCGCATGCGCCCGGGTGGGGCAGGGGGCGTCAATCCTTTCGACTTCGGCAAATCCTCCGCACAGCCTTTCAAAAAAGAAACCGGGTCGGTCACTTTCGACGACATCGCCGGCCTGGAAGAGGTGAAGGTGGAAGTGCGCGAGATCGTGGACTTCCTCAAAAACCCGGAGCGATACACCCGGCTGGGAGCCAAAATCCCCAAGGGTGTCCTGCTTGTGGGCCCTCCAGGTACCGGTAAAACGCTGTTGGCCAGGGCTGTGGCCGGAGAGGCGGGTGTGCCGTTTTTCAGCATGTCCGGTTCGGAGTTCGTCGAAATGTTCGTTGGGGTAGGGGCCTCGAGGGTTCGCGACCTGTTTCGCAAAGCCAAGCAAAGTGCGCCCAGCATCATCTTCATCGATGAGATAGATGCCATTGGTCGCAGCCGTGGCCGTGCTGCTTCTTTCCAGTCGAATGACGAGCGCGAAAACACCCTCAACCAGTTGCTCACTGAAATGGACGGCTTCGGCGCCAATGCCGGTGTTATCGTGATGGCGGCCACCAACCGCGGCGAAATCCTCGACCGCGCCCTGTTGCGCCCCGGCCGCTTCGACCGGCAGATCTACCTGGAATTGCCCACACTGGAAGAGCGGAAGGCCATTTTCAAGGTGCACATGAAACCGCTCAAGCTCAGCAAGGATATCAGCATTGAAACCCTCGCTGCGCAAACTCCGGGTTTCTCCGGTGCCGACATTGCCAACATTTGCAACGAGGCCGCCCTCATTGCCGCCAGGCGAGGAAAAAAGGCGATTTCCATGAAGGACTTTTTCGACGCCATCGACCGCGTCATTGCCGGACTGGAACGCAAGAGCAAAATCATTACCGACGAGGAGAAAAGAACCGTTGCCTACCACGAGGCCGGCCACGCCACCGTGAGCTGGTACCTGCCTTATGCCGACACTCTGCTGAAGGTGTCCATCGTGCCGAGGGGTAAGTCACTCGGCGCTGCCTGGTACCTGCCACAGGAGCAGGTGCTGTACACCCGCCAGCAATTTTTCGACCGGCTCTGCGCCGCCTTGGGTGGCCGGGCAGCCGAAGAAGTAGTTTTCGGAGAGATCACTTCCGGAGCCCTCGACGACCTGGAGCAAGTGACCAAACAGGCCTACATGATGGTGGCTTATTACGGACTGGACGAAGAAATTGGCAACATTAGTTATTACGACTCAACGGGTCGCTACGAACAGATGCTGACCAAGCCTTACAGCGAAGCTACCGCACAGAAAATTGACGAGGAGGTGAGCAAAATCGTGGAGCAGGCCTACGAGCGCACCAAGACCATCCTTCGGGAACACCGCGAGGAGCTGGACCAACTGGCCCAACTGCTGCTGGACAAAGAGGTGGTGATGAAAGAGGACCTCGAAAAGATTTTCGGTGAGCGGCCGGAAAAGCCAGTGCACAAATTGACCGAAGGAAAGGAGGAGGAAGAATAGGCTCAGCGGTTCTCAAATTCCAGTTTCACTTCCTCCCTGATCTGCTTTAGCAGAATGGGCCGGTTCGTTGGCACCCTTGCAATCATAATGACGCAATATTCATCAAAGAAAAAAGCCTGGTGAAAGATGCTCTCCGTTTGCCAGGTGAAATACGCCTCGTAATAATCATCGCCGTACAGGGTGTCCAGCAAGCTCAGTTGGCCCTGCAAGGGTGTCAGCGCATCCAGTTGTTCCGCAAAATAAGTCCGGGGTGTTTTCCCAGCTGCTTGCCTATCGCCGCGCACCGTTACCAGAGCGGAGCGGTCGTAAGGTTGCAGGCCAATGCCGCTGCTGTCGGGCAGGACTTGCTGGTGCGGCAAAAGTGATTCAGGATATTTGACGCAGAACCGAAAGACGGGATTGCAGTACCGGGCAAAGGCCGCGCTGTCTTCCACAGGCGCTTTTCCTCCTTCGGGAAACGCCAGCGAAAGCGCCAGGAGCGCAGCTGCCAGAATAACCATTATCCGTCGGGGCATGTGCAGTTTGGTTGTTGGTTTGCCCGGTATTCCGGGTAGCTAAGAACATGGTTATCAATGCTGTCAATGCACAAGCAGTGCCAAAAGCCTGGAAATCAGTTGCACAGCGCTCTCAGTTCTTCAGTTCTTCATTTATCCTCCATGTGTTCAACACCTGCCCAGCCTGGAGGCACGGGGTTGATGAGGAAGTGGGCTGCGCGGTGCAGGTAGTGTTCAGCCACGCGGTCTTTGGGGTTGATGTTGAACACTTTTTTGAAGTGCAGGGCTGCTTCGGCAAATTGTTGTTCGAAATACTCTTCCAGTCCCTGCCTGAACATGGCTGCGGTTTCGCTTTTGAGCTGAGCGGTCTCATCTTCGTCGCCGTCGAAAAATTCGTAAACGTTCATGATGCCTTTGCGGCCCTTGACTTGCACCCGGCCCAGGTAGCGGTAGTTGTAGCGGTAGGCCTTGCTGATGCCCAGAATGGTATCCTCGCTGACCAGCACCGAAACGCCGAAGATCTTTGTCAGGCCTTCGAGCCGTGAGGCGGTATTTACCACGTCAGAGATAACCCCGGCATTGTGGCGCTTTTCATCGCCGAAGATGCCGAGGATGAGATCCCCGGTGTGGATGCCGATGCCCATACGGATGGGAATGCGGTTTTTGGTGGCGCGGTGCAGGTTGTATTGGTGGAGTGCCTTCTGCATGTCCACAGCGGCCTTTACAGCGCTGGCCGCTTCCGGGAAGAGCGCCATGACCCCGTCGCCATAATACTGGTTGATGAAACCACCGTTGTTTGTGATACAGGGCCCCACTCGGTGCAGATAGCCATTGATGAAGCGGAAATTGTCTTCAGGAGGCATGGTCTCGGCCAGCGCCGTGTATGAGCGAATGTCGGAAAACATGACCGTCATCTCCTGCGCCGATTGGTCACCGAGGCTCACATCGAGGATGCTCTTTTTGCCCAGGGTGCTCAGAAACTGCAATGGCACGAAGCGCTCGTAGGCCTGGTTGACGTCCTGGAGGTGGTTGTACAGTTGGGCATTTTTGATGGAAACGGCCATTTGCGAAGACAACAATTGCAGCATCTCTACCTGTCCCGGCGAAAAGACCCCTTTGTTGAGGTTGTTTTCGAGGTAGAGGATGCCCACCATTTTGCTCTGGTGCAGCAGCGGCAGCGCCAGCACGGAATGTGGCGAACAACGCTGAATGTAGGGATCCTTGCCAAACCTGGCACTGTCTGCGGCATCTGCTTCGAGCACCACTTCAGCGGTGCGCAGCACATAGTTGACGAGTGATTGTGGCAGGTCCTGATAGTCACTCAGCGGAATACCCACCATGATTTGTGTTTTGCCGCCCGTAACGGCAGTTGCTTCCACGCGCCAGCGCCCTTCGTGAAACAGGGCCAGCACCGAACGCTGAGCTCCGGCATTTTCCAAAACGATGTCCATGGTTTTCGACAACAAGGTGTCTAGTTCGATTTCCCCGGCCAGTGTCTGGGAGGCCTTCACCACGCTGTGGAAGTCGAGCTCTTTGCTGCTGGTGCTCCAGGTGGTCACCGTGGTGTTGACGCCCAGCGAATAGACACCCTCGCTGCCCTGGTTCATCAGCTCAGCATGTGTCTGTTCAAGCAGGCGGGCTTTGCGCTGTGCGCCCCAGCGCTGGTACAGGTGGCGGGCCTCGCGCAGGTGCAGCCGGGCATAGGTGGGCGAGCCCTTGGAAAGGAAAAACCGGGCGGCCAGTTCGCTGGCCAGGGCTTCTTCATGGAGGTAGCCGGCGTCCTGTGCCGATTGCGCAGCGAGGTTGTAGAAGCGCACGGCATTTGATTCATCGTCAGCCAGCCGGGCCTTTTCAGCAGCTACCAGCAGGCGCTTGTGTTCAAAGTTTTCCGGACAGTTGCCGGCCCACAGTTCGAGCTGCTCAGCGGATGCCTGAAGGGCCTCCTCCAATGCGGGTCTTTGGGCTTCCGGCACCTCACCCAGCAGTGCGGCAGCCACCATGGCCCGGGTGTAGTGGTAGGTGCCCATGCCGGCCGCATTGCCCGACAGGGCAGCCAGCAAAGGATCGGCCTGCTCCAGGGTGGCCAGTGCTTCCGCCGGGCGGCCGTAGAGGTAGAGCACTTTGGCTTTCACAACGAGGTAGGTGCCGATGGAGTAAAAATCTTTCCCTTCGGTGCAACGGGCCAAAAAGGTGGCCTCGTCGAGCTCTCCGTCTTCGAAAGTGTTTTCATTGCCGGTTTCGTCCAGCAGGTTGCGGAGGAGCATGCGCATGCCTGCGATGGAATTGTAAGCCAGGTCGTGTTTGATTTTCTTCGCAAAACGTAGGTTGGACGGGGTTTTTTCCAGCAACTCCCTCAATGGCAGAGCCCCTGAAAAGAAGCGGTTGTAAAAGGGGTGGAAGATGGTGTAACCGGTAAATATGAGCTCGCCGCTGTCGAGTGAACAGCGGTAGCTCTCCTCGTTGATGGCCTCGGTATCGCGGTAGTGCATGCGCCAGGGGCTGATGTAGTTGGCGATGAGGTGCAGCGAGCGGCTTTTGTGGCGCAGCGACTGCTTTTCAAATTTATCGGCCAGCTTTCCAGACAGGTCGGCACAGGGGAAGGCCATGTCGTAATTGCCGAGGATGCAAAAGATGAGGCCCAGTTCCGAAAAAGCATAGCCAGTTTCGGGCGTGGTGCCTTGTTCCAAAGACAAGCGCACTTTGAGCAGCACGTGAAGGATCCACAGGTTCACCTGCCCCGAAACGTAGGTGGGCATGGACAGGTTGTCGAGGATTTTGATGGTGGCCAGGTGGGCGGGGTCGGTCATTTCCGGCAGTTCGTACACCGATGCCACGCCGTTTTTGGTGAACCATTCCACCAGCCAGCCCATCTGCTCACCGATGCGGGCTTCGAGGTTTTCCGAAGGGAAGTCAAAATTCAGCAGCTTCAGCCCCTTGCGAGCGGTGTCGATCGCTTCCGGGTATTGCGACGAAAGAGACTGCCGCAGCATGAGCAGGTAGTAGAGGTCGGCTTTTTCAGAAGGGGAGCGCACTTCTTCAAGGCAGGTTTTCAGCAACTGCTCGCTGGCGTCCAGCCTGCCGGTGAGGTATTCGGCTTCAGCCCCCAGGCGGTACACATCGAGGGCCAATTCATAATGCTTTTTCCAGGCGTCCGGCGGCAGCAGTTGGCGGGCCACCTCGAGGCTGGTCCTGGCGGTGTCGAAAGCCGCCGCCGCTTTGGCCCGTCGGCCGGCCAGCAGGTTGAGCCGGGCCAGTTCGATGCGGCGTTCATCGTCGGTGACGAGCTCCCAGCCGGCATTGAGCTGGTTGACGATGTCGAAGATTTCTTCCTCCACGGATGCGGCATTTTTCAGCCGCAGGTAGCCGATTTCCAGGTGGGTGCTTTTCTTTTTGTCGTCGGCAATGAGGGAGTAAGCAGCCTGCTGCACACGGTCGTGCAGAAAATGGAAAGGCACCTCGAAGTCAATGCTTTCCGGCCGGTCAACAATGGATACTTTTTTGTAGGCCTCGTCACCGGGCAGCACCAATCCTTCCTCAACGGCGCGCCACAGGGCCTGCAGGGTGGCGTCCATCTTCTTGCGCGCGATGACTGACAGCACGCGCAGATCAAAGGAGTTGCCGGCGCAGGCGGCGAGTTTGAGAATATCAATGGTGGCTTTGGGCAGCTTCCCGATCTTACCGGCCATCAGCTGTACCACGTTGTCGGTAATGCCTTGCGCAGCAATCCCCTCGAAGTCAGCTTCCCAGCGTTGGGAATCGAAATTGTAGCTGAACAACTTGTTGTCGGCCAGCGACTTCAGGAACTCAACGGTGAAAAAGGCATTGCCGAGGGTTTTCTGATACACCAGTTCTGAAAGCGCAGCCGCTTCCTCCGCGGTCCAGGACAATGCATCACAAATAAGCTCTCGAACGTGGTCCTGGCTCAGCGAGCCCAGCGTCAGCCGGGCAGTGATTCGGGGCTCCAATTCTTTGAGTGTGCTGAGCAGGGGATGGCCTTCGGGCACCTCATTGTCACGCCAGGCACCCACGATGAGCAGGTAGCGGTTTTGCTCGTCGCTGAGCAAAACCTGCAAGAGTTTAAGCGAAGCCATGTCGGCCCATTGCAAGTCATCGATGAACAGCACCAGCGGGTGTTCAGCGTTGGAGATGACCCGCAGGAACTTTTGAAAAATGAGGTTGAAGCGGTTGGTGGCTTCCCGGGCTTCCAGCTTTTCCACTTCTGGCTGCTCCCCAATGATGTGTACCAGGTTGGGGATGATATCGGTGAGCACCTTGCCGTTTTGCCCGACGGCATCGAGAATTTTCTTGCGGATGCCCTGCAGCATGGCAGTGCTTTCCGTCAGAATGAGGTTGCAATACTCGTTGAAAGCCTGCGAAATGGAGTAGTAGGGGATGTTGCGCTGGTACTGGTCAAACTTGCCGGCGATGAAATAGCCACGGCGGCCGGTGATGGGTTTGTGCACTTCGTTGACGAGGGCCGATTTACCCACCCCTGCAGGCCCGCTGACAACCACCATTTCCAGGCTGCCGGCAGCCACCCGCTCAAAGGCTTCCATGAGCGCCGCCGTTTCTTTTTCCCTTCCGTAAAATTTCTGCGGAATCTGGAACTTGCCGGAAAAATCGCTCTCGCCGAGTTCAAAAGGTTGTATGGCGCCCGTGTGCACCCATTGCAGCATGCAGCGCTGCAGGTCTTCCCTCAGGCCGTATGCCGACTGGTAGCGATCTTCGGCGTTTTTGGACATCAGCCGCATCACGATATCTGACAGGGTTCTTGGTATGCCGGGGTTGAGTTCGAACAAGGGCACCGGAACGCGGGCGATGTGCGCATGCACCAGCTCCATGCTGTCTTTTGCGTCGAAAGGAAGCTGCCCGCTAAACAGCTCATACAGGGTGACGCCAAGAGAATACAGGTCGGAACGGTGGTCGATCTGGCGGTTCATCCGGCCCGTTTGCTCCGGAGAGATGTAGGCCAGTGAACCCTCCAACCGGTCAGGATTGCCGAGGTGGCGCGTTTTGAGGCTGATGCGCGCAGAAATGCCAAAGTCAATCAGAAAGGCCTCGCCCGTTTCATGGTTGACGAGGATGTTCTTCGGGTTGATGTCTTTATGGATGATGCCGGCTTCATGGATGTTCTTCAGCAAACCGGCAATGTCCACGGCGATGTTCAGGCAGTCGGCAATGCTTCTTCGGCGCAAAACATAGTTGTCGCGCAGGGTACTGCCTTCCACATATTCCAGCAACAACACATAACGGCCGTCCCGGCGGCCGCTGTCGAGGGCTTTTCGCACACCGGGAATGTCGAGCGAACTGGTGAATTCGAACTCGTTGTTGAACTGTATGATGCGTTCCGGCGAGGGGTGCTCTGCCTTGAGCACTTTCATTACGACCGGTCTGTCATAACCAGGCTCTTCGGCCAGGTAGATCAGGGAGTTGGCCGTTTCTTCCAGAAGGGTATGGCTGGCTGTTGCCATGATGTTGGAATTTTATTCGTCAACTGACGGATGGTTATTGGGGAAGTACTCCATCGAGGGGTTGTTTCTGTCACTATGCTTTCCCGGCAAAGAGCTCCCGGAATTTCACGACCAGGCCCATGAGCCAGGTTCCGATTTTATAGAAGAACTCCATGATGGGATGTTTCTTTTTTTCTCCGTCGATTGGTGGCTCTTTCGGAGCGGGAATGCCTTCGTTTCCGGGCAGCCCCCAGCGGTCGGCCAGGGCGTCGTCAATCTGGAACGATGTGCTCTTGCTGCCGCGTTTGTGCCGGAACACCGTGCGCAACACTTTGGTCATAAAAATCTCCATGATCTTCGATCGAACGGGGTCGGGGTAGGTGCCGTCCTGCAGTTCCTTTTTAGTCATCTTGTTCAGCCCTTCCACATGGTCGCCGGTTTCCAGAATGCCAACTTTCTGGTGCAGGTGGCTGATGAGTTTTGGGTGGCTTTCACCGAGGGGGAGCTGGAGGTTGTCTTCCAGAATTTTGTAATTCTCCACCCCGTCGAAATACTTGATAATCGTCATAATGGACTTCTCGTCAGCCTCAAAAGGCATGACATCGCGCAGGAATTTAACCAGTGCCCGGGCCAGGGGAGGGCCGTTGGAATTGGGCATGGTGAACTGCCGTTCGTAAATTTTCTGTTGCAAGGCTGCAGCTTCGGAATAGGAGCCCGGTTCCAGCGAGGCATCCACTCCCAGGGCTTTTCCGATGAGCACCCAGGCCTGAATGAAAATTTCACGGTCTTGTTCCGAAAGTGGAAAACCTCCCTGTGCCATGCCATCCACCACTTCCACACTGAAAGTCTGGTTGGCGAAGATCATGTCCTCCTGATTGATTGGCTGGCCCCAGGCCGGGTCCCATGAGCCCTGACTTTCCGGGGTCATACCATTCAGTATGCGGTGGCGGATGAGTGCATGAATGAGCCGCAACTTCTGGATGGAGCGGATGCCGCGCATGTTGGGCCTGTACCATCCTTTCTGCATCACGTCAAGCACAAACTGGAAGGTTTCAGTAATGCGCCGGTCAACATGCTCGGTCAGCAGGGTCGTCATTCGCAGCACATTGGTCGCTTTGGTGTGCGCATACTGCTTCAGCAATGAGCGGACACCCAGTACGCCCGTTATCACAGGGCCGTATTTGGCAAAGATCTCCGAGGCCCTGTCCAGAATGCCTTTTTCTTCCTTCGTAAACTGAAAATGGGAGAGGTCCTCGAAATAGTTCTGCAAAACTGGCGGCAGCGAAACGCCATTGACGGAAACGTCAACCGCTGCGTCGTTGCGGGCCAGAAAGTGTAGCAATTGCATGGCCTGCCGCAGATCGCGTACAGCTATCAGACCAGCTGCCGCTTCGTCGGCAAAGGGGTCCATCTTTTCGCGCATGCGGTCCAGGTGAGAATCGGTCCAGGTGGTAGTCATTCTGTTGTTTTTATTTCTGATGAAGATTCACATTTCCGAAAGCAGACGATGCAGCCGGCTTCACTGCAGTGATGATGTTGTATTTCCAGAGGCCCCGTTTCCATGCGCGGTACTGGTACCAGGTGGACCAGGTGTTGGCCGTTTGCCTTTTGTTGCGCAGACCCAGCCACTGCAAAACCTTGGTGCAGATCAGCCCTGGAAAGAAAGTGTAATACAGCCGCCGGATACTCGGCACCACGCGATCGGTGATGTCGTTGACCATCACCCCGGTAAAGCCCTCATGGCCGGCCTTGCTGACGAAAACACCGGTTTCGGCATAGCTGCCAATCGCCCAGGTGGCCGTCCACTTGGCCATCAGTGCTGCCTCACTGCTGTCCGGTTCCATTGGCGTGCTGAAAAAATCGCCCACTACCAGCCGGCCTCCGGGCCGGAGCAGGCGGTACGCCTCCCGAAGGAAATCGGCTTTGTCTTCCGCATAGCAGATGCTCTCAAGCCCCCAGACCACGTCAAAACTTTCATCGGGAAACTCCGTGTGCAGGTAATTTTGGCGGGAAAAACTCACCAGCTCGTCAACGCCATGCTTACAGGCATTTTCGCGACACCTGTCCACCTGCTTTCCGCTCAGTGTGATGCCTTGTACCCGGCAGCCATGCATTCCGGCAAGGAAAATTGAAGAACCGCCAACACCACATCCGGCATCGAGCACCTCTTCTCCAGGTTGGATATCGGCATAAGATGCCATTTTTTCGTTCATCAGCACCAGTGCGTCGCGCAGGCGGCGGGTGTCCTTTTCCCAATAGCCATAATGCATGCACAAGTGGGTGTCGAGGTGCCACAGCAGACGGTAGTCCACTTCACAGTCTTCGTAATAGGCGATGATCTCCTCTTCGTTCAGCTTGGGGGATGCGGTCATTCTTCAATAGAAAATTTACAGGACAGGGCAGCAGCCTGCTGCTCAGGGGCTTATGCCAGGAATTGCCCTGCACTTAAATTGTGGATTCACAAATGCTGAATGTGATGGGATTCCGGAAGGAAAGGAAGGTGTCAGTCGGGTAGAAAAAATGCTCAACGACCAGGCTCTGCGCCTTCCTCGCATCTGTGTTGTTACAACGATTGCGCAATAAAGGTAATGAGACCCCGCTGAAATTCAATTTTTCCGAAGGAAAAGGTCTCTTACTGCAAGGATCGCCAGCAATCCGGATGGGCCCGGAGCACATCGGGATTCCTGTTTCTTTTCCGCGTTGTTTTTGCCTGGCCTTCGGCAAAACGACTGGCAGGACGGAATTGTAAATAGGGGAAAAACCTGGCTAGATAAATTACCTTATGTTAAGTATTAGGTTTTTAAAGCGTTTTTTTGGGGTTTTCAGAGGAGGTACCTTTCAATAACCCGCTAACAACCTCCTAAAAACAACATGAGTAATCCCGAATTTTCATTTACTCGTCCTGTAGGGACGAAATCTTTGTAGCAAAGCGCCAAATTTCGGTCTTTGCGTGCCGTAGGTACGCTACCAATGGATTCAGATTGCGTACCTACGGCACGCAGACACAAAATATTCGATAAATTCTACAAATATGTTGCCCCTAATTGAAGTTTCCAAAAAAAACGCGCTTTATGCTAACTTAGCGAGAAAAGTCTCGCCATGCGTCGATTGACACTTGAAATCACGGCAGAAGAACGATTGTCTTTGGACAAGATGATGCGTACACATTCAAAAGCCTACGTCAGAGAAAGAGCCTTTGCGTTGTTGAAGGTTGCAGAAGGTCTTCAGATTAAGGAAGTCGCAGCCCTTCTTTATAAAAAGCGTCAACCCCGGACAGTAAGTGTTTGGGTTCATCGATTCAAAGAGGGTGGGATCAAGAGCCTGGAAAGACGACCGGGCAGCGGCCGCCGGCCGGCTTTTTTTCCCTCTGAACAGCGAAGAGGCAAAGCTCAAGCTCGAACAACTGATAGGTCGACGTGCTGAGCTATACCCAGACAGGAGTCGTTGGACGCTCGACTTGCTACGTTGCGTCTGTAACAAGATCATCCCTGTGAAAGGGCGTGGCGCTTTCAAGAAGGCACTCAAGCGACTAGGTATCAGTTATCAGCGAGCCCGGAGCTATGTTCACAGTCCAGACACCGACTATGAGACCAAGCTGGCGTACTTGCAAAAAGTCATAGCCAGCCATAGAGAAGGACGAGACGTTGTCCTTGCTCAAGACGAACTAACCTATTACAACCATGCATCGCCTGCTCCGGACCACGCTCCCCTGCGGAAACAGCCAAGGGCGGGACTGGCTATCGGTGGAGAGCGAAAATGGAGGGTGATAGGAGCCCTGAATCTTCTTACAGGAGAGTTTTCCAGTATGCAGCGCAACCGGATCAGTATACCTACATATGTAGGGTTCCTATGCAAATTGGTTGAGCAGTACCCTGGCAAGACTATTTACCTCTTGTTGGACAACTGGCCGGTTCATTTCCATCCCGAAGTTATTGAAGCCCTACAACCACAGCAGTGCCCGTATCCATTCCAATTGCCAAGAAGCTGGGCGAGCATAAGACCATCTGGAAAATACAGGCATCTAAACCTCCCTGTACAACTGGTACCATTGCCGACCTACGCCTCATGGCTCAATCCAGTGGAAAAGATCTGGCGTTGGCTTAAAAAGGACTTGATCCACAATCATTCTTTTGCTAACGATTTCAAAGAACTCCAGCTTTTGGTCGACAAATTTCTCGCAGGATTGGCAAGCCCGTCCAGACAGACGTTGTCGGTGGCAGGGCTACTTAAACCAAACGGGATTTTTGCTGATCAGCTGCAAAGGGCTGGCCTAAAAATCCAAACAAATTAACGATAAACGCGATTTAAAAAGAAACTTCAATAAGGGGCAATGCCCAAGGCAGGTTAATTTCGGGATGACTCATGTTTATGGTGGCCCTGCCAGGACTCCCTGCCTGGAGGCAAACAGGCCTGCCTTGTCGGCAGACAGGGAACCTGGATCTAAGGTTTAGGAAACCTAACCAATTACAAAGCCTGCCTACAAACCGCAGACAGGCTTTTATAGTGGCCCCACCAGGACTCCCTGCCTTGTCGGCAGACAGCGAACCTGGATCTAAGGTTTAGGAAACCTCTATTCCCTGTCTGCCGACGAGGCAGGTATCCCTTGAACTATGGGGCCGTCTTTCAATATTTCCTTCAGCCACTTTTTACCGGAACTGGTTTTGAGAAATTTCTCTCTGTTTCTGGCCTCTTTGCGGCCGAAGACCACTTCAGTGTAAACCAGTTTCCAGGGTCGGTAGCCTTTGGTGAACTTAGACTTACCAGCATTGTGTTCTCGTAAACGTCGAGTAACATCCTCGGTAAATCCAATATAGAGCATACCACTACTCTCGCTTTCGAGTGCATAAACGGTATATGGTTGTTGTTCACTCATTGGTCATCATAGCATACACCCTGGATCTAAGGTTTAGGAAACCTCTATTCCCTGTCTGCCGACGAGGCAGGCCTACCTAGTCGGTAGACAGGCTTTTGTGGTGGCCCCACCAGGACTCGAACCTGGATCTAAGGTTTAGGAAACCTCTATTCTATCCCTTGAACTATGGGGCCGTTTGCCAGTCGGACCGCAAATGTAAAATTTATAAAGAAAGCTGACGTAACTTTGGTAAGTAAGCACGCTATGAGCAAAAAAGATACACCTTCACTTTGCTGTTTGACTCTTTTTTTTTTTTTTTTGCTCTTCCCGGCCATAAAACATGAACTGCTCCAAAGAAGGCACTTTCCTGTCCGAACGCTCATACTTTCAAATAATGCAAAATCATCGATCATGAAAAAGTTAGGTAACCTGATGGTATTTACAATGGCCGTGTTGTTCGTTTTTATGTCTGCCTGCAAAGACGATGACAAAACGCCAGGACCACAGAAAATAGACGGTCTAAACTGTGCCCGGTACGTCAGTTTTGACGTGGAAACGATCAGCAGCATCTCGCCGGATGACTCGGAAGGAATTACGAATTACAACCAATTGGATGTAGCCGAGCAGTTGATGCTGACACCTACCTCTGTCAAGTGCAATGTAGAAAGTTGCATTTATCCGGACGGAACCTTCGAAGGATCGGTTCAGCTTTTGCCCAATTCGGGTATATACGAATATTCAGAAAATACGGCCGGCGTAGGTGTAAATACCAAACCACTATTCCACAGGGCCGAGATTTCCAGAGATGGCTCCATCACCTATTTCGACGAAAACGGAGGAGTGGTGGGATCGGGTTTTACCGATGCAGAAACCATTGCGCTATACTCCATGATGCTCAATATGAGCCGGGTCACTGACACCCTGAGCAAAGCCAATTTCGAACTCGTCCTACAAGCTTTTGCCAATGCCGGATACGCGGTTGACAGCCTGCCCGATCAAAATCTCATCAGCATCGATCAAAACCTGCAGGAAGGTTTTTCGCGTGTGTTTTTCGATACCCACCGCTACGCAATGGTTGGCCAGGAGGATTACGACGAGACCGGCAACTTTCTGCAAGGTTACCGCCTGTTCCTCTCGGGTGGGTTCAACGATTTCAAGGTGGTGGGGCATGAGTTCAGGACATCCTTCCAGTCGCCTTTCAGCAATGTGAAGATGAACATCTATCGCCGTTCCTTGATCACCAATTTCGTGATGCAGTAAATTCCTTAGCTAATACTTTCAACTCAAACCTTAAAACATTCAGGGATGAAAACTCAAATTTCAGCATATCACAGACTCATTTTGATCTTGATCTCAATTACTTTTTTCAGCAGTCTGCAAGCCCAGCGTGATGTTTTGTGGATTGGGGGGTTAATGCCGGAACCCACCGTTTTTCATAAAAGTTTGAACGCTTTCTCAAATGACTTTCAAATAAACGACCTCCTCAAAGGAGAGGTATTCTTTGCTGACCAAGGGGTTGATGCTTCTGTGTCGGTATTGCTATCTGTAGCCGACGAGGGCTCAAATATTTTGGGAGTTGCTCATGACTATTCAGGTATCATCATGCGCAGGCTCCAACTCGAGACACCCAATATCAGCGCCATGATCCTGAACGGGGTGCCCAACAACGGTTCAAGAATCATCGCTTATGCCATTGATAACGCAGGCAACTCCGACAACCTTACTTCAATGGAATCATTGGCACAAGCACTCAGGTCCACAATGGCACGCAACTGTGACGACTGCGGAGTACTGGATGGATTTTCAGCATTGATGCAAAAAATGGAAAACATGAGGGAACAGTTGCTGTACGTCGTTCCCGATGGACAGGTTGAAACAATTCCACCTCCTACTGTACCCACGGCCCTCCTTTGGGGTGATCATCAGCAAAGTGGAAATGACGCGTTTTTGTACAGCATCCTCTCTGCCAGTGAGAGTGACTCCCCCAGCACAACGTTCAACCCATACGGCGAATGCGTCAAGGCAATGCGGCTCAAGGGTGAATCATTGACTGACGACATTTTTCAAAGAAGCACTTTCAGGGCCACATCGAATTACATTTCGAATTTGCTCAGACAAGTCGGAAATTATATCAGTTCCGGAGGTGAGGCTGTAAGCGATTATATTTTGGAACATTTACAGACTGGAACGCTTGCTTCAGAAATTGAAAAAATCCGCAGGCAAAACAGCGAACTTGCAAGTATTATGCAGTGCGATCTCGCCAATCAATCACTCGCTCTCAGGTATATTACCATTCTTACGAATCTGGAAGTAAAGCAGTCCGATTTCGAGATTCCTAAACCTCCCGCCCTCATGGCCTGCTACATGGACTGCCTTGCCCAGGGCAACAGTACCAGTTACTGCAACTCTTTTTGCGATCCGCAGTATGTTACCCAACAGCAGATTCCGCTGTGGGAATTCGCCCCCAACGACGGCCTGTACTCAAAAGACGAACAACTGCTCGACGGCGCCACGGTGACCATCCGGCTGGCCGGTGTGAACCACTTCGACGAACCCAAATGGGCACACCCCACCGTGCGGCAGGCGTACGAGGATCTTTTCAATGGCAGCGCCGGCCCTGCTTTCGTCATACCGCCCAAGTGATGGCAAAAAGGGGGGAAATGGGTTGGCGTCTTCTCGCCATTTGGCTTGCCGCCCTGGCAGTGACAATCAACCCCGCCTGTCGAAATGGCGAAGACTGCACGACCGGCAGCATGCCCGAGGTTTTGAAGCGCTGGCAATTGCAGCTCCCCGGCGATGCATATCTCTACCCCACCCTCATGGGCCCAGATTTTCTGTTGAGCTGGTACTCCGATGGGCACCAGTGCTTCGCTACGGTGGGCAGAAAGGATGGGTGCAAAAAACAGCAATGGTGCTGCGCGCACGATGCTCCCGCTCCATTGTATTACAACCTGCAGCCGGCCTTTTTCGAAAATATACTCCTCTTGCCAGCGCCGCGGGGCTTGCTCGTTCTCGCCGACGGAACTTGCCGCATGTTGGAGGTGCCTTATGCATCGGGAGAGCCGTCGGTCACCGTCCACAAAGGCATTGCCTACCGCGTTTATTACAGCACCGGACAGCGCCTGGCACACCTCACCGCCCATGACCTGAAAAAGGACTCCCTCACTGTACTGACTACCATCGATGCACCCGACAGCGCTTCCATATTTTTAAAAAATCCCTTTCTCTCGTTTGATGAAAAAAATGGAAAAATCCTCGTGGCGGGCTATACCTACTACTGGCCATCCAATCACCTGACCCGCAACGGCGTGCTTCGCATCGCTTTGCCCGAAGGGCGAATCCTCTCAAACCAACTCCTCACACCACCCAACAGCGAAGCCCGCGGATTGAACCAGCACCCCGTCGTTTGGGGCAACCTTTCCTTCTGGACAGCGCAGACCGAACTCATCTGCTACGACCACGTCCGCAACAGCATCCGCTGGCGCCGGCAGATGCCTGCACCGATGGTTACTTCGAGAATGTTGGTCCATGACGGGAGCCTGTATTTTGCTGCGGAAGACGGCATGCTCTATGCCATCGCCCTGCCCTCGGGGGCATTGCAATGGTTGGCTCCCGTTAGCGGCTCGCCAGGGAGGGTATTTCCATCGGGTGAATTTTTGTTCGTGGTAGGTGGTTCCGACGGCGTACTCCATGGCATCCGACGAAACGATGGAGCCGTCGTATTGAAAATGCGCAGCCCCCGGCACGATATTTCCACCGGCATTTTTTACCAGCGCACCGCATGGGCTGACGAAAACGGCGTACTCCTTTTCGACGGAAATAGCTGGCAATATTTTTCGGTAAAAATGCCCTGCCACTTCCAACCCCCTACCCCACCCGTTTCCGGTAAGTAAGCACAGCCAGGGTGTTCATCAGCAAGCCCAGGCCGAGGGTGACGTAAAAGTTCCAGGACACATCGGAAAAGGAGCTGCCTTTGAGCAGCACCTGCCGCATCACCGCCACGAAATGGGCGATGGGGTTGGGCACCGTCATGGCCTGTGCCCAGTCGGGCATGCTCTCGATGGGGGTAAACAGCCCCGACATCAGGATGAAAATGACCATAAAAAACCAGGCGATGAACATGGCCTGTTGCTGCGTGTCGGCAAAATTGGAGATGAAAAATCCGATGCCGAGCACGCAAAAGATGTTTACCACGCAATAGGCGAAAACCAGCCACAGGCTGCCCACCATCGGAATGTCGAACAGCAGCTTGCCCACGGTGAGCCCCAACGCCAAATCGAACAGGCCGATGAACAAAAAGGGCAGCAGCTTGCCCGCGATGAACTGCCACTTGCGGATGGGCGTCACGTTGATTTGCTCGATGGTGCCGATTTCCTTTTCGCGCACCACGTTCATGGCGCCGAGCACCAGCACCAGCATGGCCACCAACTCACCCAGAATGCCCGGCACCATGAAGGTCTTGTAATCCAACTCCGGATTGTACCAATAGCTGTGCGTGGTTTCGATGCGGGGATTGGCGTTCAACGCCCGGGTTTTTACGGGTATATGGCTACCCAGCTCGGCCTGCAGCGACTGGAACACCTCACCCGCATAGCTGGCCGCCAGCCCCGCCTTTTGCCCGTTGATGGCGTTGACGAGCACCTGAATAGCAGCAGGCTCTCTTCGGTAAATGCTGCGTTCGAATTCAGCCGGGATGGTCAGCGCCAGATCGGCATGGCCGCGTTGTATTTCTTCGAAAATTGCTTCGTCGCTCTTTACTGAAGCTGCAAGGCGGAAGTAACCGGAGGCCGTCAGCTTGTCCAGCAACAGGCGGCTGGTGGCCGATTGGTCGTAGTCGGCTACTGCCAGTGAGATGTTTTTGATGTCGTGGGTGGCAGCAAAAGAAAGTATGATCAACTGTATGATGGGCACCACCGTCAAAATGGGCAGCATGGCCTTGTTCCGGAAGACCTGCAAGAATTCTTTTTGTATGAGCAGTAAGATGGTGCGCAATTTTTGAGGATTATGAGGATTATAGAGGGTTATTGGGATTATGAGGATTATTGGGGATTATGGGGTTTCTTTTAGGCCCCAAATGCTGGCAGGGGCCAGTTCCACACAGTTGCCGGCGGGGTCCCGGAAATACAGCGAGGTGCCGCCCCGGGGCCAATGTACTTCACTTTCGATGGCTACACCCGCGGCCAGCAGTTTTTCACGCCAGCGGTCCGTTTCGCCTGCGGCAATGCGGAAGCACACATGCCCGGGGCCTCGGGCTCCATGGCCCGGCACCACCCCACCCGCTGAACTGGCCGGGTTTTGCGTGGCTGCGGAATTGAAAATCAGAAACATACCCGATCCACAGCGAAAAAAGACGTGCCTGCCCGGCTCCCTGGCAAAGACCTCCAACTCCAACACACGCGTATAGAATTCCTCGGCAGCTTCGAGGTCTTCGGCGTACAGGCAGGTTTCGAGAATGGACAGCATTTTTTTCGTTTATAGTGATTATTTCAGCTTCGCTGAGGATTATGAAGGATTATAAACACAGTTCATCTTTCAAACTCAGTTCTTCAACTCCTCGATTCCTCATCCACTCACTCCAGCCGCACCTTGAAATTCTTCATGGCTGCCACGAGAAAAACCAGCGACATCCCGCCCAGGATGGCGGCCTCCTGCCAAACGTAGCCCCAGCCCACTCCTTTGAGCATCACATCGCGCAAAATGGCGATAAACCAGCGGGCCGGGATGACATTGCCCAGCACCTGCAAGGGCAGCGGCATGCTGGCCAGCGGGAAGATAAAATCCGACAGCAGCACCGTGGGTAGCATCAGGCTGACGAGCGAGCCCATCATGGCTGCCTGCTGGGTCTTGGCCCGGGTGGAGATGAGGATACCCAACGACAGGGCCGCCAGCACATAGAGCACACTCATGGCCAGCAACAGCAACAGACTGCCCTGTATCGGCACACCGAAAACCAAGACCCCTACCGTCAGAATGAGCACCCCGTCCAGAAAAGCCAACAACACATAAGGAGTTACTTTGCCCACCACAATGAGCAATGGATGCAATGGTGACACCAGCAGCAGCTCCATCGTGCCCAGTTCTTTTTCCCTTGCAATGGTCAGCGAGGTCATCATGGCAGAAATGAGCATGAGCACCAGCGCCATCACCCCCGGCACGAAGAGGTAGGCGCTGCGCAACTCGGGGTTGTAGAGCATGCGCGTGCTCACGTTTACCGAAGGAAGAAAACCTCCGGCAACTGCCAGGCGCTCCCGCTGGAAATCGGCGATCATCTGGTTGGCGTAGGCCACCAGGGTGGAGGCATAGTTGGGTTCGCTGCCGTCGGCCAGGAGCTGCACGGTGCTGCGGCCTTCGCGCTGCAAATTAGTTGCGAAGCGAGGCGGAATGACCACGGCCAATTTGATGGTGCCGGCTTTGAAGGCGGCATGGATGTCTTTTTCGTCTTTAACGGAAGTGGCCAGCCGGAGGTGGCCCGAAGCAGTCAGCTTGTAGATCAGCTCGGTGCTGAGGTCGTCGTGTGCCTGGTCCAGCACGGCGATGTTGGCATTGCGGAACTCATTTGTCACTGCATAACCGAAAATGAGCACCTGCGCCACGGGCATGCCGAGCAGCACCAGCAGCGTGCGCCGGTCGCGCAAGATGTGCCAGAACTCTTTTTTGACAAAGGCCCAAAAACGGTTCATGCGGTGCTTTGATTTTTGCGCGCCAGTTTCAGAAATACTTCGTCCATGTTGGCTGCGTTGAAGGTTGTTTTCAGCTTGCCGGGGGTGTCCAGGGCTTCAATGCGCCCATCCACCATGATGCTGACCCGGTCGCAATATTCGGCCTCATCCATGTAATGCGTGGTGACGAAGACGGTGCGTTTTTGCACCCGGGCGGCGTGGTAGATCATTTCCCAGAAATGCCGGCGGGTTACGGGGTCCACCCCGCCGGTGGGTTCATCGAGGAAGACGATGGGCGGGTCGTGGAGGGTGGCCACACTGAAGGCAAGGCGCTGTTTCCAGCCCAGGGGCAAGGAGCCTACCAGGGAATCGGCAACCCCGGTCAAGTCGAGTTCCTCCAGCACTACTTTGGTTTTTTTCCGTAGCGCCTTTCGGCGCAAGCCGTAGATACCGCCAAAGAAGCGGATGTTTTCGCGCACCGTCAGGTCGTCGTAAAGGGCGAAGCGCTGGGCCATGTAGCCGATGTTGCGCTTGATGTCGTTGGGTTGGGTGTAAACATCGTAGCCGGCCACCCTGGCCTCGCCGGCACTGGGCCTCAGCAGCCCCGTCAGCATGCGGATGGCGGTGGACTTGCCGGCACCGTTGGCACCCAGGAAACCGAATATCTCCCCCTCCATCACCTCGAAGCTGATGGCATCCACGGCGGTGAAGTCGCCAAATTTTCGGGTCAGGTTGCGGGCTGTGATGATGGGTGCAGGCATAAATGAACTGACTGTGAATTAAACTTTTGGCAATGTTTGATAAATTTGGTGAAAATAAAACCACCGGCATGGAAAGCACCATTTTGAAGAAGAAAAAAAGCACGGCACAAAAAACGATCGATATCATCGTGGGCGATCAGGTGCTCAAAGGTGCCCGCCCGCCCATGTTGGATGAGGAGTTTTTCGAGCTCTGCCGCAACAACCCCGATGCCCGCATCGAGCAAGACCAATATGGAAACATCAACGTCATGTCACCTGTATCCTACAACTCCGGAAACTTTGAAGCTGAAATTCTAGGCGACCTCATTATCTGGAATCGCAAAACCAAATTGGGCAAAACCTTCAGCCCTTCCACCCTTTTCGTCCTTCCCGATGGGCAAAAACGAATGCCCGATGCAGCCTGGATTTCCAACGAAAAACACAACAAACTACCCCCTGAGGAACGTGAGCAATTCGCCGCCATCGTGCCCGACTTCGTCATCGAGGTGCGCAGCCCCTCCGACGAGCTCGAAGCGCTCCAGCGTAAAATGACCGAAGCCTGGCTGGCAAACGGCGTACGCCTGGCCTGGCTCATCGATCCCGTCGAAAAAAAGGCCTGGAGCTACAAGCCCGGCCGCGAGCCCCTGTTTTTCAAAAATTTCGACGCCACCCTCTCCGGCGAGGACGTGCTGCCCGGGTTCGAGCTGAAGTTGTCGGAAATTATCGAAGAATAAATCCACCACCTCTCTTTCACTGCAGCGCCATGAACACATCTTCCACGGTGGGTTGCAGAATTTTCACCTCTACTTTTTCGTGGTTTCGCTGGCGCAACCACTCGGCGACAGCCTCCTCCCCCACCCTGTCCCGCGTGCGCAGGTGCAGGTTTTCACCGAAGGGAAAAACTGAAACGGTCTGCTCGTAGCTGCGCAAATCCTGCAACAGGCGGTACTGGTCGACGGCCTTCACGGCATAAAGCGGCGCCTCGTATTTGGCCGTCAGCCCCTGCGGACTGTCCACAGACAGGATGCGGCCCTTCTGGATGAGGGCGATGCGGTCGCAGCGGTTGGCTTCGTCCATGTAGGGCGTGCTGACGAAAATGGTGATGCCTTCGGCCTTGAGGCGGGCCAGCATTTCCCAGAACTCTCGGCGGCTGACGGCGTCCACGCCGGTGGTGGGCTCGTCGAGCAGCAGCAATTCCGGTTTGTGGATGAGGGCGCAGCTCAGCGCCAGTTTTTGCTTCATGCCGCCGGATAGTTGCCCGGCCCGGCGCCGGGCGAAGGGCTCCAGTTGCGAGTAAATGTCTTTGATGAGGTGGTAATTGGCCTCGATGGTGGTGCCGAAGATGGAGGCAAAAAATTCGAGGTTTTCGCGCACCGTCAGGTCCTGGTACAGTGAGAAGCGCCCGGGCATGTAGCCGATGCGGCGGCGCACTTCGGCGTACTCGTCCACGGGATCAAAACCCAGCACCCGCACTTCTCCGGCATCTGGCACCAGCAGCGTGGCCAGTATTCGGAAAAGGGTGGTTTTGCCCGCACCATCCGGGCCAATGAGGCCGAAGAGCTCCCCCTCCCCCACTTCCAGGCTCACGCCGTCCAGGGCCTGCACCGGCGGCTTGCCGGCTTGGGGGAAGGTTTTGGTGACGGTGTTTATCGAAATAGTTGCAGGCATTATTTGAGCAATTGTGCAACAAATATGGCCAAATAAGTGGCTCTTCCAAATCTCCCCTCACAAAGTCTCACCATCCCACAGTCACCTCCTCTCACCCTCCCTCCATCACGCGCATCACTTGTTCTTCGAAAAACGACAGTCTGTTTTTCAACTTTTCAAAATAGGCGTGGTGGTAGCGGCTGTCGGCACCGCCTACGGGTACGGCCTGTGCGATGAGTCGCTCGAATACGCCGCGGATGTGCTCCACGACACCGGCGTCGGTGGTTTTGAAAAAATTGGGATTGTCGAGCGTTGCATAGACCGCAGCACCCCTGCTGCTTTCAACTAGGAAAAAGATGTTGTTTTTCATGGTTTCGTTGAAGTACAGCGACCACGCCGGGTCATTGTCCGACGGGCTGCCTTCCGGTACGAACCGCCGGTTGTGGAAGGCCATCTGCTCCAGGTGATCCACCAGCCTGGCGGCAGCAGCCATCAGGCGGCGGATATCTTCCTTTTCCTCGTAAAGCCGGGATTGAGCCACGTACAGTATTTGCTGAAACAAATTGTCGAGTACGTATTCATTCCATATTTCCACTACCGGCAGCCGGGAGAAAAAATGGGCCAGGCGGGTCGCCAGGGTCATTATTTCTTTCTTTTCCGGAACATCGAGTGAAAAGCGCCGATGTTGCCAGGCCGGGTTGCGCCACACCATGCGCTCCCAGGTGAAGACCTGAAACAGGGTCAATTCCTCGAAATAGTAGTAGTAAAAATCGGGCAGGCCCACCGTCACGTGCCACACCCTCGCCGAGGGGTCGCCGGCCAGTGGCGACAGGTCGGCCTCGAGCAGGCGCAGGTATTCCATTACCGATACCGGTGCTGCCGCTGCCGAGAACTCAGCCATGAACATGGGCTTGTCCGGATAAAACAGCTCGTGCACCGGCAAGGTGAAATGCTCCGCCAGGATGGCCAACTCCTCCAGCGTCAGTGGCGTGGCACCGCTGAGCCGCTTGTACACCGCACCCTTTTGCAGGTGGAGCAGACCGCTCAGCACATCCGCCAGCTTCTGCTCCGGCGGCACCTGCCGGCGGATGTGGTCGAAAATGGCTTGCTGGAGGGAGGTGTTCATTTGATCGCTTTTTCGGAGCCGGAGAACGGGATTGTTTACGAATGGTAAACTTACAAACCAAGCGTTGTAAAATTTAGAAAATAGCTGGTTGGATATTGCCGTAAATATTGCAATAGCGTTTAGATGTTTGCACAATACACATCATCTAAAAAACATGCTCCAATGAGACCCTTTATACTTGTTTCGCTATTCTTGATTTCGGGATCGCTCTCAGCCCAAATTTTCACGGAGGCCTCTCAGGTTCCGTTTCCTGGTGTGTGGAATGGGAGTATTGCTTTTGCTGATATCGATGGAGACAATGACCAGGACGTGCTCATCACCGGCGACGGACAGGTTGTTCATATGCTATTCGTTAATGATGGTCAAGGTAATTATACCCCCTTTGCCAGTGCTTCATTGAAAATAGTCAAAAGGGGAGATGTAGCTTTTGCGGATGTGGACAATGACAATGATGTTGACCTAATGATCACAGGCTGGTGCGAGGAATGTAACTCACAGGAGAAAACTATTTCCCGACTGTACATCAATGACGGAACAGGAAATTTCTCAGAAGTAACAGACACTCCATTTAAAGCTGTCTATTACAGTTCTATTGCTTTTGCAGATATGGATGGAGATCAAGACCAGGATGTGCTCATCACAGGTAACATCAGTTGGGGAGTTTCCGCAACGCTATATAAAAACGACGGCACAGGATCTTTTACCGAAGTACCTGGTACTCCTTTTACAGGTATAGTTGAAGGAACTGCCAAGTTTGTTGATGTGGATGGAGACTCGGATCAGGATGTTTTTATATCAGGACTCAATGATTCTTTAAAGCCTGTCGTACATCTTTACCTTAATGACGGACTGGGTAATTTTACTGAATTGGGCACCACTATCAAACCCCTTGGAAGATCAAGTTTCGACTTTGCCGACGTGGATGGTGACTCAGACCCGGATTTATTTATCACCGGGGAATTCCGTGAAATTTTAGAGATTCATTACAAGGCATCCATTTACCTCAATGATGGCACCGGCCATTTTTTTGAAGACGCAAAAAACTCTTTTGAAGGCATAGTTGACGGATCTGTACTTTTTGAAGATGTGGACCAGGATGAAGCTCCAGACTTGCTTATTACAGGCAGGAACTTCACAGGACAGGCATTGACAAAATTGTTCCTCAACAACGGCCAGGGTGTGTTTGATGAAACGCCCGAGGTCGCTTTGGCAAAAGTTGACTACTCTTCTGTCGCATTTGCAGATGTGGACGGAGACGATGATGTGGATTTACTAATTACAGGTCGAACAAAAGAGCCAGGTCAACCTCCAACCCTGGTTTCTGAATTGTATTTTAATCAGGCAGATTCCTTTCCGGTGAATGCAACTGAAATAGTTAGATTCAATTCCTCCATTTCCGTATTTCCAAATCCTGCGGGCAATGATTTTCTAAATGTAATGTTTACTTCCGTAAAATTTGAACCGATTGAAATCAGGCTCTATGACAGCACAGGAAGGCAGGTTTTCGACATGCAAACATTTTCAGTGATAGGTATTAACATCATTTCAGTGAATGTCAAAGAAAAAACAACAGGCCTTTATTTTCTGCTCTTAAAAACTCCTGAAAAAGAAGTGCAAACCACGGTGGTCATCCAATGACATACCCCTCCCCTACTCCCACACCACTTCCCCCGGCATGCCGATTTTGAGGCTGCCGTCGTTGGGCACGCGCACCTTGAAGGCATAGACGAGATTGACGCGCTCCTCGCGGGTCTGGATGGTTTTGGGTGTGAACTCGGCCTTTTGTGAGATCCAGCTCACGCGGCCGGGCACTTTCCGAAGGCTGCCATCGGGGGTGTCGATTTGCACCTGCACCTGCCGGCCCATTTTGAGGGCGGGCAGCTGGCTGCCGCTGACATAGGCCCGCAGCTCGAGGGTGTCCAGCCGGGCGATGCGGTAGAGGGGGCTGCCCGGCGCCACCATTTCCGAAGGCTCGGCCAGTTTTGCCAGCACCACCCCAGTGATGGGGTTGTACACGGCACAGCGACGGATTTGCTCGTCGAGGAGTTGTATCTGCGCTTGAATGGGCTCCCGCTCGCTGAGGATGCCGGTGTTGACGTTGCCGGCCTGGCGGCGGGCGGCGGCGATCTGGGCTTCCACCACGTCGAGCTGGCCGCGCAGGTCGTCGAGTTGTTTGGGCAGGGCGGCTTTTTCAGCCACCAGCTTTTCGAAGCGCGCTATTTCCCGAAGGACATTCCGCTTCTGTTCTTCCAGCACCGCTATTTGCGGATTGGGATCCTGGGTCTTTTTGCCGATGGCGTGCAAAGTGGCCTCGAGGGCTTTTTTCTGCAGGTGCAGCAAGGTGGTATCCACCTGGGCCACCCACTCATTGGCCTGGATGGTTTGGCCCTCCTCGGCTTTCAGCATGAGCAGCCGGCCTCCCACCTCGGCGGAGACGGTGACTTCCGTGGCTTCGAAATGACCGTTGGCGTCGGCGGGGGGTGCTTCGTTTTTGCAACCCATCCAAAGCAAGGCTGGCACAAACAAAATCAAGCGCTTATCTATTTGCATCGTTGTTAGTTTTTTTCATTGTTCACTCCCCCGCCCAAGTATGCCAGGCCGCCAGGGTTTGCGCCAATTGGATGCGGTACAGTTCCATGTTCAGGCGCGCCTTCAGTTCGGCGTTCGATTGCAGCAGGTAGTCGGTGGCAGTGGCGGTACCGTTGTCCAGTTGGGCGGATACCTGTTTGAGAATATCGGCTTCCATCTGGGCAATTTTTTCTGCTGCCGCCATTTGCGCTTTCCACTTATTTATTTCTTCAGCAAAACGGCCTCGCTGGTGCTCCAGCCCCTGCTCGAAGGCCTTGCGGCGGTTGCGCAGCAGCAGCATCTGCACCGAGCGCTCCTGGTATTCTCGGTCGGCCTGGCCCCAGTCCCATATTTTCCATGAAAACTGAAGCCCGCCGATGAAAAAGGGGCTCACCTCGTCGTCGAAAAAATTGAGCGGGTCGGGGTAGCCCAGGCCTGTCTGGGCAAAGAGGCTCAGCTTTGGCCGGCGGCCTGCGGCGGTGAGGTCGTTGGCGGCGTGGAGCTGCTGCTGTTGCAGGTCGAACAGGGCCAGCTCGGGCCGGCGCCACTCAGCCTCCAGGTTTTCCTCAAAAACGGGCAGTTGCAGAGTTGGCGTCTCCCCTTGTTCCAGCCCCGTCAGGCTGGCCAATACGGCCAGGGCGGCGCGGCGGTCGCTTTCGAGGGCTTCGAGGGTAGCGTCTATTTTGAGCAGCTCCACCTGGAGCTTTTTCAGGTCGCTTTCGAGGGCCACGCCGTTGCGGACGGCGGACTCCAGCTGCTCGGCTTTGGCGGCGATGTCCTTGCGGGTCAGCTCCACCAGTTTTTGTTGTTCCTGTATGAGCAGGGCACCGAAATAGGCTTTCTCGACTTTTTCCCGAAGGGCATACAATTCCGTCTGGAGCTGCTGGCGGTCCACTTCCAGGCGGGAGCGCTCAAGTGCCAGCCGGGCTTCGCGCAGGCCGCCGTCGTAGAGCAGGTAACCGGCTTCCAGGCTCAGTTGCACATTGGTGTGCGGCACCGAAAAGTCCACCCCCGGAAAATCCACCGGCAGGCCGAAGACCTCGTTTTGCCAGCTGGCGCGTCCTTTCAGGTCGAGGCTGGGCATTTTGGAGGTGTTGATGTTTTCGCTGCGCAATTCGGAAGCCGTTTCGAGCAGCACCTCGTTGCCGGCAATGGCGCTGTTTTCCGGCGCCAGGCGGTAGGCCTCCTCCAAGGTGAGAATGGTTTGCGCCGACAGGGCAGTCGGCGTGGCCAGCAGAATGCACAAAGCGAGCTTTTGGAAAAAAGAAATAGGATTCATGCTGTGAGGATTGTGCTTATGCAGCACGCTAGCCGGGGTGGCTTGCTAGCCGGTGTACATCAGAAGTCATCCGTCAGTGGTATAGTGCCGTACATCTTGCCCTGGCGGGTCATTTTGATGAGGTAGTCCAAGCGCTTCTGGGCCACATCGCGGCGGCTGTCGCTGCGGATTTCTGCGATCCAGCCGATTTTCAGCCGCCGGTAAAAGTAGGGGAAGGCATTGAAGTTTTCCCAAACCACGGGGTCGGCTTTAAGCTGCGCCTCTATCCATTCCGGAATTTCCCACGGGTCGTCAGGACTGCCTAGCAGGTCGGCAATGGGCTCCAGGCCGGCGGCTGTCATCAGGCCCAGCTTTTGGAGCTTCCACACACGCTGGCGGTTGAGCTCAGAGAGGAAGGTCTTTTTGCGGCGGGGTGTGATGCGCTGCACGCTGCTTTCGTCGCAATACTTCTTCACCACCCCGTCGATCCAGCCGAAACACAGGCACTCCTCTACCATGTCGTCGTAGCTGATGCAGGGCTTGCCCGTGGCTTTGCGGAAGCGACGCAACCAGATTTCACTTTTGGTTTTGTGGTGCTCCTGCAGCCACTGCCGCCACTCCTGGCGGGTGCGTGGGTAAAAGACTTCTGTGATTTCGATGGGCATTTTTTTGAGGGTGTAGGGTGTAAGGTTTAGAGTGTAGGGTTTGGAGTCGATGAAATTATTTGAAGCTACAAATTCCCCCGCTTCAGTTCCTGAACGGCATAATCGGCGGTGCGGGCGGTGAGGGCCATGTAGGTCAGCGAGGGGTTCTGACAGGCCGTGCTGGCCATGCAGGCGCCGTCGGTGACGAAGACGTTGGGCACGGCCCAGAGCTGGTTCCATTTGTTCAGGGCGGAGGTTTTGGGATCGCGGCCCATGCGGCAGGTGCCCATTTCGTGAATGCAATGACCGGGGGGACTGTTTTCCAGGTCGTCGTAGGTGATCACATCTTTGCAGCCGGCAGCTTCCATCATTTCGGCGGCGGCGTTCATCATGTCTTTGCGCATGGCCAGCTCGTTTTCTTTGAACTCGCAATGCACCCGCAGGATGGGCAAACCCCACTGATCGGTCTGGCTGTCGTCGAGGTGGACGTGGTTGTCGTAATACGGCAGGTGCTCACCCCAGGCGCCGATGCTGAAATGCCACTGGCCGGGGTCTTTGACCAGCTCTTTGAAACTTTTCCCGAAACCTTTGTGGTTGGACAGTCTCCCCCACCCTTCCCGCCAGGATCCACCCTGGTAACCGAAGCCGCGCACATAGTCTTTGCGTTGTTCACCTCCCGGCAAATTGCGGAAGCGAGGGATGTAAATGCCATTGGCCCGTCGGCCGCTGTAATACTTGTCCTCGAACCCCTCGATGGGTCCGCCAGCCCCCACTTCGAAATGGTGGTCCATGAGGTAGTGACCGATAACGCCGGAATCGTTGCCCAGGCCATCGGGAAAGCGGTTGCTTTTTGAATTCAGCAAAATGAAGGTGCTGCCCAGTGTGCTGGCGTTCAGGAACACAATGCGGCTGTAAAACTCTTCGGTCTCTTTGGTCAGCCGGTCGATGATGCGCACGCCGGTGGCCCGCTGCTTGTCGTTGTCGAAGATGACCTCACTGACGATGGCATCGGTGCGAATGGTGAGCCGGCCAGTGGCATTGGCCGCCGGCAAGGTGGCCGACAGGCTGCTGAAATAGGCCCCGTACGGACAACCCCAATAACAACGGTTTCGGAACTGGCATTTGCCGCGGCCCAGGCTGGTGTGTACTGCCTGTGGGCTGGTCAGAATGGCCACCCGCCCGATGATGAGCCGCCGGTCGTCCCAGTTTTGACGAATGACCTCTGCCATGTGCTCTTCGACGCAGGTCATGTCCATGGGCGGCAAAAATTTGCTGTCGGGCAGCTGCGGCAGCCCCTCCCTGGAGCCGCTGATGCCCGCAAAGGTCTCCACATGGTCGTACCAGGGAGCCAGGTCTTCGTAGCGGATGGGCCAGTCAACGCCATAGCCATCACGGGCGTTGCTCTCAAAATCCATGGGGCTCCAGCGGTAGCTCTGCCGTGCCCACAACAAGGAGCGGCCACCCAGGTGGTAGCCCCGCAGCCAGTTGAAGGGTTTTTCCTCGATGTAGGGGTTCTCCAGGTCGTTGACCCAGAAGTCGGCATTGTCTTCGTGAAAGGCGTAGCACTTGCTCTGCACCGGGTGCTGCTCCCGCAATTCCGGCGGGGTGAGCCCGCGAAAACGTAGGTCCCAGGGTGCATTCATGGCACCCTTGTAATCCTTGATGTGTTCCAGCTTTCGGCCGCGCTCCAACAGGAGTACGTCGAGGCCTTTTTCGGTCAGCTCTTTGGCAGCCCAGCCGCCACTGATGCCACTACCCACGACGATGGCGTCGAAGGTGCGTGCCTGTTTTGCTTTTCCGTTGATCTGTGGCATGAGGAAGTTGTTGAAAAGGTTTTTGATTGGGTTTTTGGAAGGTTCTTAAATAGGTTTTTGAAAGGTTTTTCTGGGTTTTTCCTGGGTTGTTTGGGACAGCCCTATCCTAATCCGCGTAATTCAGTAATCCCCATAATCCGCGATTCTGACAATTAGCAAACAGTAAGATCATACCTCCCTCTTAACCCGTCGATTCCTCGGTTCCTCTCCCGACGGATGTCGGGATCAGTTCCTCCCTGCCTGCCTGCCCGGCGGCAGACGGGTCGGCAGACAGGAGTTCCTCAAATCCTCAAAAGTCACTCATCAAACACCACGCTGCAGCAAGTCACCCCACCCTCCGCTTTCAGCACTTCGGAATTGTCCACCAGCAACAGCTCTATTCCCGCCTCTGCCAGTCGCAGGGCGGTAAACGGAAAGTCAGCCGGATAGATGACCGTATCGCCGATGAGCAGGGCGTTGGCAGCCTCGGGTTCATCGGGGTGCACTTCGATGATTTCCATTCCTTCGAAATAGAGGGGGTCCACCCAGTCGGGATTGAGCAGTACGGTCTTTTCGCCGACTTGTGTCACGGCCGATTTCAGGTGAAGGCATTCGCGCACCACCACGCCCTCTACCATGTAGCCAAGCGGGGTCAGCAAGGCGTGTAGCTGTTCAAATCCTGCGCGGTTTGTACGGCCGGACAAGCCCACTAGCACGCGTTTGCCAAGTTGCAATACGTCGCCTCCGTCGAGGGTGCCCGGCGTTTCGATGTAGTGCAACTTGCGGTAAGGTTCCAAAACATCCTCCAGCGAAACGGCTTCAGCTCTGCGGCTTTCTGCCCCGGGCCGGGTGATTAGCGCCAGTTCGTCAAAAACCACCGCACAATCTTCCACGAAAACACTGTCGGGATAATCGGGCAGATCCGGTGCCCGCACCAGCTCGCAGCCGAGTTTGCGAAGGGCATCCTCGTATTCTTCGTGCTGCTTTTCTGCCAGGGCAATGTTGATGGGTTCTCTTTCCTGATGAGTCAACTCACACCACTCCATCCGGGGGCTGATATTTCTCGTAATGGCTATTGGCATCACTGATCGTTTTTCTGTCGGTAAACATAAGGCAAATTAAAATTGAGCGCCCACCCTACCCTGTCAACTTTGCTTTGGTCTGAAAATTGGCATTTCAGGTATCATCCATCTCACCTGGCCTGATTGACACATTAAACCATTCGGCTCCGTCCAGCTCTTAGCGTTCCTTGTTTAACCTATACCCAACGCTAAGTGGTTTGTAAAATCTAAGCTTTTCAATTCTGAGAAGATGGGGAGTTTGGTCCCGATCCCGATCCCGAAATCCTTCGGGATTCGGGATCGGGATCGCCGCCCAAACCACTTCGTTTTGAGTATAAAAACGCTGCATTATGAGATCACTTTTCCTTTTTCTCTTTGTTTGCTTCGCAACAATTGAACTTCCTGCCCAGTCCACCCCGCTCTACCTTAATTTCGTTTCGCACAATGAAATCACAGATCCGCTGGATTACGATCATCCTTTCAATCCAACTTACTACCAGCAGATAAAGGAGCTGGCTGTGGCTGTTTGCGACACCATCATTGCGAAGCAGGCCAAATACAACATGCAGGTGGATGCCAACCTCATCAAAGGCGCCCTCATCCACGACAATGCTGCCACCAACCCCAATGACCTGCTCGAATGGGCCAACAACTCTCCCTACATAGATGTGGATGGCCACAACCACTTCGACCAGTTCGCAAACCCCTACAACTACGCTGACTTGGCCTACCTGCTCGATTCCTGCGGCGTCGTTTTGAACAGAAACATCCTCGGCGGAGTGGCCTGGAAAGGACCACTCGAAAGCTGGACCCAATACCTGAACCCCGTCCATGGCTTCACCTTCACGGATTTTGTATGGCAGGCAGAAATTCTCTGGGGACCAGCCACGCCGGGCCATGGTGATGACTTCCAGTATTTCGGTATCTGGCGTCCAACAGCCCCCACAGAGCTGGGTTTTGGTATGCACAACCCTTCGGGAAACCTCACTGCCATCGGCGGGGGCTGCAAAGGAGATATCGGTTTCGTGCTGGACACAACAGGTACACCTAAGCGGAGTACCCACGAGATCATCGCCAACCTCAGAGGCATGGCCGATTACATCAACAGCAATCCACCACCGCCCAATGCCTTCTATACCGCCAACATGCTCATCAACTTCCGGGATTTCACCGAGGTGCCCAACTTCGCCGATTCCATTGCCACCATCATCGACGGCATTCAAGACTATGTTGACGAGGGTAAAATCGTCTGGCTGACCCTGGCGGAGAAATACGACCTGTGGCAATCCCTGCACTCCGATCCGGCCGATTACTTTCTGCAGGCTTGCGAGGACATCGTTTACACCGGCTCCTCGGAAGTGTTCGCCTCCACTATAAACCTGAGTGTATATCCAAACCCCGCTTCTTCTTTTCTGAACATCAGGAGCCAGCTGAGCGAGACGGCTACCATCCGGATTTATGACTTGCTCGGAAATGTACTTATGACGGAAAGCATGGCTGTCGATTCCGCAATGCTGGATGTGAGCGGTCTCCGCAAAGGCTTTTACCTGCTCAGCATTGAGTTCAAAGACGGCACCATTGCCACCGTAAAGTTCCTCAAAGCCTGAGGCTGAACTCCTTTCAACGAGAAAACCCCGGACTGAAAAATTCAATCCGGGGTTTTCGTTAAAACGTTATTTCGTTAATTCTACATCTCAATGCCTTCCCCAAAGTTCAACGACTGCTTTGCGGCTTGAGAAGTTTTTGGTGTCGTAAACGAAGACCACCTTGCGGATGATGCGGCGGTTTCCGGGCAGGTCAATTACGCGGGTAGATCCACCGGCAGGGATCTTCGCCCTCAAATCAACATTTTTCTTGCTTCCGTCGGCAAAATGGATGACCATCTTGTGCATGTTGATGCCGCCTTTTTTGACGGTCAGCTTCAAAGCCGTGAAGCGGCCTTCTCGGGCGGTAACCAGAATTTCGTCCCTGTCTACCTTGTAATCTACTTTTCGTTGTCCGAGTTTTTCCCAACGGGGAGGCTTCACAACCACCGCTTTTCCGGTGGCACAACCCTCTAACTGAGGTGCAATGGATGCAGTTGAGAAAGCCGTAGTAATTGTGATAACGGAAATCAGAAATGACAGAAAGAGTTTCATTGGTCCAGAATTTTGACAGTGAAAAAATCTCCTGCGGTGACTGGGGTTATCGATCCATCAGGAAGTTAACGCCGCCTCTGACGGCGCCTCTCCCCGATCGTTTAAAATCAGGAATCGAGGATTTGAGGAACTGAAGAATCGATACAGCCTTCTCAGTTCCTCGATTCTTCAAATCCTCATATCCTCAACAAAATCAATAATGTTTGTCAATCACCAACGGTAAGGCGCGCGTCCGGTGGCCTTCCGGGTGGATCCAAAGCACATAAAAACCGTCGGGCACTTCCCAGAGCTCCAGGTGGTAGGGTTCCAGTGGAGCCGCGTCCAACTCCTCCCGCAATATCAGGTCGCCATCCCGGGTGATGAGTTGCAGTTGCACGGGTTTGCCGGCAAAGGCCCGCAGGTTGACGTCCACGTACTGGCCAGCGGGATTTGGGTACAGTTTTACCGCCTCCAGCTCACCGTCAAACTCCAGCAGTACCACATTTGAGAAACGCGTCAGGCCGTCTTTGCGCACCTGGCGGATGCGGTAGTAGTTCAGCCCCGGGCTGGGATGACCGTGCAGGTAGCGGTAAGTGCTAAAATGGTCATCGTCACTTTCTGGCGCCAAAGCCTCCAGTGTTTCCCAGCGGTAGCCATCGGTGGAGTGCTCTGCGATGTAGCGGGTGGTCAGGTAGCCGGCATTGCTCACCCATTTCAGGCTGGTCGTGCTGCCGTTTTGCGAAGCGAAGAGCGTAAATACCTCTCCGGTTGCAATGGCCAGCTGGTTGCCGGGTGGCTGAAGGGTGATCAAAGCCTCGTCGTCTTCTTCAGGTGTACCTGTTGTGTTGTTGCCGGGGCTGCTGTCCAGGTCGGCGGGACTGGCGGCCACCACCTCCACGAAGTAGGGCAAAGGCGTGGAGTTCTGAAGCACAAACAGTTCTATGTCGAGGGTAGCCGTCTGGCCGGCTGCCAGGCTGTTGATGTTCCATTCTTTGAAAAAGAGGTCATAGCTGCCGTCACTTGCGGTGCTGTTGGTATAGGCCAGATTGCCCGCAGGTATCGGCACATCCACGGCAATTCCCGTGGCGCTTTCCGTACCATTGTTGGTCAGCTCGATGGTGAAGGTGATGTTCTGCCAGATGGTCAAGGTACTGCTGGATGCAGTCAGGCTGATTTCCAGATCGGGTCCTCCGGTGCCGGGTTCCACAACGGCAAAACTGCGCTCAACGGGCGGCGCCGGGTTCCAGTTCGCATCGCCGGCTTGCGTGGCACGGATGGTTACGGTGCCGGCTACCCCGTCCAGCGTGAGGGTGCTGCCACTCAATGTTGCCGGACCGCTAACGACTTCAAAACTCACTGGCAAACCGCTGGTGGCGGTTGCGCTCAGGTCAAAAGGCGCGTCGGTGGTTTGTTTCGTCGCAATGGCAGGGAAGTCTATCGTCTGGTTCTGTTTGCCGGGTTCCACAACCTGGAAACTGCGCTCTACTGGCGGCGCCGGGTTCCAGTCGGCATCGCCGGCCTGGGTAGCCCGGATGGTCACGGTGCCCACTACCCCATCCAGGGTCACCGTGTTACCGCTCAAGGTAGCCGGGCCGCTCACCAGCTCGAAGCTTACGGGCAGCCCGCTCGTTGCGGCAGCGACCAAAGAAAAAGGCGCTGAGGTGGTTTCTTTGTCCGCTATGGGCGGAAAACTGATTGTCTGATCCTGGGGTCCGGCACCGGGTAAAGTGGCCGTAAAAGCCGCCTCGTCGTCTTCTATCGCTGCGCAACAGGCGCCATTGCCGGGGCTGCTGTCAAAATCCTGCTCCACACAGGCACTCACTTCAGCCCAGCCGGTGATGGCCTGGTTTTGAAGAATAAACCAGTTGACCGTGAGGGTTTCGGAAGCACCGGGTGCCAGGCCGCCCACCGTCCAGACCTCATTACCGAAGAGGGCAAAATTGCCCTTGCTTACGGTGAACTCATTGCCACCCACATAAACGACACTTGCCGGCTTCGGAAAATGAACCTGCACACCGGTGGCCGGGTCAGAACCGGCATTGGTCACCGTCACCGTAAAAGCGATGTTGCCCCATTGGGTCACTGTGGTGGGGCTGGCGCTCATGCTCAGCTCCAGGTCCACACCCAGGCTGGTGCCGGGTTCCACAACCGCAAAACTGCGCTCAACGGGCGGCGCCGGGTTCCAGTCGGCATCGCCGGTTTGCGTGGCGCGGATGGTTACGGTTCCCACCATCCCATCCAGCGTCACGGTACTGCCGCTCAGCGTGGCCGGCCCGTTGACGACTTCAAAACTCACGGGCAGGCCGCTCGTTGCGGTTGCGCTCAAGTCAAAAGGTGCATCGCTGGTTTGTTTCGTCGCAATGGCCGGGAAGTCTATCGTCTGGTTTTGTTTGCCGGGTTCCACAACCTGGAAGCTGCGCTCGACGGGTGGCGCCGGATTCCAGTCGGCATCGCCGTTCTGGGTGGCGCGGATGGTCACGGTGCCCACTACCCCATCCAGCGTTACGGTACTGCCGCTCAGCGTGGCCGGACCGCTCACCAGCTCGAAGCTCACGGGCAGGCCGCTCGTTGCGCCAGCGACCAGAGTGAAAGGCCCGTCTGTGGTCAGTTTGTCGGGTATGGCCGGAAAGCTGATGGTCTGGTCTTGCGGACCGGCACCGGGTTCTGTCACCGTCAGTGCAGCTTCGTCGTCTTCATCGGCAGTGCAACAGGTGCCGTTGCCGGGCGTGCTGTCGGAGTCCGTCTGGTTGCAGGCACTTACCTCTGCCCAGCCGGTCAGCGGTGAGCTTTGCAACACAAACCAGTTGACAGTCAGGGAAGCCGATGCCCCCGGCGTCAGGGTTCCGACGCTCCACTCCAGATCGGTGAACAGGTTATAAGTGCCTTGTGAGGCGGTAAATTCATTGCCGCCAACAAAGACCACTCCTGCCGGCTTCGGGAAATGGACTTGCACGCCGGTGGCCGTCTGGGTGCCGTTGTTGGTCACCGTAACGGTAAAAGCGATGTTGTTGTAAACGCTCAGCGTAGTGGGTGAGGCGCTCATGCTGAGCTCGAGGTCCACTCCCCCACCCCCTCCGGGTTCCGTCACGTCAAAACTTTGTTCAACTGGTGGCGCCGGATTCCAATTGGCGTCGCCGGCTTGGGTGGCGCGGATGCTTACGGTGCCGGGGGTGCCATCCAAAATCAGGGTATTGCCGCTCAGCGCGGCCGGACCACTCACCACTTCCAGTGTCACGGGCAACCCGCTGGTGGCAGTGGCTGTAACCACGAATGGCGGATCGGTGGTCAGCTTGTTGGGTATGGCCGGAAAGCTGATGCTCTGATTTTGCGGACCGCTGCCAGTCACGCTGACGAGCAATGAGGCGCTGTTGCTGTTGCCGTTGTTGTCGGTAACGGTCAGGGTGGCGGTGAAGTCGCCTTCCGAATTGTAAATATGGGTTGGAGTCGTCCCGCTGCCGGAGTTGCCGTCGCCAAAATCCCAGCTGTAACTGACGATGTTTCCGTCAAAATCCGTTGACGCCGTGGCGTCGAAGCTAACGGTCAAAGGGGCGCTGCCCGATGAAGGATTGGCGGTGAAAGATGCCGTTGGCGCAGCCGAACCATAAGGCAAAAGGCGGATGCCCGGAATGGGCCGCTCCTGCACACCATTGGGGAGTTCCCAGCCCACAGCCAGGTTGTCTCCTCCCCCACCCTCTTTCTGCAGGGCCTCAATGTAGTAAAGTTGCCCGGCCACCAGGTTGATGACGGCCGACTGCTGCTGGGCGTATTTATCCCATTGGCGGGAGCTGGTCCAATTGGGCACATTGGCGATGAGCTGTTTGTTGGCCGGGTTGGCATCGGTACTCAGCCAAAGCTCGCTGTTGTCATCGCTGGCAATCCAGAATTTGTACTGGCCGCTGGATGGCGGACAGAGGTAGCCGCGCACCCGCGTTCCGAAATTGTCCATCGTATTGGTGGGAATTTCAAAAATGGTCAGCTGATCTTCGATGTCGGGTGTGGTGTTCAACGGGATTTGTGAAACAGCGGTGCCGTTCACTCCCGTCCAAACTTCTCGGGAAATCAGTCCAGTGCCGACGCAACCGCCGCCGGAACCTACATTGACCCAAAAGCTGCGCTGAACATTGGGTGCTGAAGAGTAGGTGCCGTTTCCGGGCTGCGTTGCGACGATGGTTACCTTGCCCGGCACACCGGTGAGCACCACCTGGTTGCCGGTGATCACCACAGGCCCCTCTATTTTGTAATAACTCACCGGAAGCCCGGAAGAGGCCGTGGCGTTGAGGGTAAAGGGTGCATCGGTAATCACCTTGTCCGAAATGGCCGGGAATGTGATGCTTTGCGCCGCTCCGGCGCAATTTGGATAGATGTCTTTTTCAAAATAATCCGACAAGCCGGATGGGTCCGTTACGGTGAGTTTGATGCGGTACCAATAGCTGGCCAGGTAGCACTCCACCGGCGACAGAAAAGCCGATCCGTTGGGGTCATAAACCTCCGTCACGGGGTGGTTGTGCTCATTGTGGTGGAGCAATACCTCCCAGTGATAGCTGAGCTGATTGAGGTTGTTGTCCGGATCCGAAACAGTGGCACTGAGTGGAAGATTGGTGATGAGGTGCGGGTCAAATTCGTTGACACCATCCACACTGGTGGCGGTGATCTGGGGTGGCTGGTTGTTGACAGCGATGTTCAGCGTGGCACTGGCCGTCAATCCTTCGTCATCCATCACGGTGAGTACCACCTCCCATCCATTGGCTCCCGTTCCGGAAAAGGTGTGGGTGGGATTGGGATCGGTACTGGTGTTACCATCGCCAAAGTTCCAAAGGAAAGTCAGCGGGTCACCGTCCTGGTCAAAGGTGTTTTGCGAAGAAAAACTAACCGTGAGCGGGGATGCTCCATAAGTCTGATCCGCCTGGGCAAAGGCCACCGGTGCGTGATTGGTCACTCCGGTAAAAGTCACCCGGCGTATTTGGTTGGGGTAACGCACGTAATACAGGTTGCCTTGTGTGGGGTGTGTGCCTACAAAGACACAGGCACCGGCGTTGGAGATGAAATCGCGCACCTCGGTCAGGCGCATGTTCTGATCGAAGACGAAATTCCTAATCCATCCACCTCCGTAATCTGCGTGGAAGTAGGTGTTCTTCCACTCCGCCGGAAAGTCATCGCCGCGGTACCAGGTGCCCCCTGTGGAGGCGTTGCCGAGGAAAGAAGGCCCCGGCACCTGGGCCGAGCCGATGTTGTAGATCGTTCCGTCAACATAAGCACGGGGCGAACCGGTTCGCCAGTCGGCAACCGGAAGGTCGTGGGTTGGTGGTGCATAGGTTCCATTGTTGTATCCGGGCTGGTGGGTCATACCCTCGTATTTGGGCCAGCCGAAATTCATCCCCGGGGCGTTCATCAACGATAGTTCTTCGCGGGTCCCCCACCCTACGTCGCCAATGAGAAAAGTTCCCGGGTTGCCGTCAGCTGGGTCATGGCTTCCGCTTTCAGGAACCAGCGCAAAACGATAGGGATTTCTCACTCCCCTTGCCCAAATTCTCGAAGCGGGAGAGGATGGGTTGGCAGGGTCGTAATAGGGATTGGAAGGTACCCCCTCCCCTGTTTGCGGATCGATGCGCAACATTTTGCCGCTGTAGTTGTCCAGCGTCTGGCAACGATAAGCGCCAATGTTCTGCGCCGGAGTGATAATGCCATCGTCCAGGGCTTGCGACCAATATGTCTCCCCTGCCGATCCTTCATCCCGGGAGCTGTAGCTGGCTCCATCACCGATGGACACCATCAGGGTGCCATCTTCTCCGAAAACCAGGTGCCCTACCCCATGGGATTCATGCAAAATGGGCGGACCATCACCAGGCCCCGTGCCGATGAGTACCTGGCGACTGCCAGGCACTACGGTTGTAAAGTTGGTCGCGGCATCTGCCTGGTAGCGCGTCACCCGGCCAATGGTAGCAGCATAGTATTCGTTGGCATTGGGGTCGTAATCCGGCGTTCCGTAATTCATCAGGTGGTGGCGATCCACCACATAGAGGAGGTAGAAGTAACCGTTGCTCAGGAAATTCGGATCCAGTGCAAAACCCAGCAGCCCGAAATCGCGCCACCCCCCTACTTCATCGCTGATATCCAGCAAGGGCGTTGTTTGCTTGACGCCGTTTTCAACGATCCATACTTTGCCGGCATACTCCCACACATACATCCGGCCGTTTTGATCCCAGGTGAATCCAACCACCTTATCCCAGCCACCCATGTAAACCTGATCGGTGAATCCGGCAGGCTGGGCGTTTGTAGAAATCTTTAAAGAAAGAATTAACGAAATAACGAAAAGAAGAATTAACTCCCAGGGTTTCAGGTTTGATAGTGTTCGTTTCATTGGTGTTACAGTGTTTGTTACAAAATGCGGGGAGTATGAATAAACCGGCGGGTGAAAGGCTGTTGCCCTCACTCGAAAATACGCAATCAAAGTGTTGGTGAGATCAGATCGAAATGGGGGGAGTAGCCATTGGGTAAGACAAACGAGTGGTCAAAGATAAGTTATTTCTCTGCAAATAGTGCCTCAGCGCCACAGTTGTCTTCGAGTACAGCTGTTTGCTCTCCAGTATCAAGGGTCTAATGCCGCCCCTCGATCGAAGCTGGAGGACACTTTTACCGCACACGCTTTGCAGTCTATACCCATGCTACGCTGAGTGGTTGAATCACTAATGAATTAACGAAATAAAGAAATAATGACAGGAATTGCATTAGTATTCAATACCCTACACGCAACAGGTGTAAGTTGTTCTATCCTGGAACAAGCTACTGTAATGTCCGGGATTGTGCCTGCTTACTGTGCCCATTGAGACCAGTATTAGTATGAAACCACCAAAGCACCCGTTTAACGATATAACGTTTTCGTTAATTCGTTAAATCATTAAAAATGAAGCACCTGGGCTGCCTGGGTCTCCAAATTTACCTTGTCGATCATTGCCTCCCCTGACAATGGCATGTCACGGGTCCATGCCGTTCTATCCTGGAAAGAGCTTGTCTGAGTTTTAACGAAATAACGCTTTCGTTACTACGACTGCCCAACAACTGGATCACACTCGATAACAAAGCTGGATGATTACTCAGGTGATACAGCAGTCCTGGTAGACACCACGTTTTAACGAAATAACGTTTTCGTTACTACTGCAGCACAACGGCTGCATCACACTCGTTAACTAAAAGGGAAGCCTGCTAGTGCAAAACAACAAGCCCGGGTAGAAAGCACGCTTTAACGAAATAACGCTTTCGTTAATTCATCTCGTCTGATAAAAAATGAGACTTGGAGAAATACACGCAGATCCAGAGCGAAAAGGGTAAAAAGCCCAACAACATGGAAGGTAATAGTAGCTGTCAAAGCTATTACACCGTAGCTATCGGATGATGGCCAAAGGGAAATGTTCCCCTAGCTCACCTCTAAAGGCAGGAGTCCGGTAGGTAAGCTTTCGTTATATCTTTAAATCGTTATTTCGTTACTAACGATTGTTCTTGTAGAAGTAAAAACACTGCTGAAGCAAATCGACCATCGTCATGTCCAGTTCGGTGGCATAAGTCTTGAATTCGCGTTTGAAAGCAGCAGGAACTTTAAAGTTCATAGGTTTTAGCTCCTGGTCAGAACTACGTACCAGGTTGGTTGGAGCTTCAAATTCAGGTGGTGGTGCGCCCTTGGTGCTTCTTGTAGGTCGTTTGATCTTGGCCATTTGTAAAGATTTAATGATTTCGTTAATTAACGTTTTAACGATCAGGACAGTTCATCGATGCGATTCACGATACTTTGCACAAGGATGTCTGCCTTTTCATTGATGGTTCTGAAAGAGGTTTCAGTTGCACATTTCCCCTCATCGCTGGCCCTCCTGATCGCTGTTTTCTCGTACAAAGCCCCATCGAGCAGGTGATAACCGCTGGCCTCCACATAAGCGGTGGCTTCGGCAAACTCCGCATCGCTGTTGCCAACTCTGGAAAAAGCAATGGCTATCTTCTGAGGATTTACTTTATGCTTTTTGAGCTCGTGGGCGAGCTTGATGGTAGGCTCAAGGTCATCCAGGGCCATTCCGGTGGGAAGAATCACCAAAGAGCTTACCAGCGCAATCTCAAGGGTCTTGCTGGTGGAGTGGGGGGCTCCGTCAAAAACTATCATGTCGTACTGGTCGGCTTGTTTCAATGCATCTTTGACGGATGCAAACTGCTCTACAGCCACTTTTGGCTCTATTTCATTCTGCAAGCGGCGCCTGTTCCAACTCGTACATGTACCCTGCGAAAGATCCATGTCGGCAATTTTGACAAGCCATTCATTCGCTGAATAGTTGCATGCCACCAGCCTACTGATGGTGGATTTGCCTACGCCACCTTTCTGAGATACTACACCTACGATCAAAGCCATAGCGAATTAGAGGTTTGAGGGTTAAAATAACGAAATAAAGATTTAACGAAATAACTACTTCGTTCTGCCGCAATATTACAAAATGCCATTATTTAAAGCCCCCGGAATTAATGAAATAACGTTTTAACGCAATCTACTTTTAACGAAATAACGAATTCTACATCTATCAAGCGATAGCCAGATGTTCTTGACGGTAGAAAAAATTAGACAGGGGCGGCACTTAATGGCCAGCATGAAAAGGGGAGGGGAGGGCTCTGAATGAAAATGAAGCCGTTCTTTTACTGCTCCTGTGCCATTGAACCTGGACAAGATTGGTTTCAAATGAAAAGAAGCGCAATAAAGCGTTACGCGCCCACGCTAACCATCGACGCCAAAACCAAAACATGTGTACCATTTGTGGGCTGAGTCCAATAGGTATCCCACAAAATGTACACATCACGGCCAATGAATTTGTTCCCAATAGCAGTAAACTAAGTGGTTATCATTTCTTGCCAGTGGTATAATGGCTTTTCAAAAACGCGAAAAACAAACAAAAACACCTTCGATAATTAATAGTGTTTAGATTTAATTATTTAGTGGTTAATTAATTAGCTTCAGTCTAACTTATTGTAAAACAACTAATTAGATAAAAACTCGCGTACTTGGTGTGGGTGATTCGCGTACTTAAAGTGGGTTTAATGTGTACCATTTGTGGGATATATGAATACTTTTTGTGGGTGTATCGCGTACATTTTGTGGGAGTAAAGTGTACCTAGTGTGGGGAAAAAGTGTACTAATTGTGGGATTTGTGTACTTAATGTGGGACGGTAATAAAAGAGTAATAATAAAAAGCGCTGATTGCCAGCAAGTTAGGTTCATTAGAAAAGCACAGGCTCCAGGGGCGGATTCTTTAGGTGTACCTCTTGTGTTTGGAATAATCCCTGGGAGTAATAGCGGTAGAATAAAGGCCATTTTGACCCCAATCGGGCTAAAACAGGCATCGCTTGTGTACCTAATGTGGGCTCAATTTTGGGCAAAATCCAATAAAAATTAGTTATATGTGTACTCATTGTGGGCAATGTGGAAAAAAAGTGTACCCCGAAACTTGACAAGTACACAGCACCATCTAATTTGCCCCGAAAACCAGAAACTATGAAGCCAGACGGACCTAAAAAAGTTGCCGCCATAGCCAATAAGTTCATTCAGCATGCACGCTACAAGCTTACGCCAAGAGAGCAAAAGCTGATACTGTACATGGCTACCTTGCTCAAACCCGAAGACAGTGACTTTGAAGCCTATTTGGTTCCTGTTTCTGAAATTGAGCACATCCTTAAAACTGATACCACCAAAAAGCACGGCTCTTTTTATGAGCGGCTGGATGAACTGCTCGATAGCATTACTGATAAAAAAATCACCTTCCCCACTGATTTCACCATCGATGGCGTCCGGTTGCGTGGACATATCAACTGGGTGGCTGGTGCGGTGCCTAAGTACGATGAAAACGGCAACCTCTGTGTGGAGTTCGGTTTTTCGCCGCAGATGAAGCCGTTTCTGCTGGGATTGAAGGAAAAGTTCACCCGCTTCGAGTTTCTTGAGGTGGCCAGGATGAAAAGTGGTTTTTCCATACGCATTTACCAGATGTGCAAATCCTATTACTACGAAAACATCCGGCACGGTCGCAACACCATGGCGGTAAGCCTGGGAGAACTCAAACAGCGGCTTGGCATTTCCGACAAGTACCCTGACTTCCGGAATTTCAGAAGGAAAGTGCTGGATGTGGCAAGAAATGAAATCAATGAAAAGACCCGCCTGCACATCGAATACGACTTCGTAAAGAAAGGCAGAAACATCTCCGGCATCCGGATCATCATTTCAGAAAATGCGGAAAACGTTCCGGAAGAAGTGAACCGGCTGGAAGATGCTACTTCTAAAGCTACCAAAGCGCGCAAGCACGACTGGAGCAAACTCGATAAACGCGTCGAGCATTTGACCGAGGCGCAGCGCCGGGCATTCAACATGCTGACAGACCTTGGACTGGGAATCGGTCAGATTCTCGATGATGTGTTCCCGATCATCAAGGGCAGCGAGCTGAAAGGCTACGAGGATTTGTTCGTGTACTACATGATTGATTTCTTCAAAAAGAAAACCACTGCAAAGACCGACAAAGACAAAGCAAGAGCTTTTTTGGGATGGGTCAACAACCGCCGTTTTGAAGAGCCCAATCTGTATGCAAGGTTGGTTGAAAAAGTGATTGCTCGCAAAAAGAACCTCAAAGAAGCCGAGCGTTCCAACCGCGAAATTGCGAAGGGGATGACAGCTGCAGCATTCCGCAAATTGCTGAACGACCAAAAGCAAGAGGCTTTCACCCGAAAGCACAACATATTCCGGGAGCCCAAAGCAGACAGTGAGAGCAGGGTAGGGGAGACCAACCTGTTTTCAGCATTGAACGGCAAGGAAGAAAGCCGCGAGGAAGTCAAAAAGGTTTTTGACTATAGCAGCTTCAAAAAGGAATATGCCGACGTGTACAAACGAATCCGCAGAGACAGAAGAGCTGCATTTGTTGACTTCAAAAACACGCCCAACTACCGGCAGTTGCTGGAGAACAGTGTGAAGTCTTACTGCGAAAAGTGGTTTGAGGAAAATGCCTGATCCCTTCGCTGAATTCGACCTCAGCCAACATATCATTTACGAAGACAATTACCTGCTGGTGCTGAATAAACCTGCGGGCCTGAGTACGGAGGGCTCACTAGGTCTGGCTGGCTTCGTCAGCGCTTACCTGGAAGAAAAGTACCCCTGGAAAAAGCAACTCATCACCGGTGTGGCGCACCGGCTTGACCGGCGGGTAAGCGGCCTTATCGTTTTTGCGAAGACAAAAATGGCACTCAGATCGCTCAACGCACAGTTTGCGAAGCGAAGCATGGCCAAAAGATACCTTGCCGTTTGTGATAATATTCCGGAACAGAAGGAGGGTGAATTAAGCCACTGGCTTGTAAAAGACCGGGAAGCCCGCAAAGCCAGGCTTGCTGACGATAAGGCACCAGGGGCAAAAGCAGCACACCTGAAGTATTCCCTTTTACAAACCGCTAATAATTATTCGCTGTTGGAGGTGGAGTTGTTGACAGGTCGCTACCACCAGATCCGGGCGCAATTGGCAGCAGCCGGATATCCCATCGTGGGAGATGAGCTTTACGGCGGCCCTGCTGAAGCCGGCAATGCATTCGGGATTTATCTGCATTCGCACCTGCTGCAACTGGAACACCCCAAAACAGGGAAGCAAATGGAATTCACCCAGGCACCCGCCCAGACGGGCAAATGGAACTTGTTCAAGCTGCCTCGATGATGCCTTCTTTCAGCAGTTGAAATTCCTCCATTTTCTTTTTGGCAGCTTTGTAGCCAATCTCAAATATTTCATCGAAGTGGTTGCGGTCGAAGGTGCCGTAATTGGCCAGCTCCGGTGGTGAAATGGCAATGTTGCAATGTGGCAATTTCTGACGTGTTTGGTGGTAGATGGAAATTCGCAACAGCCTTTCCATGATGGTGAAAGTAGAAGTGATATCTTCTGCTTTTACAGGTTTTATGGGGTGCACATTGATGCCGATGATGGCCCGGCAACGCCCCTGCAGCGGTTCTATTGGAAAGTTGTTCAGCACCCCTCCGTCCACATAAAGACTGTCGCCGATTTTGACGGGAGAAAACACCACCGGCACTGCCGATGATGCCAGGATGGCCTTGATGACTTCCCCTTCGGAAAACGTTGTGACCACGCCATTGAGAATGTCGGTGGCGGTAACGTAAAACTTCTTTTTCAGGGCGGAAAAATCGTCTTCAGGGATGTGTTCTTTCAGCACCGGATGGAACTTTTCGGAATCAATGAAGCCTGGCTTGCGGGCGGTGAAATTGCTCCAGGAAAAAATGCTGGTGCTCTTGAAAACTTCAAAGATCGTTTCTATGGAATTGCCGGCAGAATACAGTCCGCCAACGATGCTGCCGGCACTGGTGCCGGAAATGACATCCACCTCTATTCCGATTTCTTCCATGAATGCCATGGCACCAAGGTGGGCCACACCGCGTACACCTCCACCAGAAAGTACCAATCCTAATTTTGACATAGCTGTTTTATTTAGAGCCTGTTTAAATTCCCATCACTTGGCTGCAAGCGGCCAATTTTATCCTGCCCTTCGTTAAATTTTTCGCCGGATTACCCGTATCCGCCTGCAAAATTTGCCTCGTTCAGAATAAAATTTGCTCACTTTCGCTCAAGCATGAAAAT
>PAAY01000025.1 GCA_002698985.1 Saprospirales bacterium | reverse complement strand
TGTCAGGATCAGGATTAGCAGGATTCACGGATTAGCAGGATTGTGGTTCGGTACCAGAGAGCTCGGGTGTCAATCATTTACTACGAACCTTCCCCGGTAACCCCTTTGTCATCCGCCGAAGGCGGATCTTCGCAATAAACAATCAGCTACACAGATGCCCCCAGTCCCCTCCCTCCTCAATTCCTCAAAAAGGGCGAAGCCCGATCAGTTCCTCATTTCCTCATTTCCACTAAATTTGTCAGGCATCGAATCCATTCCAGTCATGCTCAGAGACCTGAAATACCTCATCGCATACATCGCCCCATTGTCAACATTGATAGCCATTTTATGGCAGGGTGCCTGGTCTTATTCCACCGTGGTGGTAGCCTTTGTGCTCATTCCAATTGGTGAGCAGCTGTTGGGCGGCAGCCCGAAGAACCTGACACCGGAAGAGGAGGGAAAAAAGGCCCGGACGTTCTTCTTTGACCTGCTGCTGTACCTCAACCTGCCCATCCTGTACGGGCTTGTTTTTCTGTTCCTTAAAACCGTTACAACGGCATCGCTTCAGACATGGGAAGTCGTTGGACTGACGCTGAGCACCTCCATCATCGTTGGCACCATCGGCATCAATGTGGCGCATGAGTTGGGGCACCGCCGCAAAAAGTTCGAGCAATGGCTGTCAAAGCTGATGCTGACCACTGCACTGTACACCCATTTTTTCATCGAGCACAACCGGGGGCATCACGTTTGGGTGGCCACGGACAAAGACCCGGCCTCCGCACCCGCCGGCGAAAGCCTGTACCATTTCTGGTGGCGGTCAATCTCGGGCAGTTACCTACACGCCTGGCAACTGGAAGCCGACAGGCTGAAGCGAAAAGGACGCAGCCCGCTGAGCCCCTCCAACCAGATGATCTGGCTGCAACTCATGCAACTGCTTTACCTCGCCGCAGTGTGGTACCTGTTTGGGTGGACAGGGCTTTTCTTCGCTGTCGCAATTGCGCTGGGTGGGGCCCTCCTGCTCGAAACGGTCAATTACATCGAGCATTACGGTTTGCGAAGAAAGAAACTGCCCAACGGGCAATATGAAAAAGTGAAACCCTGGCATTCCTGGAATTCCGACCACGAACTAGGGCGCATCTTCCTCTACGAACTGACCCGCCATTCCGACCACCACTACAAAGCCACCAGGAAATACCAGGTGCTGCGTCATTTCGACGAAAGCCCGCAGCTGCCGCTCGGCTATCCGGCGTCCATGCTGCTGGCGCTCATCCCCCCGCTCTGGTTTCGCACCATGCACGAGCGGCTAAAAAACTGGAACCAACAACAGGCCGTCGCGTGATGCCATTTGGAGATGATGGGCAACTCCTGTTTTTTTGCCCTGCTTATCCATTCATCAAAAAGTTTCCATGCGCATTCTCACATTCCTCGTTGTTGCTCTTTCCGCACTTTGCCTTTCAACGGGCTGCAGCTCCGACTGCATTTTCCAACAATCCTTTGAGGTGCCAAATGCCGAATGGACGTATGAGGATCCCATCCGCTTCGAATTTGAAATACCCGACACTTCAGCACGCTACAACCTCAACCTGGCACTGGAGCACTCGACGGATTATCCCTACCAGAACCTCTATGTGAAATTCCATACCCAATTCCCTTCGGGAAAAACTGTTGAGCAGGTTGTCAGCCTGGAACTGACCGACAAGGCCATCCTATGGCAGGGTGAATGCAGCGGGAAATGGTGCACCATCAACATACCCCTCCAGACCGGGGCCATCTTTCCCGAGCCGGGCAAGCACAGCATTACCCTCGAGCAATACACGCGTGACAACCCCATAAAAGGTGTGAAATCCTTTAGCCTGTGCATCCAGCCGGCAACTGCCGCGGATTGATCATTTCTTGAAGTACAGGTAATCCAGGAAGTAGATCACCTTCACCGACAGGCTGTTGTTCTGCGGGAAATCGGTGAGTCTGCTCAAGCCCTTCCGGTAATTGTAAATGACCTGATCTTCCTCGTAATCAAAAGAAGAGGTGTTGTTTTTCCAGACGATGAAGATGTCGCTGCCCGGGGCAAAGCGCCAGCGATACACGGCATCAACCGTGAAAGCATCGAAACTGGAGTCGCTGAACTCGTTGTAATCCGTAGGTGCCAGGCTACCGTTTTCAGCCAACAGGTGGAAGCTCTCGTATTCCGCCTTCGACCAGTAATGCCGCACACGCAGCGAAAAGGACATCCGGTTGGTGAAGATATAGCTGGTGTTCAGTACCGTGGAAAAGGTGATGTTTTGCCTTCTGCCGAAAATGATATCGCCATTGCTCCGGGTAGACACATAGCCCACGTCATTGAAGGAGTTGGAAGAATTCAGGGACAGCCTGAAGGACAAGCGGTCGTTTACCCGGTACCTGGGCGATGCTCCTACATTGAAGCGGTAACGACCGTCTTCGTTAAAATTCCGGAAATTCAGGTTGCAGTCCATTGCAAGCTTCTTGCGGTAATCGGTAGAAATGAAGCCACCGATGTTCCAACTGGCCGGCACGTGGTAAAAGCGTGAGAAGTCGCCGGTTCTGGGCTCAAAGTAATCATCTTCACCTGCCGGTTCGATCCAGGAAAATACCCCAAAGCCGATGCGGGTAGCAGTCACCAACCACGTATCCAGGCCGAAGCCGGCACTGACGAAGACATCAGGTTTTTGCAACCGCTGGTAACCGGCGTCCAAAGAAAAATGCGCTTCGTGAAATTTGCCAAAAGGTTCATTGATGTTGTAGCTGGCGCCACCACGTAAGGAGCGCTCATTCGGGCTGAAAAGGAAACCCAGGTCGTTGGGGTCATAATCGTAGCTCTCCACATTGTAGCCCACATTCCATTGAATGATGCCGCTGGTTTTGCGGATTCCGGCAAAGTAGGAATGGCCAAGATCAGTATTGTCAGGGTGGTATTTTTGGGTCAGAACCGCTTTGCCGTCAAAGGCATAAGATTGCGCTTTGTTCCGGAACTGAAAGCGGGTGCCGGTCACATTGGCGTCGTAGTCTGCCCCCTCACGCCACACATTGGTATTGATGAGGGAGAAGTAGGAATTATTGGGCAGGTTCTGGTCGAAAACCAGGATGTTGTAATTCGTCAGAGGACTGGTCTGGTAGCTGCGTTTTTCGCCCGTTTCGGTGTTGACGATGGTGGCATGCTCCCGGGCTGCAATGGCATTGAAAACTCCAATACCCAACCCTTTGGATGTTCGGCCCGACACTTTGGTAGCGTTGATGAGCTGGGCTTCGGCGGGGTTGCTCTCCACCTCTTCGTTGTCAGCAAGCTCATCGTAGACGTCGCCGTAGTGCAGCGGGCGGCCCCCCACACGGCGGGAGTAAAAGAGCCCACCTTTGTTGAAAAGCTCTGTTCCCTCGGTAAAAAACTGGCGGTTTTCGTCGAAGCGCACTTCAAAGGGGCTGAGGTTCAGCACTTCGTTGTCAGAGCGCACCTGCCCGAAGTCCGGCACCAGGGTCATATCCAGTGTAAAGGCGTCGTTGATGCCGTATTTGATGTCCATGCCGCCGTTGAAGCTCCTGCCCCACGAACTCCTCGGGCTGCCGTTTTTATCGTAATAGTTTTCGGCATAAGCCGAGAAAAAAGGCGTTGCCGACAGGCGAACGGGAGACTTGATATTGCTGATGCCCCTGATCAGTCCCGATTGGTTGAGGTAGCCCTGGATATTGGGGTCCACTTCATTCCAGTAAGACACTTCCCTGAGGCGCCTGACCTCCCGGGCGAAGTTGATGCCCCACTGCTGTTCTTCGCCATTGGGGAAACGGATGGCGGAATACGGAATTTTCATTTCCACCACCCAGCCCTCGGGAGTGATGGCTGTGGCAGCGTCCCATACGGCATCCCAGTTGGAATCACCGGCATTGACGATGCCGCCAAAACCTCCTCCCCTGGAATTAGCCGAAAATTTTAGGTCCTTTTGAATACCCGTGGGGGTCACTGCAAAGCCATAGCCATTGTTGCCATCCCGATAAGCGTCGATGAACACCCCGAACCAATCCGTGTTTGCGAAGCGATCCCGCTCACTCATCTCCGTAAAAATGCTGTCAGGTTGGGTGTCGTAAAGGCGGGCAGCTATGTAGAGGGCCACATCGTCGTAGGCCACCAGCACTTCGGTGGGAAAGGTGGGGCTGGCACCTGGATTCGGCATGTTTTGCACAAATCCCGAAGCAGCTGTAACGCCCTGCCAGCAATCATCGTCAAGCTTACCGTCGATCTTCACCTGGCTTTCAATCCGGAAAGCCTCCATCGTTTTCTGAACGATGGCCGGGGCTTGTGAAAACAAAACTGAATTGAGACAAAAAACAGAAATGACAAAAACTGTAAGTCGGGACATTCTCATGAGAAATCGGTTAACCGTGCTAAAAAAAGGCTGCAAAGAAACGCTGCTTTGGTCATAGGGGGTAAGAAACTCCTGGTATAGACAACTACTGGCGGATAGGGTTGCGCCTCTTTAAACATTTGCAGCATCCGTAATGCAATTGGCATTTAAGGCTTTAATTTGCGTCTTGCCAATTACGGCGAAGAACTCCATCACTGGACGAATTTCAAGGACAATCTCACCTCAGTTGTGAAAAATCTGATCCCGCATTTCATTCAGGAACAATGGCTGGCAAAACACCGCAAAGGTGATTTTGATGCCTACACCATGTTCGTTGATATGTCGGGCTTCACCCACCTGACCGAGACCCTGCTCAGCCAGGGCCGCGAAGGTGCCGAGCGATTGTCGAACATCCTCAATGCCATTTTTGCGCCAATGGTGCACACCGTGTACCAGCACGGCGGTTTCATCCCCTATTTCGCAGGCGATGCCTTCATCGGATTGTTTGAAAAAGAAGATTGCAATTGCAGTTGCGACGAAATACTGGCGCTGGCTCAGCACCAGCTTTTCCTGTTGGAAAGGGCCTCTGAGCAGTTTCCAGAATTCAAGATCGGCATCAAGGTGGGGCTTTCGGTGGGCAGGGTCGAATGGGGCATCGTGGGCAAAGGCCCCTACCAGTTCTATTTCCGGGGCGAGGCCATCGAAGGCTGCGTACAAAGCCAGGAACTGGCCCTGGAACAACAGGTCATTGCCGATGAGCCATTCTTTGCTTCTCTTCGTAAAAATGACTGCCTAACTAAGCTGGCCGACAAGCCCTATTATCAACTGGCAACAGAGGCAAGCTTGAAATTTCCTCACCCTTCGGGCAAACACCGGCTGCCCGAACTGAAAAGGGAGGTTGCCGAGTTGTTTTTGCCGGATGCAGTAATTGACCTCAACCAGGAAGGTGAATTCAGAACCGTGGTGGCCGTGTTCCTCAACTTCAGCGAGTTGGAGGATTACGACGTACTCAATGAATTCTCCACCCACGTCATTGAAGAAGTGTACGACTTTTCAGGCTACTTCAAAGAGATCGACTACAGCGACAAAGGCCCCGTCATGGTCATCCTGTTCGGTGCTCCCATCGCCTTTGAAAACAATGTGGAGCGGGCCCTGGAGTTCGTATCCTCCCTGCAGGAAAAGCTCATACCCCTGCAGATGCGCTGCGGCCTGAATTTCCGAATTGGCATGGCCTCGGGCATCGCCTATGCCGGCATCGTTGGTGGCGAGGAGCGCTGCCAGTACGCTGCTGTCGGCGACCGGATTAACATCGCTGCCAGGGCCATGATGCGGGCTGACTGGGGCGAAGTCCTTGTGGACTCCGAAGTGCAGAAAAGCCGGCAGTTTCAGTTCAAGTTCAAAGGCAACCTCACCTACAAAGGCCTTCAGCAAAGGGTGCCCACCTACCAGTTGATCGGCAAAAACCCCGATCAGAGCCCCAGCTTTGAGGGCAAGATCATCGGCCGGGAAAAAGAACTGGAAGACACCAAACAAGCCATCAGAAAAATACTTGCCGGTGGCACGGGCGGCATTCTCAAGGTATTGGGCGAAGCCGGAATCGGAAAAACACGCTTCCTCTATGACCTCAAACGCCAACTGGCGGATGAACTCCGCATGATCTGGCTGAGTTGCCAATGCGACCAGATCCTTCGAAAGCCCTTTAACCCATTCAGAAATTACCTCAAAAAATACTTCGGCCATTCGGCCAACGCCACCGAAGAACAAAACCAGGAAATCTTCAACGAGCGTTTCGACAAGCTCATCGATGATGTAATCAATCAGGAACAGCCAAAGGCCCTTGAAATTGGCAAAGAGCTGGTGCGAACCAAACCCGTCTTTCAGGCACTAATCGGGCTGAAGACAGCTTCCTCTTTCTGGGATAACCTAGATGCCAAAGGCCGTTACCAAAACACCATCGATGCCATTGTAAATTTTTTCCTGGCCCATTCCCTCAAATCGCCCGTGGTTTTGGAGGTGGAAGATGCACAGTGGATTGACGAAAGCTCAAAAGACCTCCTGAATTCCCTCGTCAGAAAACTGCCCTCGCACCAGTTGATCCTGCTGATCAGTTCCCGTTTTGACAATGAAGGAAGCGAGCCGGAAATCCTCTCGGAGGAGCTGGTTGAAAAACAGACTTTGCCCGTTCATAGCATTCGCCTGAACCCGCTCTGTGAAGAAGATGTGAGCAAGTTGCTTTGTCAGCGCCTCAATGCAGATGCACACCCCCATTTGGTGAACATGCTTTGCCGTACCTCCAACGGCAACCCTTTTTATGTGGAGCAAATCCTCGAATACTTCCTCGAAACCGGCCAACTGGAAAAAACCGAACAGGGCTGGAACGTCACCAATGAAAACATCAACGTTTCCAACAGCGTGCAAGCCATCCTGACAGCCCGTATCGATCAGCTGTCCAACCTCGTAAAGGAGACCATCAAAGCCGCCGCCGTGATAGGCCGGGAGTTTGAGCTGCCCGTGCTCAATGAAGTGATGCAGCAAAACAGAGAGCTCATCCGCCAGAACGGAAACACCAACAGGCTGCTGCAGGAGCAGATCAAAACCGCCGAAAGGGCTCAGATCTGGCAGACCACCAGCGAGCTGCGCTACATCTTTCGCCACTCATTGTTGCGCGAGGCAGTGTACGACATGCAGCTCAAAACCCGCATAAAATCCCTGCACAAACTCATTGCGCAAGCGATTGAAAAAGTGCACGCCGAAAAACTTGAAGACAAATACGTTGACCTGGTCTTTCATTACGAACAGGCAGGGGTACCCTCCAAACTGCGCCTCTACCTGGAAAAAGCCGCCGACCGGGCACGGGATTACTACCAGAACCAGCAGGCCCTCAGGTATTACACCAAACTGGCGGACTTGCTGCAAAAAGACAACGACAGCGCTGCCGTGGCAAGGGTACTGCTCAAAAAGGCCGAAGTGCTCGAGTTGATCGGTCAGTGGGCCGACTGTGAAGACGTGTGCCGGCAAGCTCTCTCGGCTTCCCAAAGTGCCGGCAATGATACGCTTATCGGGCAGTCGTATTACCGGCTGGGGCACCTGCTGATGCTGAAGGGCAATTACGATCAGGCCAATTCACACCTCCAGTACGCCGCCGTATTTTTTGATGCCTCCGGCAATGACGAAGGCATGGCGCAGGTGTATGGCGACCTTGGCAACCTCAACTTCCGGCAGGGGCGCTATGACGACGCCAAGTTGTACTTCATCCGGAGCATCCAGTTGTCGCAAAAGCACCCGCACCACCGCGCAACGGCCAACATAGTGGCCACCCTCGGCCTGACCTACATGAACATTGGCAAATACGACGATGGCATCCGCTGGCAACAGAGCCAACTGGAAGTTTGCAAACGCCTCAACGACAGGCAGGGTATGGCCATCCTGTATGTCAACCAGGGAATTGTCTATTCCGAAAAAGGAGATTATGACAATGCCCTGGCCTGCCTCCAAAAAGGCCTGGCCCTCTGCGAAGAATTGGGCAACAAACAACTGACCTCCATCGCAATTGGACACATCGGCATCGTATTTCAACGGCGCGGCAGATTTGACCTCGCCATGCAACATTTTGAGAGCGACCTGCGCATTACGGAAGAACTTGGCGACAAACAGGGAATCTCCATCGCACTGGGCCTCATCGGTGAACTGCACAGCGTGATGGGCAATTTTGACGCAGCACTTCACTACCTCGGACGCAACCTCCAGCTTGCCCGGGAACTGGGCTACAAAAAAGGCATCGCCAAAGCACTCAACACCATTGGCGATGTGTACTACTTCAAACGGGATTTTGAAAAGTCCATCGAGTATTACGACCAGGCCATAGCCGAAACCAGAAGCATTGACAGCAAGCTGGTGCTGGGTTTCAGCCTTGTTGAGAAAGGCAGGGTGCTGCTGGCAATGGAGGACCTGGAAGGAACGAAAAAACTCCTCGATGAAGCCTTTGACATTGCCTGGAAGCTGAACCAGCCGGAACTCATAGATGAGGCCGAAATGCTTAAGGCCATGTTGCACATTGCCAGCGGCGAACATGAAAAAGCCCGTGAAATACTAAATGAGTTGCTACAGAATGAACCGGAGCCAGCTAAAGAAGCGGCCATCCATTTCTACCTGAGCCTAATTGAAGAAGGCACGGAACACTGCCAAAAAGCCCTGGAACGCTATCAAAAGTTGTACGAACATACTCCGATGTATTTGTACAAACTGAGGATTGACACGCTGCGGTCAAAACTCTCCTGAGCCTTCGCTTCGCAAAACCCTTCCCATGTTTTACAACGTCGAAATAAAAGCCAGAACGACCAATGCAGCAGGCATCAGAACCTGGCTCATCGAGGCAGGCGCCAGATACATCGGCCTCGACCACCAGGTGGACACTTTTTTTCATTTACCCGAAGGGAAAGGCCGGCTGAAACTGAGAGAAGGAAACATTGAAAACGCCCTGATACACTACCACCGCCCGGACCAGGAAGGCCCCAAAACTTCTGAAGTCACACTGTACAAAACAGACAAGGGGAAACAACTCAAAGAAGTGCTGCAACGCTCACTCGGCATCAAGGTGGTGGTGGACAAGCAACGTCACATCTATTTCATCGGCAACGTCAAATTTCACCTCGACGAGGTAAAAGGGCTCGGAGACTTTGTAGAAATCGAAGCCATCGACGAGGATGGGTCCATCGGGCTGGAAAAGCTGAAGGAGCAATGCACCCATTTCATGGAAGAACTGCGCATCGGGGAAGAAGACCTCATAGATGTGGCCTATGCAGATATGCTGCTCAATAGGCCTCCAGTGCTTCCCTGAGGGCAGCCATCACCTGGTTGAAATGCTTTGACAACTCATCCATGTACATCCCCACCTCTTCCAGGTTCACGTTGTTTCTGGTGCGGTATTCCACCGCCTTGTTGGCTTCCGTCATCTCGGCATTGCCGACGAAAGCCAGCGTCGATTTCATCTTATGGCTCATCTGAAACAACTCGTGCCAGTCTTGTTTGGCGTAGAGCTCCTGCATGCTGGCAAACTCGCCGGGCAATTCATCCAGGATCATTTCCAGCATGGTCTTTTCCAGATCGGCATCGCCTTCTGCCATTGTTTTGAGGTACTGGAGATTGATTACTTGTGTGGAAGTCATGGTTCATCGTGTTATTTGAACGTAGGTAGAAATTTTTTCAAACAGGTTTTCCGGATCAAAAGGCTTGATGACAAAGTCATTCATGCCGGCTTCCGAAAACTTGTCGTCTCTCGATACGTGTGCATGAGCCGTCATGGCCAGAATGGGAATGTTTGATTTGGGCGGGGGCATTTTCCGGATGTTCACAGTGGCTTCAAAGCCATCCATGACGGGCATCTGAACGTCCATGAGGACGATGTCAAAATCCGCTTCGGCAATTTTATCCAGGGCTTCCTGGCCGTTTTCAGCCAGTGTTATCTGAACTTTTGGCCATTTGCGGAGCAAGGTTTTCCGGGCCACCACCTGGTTCAGCTTGTGATCTTCTACCAGCAATACGCTGAAAGTAGCGTCCTCCGGCAGCATCTCAACTGTCTTCTGCACCGCTTCCTCGCTTGGCGATCCGGCGCTTTTGTCTTTTTCAAAATCGAGTTCAAACCAGAATGTGGAGCCAACTCCCGGCTGACTGACCGCACCTATGCTGCCGCCCTGCGACTCCACCAGGCTCTTGCAAATGGCGAGCCCCAGCCCTGTTCCTTCGTAAATCCGGTCTTTGGTTCTGATTCTTGTAAAGGTGTCAAAAACTGCCTCTATCTTGTCAGGCGGAATGCCGATGCCGGTATCTTTCACTTCGAAGCGGAGCCTCACTTTGTTACCGTCATCCCGGAGTTGTTTTACAAAAATGTCAACGGTTCCCCGGTCGGTGAATTTCACCGCATTGCCGACCAGGTTGAAAAGCACCTGGTTGAGGCGGAGCTGGTCGCCGATCAGCTTATTGGCGAGGGAATCATCGCGATGAATGCTGAGCACGATATCCTTTTCACTGGCTTTGTAATACATCACGCTCTGGAGGCCATCGAGGGTGGCATTCAGGTCGAAGGGCTCGCTGTTGAACTCCACTTTTCCATTTTGCAAAGAGCTGATCTGCAGGATGTCGTTGACGATGCCCAGGAGGATGCCCGAGGAATGCCGGATGGATTGAACCATGTCTTTTTGCTCTTCGGGCAAATCCATCTGAAGCAGGATGTTACTCATGCCCAGGATGGCATTCATGGGTGTGCGCATTTCATGGCTGACACTGGCCAGGAACTGTTCCTTCATCCGGGCACTTTGCTCTGCCATTTCACGCGCTTTTCGCAGTTTTTCAACCTGCCGCTGCTCTGTCACATCGTGGAGGATGCAGGTGTATCCTTCTCCTTCGTCGATGCTCAACAGGCTTGCCGTGGCCAGACATTCACGGATTTGGCCAAGGCTGTTTTCCACCCTGAGTTCAAAGTTTTTGACCGCTCCTTTCTGACGCAATTCTTCAAGGAAGGCCTGCCTTGAAACAGCCGGATTGAAACAATCGTGAAAGGGTTGCGCTGAGGAGAGCAGTACCTCTCTGGATGAATGGAGCAGCTTTTCAGTGGCAGCATTCAGGTCTATCAGCCTACCCTCAAAGGTGGCAATGAAGATGGCATCATGGCTTTGAGAAAAGATTTCCTTGTACCTTCTCTGGTTCCGCAATATCTCCTGTTGGGCCTTGAACCGTTCGGAAACATCCTGAACCATCCCCAGGTAAACCTGCCCTCCATCGTCGGAACGACTGGCGGTACACCTGGTATACAGATGTACCTTTTCACCATCGGCCAGTTCCAGGTCCAGTTCGGTGATACTTTCTCCTGTGACAGCAGTTTGCCCGTGAATTTGCTGAAAGAAATCAAAAAGAAAAGGTGCACTGCTTTGAAGCTCATCGATGGCAACTACATTCCTGAAAGGCAGCTTGAATATCCTGAAGAATTCTCTTGAAGCAGTCAGTCGCTCGTGGTCGAGGTCGTATTCCCATGAACCGATTTTTGCCAGCACCTGGGTTTCTTCCAGCCGCTTCAGCACCCTGTTCCGCTCGATGGAGAAGCGCAGGGTTTTGGATAACACGCTTGCATCAAAACTCCCTTTCACCAGGTAGTCCTGTGCTCCCAGCCTTACCGCCGTGAGTCCGAGTTCCCGGTCGGAGGTACCAGTGAGTACGATGATGTTGCTGTTGGGAGCGGCATCAACTATTTTTTCCAGGGTTGGCAGCCCGCTGCTGTCAGGAAGCTTTAAATCCAGCAAAATGGCCAACAGGTTTTCTTCCTCACGAGCCACAGCCAAACCGGCTTCAAGGCTTTCTTTGTGAATCACCTCACAACCCTGAAACTCCGTATCACCCAGGTAAATTTGCACCAGGGCAGCATCGCCGGGGTTATCTTCAATCAACAATACTTTTTGCGTGCTTACCATGTCCAGTTTAGACGCTTGAGGAATGTCAGTAGTCATCACGTTTCATTTAAGACCCCATTCGATCAATATTCGGCAAGCCGGACCTGAAACAGGGAATTACATTTTCACAGGGTTTAATTCGTTTGCAAATGCTAACCGGAGTACCCAGAGGCAAATGCAGTGATTGATTCAGGTGAAAATGTGGCCGGCCAAAGGCGAAGTCGTAAATTCAGGGGGAGGTACGGAACCTTTAGTTACGGGGAACAAAAACGAAATTGGCGTCTTCTTTCGTCAAAAGCAACAGGCACAAATCTGGATCAGACTTTTTGTACACCAGCTTGAAGTCATCCACTTTTTCCGGAGCAATGACCTGTTTGGCGACGAGCTCTTCAAGGGTAGACGCGTTGATGTTCCAGGGGGCGTTCAACTTTTCTTTCTCAACGATATTTATGCCAATGTTAACGGGCAATTCGGACAGGACAAGAATAGGGAAGGAGGAAACATCCTGCTCCTGAATGATATCGGCGGCTTTGGCCATCACTTTTGTATAAGGCATGATGTTTTGCTGAATCTGCTTAAAATATTTCTCGTCTTTCATGAATTGTATTGAATTGTTGTAAGTAACAGCTGCAAGAATAAACAGCATTTGAAAATCGGACAATGACTTCAGAAGCCCTTTTGCAGGAATAACCGTTCAGGTTACCTTTGCGGCCTCTTAAAGATCCGGGTGGTGTGTTGAAGAACCTCCACCTTGCACCTTTCACCTTCCTCCACATGGAAAGTCTTCATCGATGAGTGATTTTATAAAACACGAGTGTGGCATTGTCTTTATCAGACTGCTCAAGCCTCTTGATTACTATGTAAAGAAGTACGGCTCAGCGTTGTACGGCCTCAACAAGCTGCACCTGCTCATGGAGAAGCAGCGCAACAGGGGCCAGGACGGAGCAGGCATCGCCACCATCAAGCTCGGCATTGACCCCGGCCAGAAGATCATCGACCGCAAAAGGCAAAGCGGCAATCGCTCCATAGAGCGAATATTTGACAGCGTTTACTCCAACTTCAACAAGCTGGATAAAAAGCAACTGAAGGATGCCTCCTTCCTCAAAGAAAATGTGCCGTTCATGGGTGAGCTCCTGCTGGGGCACCTCCGCTATGGCACCCACGGCTCCAACAGCGTCAAAAACGTTCACCCCTTTATCAGAAAAAACAACTGGATCCATCGCACCCTCGTGATGGCCGGAAACTTCAACCTCACCAATGTTGACGAGCTGTTCGACGAGCTGGTGGGCTATGGCCAATACCCCATGGAAAGAACCGATACGGTAACGGTCATGGAAAAAATCGGCCACTTCCTCGACGACGAAGTGCAACGGCTGTACACCTGGTACAAGCCCGACGGCTACACCAACCAGGAAATCAACGATCTCATTTTTGAAAAACTTGACATCCAGCGCCTGCTGAAAAGAGCCACCAAAAAGTTCGACGGCGGTTATGCCATGGCCGGTCTCATTGGCCACGGCGATGCCTTCATCATGCGCGATCCCAACGGCATCCGCCCGGCATTTTACTACCACGACGACGAGGTGGTGGTGGCTTGCTCCGAACGGCCACCCATTCAGACTGCTTTCGATGTGCACATCTCCCGCATCAAAGAACTCACACCCGGCCATGCACTGGTTGTCAAAAGCAACGGAAAGATCAGCGAGGTGGAGTTCACAGAACCGAAGCCCCGGCTGGCCTGCTCTTTCGAGCGCATCTATTTCAGCCGCGGCAACGACCTGGACATTTACTACGAAAGGAAAAAACTGGGAGAGCAGCTCACCGATGCCGTGCTGAAAGCCGTTGACAACGATCTGGACAACACGGTTTTTTCTTTTGTCCCCAACACCGCAGAAAGTGCCTTCTTCGGACTCATCAAAGGCATCGAGAAGAAACTCAATGCCATCAAGGCCGAGAAAATAAAAGCCCTCGGCGAAAATGCCGACCCCAAAAAAATTCAGCAAATCCTCGAAATGACTCCCCGGGCTGAAAAGCTGGTGCACAAAGATGCCAAGCTCCGCACTTTCATTGCCGACGACAACTCACGGGGAGAGTTGGTTTCGCACGGTTATGACGTGACTTACGGCCTGGTCAGAAACGAAAAGGACAACCTGGTTTTGCTCGACGACAGCATCGTAAGAGGCACCACCCTCAAAAACAGCATCATCAGAATCGTTGCCCGCCTTCGGCCAAAAAAGATCGTCATCGTGAGCAGTGCCCCGCAGATCCGCTTTCCGGATTGCTACGGCATCGACATGTCCAAAATGAAAGACTTCGTGGCGTTCAGGGCGCTGGTAGAATTGCTCAAAGAAAACGGCAAAGAAAAATTGCTGAACGAAGCCTATCAGCGTTGTAAGGAACAGGAGCATTTACCGAAGGAAGAAATCAAAAACGAAGTAAAAGCCCTTTACGACCATTTCAGCGCCGAAGAGATCTCTAAAAAGATTGCTGAAATCGTCACCCCAAAAGGCATCAAGCCAAAAGTTGAGGTGATCTACCAGACCATTGAAGGACTGCACGCCGCCTGCCCCGACCACCTCGGCGACTGGTACTTCACCGGCAACTTCCCCACTCCCGGCGGCAACAAGGTCGTCAACAAAGCCTTCATCAATTACATGGAAGGGCGGGATGAGAGAGCTTATTGAGATGAGGAACTGATCCCGACGTCCGTCAGGAGAAGAACTGAGGGGACCCCCTCAGGCTCAATACAGCTTCTAAAGAAGCCCCAATGAACGCCGCGGACTAAACCCGGCGAAGCCGTTTAAACTCCGCCGAAGGCGGACTAAACGCACCGAAGATGCCTAAACTTCACCGAAGGTGAACTAAACTGCGCCACCAGGCGCATTAAACGCACCTCAGGTGCCAGGTCACGCTTCCTGAACCGCTTCTTCCATGTACGATTCGATGGGTGGACAAACGCAAACCAGGTTCCGGTCTCCGTATGCATTGTCAACTCTGGCAACAAAAGGCCAGAATTTATACCCTTCGTGCAAATAGGGCAAGGGCCAGGCGGCTTTCTCACGGCTGTAACTCCTATCCCAGGTATCAGCAGTCAGCAATGCTGCGGTGTGGGGAGCATGATGAAGCACACTGTCTTCAGCACTTACCTGTCCGCTGGCAATTTCATCGATTTCCTTTCTAATCTGGAGCATGGCGTCGCAAAAGCGATCCAGTTCGTCCATGCTCTCGCTTTCCGTCGGTTCGATCATCAGCGTGCCGGCCACGGGGAATGAAAGGGTTGGCGCATGGAATCCGTAATCCATCAGGCGCTTGGCAACATCTTCGGCCGAGCAGTATTCCTTGAAGGGGCGGAGGTCAATGATCAGCTCATGCGCCGCACGACCTTTGACGCCGGTATAAAGCACCTTGTACTCCTTTTCAAGCCTTGCTTTGATGTAATTGGCATTCAGAATGGCGTACCTCGTAGCGTCGGTCAGGCCTTTTGGGCCGAGCATGCGAATGTAAGCATAGGAGATCAGCAGGATACTGGCACTGCCGTAAGGAGCCGCAGAAACGGCGGTAATGGCTTTCTCACCGCCCGTTCTCACCAACGGGTGCCCGGGAAGGAAGGGTGCCAGCTTTTCGTTTACGCAAATGGGCCCCATTCCCGGACCTCCACCGCCATGGGGAATTGCAAATGTCTTGTGCAGGTTCAGGTGGCACACATCAGCACCAATGATTCCGGGGCTGGTCAGTCCTACCTGTGCGTTCATGTTTGCACCGTCCATGTACACCAACCCGCCATTGTCATGAATCACCTTGCACAGCTCTTTTACACCCGGCTCAAACACCCCGTGGGTGGAAGGATAAGTGATCATCAGGCAGGCCAGTGAATCTTTGTACTGCTCAGCCTTGGCCTTTAGATCATCGGTGTCGATGTTTCCGTGATCGTCACAGGCAACGACAACCACCTTCATCCCGGCCATGCTGGCACTGGCCGGATTAGTTCCATGGGCCGACGCAGGAATCAACGCAATGTTGCGATGGGCTTCGTTCCGGGACTCGTGGTAAGCCCTGATAACCATCAGACCGGTGTATTCCCCCTGGGCTCCGGAATTAGGTTGCAGCGAGCACGCTGCGAAACCGGTTATCTCACAGAGGTAGCGCTCCAGATCCTGGAAAATCTCTTTGTAACCCTGCACCTGATCTTCCGGTGCGAAAGGATGGATATCGCTGAACAAAGACCACGACACCGGAATCAACTCGGAGGCTGCGTTTAGTTTCATGGTGCAACTTCCCAAAGATATCATGCTGTGCATGAGTGAAAGGTCCCGGTTTTCCAGCCGCTTGATGTAGCGCATCATTTTGGTTTCCGTGTGATAATCGTTGAAAACCGGATGCGTCAGGTATTCACTTTTTCTGATCAGCCCTTCGGGAAAATTATAGCCTTCCACTTCGGTGAAGTCAGCTTTGGCATCCACACCTTTTGCCTGGCTGAAGATGCTGATCAACAGATCCACGTCTTCCTCCAAAACGGTTTCGTCCAGGCTCACCTGAACGGTATTGTCACTGTAGAACAGGTTGATTTCGTTGAAAGTAGCCAGATGGTGCAGCACATCGATCACCTTGTCTTCCACTTCGATGCACAGGGTATCAAAGAACTGATCGTGGCGGACATTGTAGCCAAGTGCCTTCAGGTTTTTGTGCAGGATCTGGGTAAATCCATGCACGCGATCAGCAATCGCCCTGATGCCTCGAGGCCCGTGCCAGGCGGCATACATACCCGCCATGATGGCCAACAGTGCCTGGGCCGTGCAGATGTTACTGGTGGCCTTTTCCCTGCGGATGTGCTGTTCTCGCGTCTGCAGGGCCATGCGGTAGGCCGGTTTGCCCTGCGCATCAACTGAGACCCCAATGATTCGTCCGGGTATTACGCGCTTGAAATCTTCTTTCGTCGCAAAATAGGCGGCATGCGGCCCCCCGTAGCCCATTGGCACACCAAAACGCTGGGTATTGCCTACTACGCAATCAGCGCCCCATTCACCCGGAGGGGTCAAAACGGCCAAGGACAAAATGTCGGCAGCAACTGTTACGAATACCCCTTTCTCTTTTGCTTTTTGAACCAGACCTGAAAAATCTTCAACCAGTCCATCTTTGCCCGGGTACTGTACCAGCACACCAAAGACCTTTTCGTCGTTGAGGTCCCATGACTTCCAGTCGCCAACCACCACTTCTATTCCGTGAGGTACAGCCCTGGTATGCAGCACTTCGATGGTTTGATCGAACACATTTTCATCAACCAGAAAGATGTTGGCAGGATCGCCTTTGGACCGTTTGTTTTTTACCCCGTAGAACATGGTCATGGCTTCGCCGGCTGCAGTGGCCTCGTCCAGCAAGGAAGCATTGGCGATTGGTAGGCCGGTCAGGTCACTGACCATGGTCTGGAAGTTCAACAAGGCTTCCAAACGCCCCTGCGAAATTTCTGCCTGGTAGGGAGTGTACTGGGTGTACCAGCCGGGGTTCTGAAAGATGTTCCGCAAAATGACAGAAGGGGTAATGGTTCCGTAATAGCCCATGCCGATGTAGCTCTTGAAGAGCTTGTTCATCACGGCCACCTCTTTCAGTTCCTTGAGGTATTCAAACTCGGTCTGGGCTTCCGGCAAGTGCAATTCGCCCTGCATCCGGATGGGTTCAGGAACCGTTTCATCAATCAGTTGGTCAAGTGATTCCACGCCGATTACTTTCAGCATTTGTGAAAGTTCAGCTTCGTTAGGGCCGATATGTCTTTTGGAAAACTGGTCGAAGAATTGTGTTCTGCTCATATTTGTCGGATCAGGTTAGTCTCCCGTTTTTCCGGAAGTTGGAATTGACCGGAAGCATTCGGGCTGTTCAACTCAAGGTTTGTCTTTCGTCACAAACAAAGAGTTGAGCGGTTTATTTGGTTGATGAATCAAGGCTTTAGTTCAAATACGGGATTTGAAAAAGCCGGACAAAAGTAACTCATTTAGGCAGGAATCACAGGCGACATTCATCACCTCTTTGTCATGGGCTTTCCATAGTTGAAGCCTCGATATAAAGATACTCAATTCGATTTTATTCACTCCCCTGGCATGATAGTTAGTTTTGCAACAAAAGATCTCCTATGCGACTGGATTCCTGGCTTACTGAAAACAGCTTTTTCGCCTCCCGGCAAAAAGCACAGTTTGCCATAAAAGCCGGTCATGTGCTGGTGAATGAGAAAGCCGTCACCAAACCCTCCGCTCAAATCCAGCCCACTGATGAAATCAGGGTAACCGGATCGGCACTCCGCTATGTAAGTCAGGGCGGCCTGAAACTCGAAAAAGCCATCCGGCATTTTCAACTTGACTTCTCTGGAAAAAGGGTGCTGGATGCAGGCGCTTCCACCGGTGGTTTCACTGACTGTGCCCTCCAACACGGAGCCGCCCTCGTTTATGCCGTTGACATCGGTACCGACCAACTTGACAAAACGCTTAGGGAAAACCTGAAAGTCCATTGCCACGAAAAAACTGACATCAGAACCATTTCGCTGGAGCTGCTCGATGGGGAAGCAGTGGATATCATCGTTGCTGACCTTTCCTTCATTTCCCTCACGCAGGTTTTGCCCCGCTTCAAGAAACTCCTCGCTCCCTCAGGTTTTTTGCTCACGCTCATCAAGCCCCAGTTTGAAATGGAGCAAAAACTGCGGCTGAAAAAAGGAATCATCAAAGACAGAAAGCTCCGTGAGGCGGCTGTACGCAGGGTAACTGAAACCGCCAAAGCACACGAATTTCATTTGCAAGGGCTGGTTGAAACCGATGTTGAGGATGTGAAGAAAAAAAACCTCGAATACGTGGCGCTGTTCTACCATGCAAACAAAAAAGGTGACATCGGTTGATGCCACCCATTGGACACTTGTAATCCAAAATCAATGATGCAATTCGCTCAGGATAATCCCGACGGATATTTCGCTCCGTAGTTTCGCCGTCCGGTTTCCATGAGTTTGCCAGCTTATATCTCCCACGCGGTACCTTATGTTCACTACATTGCCGTAGCGGATACCGGCATTCCAGTATTTACTGTCAAAATTGTATTCCTGCTCCGTCCTGAACATTTCGCCATGGGCCATGGTGCCGTAGGTGTAAATCACCAAATCGCCGGTAACCATGGCAAAACCTGCCCCCATTTGCGGACCAAAACCGGTGGCAAAGCCGCGGTTGGGCAAGGTGAATGGTGGTGCATACTCAACATGGGCCGGGGCATAGGTGCCAAACTCCATCCCGACACTCGTGATCATCCGGAACACGGTGTTTCCCCACCGGCCAACAACCGGAATGGCCATCATGGCAAAGTCACCATCCAGTACGAGGGGGTTGAATTCTCTTCCTGAAGTTTTTCCATCGGGATCTGCCAATGTCGGCTGCCGGTCATTGGTCCAACTGGCTTCCACATGCCAGCGGGCCTCTATGGGCAGACGCATGATGCCATCCCTTTTGTCAATCAATCCTTTCTGAAAGCGTGGAACTGAGCCAAGCCGGATCAACTTCGCTTCGCGATGGTAGGGCATTTCCCAGTAATTCAAGTCCAATACTTGTGTACCAAAAGCAAGCTCAAGGTCGGGAAAAATATCGGCGCTGAACAACATTCCCATCAGCTCTGCCAAATCGTGAGGGCCAAGCGGATCAGCAGCATCCATGCTCATGTCAAAAGAATCCTGGAGGACGCCGAATTGCAGGTCAGCCATCCCATCGAAGCCCAGGATGACCAATGACCAATTGGTCGAATCAAAGCTCAGGTCATTACCATTGGTGTTCAGGATATTGCCGAGGGAATCAGCGTTGTTGTTGAAGATGTTCAACACATTCTGAGCTTCTCCCAACAAGGTGTCTTCATCAACCTGATCCAGGCCCAGGCCTGGAAGTTTGTCCGTCAATAGGTCGTAACCCGCTCCAAGATCGTCCAGGTAACCCTGGTCGAGAACACCGCCAGGGTTGCTGCCGTCCAATGCATCGAGCAGGTTTCCCCACACCACGTTGCCCATGGTATGGTCGATTTCGAAACCTGTGCTCAAGGTACTTTGGTTGGCACCGAAATTTTGAAGGGTGGTAGAGTCAGTCTGAGAAAGCAGGCTTGTGAACAAGCCCCACTGCGCTTTCAGTTGATCTCCGGGTGTGAGGCAGATAAGTGCGACAAATAGGGATAGTAGAAATCTTTGCATGGCATCTGGTTTTGAATTAAAGAGTCCTTTGGAAAATTTCAGATTGTTCTTAAATTCGGCCTTTAGAAACAGGTAACAAAAGTGTAGTACATAGTATTCTAAAGAGTAAAGTCCAAAGAAAAGAGCTAAGGAAGTCCAGCCTCGTGTAGCACAATCGAATGTAATTTTAACTGGGATCCTGGTATGTTGTTTCTCTAAATATACATACGCATGGGATCATTATAAATCTGGTGTCATTATTTAAATATCTATGGCAATAACTAAAACATATCATGCTATGCTTCCTCTAAAGAGACCCTTAAAGTTCACTGTGTTAGGGCCGGATACGCATTTGAACGACAGGATCTGCAATCTGATCATCTCTGAGTTTCCGCATGAATGCATTGGTAATTCTTTTACTGAACTGGAAACTGGAGCCAGAGAAATCAAATCCACGCCACCCGACCTTATCATCTTGCACACCAAAAAACTGAACAATGACCTTGCGGAGCTTCACAACGCTTTTCTAAGCGGTCCGCCACCTGTCATATTAATCCTGGAACCGAAACATTACAATAACACAAAGTCCATTCACCCTTCAATTATCCACGTCATGAAATCACCAATAGAAAACACTGAACTGCGCCAGAGCATCGCCAGCTTGCTGGATGAAAAAAGAAAATCCGTTTACAAAACTGAAAGGAAAAGAAGTGATGAGACCATCATGCTCTCAACCGGAACGGGATGGCAGCTATTGAAAATCAAAGACATTTTGCGCCTCAACAGCGATGGAAATTACATTACTTTCCATACTTGCCGAGGGGAAAAATTTACCGTCATTAAAACGATGAAGTACTTTGAGCAGAAACTCCCGCAGGAATTATTCTACCGGGTTCACCAATCTCACATCATCAACTTCAAGCACATCGAAAAGGTGTTGACCAGTGACGGATACTCGATCATCATGAATGATGGCACCTCTGTACCCTTGTCCAAAGAGCGAAAGGAAAGTTTCAAGTTGTTCCTTCAGAAAAAATGCATAACCTAATTATGGACTATACGCAAAACGAAGTGGGATATCCCACCCCTCCTCTCTGAAAAGAAAAGCATGAATTTTCCCAAAGCAGTTCGCTTTGGGTTAAAAAGTCCAAGGCAGGCTCTAAAACAGCTTGCCTTGTCCTTTTTCATCAACATCAAATTCGATGGTGTCACCCGCATGGAGTTTTTCGTCTTTTGCTGTGGCCTTTTGTGTTTTCTGTTCTTTCACCTCAGCATCATCCACAGAAGTTTCTTTTTCTGAAATATTTTTCACCGACAACAATTTGTAATCAGTGAGCTTATTCCCGATGGCCTTCCAGCCTTTAATATCCATGAATCCGGCAAGATCTACCTCGGCCTCTTTCTTGCCCGTTTTCGTTTTGTAGGAATATTTAACGACGGGATTTTTATCGGCGGTTGCAAAATAAAGCTTCGAGCTCTTGTGATCGGTAATAAATGGAAACTTCTGATCGGTTGAAGTGGTTTCGATGTAAAACCGCTTCACCATTACTTTGCCTTTATACCCATCGTAATATATTGCACTCACCGGTGCATCCACATCGAATTGCGAAATGTAGACCAAATCTTTCACCTCAAAGCGTTTGGCAAGGTCGAAGGTGACAACTTCGTAGCTTCCGTCTTTGTATATTGCCAGAATGTAATCCCCGGTATCAAACTCACCCAGATATTTTCCACGCTCATCGGTGTTCAGCCGGCCACTTACTTCATCCATCCACACCTTCATGGCACCGATGGTTGATTGGCCAGCCTCTTTTAGTACAATTTTCTTCACGGGATATTTTGTCACAATATTCCCTTTTGAACTGCGGCCTTTGATGGCCAGATCGGCAAAGCCGTAATCGAAGGTCTTGATCCTTGCGGTGCAATTTGGACTCAACATGACCGTAACCAGCTCGGCCTCACCATTTGGGTTGGCTGAAAAATACAGCACCTTGGAATTCGGTGCACCGGCAGTCAGGTCGTATTCTTTTTCCCGGGTAATGGCCGTAACGTTGAAGCGCTTGGCAAAGCTTCGGCCGGTTTTCCCATCCACATAAATCATGTTGTAGGTGGTCCGGTCATCACCTTTTTTCCAGACTGCAACATGGATGATATTTTTTCCGACGAAAACCTTGTCGGCAATTCTGACGACCTGGAATTTTCCATCCTTACGGAAAACGATGATATCGTCAATATCCGAGCAGTCGCAAACAAATTCATCCTTTTTCAGGCCCATGCCAATGAAGCCTTCTTTTCGGTTGACATAAAGCTTGGCATTGTTGGCAACAACTTCTACAGCCTGAATATTTTCAAAACTGGTAATTTCTGTTTTGCGCTGTTTGTCCTTTCCGTATTTGTCGCGCAACATCTCGAACCATGCCACGGCGTAATCCGTCAGATGGGCCAGGTGATGCTCGGTTTCGGCCAGTTCGTTCAGGAGCTCCTGAATTTTTTCATCGGCCTTGAAAGAGTTGTATTTTGAAATTCGCTTGATGCGTATTTCCGTCAGCCGGACCACATCTTCATCAGTTAGCTCACGGAACAATTTCAGTCGCTTATCCGACTTGGGAGCATTGTCAGAAGGAGTGGAAACATATTTCCGCATTTCCCGGTGGATGGTGGCCATCACTTCCTCCCAGCTTTCACATTCCTCGATTTCGTGGTAAACCCTGTTTTCAATGAATATCTTTTCGAGGCTGGCAAAAAACCATTTCTCCTTCAATTCATGGAGCTTGATCTCCAGCTCTTGCCGAAGCAGGTCTTTGGTGTTTTCCGTACTGATCCTTAGGATTTCCTCCACCGTCATGAAGTGGGGCTTGTTGTCAATGATCACACAGGCATTGGGGGAGATGGAGGTCTCGCAAGCAGTGAAAGCGTAAAGGGCATCGATGGCAAGATCCGGAGAAACACCCGAAGCCAATTCTATCGCAATTTCCACTTCAGCAGCGGTGTTGTCATCGATCTTTTTGATTTTGATCTTGCCCTTTTCAGCTGCTTTGGTAATGCTGTCGATCAATGAATCAGTGGTGACCCCATAAGGTAGGTCTTTGATCAGCAGCCTGTTCTTATCTGCTTTCTCTATGCGGGCCCTCGATTTTATCCTGCCGCCCCGTTTGCCGCCGTTGTACTCGCTCACATCCACCATGCCTCCCGTCGGAAAATCCGGGTAGATCTTCACCCGCTTGCCGCGGAGGATGTCTATGGACGCTTTGCAAAGCTCATTGAAGTTGTGCGGCAATATCTTGGTGGAGAGTCCCACCGCAATTCCGTCGGCCCCCTGGGCCAACACCAGCGGGAACTTCATGGGCAGCGTGATGGGCTCTTTCTTCCGACCGTCGTAACTAAGCTGCCAGTTGGTGGTTTGTGGATTGAACGCCACCTCCAGCGCAAATTTTGACAGGCGTGCCTCGATGTATCGGGGTGCCGCAGCGCTGTCGCCCGTGCGGTAATCCCCCCAGTTTCCCTGGGTATCAATCAGCAGGTCTTTTTGGCCCAGGTTCACCAAGGCATCGCCGATGGCAGCATCACCGTGCGGGTGGTACTGCATGGTCTGCCCGATGATGTTGGCCACCTTGTGGTAGCGGCCATCGTTCATCTCATACATGGCGTGCAGAATGCGCCGTTGCACGGGTTTCAGGCCATCCTCAACTGCCGGAACGGCCCGTTCCAGAATGACGTAAGATGCGTAATCAAGGAAGTAATTCTGGTACATGCCCGATATGCTGAGGACATGCCCTTCGCTGTGTTCGCTGCCATTGCCGTTGTTGCTCAAGGGTTCCGGAACAAACGGCTTCTTGGATTTTGCCATGGATGAGTGAATTTCTATTTGTTCGTTCTATGCGTAACGCAGAAGGAATTTGGGGTCTCAGGTAAACGCTGCGATTCGCCCGCAAACTTCTCATTTGAAGTGCAAACTACCTTTGCGAAGCGAGGTAAAAAGCACCCGCAAAGTTAAGAATTCCAGGCGCCAATAAGAAACAAATTGTTTTCTATGCAAAAATTTAAACCTATTTGTTTTTATTTCCTTCGGTAAAAAGGAAGGATGCAGCGGCTTATGCAAGACATTTGGCCTTCCTTTCGATGCCCGGTTTCCCGCATTTGATTTTGTTGTTGTATTTTTCGCCTCCTCTGAAAATTCAGTTCCTCCCGCAAAGCAGCAAAACCGGCTGCTCCTGCGTTCAACTAACACTGGATTGGCAGAGGGGCAATTTTCCCTAACCAATTATTCAGCATTGCATGGATATCGCGATACCTTTTAATTACGAAGAAAGCGACCTGATCACAGCATGCATCCGCAAGGAACGCTGGGCACAAAAGGTCCTTTACGAAGAACACTATCCCAAAATGATGGGTGTGTGCTTGCGGTATGCCAGTAACCAGGATGAAGCCCTGGATATCCTGCACGAAGGATTTATCAAGGTCTTCAAAAACATGCACCGCTACGAGCCAGGTACGTCACTTTCCTCCTGGATTAGACGTATCATGGTAAATACTGCCATCGATTACTACCGCAAAATGGTGCGGAGAAGGACTGAAGACATCGACACGGTATACCACGTTGGCACTGACGATGCCGATGCCCTCAGCCAGATGACCGAACAGGAAATCCTTCAGGCCATACAAAACCTGACCCCGGCTTACCGGGCTGTTTTTAACCTGTATGTGATTGAAGGCTACAGCCACAAAGAAATTGCCGACCTGCTTGACATTACCGAGAGTACTTCAAGGTCGAACCTGGTAAAAGCCCGGGTGAAACTGCAGGAAGCGTTGATTGCGAGGAACAAGATTTATGAAAGCGAATAGTCAAATGGATGAATGGATGCGGTCCAGGTTGCAAAACCTGGAAGTGGAGTATGACCCGGCTACCTGGGATATACTGGAACTGCGCATGGATGCAGCCGCTCCTGCCTTTGACGAAGCCATTGCCAACAAGCTTGGCAATGTGGAAGTGACCACACCCGCTGCCGGCTGGGAAGCCATGGAAAAAATCCTCGACACCGAAGAAGCTGCAGAAATCCTGGAAAATGAAGCAGCCATCGATTCGGTGGTTCATGACAAACTGCACAACTACTCCGTTCCCCTCCAGGAAAGCCACTGGAAACGAATGGCTCAGCGCCTGGAAAATGAATTTATCCTCCGAAAAAGGATCCTCCAGCAAAAAACTGCCGAGCTGGTATTGATGGCCCTGCTGTTGATGGCTCTCATCCGTTTCGAGCCGCTGTTGCTGAAACCTCATCAACCGGTGGCCGGCAAGCAACTCCCGGCAATCCAGCAGACCGAAACTACTTCTGTATCCGATTCACCCAATGATGCCGGAATTTCGCAAGTCAGCATGGCCCCACAAGGCAATGGCGAACTGCCGCCGACATCGGACAGTGGCTATTTTGCTGAGAACGAAAACACCAACAGGAACTTCTCCGCCCTGACAAACGGGCAAGCCACAACTGAAAAACAATCGCTCCCATTCCCGTTGCCCGGCAGGGCGATGGAACAACTGACAGCCAATAGCCTCAACAGAGAGCTGTCTGTCAATACCAATGAGTTCATTGCTGTTGACGAGGATTTCGACCTGCTCAGCAATGATTTTGAAAGCGTGGAGTCCCAGACCATCAGCGCCCTCATTTTGCCGAAGACAATGAAACTCCAGGCCCCGCTGGATGTCAGGTTCAGCCTTCTCAGCACCGTGGATTACAACATCGTGGCCACCCCCTCAGACAGGTTTGAGTTTCAGGGTACGCAAATCAAAACAGAAGAAGACACTACCGCTGCCAGCGGTTACGGCGGTGGTATCCTGGTGGACTTCAAACGCAACCGCTGGGCTTTCCAAACGGGTGGCATTTACTCTTTCAAGCGCTACATCCCCAACACACCCGTGCTCCTATTCCAAACGGTGGACTACTATGTGAAAGAGGACTTCCACGGCATCCAGCAAGACATCCTGCAAATTCCGTTGACGCTTAATTACTACTTCAAAAACACCGGCAACTGGCGCATGTACGGAGGCCTGGGCATCGCCGGTCATTTCATCACCTCCTCCGTTTACGAGTTCAGATATACCTACACGCCCACCTTCAACCTGGCTGCTCCCAACCCGCCCTCTGAGGGAGAAACACCTTCCCTCAAAGAGGAAAAAGACTTTCCCGAAGGCCTCTTCGACGGCGGCAGCCTGAACGACAACTTCTACCTCACCGCCAACCTCGGACTGGGCATCGAAAGATACCTCTCAGGCCGCACCAGCATCTTCCTGCAGCCCAACTACCAGCACTACCTCATGGAAAAGGGCATCGGCACCAACAAAGACAAAATCTATAGCTTCTCGCTCTTCCTCGGCGCCCGCGTGGGACTTAAGTGATTTTTTTTGAGGAATGAGGAATCGAAGAACCGAGGAACTGATCCCGACATCCGTCGGGAGAGGAAATGAGGCTGCCTAGCTAAACCCGGCACTGCCGTTTAAACTTCATCGAAGATGAACTAAACACCGCCAAAGGCGGACTAAACCTGCCGCAGGCATTTAAACTTCACCAAAGGTGAACTAAACTCCGCCGACAGGCGGACTAAACCCGACGAAGTCGTTTAAACTTCACCGCAGGTGAACTAAACTCCACCGAAGGCGGACTAACCCCGGCGCAGCCGTTTAAACTTCACCGAAGGTGTCCCATCGCCTCATACACGGCATCCATCGCCTTTCCACGTACATTCATTTCAGAAAACTTCCTGTTGAACATGGAGGGATAAGTCCGGTTGGACAGAAATATGAAGACCATTTCGTTGTCGGGGTCGGCCCAGGCGGCGGTGCCGGTGAAGCCCAGGTGGCCAAAAGTGTTCTCGCTGGCCAGGGTTGAGAGGTTGGGCTGGGCGCCTTCCTTCAGTTGCAGCATGTCGAAGCCGATGCCACGGCGGGTGCAGCTGCCGCAACGGGAGGCGTACAGCTCGATGGTCTGCGGTTCCAGGTATTGGCGCCCACCGTAGCTGCCGCCATTGAGGAGCATCTGTATGAGCACGGCCAGGTCTTCTGAGGTGGAGAAGAGGCCAGCATGGCCGGTGGCCTGATTGAGCATGGCAGCACCCATGTCGTGCACATAACCCTGAATACGGCGGTGACGGAAGTAGGCATCCTCCTCTGTCGGCGGGATCTGCCCGAGGGAAAACCGCTCATAAGGCCGGTAGGTGGTGTGTCGCATGCCCAGCGGCCCATAAAAGCGCTCAGCAGCGTATTCTTCAACCGGTTTTCCAGTGAGGCGATGCACGATTTCGCCGGCGATGTAAAAAGCCAGATCACTGTATCGGTATTCCTCTTTTTCCAGCAGGGGGCTTTCACGGATGGCCAGCCAGATGCTGTCCGGATAATCGGCACGCAGCCAGAGGTCTTTGGCCACAGGCCAGGGGAACTCCCGGCTCTTCACCGGTCGGTAGTATTCTTTTGAAGGGAACCCCTTCTCATCGAGTGTAGCTTCGTAAAACTTGATCCAGGTCGTCAGGCGGGCCCGGTGGGTCAGCATTTTCAGCAGGGGAATGCCGGCCTTGTTGCTGCCCTCGTACTCCTGAAGGTATTTTTCCACAGGATCAAGGAAATGAAAGCGCCCCTCGTCTTGCAGGCGCATCAGTGACACGGTGGTCGCAGCGATTTTGGTGATGCTGGCCAGGTCGAAGATGTCGCTTGTCTGGGTGGCGGGCGCGCTGGCCTCATAGGTGTGCCGGCCCCAGGCTTTGTTGAAGATGATTTTGCCCTGCCGGGCAACGAGGATGACCGCCCCCGGCAAAGCCTGGCTGTCGATGGCCGACTGAATCAGGGTGTCCAGCTTCAGCAATTTGGCGGAACTCATCTCGGCCTCTTCCGGGAGGCCATAGCCCAGGCGTTGCAAGGCAGGCAGGGTGATGCCCTGCCCCGAGCGGCACTTGTCGGAAGCCGTAACGGGCAATCGGCCCTGAATGGCAAAGGCCCCGAAAAGTGCCTGAGCTGCCAGGTCTTCGACGTCCTCGCCGTCTTCATAGGTGGTGAGCACGCAGTCCAGCTCGTCGAAATTGCGCAGCGAGTAAGCATTGCCAAAGGCGACCAAAACCACAGGCACCTGCTCGTTCAGGTTTTTGACGAAGGCAATGGCATTTTTACTGAGTCCGTAATTCTGGCTGGCCCGCTGGCTCATGCCGTGCAGGCTCACCACCACGGCGTCTTTGTCTTTGAGCTGTTGGATGAGCTTGCGCTGTACAGCCCGGCCCGGGTCTTTGGCCGTCTGAAAAAGCTCAAAATCGTGGTAGCTTTCCAGGCGCTGCTGAAAAGCATTGCCGGCGCCGGCGCCAATGGCCACAGCCCCCAGCTCCAGCTTCCAGGCCTTTTCTCCGAAGGGCAAAATATCCTTGTCATTTCTGACCAGGGTGATGGCGTGGCGGATGAGCTTCCGGCGCAGGGCCAATGAGTTCGGATCGTTGAGAACCGCATTCAGCCCTTCCGTCGGGAGGGGTTTGAACTGCGTGAGTCCCATCCGGTATTTCCAGCGCAGCACCTTTCTCACGCTGTTGTTCACCTGGTTGCTGTCCAGTTTTCCCGCTTCCAGCCAGTTGTTTATCGTCGCAATGGCGGCCTCTACATCAGCCGGCAGCAGCAGCACGTCGTTGCCGGCAGCCAGGGCTTTGGCGGCCGCCTCACCGGGGCCGTGGTGTTTGGCCACCCCCTGCATCTCCAGCGCATCCGTCATGATGAGCCCTGGATAGTGCCATTCCTCCTTCAAAATGCCGGTAACCACCTTTCTGGAAAGCGTGGTCGGGGTGTTGGGCCTGTCGTCGAGGGCAGGCACCTGAAGATGGGCCACCATCACGCTGGCTACGCCCTGTGCCGTCAGCATTTTGAAGGGCATCAGCTCTACGCTGTCGAGGCGCTGGCGGCTGTGGGTGATGACGGGCAGGTCGTGGTGGCTGTCCACATCGGTGTCGCCGTGGCCGGGGAAATGCTTGGCGCAGGCCATCAGGCCATTGTCCTGCATACCCCGCATGTAATGCCAGGCCTTCAGGGCCACCTGCTGCGGGTCCTCCCCAAAAGAGCGGTAGTTGATGACCGGATTTGCAGCATTGTTGTTCACATCGGCCACCGGCGCAAAGTTGATGTGGATGCCCATCGCCCGGCAGTGCCGGGCAATTTCAGCGCCCATCTCGTAAATGAGGGTGTTGTCCTGAATGGCGCCCAGCATCATCTGGCGGGGGAATGCCACGGCCTGCCCCCGGTATCGCCAGCCGATGCCCCACTCGGCGTCTATTGAGACGAAAAGCGGCACGTGCCGGGTGAGCGCCTGAAAGCGGTTGGTCAGCTCCACCTGCTTTGCCGGCGTGCCTTTGCCCGAAGGGTTGAAAAAACACAAGCCTCCCACCTGGTGCTGCTCTATCTGACGGGCCACGGCATCCAGGTTTTCGTCGCTCCAGTCGGTGTTTGCCCGCACCCACACCAGTTGTCCATAGCGCTCGGCGGGGGTCATGGCATTGAAGATGCTGTCCACCCACACCTGCTCCCGCACGGCATCCTCCATGCCGGCAGCAGGCTGCTCACCAGCCCTGAAGGTGAAAGCCGAAATGGTCATCATTCCGGCCATCAACGCAAAAAAGGAAAGTGTTTTTTTTAGCATGTTTAGGCACCTGCGGTGCGTTTATCTGCCTGCGGCAGGGTTATCTGCCTGTGGCAGGTTTAGTCCGCCTTTGGCGGAGTTTAGTTCACCTTCGGTGAAGTTTAAACGGCTGCGCCGGGTTTAGCAGGCAGCCTCAGTTCCTCAGTTCTTCAAATCCTCAAATCCTCACTCCTTCACCCACTTCAATGCCAGCTTTTCCCCCAGTTGGTTCCACAATATCAGGATGTAGGCCCCTTCGGGTAAATGGCCGACGGAGATGGCATTTCCCTGAAGGGCTCCGTGGCTCAGCAGTTGGCCCTGGAGGTTGCTGATTGCGAAGCGAGTGAAAGGCAACTGGCCATCGTATTGCAGATTGAGGAACTGCCCGGCGGGATTTGGAAACAGGCTCAGGTCGTATTCCACGAGGGTTTCCCGGGCCGGCACCACGGTGATGGTCACGTCGGGGTCCACGGCGATGTCGCCGCCGGTGGTCATGCCCTCAACGAGGAGGATGCGCTCGCCTGCGGCAAGGTTGAAGAGCTTGTCAACGTGGCCGGTGGGCCAGGTGACAATGACCGAATCGGCCTGGGTGGCGCTGCCGAGGCCCACCAGCTCGGTGCCGGAATTCTGCCCCATGAAGGCGATGCCGCAATGGGTGTAGCGCTGCTGGTACTGGCCGTTGGTGTACACTTCGATTTTGGTTCCCACGCCGTCGCGGTTGCTGAGCACGCCTTGCAGGTCAAATTTTACCCAATTGTTGGCGGTGCCGCTGTTCTGCCACAGTTGCGAAGCGAAGGGCTCCACATTGACGACCATGATGTCGGGAAAACCATCGTTGTTGAAATCGCCAATGGCCTGGTTGAAGCTGCTGGTGGTATCGCCCTCAAAACCGGCAAAGGGCTGGCTGAAAGTGCCGTCGCCGTTGTTGGCGTAATAGACGTTGGAGATGGCGCCGGCGCCGGAAAGCATGCCGCAGACATAGAGGTCCAGGTCGGCATCGTTGTCGGCATCGAAGAAGTTGACACCCCAGGCAATACCGTAATAGCCCACGCCGGCGTCCGCAGCCGTTTCTTCGTAAACGACGGTTCCGCTACTGTCGGGGCCCAGGTTGTGGAGCAGTTCGTTGCCATCGTCGATGTCGGAGATGTACATGTCCTGCCAGCCGTCGTTGTCGTAATCGCCGATGGCAATGCCCATGGCGTTCATTTCGAGGTCAGCGTTGGTCTCCTCACTCACATCGGTGAAGGTTCCGTCGCCGTTGTTGCGCAGCAGTGCGTTGATGGTGAGCTTGTCGTTGGCGATGTAGATATCTGGCCACTTGTCGTTGTTGTAATCCAGAAAAGAAGCGCAGAAAGGCTTTTTGCCGTAGTCCGCAGCGCCGCATTGGGCGGTCAGTTCCGTAAAGGTGCCGTCGGCATTGTTGCGGAAGAGGCGGTTTTCATTGATGAACTGGCTTGCCGGCCATTTGCGTTCCGTAAAGAAGAGGTCGAGCCAGCCGTCCCGGTCAAAATCGCCCCAGCAGGCTCCGAAAGTCCGGTGTTCCTCGATGGGCAGGCCGGCCTGTTCGGTCACGTCTTCGAAAGTAAGGTTGCCGGTGTTGCGGTACAACCTGTTCACGCCGATGTGGGTGGCCACATAGAGGTCTTTGTCGCCGTCGTTGTCGTAGTCCACCCAGAGTACGTGTTTCGCCTCCTCCTGGTGGGGCACCAGCGGTGCCAGCAGTTCGAAACTTCCGTTGTTGTTTTTGTAGAACTGTATGGTTTCCCCATCGCCGGTGGCAAGGGTAAGGTCGTCGAGGCCGTCGCCGGTGAAATCACAAAAGCTGACGCCCCCGCCGGCGTTGCCGGGATAGCTGTGTGTAATGCCTTGCTGAGTGGTCACTTCGGTAAAGACCTGCGCTCCGGCAAGTTGCACAGTGAAAAGAAAGAGCAAGAGGGTAAAAAATCGCATCATGGTAGTGGTTTGTTCAAACGAATGTGGTCTTCCGGGGCCTTGCAAAGTAAACCATTGCCGGTGAATTGTTGAAAGAACGACGAAGGGAGGGGGTGGGCTGCCAGGAGGGGAGCTGTGCTGAACGGCATTTGTGGCAACATTTTCAATCAGACAAAGGACATCAGGCGCTAAATTCCATTAGCTCCTGTGTGGGCAAACCTCAGCGAGGTTTCGAACCTCGCTGAGGTTAGACACCGATTAGCTGTATGGTGCCGGCTGGCCGCTTTCATCTACGGGGTAGTAGGTCTTGCGCCATCTGGCATGGAGATCAAATGCAAAGAATAAGGCCATTCATGGATTTCACTTTACAACGAGTAAGAGGGAAAGGATCATCAGAACCCCTAAAAGCGATAGTACAGAACCCTGTAAGGATAAAACCCAAGAAAATTATCAAAGCTAGATCTCCTTATCAAAATCAATTCGAATCCATCACTCACCACAAACCCTATCAATTTTCCATTTTGGAAGAGTTTACTCTTTTTTAATTGTTCATAGAAGTTCTTAACCTCCTTTTTAACATCGCAACTTTCTATAAAATCATAGTTCCAATAAAATACACTGCCAACTTTTGAGGTGTCAAATTCTGACAATAGGATTACCTTTTCGTAGTCTAACGGTCTTTGATAAAATATATTAAAATACAATGATAGCACCTCTCTAATATCAGCTATAACACCCGAATTCGTCAAATCTACCCTTTTGAAATTCAAGTACCTTTCCAGGCCTATGAATTGATCCTTCATTGTTGAACCAAAAGCAGAAAACAACCCTTCAGTTGGATAACCATTTGCAAATAAATATATCCCTTTAATTGGAATAAATTCAACAACTGCAGAATCGGAGTTATATAGCACAAGAATGCTATTCTCAGGATAGAAATTTGATTTTGCAATGAAAACTTCAGCAGTCAATGTTGGTAAAAAAGTCAAGCTATCTAGTTCGTAATCAGGTTCTTTGACATCTGGCAGCTCATAAGGCTTCCATGTTTTGATCCATCTATCTATGTGGGATCGGATTATGCTTTCTTTCGATACCGTGTGGTTGTTAAAGGTCTCACTGCAACCCAATAGGCACAAAATCGCCAAAGAGAAAAAAGTTGACATGGAAGTCGAATATTTCATGGCAGAAATTTGAGTAGTTAGGCAAAGTTGCTACAAGTATTGCATGAAGGCAAACCTCAGCGAGATTTCGAACCTCGCTGAGGTTCGACTGTATGGTGCCGGCTGGCCATTTTCATCCACTGGGTAGTAGGCCATGCACCCTGCGGCGTAGTTGACAAAGATAGCCTCCTTATGAATTCCGAATGGGTTTGACAGAAATGGTTCAAAACTGAAGTTTTCAACCAGGCGGCGATAGGGGTGTTTATTTGTACTTCCGGCGGGTACTGGTTATTCCACAACTGCCCACAGATCACTTTCTTTGTAACATGAGCCTATTCAAACTTCACAGCAATTTCAAACCTACCGGCGACCAGCCCCAGGCCATCGAACAACTGGTGGATGGGGTCAAACGGGGGGAGCCTGCGCAGGTTTTGCTCGGGGTGACGGGGTCTGGTAAGACCTTTACCGTTGCCAACGTCATTGCGCAACTGGACAAACCCACCCTGGTGCTGACCCACAACAAAACCCTGACGGCACAGCTCTACGGGGAGTTCCGGGAGTTCTTTCCCGAAAATGCGGTGGAGTACTTTGTGAGCTATTACGACTACTACCAGCCTGAGGCCTACATTTCCGTTACGGATACCTATATCGAGAAAGACCTTAGCATCAACGAAGAGGTGGACAAGTTGCGACTGCGGGCCACGTCTTCGCTTTTGTCGGGCAGGCGCGACATCATCATCGTGGCTTCGGTTTCCTGCATCTATGGCATGGGCAATCCGGAAGATTACAAAACCGGGATCATCCGCCTGCAGGTGGGGCAAAACCTTTCTCGCAATGTGTTTCTCTATCAATTGGTGGAGAGCCTGTATTCCCGGACGGAATACGATTTCAAACGGGCTACCTTCCGGGTCAGGGGCGATACGGTGGACATCAACCTGCCCTATGTGGATTACGGCTACCGCATCACTTTCTTTGGCGACGAAATCGAAAGCATCGAAATGCTGGAAATCGAAAGCGGCAAGCGCATCCAACACCTGACCACCGCTGCCATTTTCCCGGCCAACCTGTATGTGGCCCCCAAAGACCGGATGAAAGAGGTCATCCGGGAAATAGAGGACGAGATGTTTGCCCAGGTGAAGTACTTTGAGAGCGAGGGCAAATACCTGGAGGCCCAGCGGGTGCGTGAGCGCACCAATTTCGACCTGGAGATGATCCGGGAGTTGGGCTATTGCAGCGGCGTGGAGAACTACTCCCGCTTTTTTGACGGAAGAAAACAGGGCACCCGCCCCTTCTGCCTACTGGACTACTTCCCAGACGACTACCTGATGATCGTGGATGAGAGCCACGTGACCATTCCGCAGGTGCGGGGCATGTGGGGCGGCGACCGGGCCCGCAAGCTCAACCTGGTGAACCACGGCTTCCGCCTGCCCTCGGCACTGGACAACCGGCCGCTGAATTTCTCGGAATTTGAAAGCCTGGTCAACCAGGTCATCTATGTCAGCGCCACCCCCGGCGACTACGAACTGGAGCAAACCGGGGGCGTCATCGTGGAGCAGTTGATACGCCCCACCGGCCTGTTGGACCCTCCCATCGAGGTGCGGCCCAGCATCAACCAGGTGGACGACCTGCTCGACGAAATTGCGAAGCGAATAGAAAGAAACGAGCGCACGCTGGTGACCACCCTGACCAAACGAATGGCCGAAGAACTGGCCAAATACCTGGCTAAGCTGGACATCAAGGTGCGCTACATCCACTCCGAGGTGGAAACCCTGGAACGGGTGGAAATTCTGCGTGACCTGCAATTGGGCGAGTTTGATGTGCTCATCGGTGTGAACCTCCTGCGGGAGGGCCTGGACCTGCCGGAGGTGTCCTTGGTGGCCATCCTGGATGCCGACAAGGAGGGCTTTCTTCGCAATGAACGCTCGCTGACGCAAACGGCGGGCCGGGCAGCACGGAACGCCAATGGCCTGGTCATCTTTTACGCCGACACCGTTACCGACTCCATGCAGCGCACCATCGATGAAACCAACCGCCGCAGGGCCATTCAGATGGCTTACAACGAAGAACACGGCATCACGCCACAGACCCTGGCCAAGTCGAGGGAAGAGATCATGTCCCGCTCTTCCGTGCTGGATGTGCGGGGTAAAAAGGAATACTACGTAGAGCCGGAAAACCCGAGCCTGGCTGCCGACCCGGTGGTGAGCTACATGAACCGCGAGCAACTGGAGCGCCTGCTGAAGGAAACGGAGGCCAAGATGAAAGCCGCCGCCAAAGAGCTGGATTTCATCACCGCCGCCAAATACCGGGACGAAATGCTGGCAATCAAGGAAAAGCTCAAGTAACGGCGATCTCCAGATCGCTGCCCATGTATCGGCGATCTCCAGATCGCCGACAAACACAACAGCGTTCTCCAAATCACCAACCTGCACTTCCATCGCCAAAATGAATACCTTTGGCACCGGATTGAAAGTCAACAAACAAAACCAGCTTTAGCCTGTGCTCAGAATATTCCGCACCAACCAAGTGTTCACCTCGGTATTGTTGCTGTTTTACGCCGCAGCCCTCAAGCTGTCTGTTTTTTGGGCCCCATTCAACTGGACGCCAACCGGGCAAGGGTGGTTGAGCGAGGTGGTTTACGACTGGATTCACTGGCAGAGCACCACTGCTCAGGTCATTTCCATCGTCCTGCTGATGGTGCAGGGGTTCATGGTCAATTACATCGTGCTGGAGAACCGGCTGTCCAATGAAAACACGCTGTTGCCGGGCGTCTTTTACGTAATGCTGAGTTGTGCCTTTCCGGACTTCCTGTATTTGTCGCCGGTGCTGTTGGGCAACACTTTTTTTCTGTTTGGCCTCAGCGAGGTAATGAAAGTTTACAAGCGCTCCAAATGTGCCGACCACATCTTCAATGCCGGCTTTTGGGTGGGGGTGGCCAGCCTGTTTTACTTCCCCTTCATCTTCATGGCAGTGGTGATGGTGGCCGCAATCATCATACAACGTGCGCCCAAAATGCGGGAGCTGCTTCTGACGCTGATCGGCACTTTCACAGTGCTGTGGTTGGTGGGCATCGGCTTTTTCCTCGCCGATGACTTGGCTGGATTTCTCGACCTACAGTTCACCAGAAACTTTCAGTTCCTGGGCTTTTTGGAGTCCAAATTTCCGGCTGAGACCTGGATCAAACTGGGTTTGTTCTTTTTGTTGTTGCTGTGGTGTTTTCTGAATTCCGGAAGTTACCTGAGCAAAAAGAACATCGAGGCTCAAAAGAAAATCACCATCCTGTACTGGGTGCTGGGAGGAGGGATCGTTGCTGGCTTTTTTCAGAAGGCAGTCACCCTGGACCACCTGCTGATGCTCACACCGGCACTGGGCGTATTCATTGGCTTCAGCTTCGAAAAAATGAAGGCCTCCGTTGCAGAGGCCATCCACTTCATTCTATTCGTTTCCGTAATCGTATTGCAACTGGCTCTCTGGCTGGCCTGATCATTCTATGATGTGCACGTGGTGGGCTTGCAGCACGTCTTTGGCCGTGCCGCCCAAGCTCACAAATGCCAGGATATCGCAGTTGTTCACGTCCCAATCGGGATTCCAATCCATGGAAAAGCTTTTCGTGATCTGTTTTCCGGCAGTCAGCTCGTCGGAAATGACAGCCCCGTCGTAATTGGTCATCATCGTCCGCAAGATGTGTTTGTGGGTGTAGTCGGCCTGTTTGCCCGAAGGGGTCAGTTGCATGTCCTGCACACCGCTTTCCGTAATCATGATGCTCAGCCTGACGTCCGGTTCCACAACGTCTTCTACCACCAGGATGGTGATCAGTGCATCCAGCTTTTCCGTTTGCGCATTGTAGCTCGGTTCAATTTTGAGCTTCACTTTAGGGTCTTCCTGCAGTTCCTGCTGAATGTAGCCGGCCCACTGGCTCTGCCCCAGTTGCAGGTCGAACTCCCCGTCGAAAAGCTTTCTGTTGACCACGGCTGTAGGGTAGCCAAAAGGTTCTCCGAGATAGCTCAGCAACTGGTCTCCTTCCGGTGTCCGGAAATCGTACTGGCTGTCGGAATACGGCGGAGCAAACTCCCCGGCATGGATGGACACCGCCACCAGTTGCGGGCCATGGATGGCAATGAGGTCTTCGATGGCGGCGCTGCCGGCTGGGCAGTTCACACAGCGCACCCCGGTGAATTCCTCTATCAGTACCTGGCGCTGCTGGTTGGTGAGGTCGGGACCAGGGCCGGTGTTGCCCATGGAGCCGGTGACCGTGGGTGCTATTTCGTCGCAACTTGCAAAGGCAAGCGCGATCATCAGGAATTTTGCGAAGCGAAGAAACATGGTGGAAGTTTTTTAATGTTTTTCTGAGGGTTTTTCTTGGGGTTTTTTGGGGTTTTTGAGGTTTTTATTGGTTTTTTCTCAAGCCAGAATCCTTCGAAAAAACCTGACAAACCAGCGCAGCAAAAACCCCAATTAGAATGTTGCGCTGATGGAGGTTCTCACCCCGTTGAAGGCCGGCTCCAGCCGGCAGATGCCGCCGGAACAAACGATGCCCTCCGGTTGCCGGATGTAGCCAATGGAAATGCGGTTGGCCCGGTAGGCGTAGAAAACGTCAAAGCGGGTGTAGTGCACCTTGGCTTTCTCACCGTTCTCACCAACCGGCGACAATTTGCCCGGGGCTATGTTGAACATGTCTGAAACAGAAAAGGTCCAGTGCGGTGCCAGGGTGAGTTCCACCAGCCCGAAGGCCCAGTTGCCGAAGTCGCTGCGCTCGCCGTGGTCTTTACTCACGTTCATGTATTGCGCCTCAAAGCGGATGGCCTTTTTGCGGTCAAACTTGTAGAGGAAGTCGGCATAGGGCGTCACCGTTTTGACAGGTGCCACACCGGGTTTGAACTGGTAAACTTCCTGGTTGTAGTTCTGCAACTGTACCCCACCCAGCAGGATCCACTTGCGCTCGTGTTTGTATTGCACTTCGGTAAAAATTTCCCGGTAGAGTTGGTTGTCGTCCAGGTCGGTGATGTTGCTGTAGTTGGCGCTCAGCAGCAGGGCTTTGTTCACCCGGTAGCTCACATCGGCCTGGAAGGCCAGTTCACCCACGAACTGTGTGGCGGCGGCATAACGGGCCAGCAGGCGGTAGGTGTTCACCCGGGTCATCGGTGGGATGTAGTGCATCAAGCCCCGGTTGCCCTCCTCTTGCGGCCGTGTGCGGAAGTCGAAATCCTGGGTGCGCTTGCCTTCCAGCGTAATGCCCAGACCTTTGTTGGCGTAGCTGAGGCTGCTGTAAATGACGGTTCCGGTTCGCTGAACGTACCTCCCGGTCACGGTGTCATCGCTGACGGTGATGCGCTCCTCGAAAGGATCCAAAAAGATATCCTTGGTTTTGTAGGCCCCTTCCACATACCAGGATATTGGCCCGGCGGTCAGGGTATTGTAAGCCGTGAAAGCGTAAGTATTGTACTTGGGTTGCATGCCTTCCACGTCCTCCTTGCGGTAAGAATTCAGGTTGGCCACCAGGTTGTTCATGTCGGCATCGGCCAGGGTGCGGCCCACTACGGCAAAGCCCGGCGCAAAAGTTACCGAAGAAGAATCGGGTGCCACAAAGCCATCTATGGAAATACCCCTGATCACACTCTTGTAGCTGGAAAACTGCTGTTTCTGCCTTCCGGAAAAAACCTTTATCCGCCAGTCGGGTGTAAGATCGTAAGTAAGGCGAAGGCCATACAGCGCCTGATCGATGGCGAGGGCCCGTTCTTCATAGGCCCTGAAAACAATGCCGCTGCCGATCTGGTCGTAGATGTAGCCACCGGTGATGCCCAGCTTGTGAATTTTCTTGCTGATGTACCAGCGGCCAATGCCCTGGTCGGTGTAAGAACCGGTGGGATTCAGCAGGTTGGAGTTCTGGAACATGTCGAAGCGGAGGCCCATGTCGAAACCCATGTAATTGTAATTCAGGTTTAACCAGGCATCGGCGCCGTATTTCTGGCGGTCGTACTGCGGAGTGTTGGCAGCGCCGATGAGCGAATCACGGATGTAGAAATTGCCCGTGGTTTCAAAATTGCCGGAAAGGCGGCCCTGGTTGTTGTCATTTTGGGCGCTTGCATCGGCACTTGCAATGAGCAGCAAGGCCATTGCGACGAAAAAAAGAAAAGGTCTGAAGCTGAACATGAATAGATTGGGTTGCCGTTTTGTTGGTTCGGTTACACATCCGGTTAAACTGGGGTTAATTGAAAACATCGTGCTGGGCGAATGCCTCGTAAAAATTAGTTTTACGCCACGATTTTTCGGAATTGGCAATGGCAAAGGTAGCCATCCTGAAGAGCCTTCACTCAACTTTCATTCATCTAAATCATAGAACATGAAGCATTTGACAATTTTAGCATTTCTGCTGTTCTCCTTCGGCCTCTCGGCCAACGCTCAGAAAACCGTCCCCAATGTGACCGTGAAAACCCTCGATGGACAAACCATCAACCTGAAAGACTACATTCTGAAAAGCGGCAAAACCGTCATTCTCGATTTCTGGGCCACCTGGTGCTCGCCCTGTAAAAAAGAGCTGGATGCCATTGCCGATTACTACGAGGAGTGGCAGGATGAATACAATGTGGAGCTGATCGCCATCACCATCGACAACCAACGTGCCCTGCCCAAGGTGCCCGGCATGGTGGAATCCAAAGGCTGGACCTATACCATCTTTGCCGGCAACGAAGAGTCCATGCGCAACGCTTTCAACTTCCAGACCATCCCCCAAACCCTCGTGGCCACCAAAGACGGTGTCATCGTTTACGAACACAACGGCTACGTCCCCGGTGATGAAGTGGAACTGGAAGAGCAAGTGGCCAAGGCTTCAGAGAAGTAAACACCACTGCTACCCGCTAAAAATTCAAAAGCCGCACGGAGTTGATTCGTGCGGCTTTTGTGGTTTGGGGGGAGACGGGCTTTAGACGGCCTCCTTCCTCCCCATCCCCATTTGCACCAGCCAGCTGACGCCGATGACCACTGCACAGCCGATGGGGTTGAGCCAGAGAAAGCCGATGTCTTCCACGCCATCGGCTTTGTCGGTGAAATAGACAGCCAGCACCACGGCTTCGGCCACCAGGCCGCCGATGAAGGCCGGGGTGGCGCCGATCCTTTTGAAGAAAAAGGCCACCAGGAAGATGCCCAGAATGGCACCGTACAGCAGTGAGCCCACGATGTTGACGGCCTGGATGAGGTTTTCGAACAGCGAGGCGATGGTGGCAAAGGCGATGGCCACCAGCCCCCACAGCACGGTAAATCCTTTTGACACGACGAGGTAGTGGTGGTCGGAAGCACCCGGCCGGAATGAGCGCTTGTACACATCCACAACGGTGGTGGTGGACAGGGCTGTGAGCTCAGAGGCTGTGGACGACATGGCCGCACAGATGATCACCGCAAACAGCAACCCGACGACGCCCCTCGGGAAATGCCCCAGGATGTAGCTGATGAAAACGTAGTCCCGGTCGTTGGTTTCTACGGAACTGCCGGTGGCTTTTGCCTGGGCTTCCAGCAGGGAGTCCACCCGGGCCCGCACCCGCTTGTCTTCGGCCTGCCATTTCTGAAGTTCGGCTTTGTTTTGGGCAATGGCCGTTGGGTCCTTTTGCCGAAGGGCACCGATCAGGTTCAGCGTGGTTTTTTCCTTTTCTTCGAAAACGGCGTCGTACTCCCTTTGCACCTCTTCCAGTTGCATTTTCCATTCCGGTGAGGCCTCCAGCCGGGCCATGTTCGATTTGTTGAAATGCACGGGCGGCTGCACGAAGAGGTAAAAGACGAACACCATCACCCCGGTGAACAAGACCAGAAACTGCATGGGGATTTTGATGAATCCGTTGAGCAAAAGCCCGATGCGGCTTTGCCGGAGGGAGCGCCCCGTCAGGTAACGCTGCACCTGCGACTGGTCGGTTCCGAAATAAGACAGGAACAGGAAGAGCGCTGCCGTCATTCCCGACCACACGTTGTAGCGGTTGGAGAGGTCCCAATCGATGTCGAAAGCTTCCATTTTGCCCATTTGCGAAGCGACACCTACCGCATCGCTGAGGCTGACCTCCCCGGGCAGGTTGACGACAATGAGGATGGCTGCCAGCACAAGCCCCGTCAGCATGACGGTCATCTGGTGCTTCTGGGTGTAGCTGACGGCTTTGGTGCCACCCATGGCCGTGTAAAAAGTGACGACCAGTCCAATGATGACGATGGTGGTGTACAGGTCCCAGCCCATGATGTTGTTGAGGATGATGGACGGTGCACAGATGGTAAAAGCCGCCGCCATGCCTCGGGAAAAAAGGAACAACACCGCCGCCAGTGTCCGGGTCTTTTTGTCGAAACGGTTCTCCAGGTATTCGTAGGCCGTATAAACATTGAGGCGGTAGTAAATGGGCAGGATGAAAATGCAGATGATGATCATGGCCAGCGGCATGCCGTAGTAAAACTGTACGAAACGCACGCCATCGTCATAACCCTGGCCGGGAGTGGACAAAAAGGTGATGGCGCTGGCCTGAGTGGCCATAACCGACAATCCTACCGTAAGCCAGCTCAGGTCCCGGTCGCCACGCAGGTAGCCCTGCGAGGTGTTGATCGTTCTCGTTTTCCATACTCCGTAAGCGATGATCGCAATCAAAACCAGCAGCATCACTGCCCAGTCAATCCAATGCATAAGCTTGTGCGTTTTTCCGCCTCTGGCGGAGTTTTAACGGCCACGCCGTGTTTAAGAAATATTTATTGATGTTGTTGAGATTGTTGAGACTGTTGAGACTGTTGAAATTGTTGATGGCCCAAACCCTAAACCAGGAATGAGGGATGCCCCGAAAGCTTTCGGGGGAGGAATGAAAGCGCTAGCGCCCCCAAACCCTACACTCTAAACCCTACACCCTAAACCAGGAATGAGGGATGAGGGATGAGGAATGAACGAATAGCTAGCGCCTCCCTCTACTCTCTACTCTCTACTCTCTACTCCCTACTCCCTACTCTCTACTCCCTCTTCTTCCTGCTCCCCGCATACAACTCGTATTTCTGGAAACGGCATTCCAGTGAGCCGTTGAAGAGTTTGATTTTCCGGGATGGGCGAAGACCCACAAACTTAAGGTCTTGCAGGTTAGCGCTGATGATCCAGGCCTCAGAACCCTGGTAGTTTGACTTGAGGGTGTCACCAATTTTTTTGTAAAAATCTTGCATGGAGCCGGGTTGCAGCCGCTGGCCGTAGGGTGGATTCATGATCAGCCGGCAGCCCGGCATTGGCGGAGCCGATTCAAAGAAATTGGCATTTTCGAAATGGATCCAATCCTCCACACCTGCCCGGCGGGCATTTTGTCTGGCCAGCCGCAGCGCATGGGGGTCGGCGTCTCTGGCGAAGATCAGTGGGATGTCGGGCGGCTTTGCGGTCTTCAATTCATGCTTTAGCTCTTTCCATTTTTCTTCGTCAAAATCCGGCCATTTCTCGAAGGCAAAATGTCGGTTGATGCCCGGTGGAATGCCCGCTGCCATCATGGCTGCTTCTATGGCGATGGTTCCCGAACCGCACATGGGGTCGAGCAGGGCCTGGCCGGGTTCCCAGCCGCTTAGGGCCAGCATGCCGGCGGCCAGCACTTCGTTGATAGGAGCTTCGGTGCGTTCCGTCCGGTAGCCCCGCCGGTCGAGGGTGGTGCCGCTGCTGTCCAGCGAGAGGCTTACCAGCTTGTCGGAGATGTGCAGGTCAATGAGCAGGTCCGGGTTTTGGGTGTCCACGGAAGGGCGCTCGCCGTATTTGTCGCGGAACTGATCCACGATGGCGTCTTTGGTTTTCAGGGCAGCAAATTTGCTGTGGGTGAAGATTTGGCTGTTGGCGGTGCTGTTGATGGCGAAGGTCTGGTGGAGGCCCAGGTAGTCCTCCCAGTTGATGCGTCGCACCCTTTTGTAGAGTTGATTTTCGTGGTGGGCATAGAAAGATGCAATGGGCTTCAGCACCGACAGGGCCGTGCGCAGCTGAAGGTTGCAGCGGTAGAGGTCTTCCCGGCTGCCCTCGATTTTCACGGCCCTGTTGAGGCGCTCGGTGTGGCGGATGCCCAATTGATGGAGCTCAGCTTCCAGCACCTCTTCCAGTCCGTACAGGGTTTTGATGATGTATTCTGCCACTGTTTTTTCCTTCGGTAAATGACGTAGGATCCAATAGCCGCCAAAGAAATGAATCATTTCTGAAAGCAGAGGCAGCACGGGCGAAATTCCAGCAATTGGTGCCCCATGGGCAGGCCGTGGATGGCGTTTCCTAACTTTACCAGCAGATGAAATTACAAATACAATGAAAAGACAGCTTGCCGCTGTGATGTTTACGGACATTGTGGGTTACACCTCCCTCATGCAGCGAAACGAAAAAGAGGCTTCGGCCATGCGAACCAAACACAGGAAGGTGTTCAATTCCCTCCACGAAAAATATCACGGAAACCTCCTCCAGTATTTTGGCGACGGAACTTTGAGTGTTTTCACCAGCGGCGTGGAAGCTGTCAGGTGTGCCATCGAAATCCAACAGGCGATGAACAGGGGCCTGGTGGTTCCGATCCGTGTAGGCATCCACATCGGTGATATAGTTTTTGACGATACAGAGATCTTTGGCGATGGGGTAAATGTGGCTTCACGAATTGAAAGCCAGGGCATGGCCGGCTCTGTTTTTATTTCCGGAAAATTGAACGACGAGCTGAAAAACCACCCCGAAATTGAAACGAAGTCGCTGGGATATTACAAGTTGAAAAATGTTACGAGCCCGCTGGAAATATTTGCCATCACCAGCCACGACCTCGCTTCGCCGGAGCTGGATGCCATGAGTGGCAAGCGCCTTCGGTCAAAAAATGCCATTGCCGTTTTGCCTTTTAAAAACCAGAGCGGCGATGCGGACAACGAATACCTGTGCGACGGAATTACCGAAGTGATCATCAACGCCCTGGCCCGGATCAAAGAACTCAAAGTAACTTCCCGGACCTCCTCTTTTTTTTACAAGGATACAAACCTGCCGCTGAGCAAAATCGGTGAGGAACTGGGCGTGGCCATTATACTGGAAGGCAGCGTCAGGATCAGCAAAAACCGGATGCGGGTTTCGGTGACCCTGAACGATGTAAAAGAAGATTTTCAGTTCTGGTCGGAAAGCCTCGACAGGAGCCCGGATGATATTTTCGAAGTTGAGGACGAGGTCAGCATATTGATCGCTGACAGGCTTAGGGAACACATCGGGCATTTCGACGTGGAAGAGAAATTGATTGCAACACCCGATGTTTCCGTCGGCGCTTATAAAAGTTACCTGAAGGGCCGGTACCATCTTCTGAAAATGAACCAGCAGGACATCCGCACCGGAATGGATGTACTAAAAAAAACACTGGAATCCGATCCGGATTTTGCCGAAGCAAACCTGGGGATGCACCTGGGATATACCCTGCTCGGCACCCTGGGTTTCATGCCGGCAATGGAAGCTTTTCAAGCGGGCTACCCCTACCTGCAGAAAGCCATTGAAACAAATCCCGAACTACCCGAATGCCAACTCCAGATGTCGTATATCAGGTTTCTGGCTGAATGGGACCTGAAAGCTTCCTACGAGCATTTGCAACGTGCTTTCGAAAAGCGCCCAACGGTTGATTATTACCAGAGCATGGCGTCCATTCTTTCGGCGGAGGGCAATAGCAAAGCGGCACTTAATTACATCAACACGGCGCTTCAGTTGGACCCGCATTCGAACATCAATTTCCACCTGACCGGTTTCATTCACTACATCGAGGAGGATTACGATGAAGCCATCCGCTGGTTTAAAAAGAATAAAGCCGTACAGGACCGGTTTATCGTTTCTGCATTGTATTGGGGGCAGGCACTGGTGGCACAGGGCAAATTCAAGGAAGCACTCCAATTGTATGCTTCGCTAAAAGATCCGATCGCCAGAGTGGGTGGCATGGCAGTGGCTTATACAGGACTGGGGCGTAAGGAAGACGCTGCCACCCTGGAAGAAGAACTGGCCAAGGCACTGGACACCGCCTCTGAGGAAAGGGCCATGCTGTTTATGATTATTTTAAAAACATTCCGCGGGCAGATTGGAGAGGCATTGGATATTGTGAGGAAAGCTTTTGAGAAGCGGCTGGTCATGCTGGTTTATTTGAATGTGGATCCCTTGCTGAAGCCACTGCAAAAAGATGAAGAATTCAAGTCGCTGATGTCGCAAATTTTCAGAACAGAAACACCTCAAAATGTTACACGGCGCAAATACCAGCAACCACTGTTCGATCATGCTGAGCTGAAAGAAAAAGTCAGCATTGCAAAAAAAATCATGGAGGAAGAAAAGCCCTTTCTGAACCCCGATCTGAGCCTGAGGGATTTTTCAGCCTTGCTGAATCTGCCTGTCAATTACACTTCGCAATTGCTCAATGAAGGCATGGACATGAATTTTTCAGAGTTCGTAAACACCTACCGTTTGGAACATTTCAAAAGCTTGCTGGCCGATGGGTCAAAAGCTCATTTGACCCTGCTGGCACTGGCATACGAGAGTGGCTTCAATTCCAAATCAGTATTCAATACCTTCTTCAAAAAACGCATGGGGATGACGCCGCGGGCTTACCAGAAAACGCTCACCAATTAGTTCGGATTTGTAAAACCGGACGATTCTGCTCCACTGTATGGTCAGTTTTGTGGCTGTAATCGATGCCGCTTGCCGGTATCACCTACAGTAACCATCAAATCCTCGATCATGAAAGCAGTTATTTGTCCTTCTTATGGCCCTCCTTCCGTTTTGAAAGTTGTATCCCTGAACAAGCCCGAACCGGCTCCGGGAGAAATTCTCGTAAAAATTGAAGCCACTTCGGTAACGGCCGCGCACACCCATTTGCGAACGGGAAAGCCTTATTTCGGGAGGCTTTTTATTGGCTTGTCGAAGCCAAAGACGAGGATTCCGGGAACCGATTTTGCCGGAGTGGTGGTGGCCGTTGGCCGCGATGTAAAAAAGTTCAGGGTGGGCGATGTCGTATTCGGTGCCTCTGACCTGAAGGGCAGCACTTATGCGGAGTACCTCAATTTTCCGGAAAATGGTGTAGTTGAACTTTTGCCAGATGGCGTTTCATTTGCCGAGGCAAGTGCCGCCATCGACGGCGGACTGACCGCAATGTCATTTCTGCGAGATATTGGCAAAATAAAAAGAGGGCAACACATTCTGATCAACGGCGCCTCGGGTTCCATCGGTACCGCCGCGGTGCAACTCGCCAAATTTTTTGGTGCCAAAGTAACAGGTGTGTGCAGTGCCGGAAACAGAGAGCTGGTGAAGTCCCTGGGCGCAGATGAAGTGATCGATTACAATTCAGAAGATTTTACCGGAAGACTGAACACCTTTGATATCATTTTCGACACGGTTGGCAAGCGCTCATTTTCAGAATGCAAGGCTGCACTCAAAGAAAACGGCCTGTATATGTCACCTGTGCTGAATTTACCCTTGCTGTTTGCACAAATAAAAACCTGGATAACCGGTGGGAAGAAAGCCCTTTTTTCTGCAACAGGACTCCGCAATGATATTGCGAAGAAAAAAGACCTGCAACTGCTCAAAGAACTTTTGGAGCATGGTTTTCTGAAGCCCGTCATTGACCGGAAATACATGCTGGAGCAAATCGCAAACGCCCACCAATACATCGAAACCGGAAGAAAAAGGGGCAACGTGGTGGTGGAGTTGGGTTAGGGGAATTTTTTCGACAGTTGAAACAAAACAGGCACCACGAACAAGCTGGCCAGGGTTCCGGCTGTCAATCCACCCATGACGGCAAGTGCCAGAGGTTTTTGGAGCTCGGCACCGAGTCCGCCGGAAAACAGGATGGGCAACAATGCCAGAATGGTTGTGGCGGTGGTCATGATGATGGGACGAAGACGGCGTGCTCCGGCCTGGTGGATGGCTTCCCGCAATGGCATGTGCCGGCTGAGGCGTTGCATCATATCCACTTTCAGGATGGCATCATTGACCACGATACCCCCCATGACGACCATGCCGGTAAGTGAAACCAGATTCAGGCTTTGGCCCGTTAGTTCAAGCGCCAGCAGTGCCCCCGCTATGCCGATCGGCACCGTGAGTATCACAATGAATGGGAGCAACAATGACTCGAATTGCGCAGCGAGGATGAGGTACAGCAAGAGCAGCGAAACCATTGCTATGCCGGTTATTTCCTTGACTTGTTCCAGGTCTTTGAAATATTGCCCGGAAAAATGAACCACCAGTTTCCGTGTGCTTTTCACTTCGTTGCGAAGCGCATCACTGAACTGCGCACCAGGCCACGTGGAAAATTTGATCTCATAAGATTCTCCACTTCGGGTGGCGGTAAATTGCCGGGGTGCCTGCCGCTGGTTTATCTCGATGAACTGTCTGAGTGGCAATTGAAGTCCCTGGGCGTTGGTGACTGTTGCTGCACCGATGGCCTCCAAGGGGTTTCGAGCCGCAGCGGAAACACTGACAACTGGAATTTCCTGTTGCCCATCATTTATAGTGCCCAGCGGGTATTCTTCCAATATGCTTTTTAACCTGTCAACTATGGCGCGGTGCGGCACTCCGTATTGGATGGCTATATTTCGCAAAATTTTTACGGTGTATTGCTTTTGAGTGGCAGGAAGGCCGAAGTTGACAGGCTGAGCCGACAGCCAATTTATGACCGGAGAAACTTCATCGAACTCAGGTGTGCGGTGTGTGCCAATATTCTGGAGGTGGGCAATCAATGGCGGCTCTGCTCCACCAAACAGCTCGTCGAAAATCGTGTTGATGGGCTCGATTTCAAAAGTTGCAGAAGGATATCTCTTCGAAAAAAAAGCGGATATTTTTTCACGCAGGTCGGCTTCTTTGCCGTAAATCAGGGCACTGGCCTGGTTGGTTGCCTGCGTCGTTTCTGAAAGAAGAAACTGCTGCTCACCGAGGAACAAGTCGTGGGCGCTGGAAATACCTTTCAGTTCTTCTGTCAATTGAAAAAAGCGCCTTTTGTTTTCTTCGAGATTTACGGGTTCATTCCAATCCACGCTTATTTCCACACCTTGTCGTGTAATTTCCGGGAAGGCTTCAATTGGCAGGCTGCGATAGGAAAGAAAAACTGCGAAGCCCAGTATCGAAACGATGCCAAGGCTTTTCAAGGGATTGTTTAAAAATATATCGACGAGTTTTTCATAGAGCGGGTAATTCAACCGGCCCGCCCGCTTTTTCATCCATTTGCTGTTGAGCCTCAACAGGGTAGGCAGCAGGATGTATGCTGTCAGCAATGATGCTCCCAGTGCCAATGTCACTGAAACAGCCTGGTCGTAAAAGAGCGATCCTGCCAAGCCGCTCAAAAAAATGAGGGGGACGAACACGCTGCAAGTGGTCAGGGCAGAACTGATCAAGGGTCTGATGACCTCTTCGGGGCCCTCTACGCAGGCATCTTCATGCTGCCTGCCCAGCCTGATGAATTGCCGGATATTTTCAATGATGATAATGCTGTTGTCAATCATCAAGCCCACCCCCAAAATGAGCCCGGAAAGCGAAATTACATTGATGCTGATATCGAGAAGAAAAAAACCAAACAATGCGATGACCAGTGAGACGGGAATGACAAGGGCCATGAGCACGGGAGACCTCCACTCTTTAAAGAAAGCCAATAAAACGAGGACTGCAAAAAAGGCTCCCCATTGCAGGCTCGTAGCCAGATTTTTCACTGATACGTCCAGTATTTCACTCTGGTCGTTTGTCAGTTCGAATTCGAGGTGTGGATATTCCTTTCTGAAATCTTGGAGAAGGGATGCAATGGATTTTCGAAGTGCAAAAATTCTTGCATCAGCTTGCTTGCGAACGGTAAGCACGATGCTTTCATGGCCGTTGTGGATGCACATGCCCCTTCTTTTTGCAGGCACCAGATCCACTTCTGCAATTTCGCCCAATGTGGTCAATCGGTTGCCATTCCTGATGGTGATATTGCGTATGCTCTCGATGGAATTCAGTTCGGACGTCAGCCTGACATTGTACTGGTAGTGGCCATCCTGCAAGACCACATTTCCAAGGTCGAGTTTGCTTTGAGTCAGGATTGCCGAAAGGTCCTCTTCATCTATTTTCAACCTGTGAAAAATATCCGGCTTTGGCCGGATGGCAATCTCCGGTTGCTGGTATCCGCTGACATCGACGAAGGCCACCTCATCCAATTGTTCGATGCGCCGCTTTATGACATTGTTTACCAGGGCTGCCAGGTCGAGCTGGTTTCCATTTTCCGGCAAAACTGCCACCCCGCTTTTTTTAAAAATGTGGAGGTGAAATATGGGTATATCGGTAGCACTGCTCTTCAAGACCCGTGGCCTTTGTATGTTCCGGGGCAAATAGTTGGCAGCGAGGTCTGCTTTCTCATTGACCTCCAGCAGGCTCAGGTCCGTATTGGTGCCATGTTCAAAGAAGAGCGTAATCTGGCTGACACCGTCCCTGCTGACACTTTTGACATCCTCCAAATGCTCGACCTGCATCAGGGAATTTCGCAGCGGGCGGGTGATATTGTCTTCGATTTCCCGCGCTGTATGATCGGGAGCGTTTACCTGCACCGTCACCACGGGGATGGGAACTTCGGGCAACAAAGAAACGGGGAGCTTGCCCACGACAACCAGGCCAAGTATGACAAGCCCCAAGGTGCTCAACAGTACAGCAACGGGTCTTTTTATTAAAAAACGGAGCATGGTTATTTTTTGGTCAATAAGGGCTGCTCGATGACTTTCACTGCGGCGTCGTGATCCAGGTTCAGATTGCCTTCGTAAATGACCCAGGCATCCTTGTCCAGACCCTCTGAAATGGCTACTTCATTTTGTCCTTCCAGCGCAATGGTCACATAATTCCATTTTGCCAGGCCCGATTCCGGATCCCAACTAAACACGACAGTCTTTTCAGACCGCAGTACCACCGCTGAACGAGGAACAACCAGCTGGGCAGGCACCACTTTTTCTATGGCCACCTTGACGGCCAGGCCATCCGGCAATTGTATATTTTTCAAATTTTGCGCTCCCTTTAATTTGGCCTTTACTGTGACGAGTCCATGTTCATTTACCACGGGGTTGATACCGCTGATTTTTGCAGCGATTCGAAGGCTGTCCTGGCCAATGGGATAAATCGAGGCAGTTTGCCCGATGAATATTTGAGGCAATTCCGTTTCCATCAGCTGGAATTCAGCCTCCATACTCTCCGGATCGAATAAGGTAAAGAGCTCCGTTCCCGCCTCTACCTCCTGCAAGGGTTGAACATTCAGATTGGCGACCATGCCGTCGAACGGGGCACGAATCTCGTAAAACCGGCTTTGGTACTCGATCTCCTCCAGGTGCAGCCGGGCTCTTTTGAGGCCACTTTCCACCAGGATGTTTTCAAAAGTCTGCCTGTTTACACTGCTGTCAACTCCCCAGGTGCCGCCTTGCAAAACCAGCAGATCATTTTTTTTGTAAATGGCTTCCTCCACTTCCAACAGGGCTTTCTGTTTCTGAAGTTGCCATTCCGAATCGTTGAAGCGCACCAGCAACTGCCCTTTGTTTACGTGGATGCCTTCAGACAGGTGAAGTTCAGCCACCTGACCCTTGATTCGGCTTTTGATCGACAGTGACCTACTTGCTTTCAATTTGCCGTTTGACCACAAGTAGCTTCTGAAAGGCTTGACCTCCGCTTTGGTTATTTTCACTTCGGGAACAACACCTTCTTCGTTTTGAACCGGGGCTTCCTCTTTGAATTGATTGTCTTCATGCTCGGCCTTCCCCCCGCAACTCCCAAACGTCAAGACAGCGGAAAAGAGAAGCAATGACAGTGGCTGTGAGGTTATATTGGGTAGTTTCATCTTCCGGAGAATTTTCGTTGAAACGGGTGCTTAAAGGTAGTGAAAGGGCAAGGAATCCACGCAAGAAAATAACTGTTTTTTCAGACCGAGTAGCGTAAAATGCAATTGGATCCAAAATGCCTTGAGCTTCCGTATTTTCTTGCCCTAAGAGGCTTTTGTTCTACTTGTATTGCAGGGTGGTGGGAACTCAATGCTAAGATATTTGGATGGCGATAAGTCGCTGGCTAACCGGAGGCTCCCTGACCAATCTCCCCGGTATTACTTGAATTGAATGGTGGCCTTAATCCTGAATTAATTCATTTCATTTAGGTTCAGAAGTTGATTTGGAAGCGTGTATTCAACAAGCGGCTGCTCCTCATTGCCTTCGTCAATTCCTATTATCCGTCCATTGCGGACATCTAATGTAAAACTCGTAAGTAACCTGTCCAATTTTATTTCCAAAAGTGGATTCCCATCTTTGTCGAAAACGTGCAATTTGGATTTAAAATCTCCAAATAGATTCTTTAACAAATTGTCCGGATTCTCTCCCAGATATAGGGCAAAAACCTTTTGCAATCCGTACTCAATCCCGTGGTAGTAAAACATTTTTTCCCTACCCAAAGCTGCGTGTTTGTCAGTCGTAACAATATTGTTTATTTCGTAATTGTCGCCATATACTTCAATTTGTGGAAAATAAGAGTTTGCGAAGTAAGTGCTCTTGCTCTTTGGATTCCAAGCAACTTTACCCAAATATGAATACATCAGGTATTCTCGGTCGTTGTTTCTCAATGGAGGGGGGATAAATGGGGTCTTGATGACTTTCTTCCTTGTGCCTGGGAAAAAGAAAAACAGTTTACCCTCTGCCATCCCTCCGTTGCCAACGAATATGGAATCCTCGAGGATTGTAACCGATTGCAGATTGTATAACTCTTCAGGAATGTGTATCGCTTTAGGCGAATGGTCGTCGTAACTCCCATCGTTAGAAACGGGTAGCTTGACAATGGATGACCGGACGAAGTCATAATAGTAAATACCCCCTAACCTGTTGAAGTCATGGTGAGACAACATTAGCTCGTTGTCCATCTCACCCGGGCCATGTCCTTTTTTTAACAATGTCTGTTTGATCTTCAGTGATTCATCAAGTAAGTGAAAGTAAAAATCTTTGCCTGTGTCAAAAACCAATAAATTACTACCTGAACTGATGCATTCTATGGGACTTCCAAAATAGTTCTTCGGTCCGGTGTTCATTCCGGATAATTCAATTGTATTTGGAAAAGGAATTGTATCATTTCCAAATTGTTGAGAATCATTTTTGCACGAGACAAAGAGCAGGACAATGACCCATTGGTAGAAAATAAGGTACTTCATACGACAATCTAATTGAGAAAACAGCTGCGAAGAACCAGTCTATAGATCCTTCGCAGGCTGCATTCACTGTCTAAAAATTGCCCGTTATTGGACAGGTTGACACAATGTGCCGCTCTCAAATTTACCAGTATCTCCACAATCGCAAAACTTTGACCTTTTGTCATTGATTGGCGGAAACCTTTGTTGTAAATATGTCAAATGAAAGGTATCCATCAACCTCAGCTGTCCTTTCCATGTTTAGAACGTGCAGCCCATTGTTTTTTTTGTAAAAACTCTTTTCAAATGAGTAGGCCCCATGGCTAAAAATGGTATCACCCAAGATGTTTAATTCATGATCGAATAATGTTACACCGTAGTCTGGAAATGTCACTCCTGATTTGTATTTGGGCAAGTTTGGTCGAATGTTTGAAACACGAGCAAAATGTTTGTCAGAAACTTGAACAACAATTGAATAGTCAGAGTTTGTCAGGGCGTATTGAGCGTTCTCTTCAAAGGAAGGCTTTGCAATTATTCCATGGTATAAATTTTCTAAAAAGGAATAATCGAACATGGGCATAGGAGTTTCCACTTCGGGATGTATTATTTTAGATGAGGCGGTTATTTGGCCTTCTTTTACCTTAAGTTTACGAACATACTCGTCTACTGGAAAGGATACAAAAATATGCAAAGAGTCTATTTGACACAGATATGGTGTATATTTAAAGGGGGCAAAACTCCAAAATCCTAACTTATAAACATCAGGAAAATCTAATAAAGTCTTTGTCAAACTAAACGCTGTGTTGTCACTCTCCAGCTCCATTAATCCAACGGCAGGTTCATTGGTAAAATCAGGAGACGAAGGGTTTTCCAACCATAAACTAATGATGTATTTTCCTTCTTCAGTACTTATGGCAGGAACTGTAGCCTGGACGGACGGCAGAACTCCTTGAGGGAAATTCCCCAAGTGGTATTTTTTAAGCAGGGTTCCATTCATGTCATATTTGTAAAAAGACCGTGTAGCATTGTTCCAAATCAGCAATTGGTGGTCTGGACACGTGATGATGATAGAAAGGTAGCTATCGGCTGCTTGCATGCCGTTTGGGCCTTCAAGTGGAAGCTTGAATGACTTTTTTAGAACAGGAGCTTCTTCAAAACTTACAAAATCTACTGTTAATTCATAGCTATTCAAAATTGCCATTAATGTTTCTTCGAGATGATTGTGATAATAAATATCGCTTAGTTCTGCTGAGGTACTAGTGGTTGGAATATCTATGGTTCCAATATGAGATAGCGAGGTTGACTCAATTGACATTTTATTTAATTTAGGTTTTCTATATTCATACTGACACGCCAGGATAATCGTGACTAAATAGATAGTTAAAATGAAATGCCTGATAGCCATGTGTATATAGATATGGTTGGTCCTGCCTTAGTTTAAATTTTTAATCATTTACTCAAAAAAGCAGGCCAATTAAATTGGCCTGCTAATGGTGAATCCTACTTTTCAACTCCGGTATCATAGCAGTCACAATCACTAGAAAACCACCCCCCACATGTTCTTACTACGCAGTCACTTCCATGACCGTTTGACTTAAGAACACAAACTTTAGAGTTTTTAGCCGGGTTGTTTTTGCAAAATGTTTCATGGGGAGTCCCCCCCGTTGCAATAAACCCAAATCCTAAAAAAAGCAAAAGCACATGAATCCTTTTCATGGTAATAAATTTCAATGCCCTCCTTCACGCATTCGGGCCTTGCGCCTACTTCTTGTTGAGGGAGTTTTCGGCTGCCTCCCCTGCCTGGTGCTATGGGTTGCATGGGCGCCCTGAAGCAACT
>PAAY01000024.1 GCA_002698985.1 Saprospirales bacterium | reverse complement strand
CGGATACGGGTAATCCGGCGAAAAATTTAACGAAGTGCAGGATAAAATTGGCCGCTTGCAGCCAAGTGATGGGAATTTAAACAGGCTCTTACAACAACGGCCTGCCGGAAAAACCGGCAGGCCGAAACTTTATATGGCTGTTAGATTTGAATCAATCCTCGTCTCCAGCTTGTTCCTTGTACTCCTGAATGAGTTTCTGCTGGATGTCTGGCGGCACAGCTACGTACTCAGCAAACCTGCGGGTAAACTTCGCCCGGCCCTGTGAAATCGAGCGGAGGGTTGATGAATACAGGTACATTTCGGCGAGTGGCACCCTGGCCGTAATCTTCTGGTAATGCCCTTCCGTGCCCATGCCCATGATGATGGCTCGGCGGGTTTGCAAGTCGCCCATCACATCCCCCATCACATCGCCTGAGCAGAGGATTTCCACTTCGTAAATGGGTTCCAGCAACTGCGGGGCAGCCTTGCTGAAGCAAAGCTTGAAAGCCTGCTGACTGGCAATCATGAAAGCCATGTCGTTGGAATCAACCGGGTGCATTTTACCATCGTAAATGCACACCCGGATATCCTGGCAGTTAGAGCCTGTGAGCGGGCCCTCCTCCATCTTCATCAGCACACCTTTTTTGATGGCGTTTGAAAACCTGGAATCAATGGAGCCACCCACGATGCACCAGTAGTAAGCCAGCTTACCGCCCCAGGGCAGATCTTCGACTTCTGCATTTCTCACCGTCAGGCCGGACGGATCCGGCATGCCATCGTAATAAGGCTCTATGCGCATGTGTACCTCGGCAAACTGGCCGGCACCGCCGGTCTGCTTTTTATGACGATACATTTCATTGGCCTCACGGGTGATCGTTTCGCGGTAGGGAATGCGCGGTTTTTCAAAACTCATGCTCACCCCAAACTCACTTTCTACGCGGTGTTTGACGAGGTCCAGTTGCAATTGTCCCTGTCCGTAAAGCAGGGTTTGCTTAAGGGTCTTTGATTGTTCAATGATCAATGTCGGATCTTCCTCTGCAATGGAGTGAAGCGCCTTCATCAGCTTCTCCATTTCGTTTTTGCTTGGAGGAACTACCGCCACTTCTATTCTTGAATTCGGATACTTGATGGGTTCAATTTCCCGGTCCGTACCTTTTTTGGTGAGGGTTTGGTTGGTGTGGCTGTTTTTGAGCTTCACGGTGCAGCCAAGATCTCCGGCACGGAGTTCATCAACGGGCTCCCGGTTTTTGCCGTTGGCAATGTAGAGCTGTCCGAAACGCTCAGTGGTGCGGTTGGAGGCGTTCACCAATTCATCACCCGCTTTCAACACACCAGAGAAGACTTTGAAATAGGAGATGTTGCCCACCCGGGGCTCGTTGTGGGTCTTGAAAATGAAAATGGTGGTGTCATCATCGGGGTTGCATTCCAGTTCACCGCCGCCAACGAGGGGCGCTGCAGAACGCTGGTTGGGTGCTGGGCACACATCATTGATGAAGCCCATGATACGGCCACTACCCATGTTGTTGATTGCAGACACGCAAAAGAGCGGGAACACGGCCCTTTTGCCGATGGCTACACGAAGACCATAAGCAAGTTCCTCTTCCGACAAGGTGCCGTGCTCAAAGTAGCGCTCCATCAATTCTTCATCATTCTCCGCAGCCGCTTCCACGATGGCATTGTGCATGGCGAGCACCCTGTCTTTCTCAGAGGCTGGTATTTCTTGTTTTTCGGGCTTACCGCCTTCGGGCGGAAAAACGTACATGGTCATGCGGAGTGCATCCACGATGGTATTGAATCCTGTGCCCTGGTTGAGGGGATATTGGATGGGCAGCACTTTGTTTCCGAAACGGGCAGTTGCCTGTTCAACGGCGGCGTCAAAATCAGACTTTTCATGATCCACTTGGTTCACCACAAAAAGGGTAGGTGTCTTGAAATCCTCTACATATTCCCAAAGTAGCTCCGTTCCTACCTCCACACCACTTTTGGCGTTGATGACCATCAGCGCCGTATCTGCAACTTTGAGTGATGAAACCACCTCTCCGATGAAATCATCAAAGCCGGGTGTGTCCAGCACGTTGATTTTGTTGCCGCGCCAGTCGTCGTGCATCAGTGCCGCAAAGATGGAGTTGCCGCGTTCATGCTCGATGTCTGTGTAGTCGGAAACGGTGTTGCGATCTTCCACTGTACCCCGGCGAGTGATGGACCCTGACTCGAAAAGCATGGTTTCTGCCAATGTGGTCTTTCCACTGCCGGGGTGGCCCAAGAGGACTGCGTTCCGGATGTTGCTGGTGTCGTAGCTCATATCGTTTTGTATTGTTTGTTAAGAATTACCCTGAGGGATGCTCATCCCTTCCCTTCCAGGGTGTTCGCTTAGCAGGCTTCCAGCCTTTTGTTCCGTAAAATAACTCCTCAGGGGGTTTCTGAAGAATTAGGTTTCGAGAAACGGAGCCGTGAACTTATTAAATTCTGAACACTCCGTGAATTTTTCACAGCCGAAAACAATAGCTGATTTTTGGCATTTCTTATTTGCAGTTTATTGCTTTGGGGTTTCGTAAAATGCCCCCTGCATGCTCAGGAACCCTGCGGCTGGCAACAGCCCATGACCTTGCAGGTCAACCACCTGAATTGCTTAAGCTCAATCATCGTCTAAAACAAACCGATCGACCATGACACATTTGAAAGAAGGAGACAAAGCACCTGCATTCAGCGGTGTGGATCAAAACGGCAACCCGGTATCTCTCGATGACTTCAAAGGCAAGAAGCTCATCCTCTATTTTTACCCGAAGGACAGCACCCCCGGCTGCACCAAGGAAGCCTGCAACCTCCGGGACAATTACGAATTACTGAAAGAAAAGGGATTTGAAATCCTTGGCGTGAGCCCTGACAGCGCCAAGAGGCACCAAAACTTCATCAACAAGCACAAGCTGCCATTTCCACTTTTGGTAGATGAAGACCTCGAAACCATTAAAGCCTATGGCGTCTGGGGAGAAAAGAAATTCATGGGCCGCAAGTTCATGGGTGTGCTACGGACTACCTTTGTCATCGATGAGAATGGCACCATCGAAAAAGTAATCACCAAAGTCAAAGTGGGTAACCACGCCCAACAAATTCTGAAAGAACTCGGGATGTAAGCGATAATTAAACCACACTTCATGAAACCAACTTTATTGATCCTGGCTGCCGGCATGGGCAGTCGCTATGGCGGCCTCAAACAACTGGATACCGTTGGCCCCTCCGGTGAAACCATCATGGACTACTCCATCTACGACGCCCTGCAGGCAGGCTTTAAAAAGGTAGTCTTCATCATCAGAACAGATTTCGAGAAGGAATTCAAAGAAAAAATAGCGTCCAAATGGAGCGGGCAGGTGGAGGTAGATTTCGCCTTCCAGGGCATGGATACTTTCGTTCCGGAAATAGCCGGGCAGGTGGAACGCCAAAAACCCTGGGGCACTGGCCACGCTGTGCTGGTGGCGAAAAATGTTGTAAAAGACCCTTTCGTGGTCATCAACGCCGATGACTACTACGGCCGCAGCGGTTTCGAAAAGATGCACGACTTCCTCACCAACCAGTGCGCTGACCTGCACTACGCCATGGTCGGCTATGTGCTGAAAAACACCCTCTCCGACCACGGGGCTGTTTCGAGGGGAGTTTGCGAAATGGATGAAAATTTCATTCTGAAAAAAGTGACCGAATGCACCGGAATCACCAAAGGCACCGATCCATTGAAAGGCAAAAATGAGGAGGGTGTGGAAATTGACATTCCCGCTGATTCACTCGTTTCCATGAACCTCTGGGGTTTTCATCCCCACCTGTTCACTTTGCTGCAGGAAGGGTTCGATGCCTTCGTCCAGAAGAACTTCCAAAACCCAAAAGCGGAGTTCTACATCTCCTCCTTCGCCAATGACCTGATTCGCGAGGGCACCTCCAAATTCAGCGTATTGCCCAGCGATGAAAAGTGGTATGGAGTCACCTACCAGCAAGACAAGGAAGTGGTACAGGAAGCCTTCAAAAAAATGACGGAAGCAGGAAAGTACCCTTCACCGTTGTGGAAAGCCTGAGCAGCCAAAATTCTACGACAAATATTTTCCGACTATGGGCATCCGGCGCCCCACGCCAAAGGCCTTGGGTGACACCCGCAACACCGGCGGAGCCTGGTAACGCTTGAATTCATTGGTATTGACCAGCCGCAAAGCCCTCCTCACGATGGCTTCGTCATAACCCATGGCAATGATCTCATTGGGGCCCTGGTGCTGCTCGATATATTGGTATAATATGGCGTCAAGAATTTCGTAGGGAGGCAGGCTGTCACTGTCTTTTTGATCAGGACGCAGCTCCGCACTCGGTGGTTTGATGATGGTATTTTCCGGAATTATTTCACCGTCTTTGTTGATATACCGCGCCAACTCGTAAACCTCCGTTTTGTAAACATCAGCAATCACGGAAAGCCCCCCACACATATCGCCGTAGAGAGTGCCGTAGCCAACCGCCATCTCACTTTTATTGGAGGTATTCAGCAATATATTTCCGAATTTATTTGAAACCGCCATCAGTAGGGTGCCCCGGATCCGGGCCTGTATATTTTCTTCGGTAACATCAAAGCCATGGCCCCAAAAATGCGGCCGGAGTGATTCGGCAAAGCTGTTGAAGATCGGCTCGATGGGGATGATGTCGTATTGCATACCGAGGTTGACGGCCAGTTCACGGGCATCGTTGACCGAATGCGCCGATGAAAACTGACTGGGCATCAACAGCGCCCGCACGTCGTCTTCGCCCAGTGCCCGGGCCGCCAACACAGCTACCACCGCTGAGTCAATCCCTCCCGAAAGCCCAAGAATGGCACGTTTGAAACCCAGCTTATCGAAATAATCTTTGATACCCAGCACCAGCGCATCGTGTATCAGCGGAATTTTCTCTTTGGGGCGCTCATTGTTACGGCCGTTTTCAACCACCTCTTCCAGGTCAAATGTCTTGACACATTCCTCGAAATAGGGCATTTCTTCAAAAACGTGCCCGTTGGGAGAAATGGCGAAAGACCCACCGTCAAATATGATCTCCGTTTGTGCCCCCACCTGGTTGACGTAAAACAAAGGCAATTTGTACCGGTCCACATTGGCCTTGCTAACCCGGATGCGTTCACGTGCATGCTCATAAGAAAAAGGAGAGGCCGAAAGATTGATGATGATATCCGGCTTTTGCGGCATCATTTCGTCCAGCGGAACAATGGTATAAAGCGGATTTTCATTGCCCAGGTTCCACAGGTCTTCGCAAATGCTGAGGGCTATTTTCTTGCCCTTGAACTCAACAACCTTGAATTCCTTGGCCGGCTCGAAATAGCGATATTCATCAAAAATATCGTAGGTAGGGAGCAGTGCTTTGTTGTAAATATGCTTGATCTGCCCATCTTCCAGAAAATAGGCTGAATTGAAAAGGTCTTTCCCTTCGACAACCGGATTCCGGCTCGGAGAACCAACAGCAATGGCAATTCCCTGGGCAGCTTTTGCCAGTTCCTTCACAGAGTTCTCTGCCCTTCGGATAAAATCATCAAACTCCAGAAAATCCCGGGGGGGATAACCACAGGTGGCCAGCTCCGGGAAGCACACCAGGTCTGCGCCTTGTTTTTTTGCTTCCGCAACGGCTGCCAGCATTTTTCGAAGATTGCCTTCAAAATCACCGACAAAAAAATTCAACTGGCCAAGAGCAATTTTCATATTTCTACTTTTTGGTTGGGCAAAAGGGCTACAAAGGAAACACAAAATCGTGCAAGTCGTTGCGGCAGAGGCAGCAGCCAATGACCCCTGCCAGGCACTTTAGAAAGTTCTTTGGAATGGAGGGGTTTTACCGAAGGAAATTCTGAAATGCCGCCCAATTCTTAGCGCCTGCCCTCATTTCCCCGAAGGGAATTTACCGAAGTTCCAGCCCCAGTCCCTGTCGGAAGGCCTTGTACCTGCCTTTTGAGAAATGGGTACCGTTGAATTCCATGGTTTTGCGCAGTGTCTTTTGTTCTTCCTCCGGCAGTTGAATAAACTCAGCGCATTTGGTGGAGCAGCAATTGTGGTACTTCTCCGCACATTCCTCGCATTGGATAAAAAGCAGGTGGCAGGCATCGTTGGCGCAGTTCACATGTGTGTCGCAGGGCTTTCCGCATTGGTGGCAACTGGAAATGACCTGCTGTCCTATTCGCTCTCCCAAACGTTCATCGAACACGAAATTTTTGCCGATGAATTTATTGGGCAGGTTTTGCTCTTTGCACTGGCGGGCATATTCGATGATGCCACCGTCCACCATGAATACGTTTTTGAATCCTTTGTGGAGAAAATAGGCGCTGGCCTTTTCACAGCGGATACCACCCGTACAATACATTATCAGGTTTTTATCCTTTTTGTCGGCAAGCATTTTTTCCACCAGGGGCAGGGCTTCCCGGAAAGTTGTCACCTCAGGGCAGATGGCTCCCTCGAAATGCCCGACTTCACTTTCGTAATGGTTGCGCATGTCCACCACAATGGTGTCAGGGTCATCGGTCAGTTGATTGAATTCAACGGCATTAACCGGTTTCCCCCTTTTGGTCACATCAAATTCTTCATCGTTCAGCCCATCGGCCACGATTTTTTTACGGCACTTTATTTTCAGTTTGTAAAATGATTTGCCGTCATCGTCAATGGCGATGTTCAGCCTGACACCATTCAGGAAAGGAATGGAATAAAGACGCTTTTTCAATTCCTCGAAGTTATCTGTCGGAACCGATATTTGGGCATTCACGCCTTCCTGTGCCACATATATTCTTCCAAAAACACCAATTTCACGCAGGAGCAAGAAAAGCTCATTGCGGAAGCGCTCCGGATTTTCGATGTGGGCATATTTGTAAAACGACAAGGTGGTTCGTGGTTCGTCGCTTTCCTGCATCTGCTTTTTCAGCAGGTCGTTGTTGATGATATTGAAAAGTCTCATTCTAAAATGTGGGTTGTTAACGGTAGGCAAGTTGCAGACTTGCTGTATAACTCCCTCGGGGAAACTCTCCCCCCAAAAAAGGACTGCAAAATAAAGGCTTTCCGCCCACCGGCATTGCATCCCGGCCTGAATGGGTTGTTAAAGGTTGAGAGATTATAATCCTCTATAACCCCCTATCCCCGATGAATATCGGGGCCATAATCCTCCATAATCCTCATAATCCTCCCCAACCCCATGATTTTCAGATCAGCTAAAGGCATCTGCATCGAGGTTCAACCAATCCAGGGTGTTATTGCAGAAGATAGCCTCTTTGGTGGAGGCCGGCAGGTCAGATTCCTCGATGAATTCTCCAATGGTCAGGTCGCCGAGGGGGAAAGGATAGTCAGAGCCGAGGGTCACCTTGTTAGTGCCTACGGTTTCCAGAACGTATTTCAGCATTTTGATGTCGTGGGTAATGCAATCCACCCAGAACTTTCCGAGGTAATTTCGGGGATTAACCGGGTTGTCCACGGCCACCAGATCAGGGCGGCAGTTGAAGCCGTGCTCGATTCGGCCAATGGTTGGCAGGAACGACCCTCCGGCGTGGGCAAAACAGCAGCGCAGCTTCGGTAGCTTTTCAAAAACCCCGCTGAATATCATGGAACAAATAGCCCGGCTCGTTTCTGCTGGCATACCCACCAGCCAGGGCAGCCAATATTTTTCCATGCTGTGAAAGCCCATCATGTTCCAGGGGTGTACGAAAACGGCCATACCCATTTCCTGACAGGCCTCGAATATTGGAAAAAATTGGGGCTCACTCAGGTTTTTGTCATTGATATTGCTCCCGATCTGAATGCCGACCAGACCGATTTTTTTACACCGCTCGAGCTCTTTGATAGCAAGGTCCGTGTCCTGCATCGGCACGGTGCCGAGGCCGATGTAGTTTTTCGGATATTTTTCGACAATATCCGCAATGTGGTCATTGAGATATTCCGAAACTTCCAGGGTGTGTTCGGGCTTTGCCCAATAGGAGAACAACACCGGAATGGTACAAATAACCTGCACCTGCGTGCCGTGACCCGCATATTCTTCTATTCTCAGTTCGGGATCCCAGCAATTTTGTTCAACCCTCCGGAAAAACTTGTTGCCCTTTATCATGTCCGCATAGCCAGGCTCATTGTGTTCCAGGTGGATGAAATCACCATACCCGAATTTATCCGCCCAGCGGGGCAGCTTTTCCGGCATGATATGGGTGTGCATGTCGATCTTCATAAATGGTGTTTTTCAGAAATTACGGGAGAATGTTTTTGTGGTTTTTGTGGTTTTTGAAGTTTTTTCTCTGGGTGCATCATCCATCCCTGCAACTGGCAACTGATAACTGATAACTGCCAACTGATTAAGTACTCAAAGCTCCACCGGTCCTTCCCCCACCCAGTCTTGCAGCCAGGTGCTTTCTTCGCAAAACGGCAGGAGTTCTTCTTCGATAAATGGCCGGACTTCGTGGATGATATCCTCCGGATAAAGCACATGCACATTCGGTCCTGCATCCAGGCTGAAATACACCGGGTTGCCCGTCTCGGCACGGTACTCCCTGATGCGGTCAATGACGGAAATCGTTCCCGGCTGCATCAGTATGTAAGATGGGTTTCCACTCATCATCAATCCGTGCAGGGTAAGTGCCTCATTTTCGGCAATGTTTCCGAAAGTCTCCAGGTCACCTTTTTTCATGGCTTCCAACAGGAAGTGTAACCTGCGGCGAGCATCAGCATAACGCACCTCTGCAAATGGGTTGTTTTCCATCAGGTTATGGCCGGCACTGCTGCCTACCTTCTTCGGCTTTGAACTTACAATGAGAATATCATCGTGAAAATGCTGAAAAGTTTCGTGTATATGTTCTTTCATCGGCACGGCATACAGATCAGAAGAGCCCGGCACCTCCGAATATTCGCCCCACAATGCAGCCACCGGATAAATGGACCGGCAGGCACTGCCCGACCCCAGCCTGGCAACGTAAGAGGCTTTTCTGTCGAACTCCTCGTCGTCATCCAGGGTTTCGAAAAAGCGGTCTTCCAACGAGCAGAGGCACAAGGCCAGCGCACTCATTGCCGAAGCAGAAGAAGCAATGCCTGATGAATGCGGAAAGGAATTGCCAGAGTGAATGGTCAGGTCCAACTGCCCCAAAAAAGGAAAAATATCTTTCACCCCCTCCAGAAATCCCACCAGCCGCTGGCGGAAGGGCTCGTTCTCCTCTTCATGAAAGAAGAACTTCAGGGAAATGGCATTGTCACCGCTCTCCTTCGGCTTGTACTCCAGCTTGGTATCCGTAAAGGCCGACGACAAGGTCAGGCTGATGGATGGATTTTTCGGAAGCTGCCGCCCATGCTTGCCCCAATACTTGATGATGGCAAGGTTGGAAGGGCTGCGCCAGGTGACTTCGCCGGGTTCTAATTTGGCAGTCTCGAGTATCAGATTTGGGTTGGTGTATTCAGACATGTAAGCTGTTTAGGTGGCTGATTGATTCATTACTCGCTATGCATTGGCGGCCAAAAGTAAGCAAAGACCAGCTTTTCGCCGAACTGCCCAAATGCCAGTTGTGAAGGAAAAAACTACCTGAACATTTGCAAAACCAAGCGTGAAAAATTATATTTGGCTCGCAAAAGTGTCTCACATAGTAAAACACAGTGGGTGGCAGCCGGTCAGGCTCTCGACAAAAGGCCACCCTTCCATCCGGGATTCAAACACACCTCTTTTCATTTTCACATACTACGGGAAAGTTTAAAAATGGCTTTGCCATACTCCTGATTACCGGAGTTCAAAACGATTTTGCGAAGCGAAAGCGATGTAAGCGGACCGTTTTACCACAAAGAGAATATGCTGCTAAAGCAGCGCATAATATCCGGCAACTCATGAAAATAAAACCATGTGACCGGATTGAAAAAAGCAATTTTCAAAAATAAACAAAGCCTTCATTGAGCAGGGCTGATCAACCGTGTATTCTGTTTCAGAATACCGAATCATAGCAGCAGTACTGTTCAACCAAAAGAATTCACTATGAATACACCTGTCAACCATAACAACGGCGATGGCAACGGCAAGTACGAATATGCCCAAAACGGCCAGGCTTCCTTTAATGAATACACCCCTACGGATAATGAAATACATGATTCGCACAACGGACAGCAAGGTCTTTCCATAGCGACCCTGATATTCACAGACCTCGATGCAAGCCATTTCGAAAAAATTGGCTTTAACTGCGCCTTTTCAAACAATCCGGAAACCACCTACCAGGAAACCGAGCAAATTGTTACCCGCTGGATGGATGCAATCGGGGAAAATCTTAACAATAATCATACAAAACGATGCGGGCAAACTACCAAAGCCATTGAAGAGGTCAGTGGACAGATTGACCGGCTCAGAAAAAATAAAACCGAACACCTGGAAAAACTAGAATCCCTTAAAACGGAACTCTCAGAAAAGGACGCACTGCTTACTGAAACATACACACTCCTCAAGGAAAAATTAAGGGAATTTGCTACTGCAAGGGAGCAATTTTTCAACACCGTAATATCCAAAACAAAAACTAATTTATCCGATCTCACGCAGTTCTACCTCGAGTTATCATCCCAACGCAATGATGCGGAGGCTGAACTTCAGAATCAAAATCGAGCCTTTCACACTCACGAAACCAATAAATTACAAAAAGAACACGACCACCATTACAAACTATGGGAAGACACTATTGAAACGCTTGGCCTTCACGGACCGGGCATTAGCCCTTGGTTTGTCCGAATTATTCTTTCCATTTCACTCACCACCGCGCTGTTTGCCGTAAGCCCTTTCGTCAACAAACATTTTGATCAGTTTATCACAAATGTACTTTCACCCCCTGAAATGGGAATTGCCGGTTTGCTGATTGTTGTACTCACTACTGCCGTAGCATATTACTACATCCGCTCCGTGGTGGAACACCGCCTTCTCAACAGCAAGGTGAACTCCGGAGCGTCTCACCATTATGAGCTATTCATTGCGGGGATTCTGTTCTTTGCCGGAGCTAGCGGATTACTTGCAAGCATCATCTTACCTCAATCCGTTGACGACTTGACCATGCTCCTGTGCTACTTGACAACACTTCTCAGCCTCTCCTATATCCTGGGCTTTTTCGTCAGAATGGCCATATTGCTCAATTTCAAAAATAACCTGGAAAAAAAGCTCCAAAAAATAAATTCCGAAATTCTGACAGTTGCCTTTCCTGCCAACGGCCAGTTAAGCGAAGCAGACCGGGAAAAATTCCGGACTGAATACGTAAAACAACTTGACTCCCTTTACGAATTGCTTTCTAAACGGTCAACTTATGCTACTGACAGCCTCAAAAGTGATATCCGATATCGCTACTGGTGGTGGGATCGCATATTCATTGTAAGACACATCATTAAAATTGGGAAATATGTAATTCGACGGATCAGAAGTTACATCTGGCCCATTGACGACGGTGATGAAGTCTTTTATGTATATGACAGGGAACTACTGGCTAGCCAAAGCTTCAAAATACATCCCTGGGAAAAAGTATGGCTTCCAGAGTTGGCGACTGAATTAGAGACACTCAGAAAGGATGTGGCCTCCCTCGAAATCGAAATCAAAGACCTGAAACACACCATCCATCTGTATGAAACAGAAGAAACCGAGACCTCCAAAACCCTGGATGCCAAAATTGCGAGGCTCCAGAACTCACTGCGCTATTACGAAACCATGCTTTCGAAACACGAACAGGAGTACATGCAACAAAAATCCCTGGCCGACCAGTTCAGAATAAAAGTGCTGTACTCCCTTAAAAAGGGCTACAATGTAGGACGCTGGTATTTTACGGAAAACGGAGTCAAAAACATTGTACCAGCAGGCTGACCTTGCCACTATGCTTCAAATCAAAACAGGAACAATCATGAAAAAGAACTACATCCTCATCATTTGGATAAAACTAAAAAATCTGTTTTCCAGAAATAAAAAGGCCGAAGAGCCCCGCTCCACTCCTGTACAGGATATTCCAACGGAAATCATTGAAATAGCGGAAGGTGCTCAACTGCCAGAAGCTCTCAGTTCCGGAAATCAAAAATTACCGGGAAAGATGGTGGTCCATTGCTGGCTGATGGGCTTCAAAGACGGCAAGAACCATCAGCCACAGGCCAAACCCGCATTATTCCATCAAACGGCACTCGGGCTAAGGTCCAGGTTGCTGCCAAACATTACTGGCGAACTGGCCAAAAACAAAAAGGAATATGAAGCACAGGAAGCCGAATTCAATGAAGCCGCTTCCCTGCTCAAAAAAATTCAGGGCTATATAGATGAAATAGTTACCCGAAGGGCTTTGAATCCTGAAAAATTCTCAAAACGTCACATGTGGGTGTATATAATTGCCTCTGCCATATTGCTGATTGCCGACGTACCGCTCAGCCTGATGGTCACCGAGCACGTTTTCGACACGGAGTCCTATGAGGGGCATTCCATAGCCAACCTGTTTTCCTTCGATGCTGAATATGACGTACTGGGTTGCAGTGGATTTTTTGCACATGCAGGTCAGGTGCTGGTTGTCAACTGGCAAATCGTATTGATGGCACTCGGCATCGTTCTGTCAGCCATATTTTTCAAAATGGCCTATGAGGAACTGATGCTCACCCCGCTGGACCGCTCCGCCGGGCTGATCCGCAACCTCAACAAATTTGAACAGGAAATGTCCCCTGAAGAAAAAAAACGTAGAAGCTGGAGCATGTTCGCCATCAGGGCATTCAGATTCGCAGTCGTTTTGGTAATACTGGGAGGGATCTTCTGGACCCTGTATAAATTCGGAACGGTGCGTTTCGAGGTGGAGCAGGCCATTTCGGAAAGCAAAGCAGGCAAAAATATCAGCGAAGAATTTTTCCTTGCAATTTCCATCCTCTTTCCCCTTCTCAGCGGAATATGCTTTGCCATTGCTTCTCACATATCCAATATGAGAAGACTCTACAAATATGCCGAGGAGAAATACGAAGGATGGAGAAAAAAAGTCGGTGCATTGAAAAGCAGACTACTCGACCTGGAAGCCAAAATTGCCTCCCTGAATCACCTGGTGAAAAAGTACGAAGCTAATGAGTACGACGTTGTGTATGAACGCCTTTTTTCAGAGGCTTACCAGCATGGTTATCTGCGGGGCATGTTCGCCAACCAGGGTCAGCAGCCATACGAACAAGCATCCCGCTCTTTTGAACAATTTATCACCCTCAGGGAAATTGAAACACTCAACCGCAAAGATTTCAATTCTGACAATTAGCATTTTTACCGCCAAACCAACCATACATTGAATCACCAATACTACACACCAATGAAACCCACTTTGAGATTTCACCAGCAGCTTCTTTTAATGGCTGTCACCCTAATTTTCATAATGGTATTCAGTGCCTGTGGAGGCAACAACGAAAATTCCGGCACTACTGCCAATGAGCCTCCCAACAAACGAATGGACAAACGCATATTTATTGTACTTGACAACTCGGGAAGTGTCAACAGGACCAATCTCGAACTCATCAACGAATGTACTGATAAGATTTTGAAGAAGCTGAAAGGAGCCTACAAGATCTACCTGTTCACCACCGATGTCACCGACAGATCCGTACAGCACCCAACAGCCAAACTGGAAGTGGAAGCACTGAAGAGTTCCAGGCCTTCAGAGCGAGAAAAACACGAAAAAAAAGTTGATTCCCTGAAACAGATATTTATTGCCGACATCTCAGGTGCAATGGAAAGCGCACCCGATAAAACCTGCATCCTTAGTTCCATCAAATCGGCTTACAATTTCATCCAGACCTCTGAGGAGTATGAAAACTACCTTTTGATTTTATCTGACATGCTCGAGTGCTGTAAATATGGGTGCCCCAGCAACCCAGAGGGTTTTGAAAAACTCACCGGAAAAATAAGCAGCTACCAACTCAGCGAATATCCACTTGATAAATACATTCCGCTCGAGAACATTGCGGTGGTTTTCGCTACCAAGGGGCTAGCACAAAAGCAAGGAGAACTTATGGAGAGCCCTCAATTCAAATCGTTTTGGGATTCGGCTTTCAAAGAGATGGGCTACGAAAAACGCCCCGTTTTTGGCCCTTCCTATGAGCATTGGCTCAACCACCTTGGAAGATTACACCGATGAAAGCAACCCGTTCTCACCTGGCAACAAGCACCCTTTTGTATTGCATCGCGCCAGCGCTTACCAGCGTCAAAGCGTAAACCCCTGTGGACAGCCCACTTACATCGAGTTCAAGACCTGGCTGACCTTCAGGCCAATGTTTTTGAAGTACAACACGGCCTTTGGCATCTACAAGCCTTACGAGGCTTGATGTCAGGCGTTGTTTTTCCGAAGAAATATAAAGTTGCTCCCTCGCCGGCACCGGATACACCTCAATCTCTCCCCAAAGCTGCTCTCCGGTAGCATCTATCATGGTGGTCAGGAAACCTGCAATGTCAGATTCGGTGATGCAGCCTGAATTGTTGGCGATGACTCGCCAATAATAGTAGTGGGAATATTCCAGGTATTGCGACAGCGAGAATGAGTTATCAGAAGTGCTTGCCTCAATGAGTATGCTATTGTCAAAATTCAATGAATCCGTGGCAAGCTGGAACAGGTAAGTGATGTTGCTGCCTGAACTTGCCCATTCAAAGCTGGGAAGCAAATCCACACTTACAGCCCCATTGGCCGGCGATTGCAATTCCGGAACAGCCGGCATTGGATGCACAATGATCTCAGCGCTGCCTTCTGCCTGGAAAGTTCCATCGTTTGCGAAGAAAGTCAATGCAGCCAGGGTATCGGCGGTTTCCGGAAGATCCGTGAGTTCAACCATGATGGTATCACCAGGGGCCAGGGTCATTGCAGGTATGTCCAGCGGCACCCCGGCCAACTCTGCACTCAGGCTTAGCCCGGCAGCAGAAGAAAAGCCATTGCCGATGTAAACAGGAAGCAGCATGCTTTCCCCTTCGCACAATTCAACCTCTGACACCAGCGGCTGCACTGCTATATCCGCCGGTTGCGGAAGGCCGGCCATTACGAAAAGTCCACCCTGCATATCCGAAGCCAGAATGGTGTTGGAAGGAAGCAAAGGGTAAATGCCCCAGTTGCCGGCGTAAAATGTTTCATCCGGCCCGGGATAGGTGTCGTAATAGCCCCAGTACCTGGGTTGCGTGGGGTCGCTCACATCCCAAACCTGGACGCCGTTGTAGTAATAGGAAGCGTAAAGCAGGTCACCCCGTACGATCACATTGTGGGCAATCTCCCCATCCCACAGACCCGGGCTGAATTGAGCCACCACGGTCAGGTCGGAAGGATCGCTGATGTCCACCACCTTGATGTCCATGCCGTGGGTTTCATCACACAGAAAATAATAATTCCCATCGTCGGTAATCCATCCGGAGTGGTTGTAGCCCTGGTCGGGATAATCGGTGAGGGTGCCGAGGGTAACGGGATTCTGCGGATCGGTGAAATCAACCACCCACAGGCCCTGGTTGGCGCAGTTCATGTAACCGATGTTGTCGTGGACATAGGCATCGTGGACATAGGGCAGGTTGTAATTCGCATTCGGATAGCTGGCAAGCAACACCGGTTGCACCGGGTTGCTGATGTCCATGACTTTGGTCTTGCCCTGTGCTCCAACAGCATACAACCGATGTGCGGCCGTATCGATGAATAGATTGTGAGAAGTGATCACAAACTCATTGGAGTTGTAAACCAGGCTGACACTGTCGGGCAGGCTGTGCAGATCGATGATCTGAAGCGTGCTGGTGCTGCCCTCATCGGCTACGCAATAGAGGTAGCCGTTGAACTCTTTGATGTCCCGGTGAACCAGGTTTGTACCCATGTAGGCTCCATTCACCCGCGCCACTTCCTGTGGTTGCGTAGGATCGGCAAGTCCGATGATGTGGGTGGCCTCCGTGGAGCCGATGGCGGCATACTCTTGGCCATTCATCACAAAGCCCCAGACATCGTTGTAGCGGCTGTCCAGCCAGGAAGTGAGGATGAGGTCATCGTCGTGCCAGTTGCCGAGCAATGGCATTTCGGCGGGTTGCGCCCACAACATGGTTGAGGAACAGAAAAGAGTTGCAAACAGTGTAAATGCACTTTTCATACAACGGGGATTTTGGTGAAGCCTGCAAGTTCACAAAAACTATCCTATCATGGTGTTGGGGAGATTGCAGAAGTGGGATCGGAGGGGGTATTTCAAAAACTAACTTTCCCTTTTTAGGGCAAACCGGAAATTACATCGTACCAGATACACTGCCAGAGACAAGGTGATAATTGCCAAAGACAGACATAACCATTGATTCTATAGAAAAAATGTCTGAAAACAAATAAATTTGAAGGCCACTAACCTTCATGCCACATGAAAACTTGCATTTACCTCATTCACCTCCTGGCATTACTACTTCTACCGGAAATAGTAACTACCCAAACTTTTAACCACCTCTATCCGCCCGGAAAAAGGCAGCCTGGAGTCTTTGCCAAAGAAAAGACGGGAGGGTATGAGTTGCTGTCACGTAACGACCCTGAGGAAGACACAGTGTTCTTCATCAATTTACAGACGGACACTTTGGGTGTTTTAACAAACGCAGACACATTTGAGCTCTATGGACCGGCTTCCACCATCAGTCGTTTCCAAAAGCTTTCTAACGGAAACTATATTCAATCGAGGGTAATTTTCCCATCCAACACACTACTTCTGACGAAATATTCCGCTCTGGGAGATACTATGTGGTCTAAGACGTATGAGGTCTCCAACTACACTGATTTATCAACAGGCAAAATAGTTGAAGGTCCTGATGGCCATCTTTTTATTTATGGCTCCTACACCATACTACTTTCACAAGAAGGCAAATTCTATGTAATCAAAATAAATGATGATGGTGAAGAAGTATGGATAAAAACAATTTCTGCAGTACCCAATAACACAACATTTCAACCATCTGCAAATACCGGTACCGCTCTTTCAGATGGAGGATTTATTTTGGTAGGTGCTACTTCTCAGGCTAAAAAATTCATTTTTCATCTCGACGCCAGTGGCAATAGTACAGTATTGAATTCTATTTTCACAGACATAACCCATTCTCCTCAGGTAATAGAAAGCCTGGACAATAAAATTGGTTTCGCTTACACATATCAATAGTCCGTGAAAGTATTTAATGTATAAAAGGGTGAAAGTTCTAAGTTTGAGTTTTGCACAACTTACACGAAGAACAATCACCCAAT
>PAAY01000023.1 GCA_002698985.1 Saprospirales bacterium | reverse complement strand
TCCCTATTCCCTACGACCGACTCCCTGCTACCTACTCCCTACTCCCTACTCCCTACTACCCACTATAGACTGCCATACTCCCTACTACCTACTACTTACTCCCTACTGCCTACTCCCTACTCCCTACTCCCTACTCCCTACTCCCTACTCCCTCCTCCCTCCTCTCTACTCCCTACTCCCTCCTCCATTCACAACAAATTCCCGGACCATGATGGCGCCGGAGGTGCTGAGGTTGGAGCTGAGGATGACCACCTGGTCGCGGGTGCCGTCGTCAACGGAGACGGCGACGGTGTTGGGGGAGATGCTGCCGGTGTTGATGGCGTGCAGGATGATGTAATTGTTCGGCTGGTCGAGGGTGACGGGGATGGTGAGTTTGTTGCGGGTCACCCGGTAGTTTTTGACGATTTGCTCACCGTTGAGGAAGAGGGTCAGGATGTCCCCGTCCACAATGCCGTTGTCCCAGATTTTGATTTTGACCTGTTTGCTTTTCACTTCCAGGGTTCGCTGTACCTCCACTTGCCGGTCGGTTTTTTGTTCGTAGGGCAGGGGAGTGGCAGTTGTGGTTTGCGGGCTGAATTCCGGTTTGGGTTTTTCCAGGTAGAGGAAACCCGGCGCACAGGGTCCGCTGGGTGCATCCGGGATGTAGCCTTCCCAGGGTCCTGCCAGGGTCCATGCTGAGCGGGTGCTGTCGGGTGTCAGGGTGGCAGTTTTGAGGCACCAGCGCCAGCCGGGCACGGAGCGGCTGCGGATGCTTTGTTCCGAAAAGGTGATTTGGCCGCTGTCGTGGTTTTGTTGCCATTGAAAATCCATGTAGGCATTGCCGCCTTCCGTGTCGGAGATGATCTGGCTGGTGCCGCTGCCGTCGGGGTAGAATTCCATTGCGAAGAAAAATCCGTAATCACGGTCGGATTGAGACAGGTAGCCGGTCCATTTCCCTTCCGGCATTTTATTTTTTTCCATCGCCTCCCGGGGTGTCGAGTCAGGCTCTTTCAATGCCTTGGCGAGACTGATGGTACCGGGTTGGCAGCCGGTGGCTGTCCAGGTGCCGGTAAGCCAGATGGTGTCGTTTTTTACCGAAGGAGAAAGGCGGATGTGTTTCAGGCACCAGCGGTTTTTGGGGTCGGTGGGATCGGGAGCCAGTTGCTGTACCTCTTGCAAGGTGATCAGGCCTTCGTCAACGATTCCGCCTGTTTCAAACCTTGCCGTTATGGACCCATCCGGCGTAGTTGATCGGCTTTCACCGTAGAGTTCATCACCGTTTTGCGACAATTGGAGGGTGTAAGTGTACACATCGGGGCTGCCATTCTGCTGCAGGCTGCCCTGCCAGGTGCCACTGAAATCCTGGCCTTGCAGTGCAGCATAGTGTAACAAGGTGAGAACAGCCAGAATGGGTAGGTAGCGTTTCGGCATGAGTGTTTGAAGTTATCTTTCGTCGCAATTGAAATGCCTCTCCAAAAACGTAAAGATGCGTTTTGGAGAGGATACAGACTAAGAGCCTGTTTAAATTCCCATCACTTGGCTACAAGCGGCCAATTTTATCCTGCACTTCGTTAAATTTTTCGCCGGATTACCCGTATTCCCGACGAAATGTCGGGACAAAATTTGCCTCGTTCAGAACAAAATTTGCTCACTTTCGCTCAAGCATGAAAATCTAATCAGGCTCTAAATCTTTGCACAGGGGCCGACTCATTGCGAAGCGAAAAAAACTGGTGAGATTTTGCATGTTAGTACAAGTAAACTTATTTTCGGGACTGCAATTGCTCCGGGGCGGCGAGTCCTTCATCAAAATTCAACTGTCATGAAAAGATCATTACACCTTTCGCTCGCAATTCTGGCTGTAGCCTTTATGCTTTTCTCCTGTACCAAAGAACAGGACCTTCCCGTCATCACCAGCCAGAATTCTCCGGACCAGGCCTACATGATGAGCCTGAAGAACCGCGTGGTTTTCGTCGTACAGCAAAAAGATCTCGCTACCGGCCAGGTGAGCGGCTGGTTCATTGACAAATATGGCAAAGTGAGGAGCTTTGAAGGTGTTGCCGGCTTGGATGGCGAATTGACCAAAGCTTCGCAGGTGGAAGCTCTTGTGCAGGCATCCGTGAGTGTGCCGCTGAGCCTGGCACCGGAAGAACTGGCTCCCAAAGCAAGATTGATCAAAGCACTCAGCAACCAGCACCTTACTGAAGCCGTGATCGACCCGGATGCCGGGGTTGATTACCGTGTGATGGCCATTCTTGCAAACGACTACAACCAGCATCCCAACAGTTGCTCTGAACGCCCTGGCGCTGACAACTGGGACGAAGAGCTGGCCAACAGCTACCAGCTGCTTTTGCTGAAGGCCGAAGGCAGCATCAACCAGGTGAATCAAAGTGACAAAGCCGCCATTCTTTTGGACTGGCTCTACCAAATCCAACAATCCGGTGGACTTTAAATAATAGCATTATTGCTATACTCAAAACGAAGTGGTTTGGGCGGCGAAGCCGCCCAAACTCCCAACTCCTGACGAAGTTTAAAGCTGGAAATTTCCCAAACTACTTCGACTTGGGTACAAAAGAAGCGTTTACGGATTTCTAAGAAACCTGTATTCGAGTGGGCCTGAAAAGGCCCACTTCTTTTATAGCACCAGTCATTTGCTTTTCTTCGCAAATCGTCCGAATTCATTGTTCCTGAAAAAGCTTCACACAGAAGTGTTTAGAGCCTGTTGAAATTCCCATCACTTGGCTGCAAGCAGCCAATTTTATCCTGCACTTCGTTAAATTTTTCGCCGGATTACCCGTATCCCCCTGCAAAATTTGCCTCGTTCAGAATAAAATTTGCTCACTTTCGCGCAAGCATGAAAATCTAAACAGGCTCTTAGAAGAAAATCTAATGATGAACAAGAAAATAACCAGTACCAAGAATCCATACATCAAGAATGTGTCCCTGCTGGTGCACAAAGCCAGAGAGCGCCGGCCGCAGGGGCGCTTTGTGGCGGAGGGTTTCCGGGAGGTGAGCATGGCCCTGCGCAATGGCTTTGAGGTAGAGGCCCTGTTTCATGACGAGACACTCACTGGCCTGGAGCAGATCGAAGAACTGAGCCGTCTGTCGCAAAGCGGGCAACCGGAAATCATCAGCGTCAATCGGGCCGTTTTTGAAAAAATCGCTTACCGCACTTCGGTGCCCAATGTGGTGGGGCTCTTCAAAATGAAAGAGCGCGCTCTGGATGAAGTAAAGTTTCGTCAGGCCCCATTTGTGCTGGTGGTTGAGCACACCGAGAAGCCCGGCAACCTGGGAGCCATGCTCCGCACAGCCGATGCCGCCGGGGTGGATGCCGTCATCGTTTGCGATCCGCAAACCGATGTGTACAACCCCAACACCATCCGGGCAAGCCTGGGTGCCGTATTCAGCCTGCCGGTGGTGGCCGTCAGCAATGAAGAGGCCCTGAACTGGCTCCGGCAAAACGATATCACGGTGATGACCACCAGCCTGGAGGCTTCAAAATCATTGTATGACTGCGATCTGAAAATGGGCTGTGCCCTGGTACTGGGTTCGGAGTCGGCGGGTGTGACAGATTTCTGGTTGCAAAATGCCGATCAGCGCATCATCATCCCCATGGCGGGGCAGGTGGATTCACTCAATCTCTCGGCATCAGCAGCAGTGGTGCTGTTTGAAGTGGTGAGGCAACGAGCCAGCGATAAGGGCTGACGCTTCAGGTGCCGAGTGCATCGAGGCTGGTAGCTACACATGGATAAGGGTGATCATGTAAAAAAAAATCAGATTCTAATCCCTAAGTTAGCTCCTCTAATTGCTGAAGCATTGCCCGAAGGGCGAATGGCCAAATGAGGCGGGGAATGGATCCTGCTACTTCATCTCCGCCTGCCGAGGGGTAAAACGGCGCTGACCTAAAGTCCTGCCAAGCCGGATATTTGTTTGAGCTATTTGCTTTATTGGAACTTTCAGTGCCAATCCATCACGGAATGTACCTATTGGGATACGACATAGGAAGCTCTTCTGTAAAAGCAGCCCTCGTTGCCGCTGCTGATGGCCGTGTCCTTGCCACCGTTCACGCTCCAGATTCTGAAATGCCCATCTCCTCCCCCAATCCTGACTGGGCGGAACAAGACCCCGAAATGTGGTGGCAGCAGTTGGTAATTGCCACGAAGAAACTCACCCGCCTTTTTCCGAAGGAAATGAGCCTGGTGGAAGGCATTGGCATCTCTTACCAGATGCACGGCCTGGTGCTCATCGATGACAAGCTGAGACCCCTGCGGCCTGCCATCATCTGGTGCGACAGCAGGGCCGTCGAAATTGGCGAAAGGGCCTTCCGGGAAATAGGGGAGGAGCGGTGCCTTCAACAGCTGCTCAATTCCCCCGGCAATTTCACCGCCGCAAAGCTTGCCTGGGTCAAAGAAAATGAACCCGAAGTTTACCGAAGGGCATACAAAATGATGCTGCCGGGCGATTACATAGCCATGCGCATGACCGGCAGGGTGGCCACCACTCCGGGCGGGCTTTCCGAAGCCATTTTTTGGGATTACCGGAAGAACGGTGTTTCCACCCTTCTGCTCGACTATTTTGGCATTTCGCCAGACCTCATCCCGGACCTTCTTCCAAACATCAGCAATCAAGGGATGCTGACCAGTCGCGCTGCCGAGGAACTCGGATTACAACCGGGAATCAAGATTGGCTACCGTGCCGGCGACCAGCCCAACAATGCCATGAGCCTCAACGTGACGAATCCAGGCGAGGCGGCTGCCACCGGTGGAACTTCAGGTGTGGTCTATGGAATCACTGATCAGGCTGTTTTTGATCCGCACTCCAGGGTCAACAGCTTTCTTCATGTGAACCATACGCAGGAGGCTCCAAGAATTGGAGTACTGCTCTGTATCAATGGCGCCGGCATTCAGTACAGCTGGATTCGCCAGTTCATGGCGCTCAACCAGTTGGACTATGAAGCCATGGACCGCTTGGCGGCCCAGGTGCCCGTAGGGGCTGACAAACTTGTTGTCTTACCCTTCGGCAATGGAGCGGAGCGCATGCTGGGCAACAAGAACCCCGGGGCTCACATCGCCAACCTGCATTTCAACCGGCACACCAATGCCCACATCTACCGGGCTGCGCTGGAGGGGGTGGCCTTTTCTTTTGTGCACGGCATGCACATCCTGCAAGGTATTGGACTCAATACCAGCGTCATCCGTGTGGGCAACGACAATCTTTTCCAGTCGGCCATTTTCGCCCAGACCATTGCCAACCTGATGGATTGCACCATCGAGGTGGTAAATACCACCGGAGCGGTGGGTGCTGCACGGGCAGCGGGCATAAGTTCTGGTCATTATCCGGACTTGCAGACAGCCATGCAAAACATCGAGATCATACAGACCATTCGGCCGGTGCCGGCCAATGGTGCTTATTCCAGCGCCTACCAGGCCTGGGAAGAAGAATTGAGTAAAATTTTGACCAACTAGATATCTGACGATGAGTGAAACACCCACAAAGATCAATTTGACCACCGGCCCGCGGGAGTATTTCAAAGGCATCGGCAAGATTGCCTACGAAGGACCGGAGTCAACAAATCCATTTGCCTTCAAATGGTACGACGAGCACCGAGTGGTGGCCGGCAAGCCCATGCGTGAACACTTCCGCTTTGCCGTGGCATGGTGGCATACCCTGTGCGGCACGGGAGGAGACCCCTTCGGAGCACCTACCAAAAACTTCCCCTGGCTGGAAGCTGCTGACCCCATTCAACAGGCCAAAGACAAAATGGACGCCGGCTTTGAATTCATCACCAAGCTGGGCGTGCCGTTCTACTGCTTCCACGATTACGACCTCGTTGCCGAAGGCGATACACTTTCGGAAAGCCGCCAAAGGCTGGACGCCATCACGGATTATGCCTTGCAAAAGCAAGAGGAGTCCGGCGTGCAGGTGCTGTGGGGTACGGCCAATCTGTTCTCCCACCCCCGTTACATGAACGGCGCCATGACCAACCCCGATTTCAGGGTGGTGAGCTGGGCGGCTGCCCAGGTGCGCAATGCCCTGGATGCCACCATCAAGCTGGGCGGTCAGAACTACGTCTTCTGGGGTGGCCGTGAGGGATACATGAGCCTGCTCAACACCAACATGAAGCGGGAGCTGGACCACATGGCCCGCTTCCTGCACATGGCCCGGGATTATGCCCGCTCACAGGGTTTCAAAGGCACTTTTTTCATCGAACCGAAACCCATGGAGCCCAGCAAACACCAGTACGATTTCGACGCGGCCACCTGTTTGAATTTCCTTCGGGAAAACGACCTGATGGACGATTTCAAGCTCAACATCGAAGTGAACCACGCCACCCTGGCGCAGCACAGCTTTCAGCACGAGTTGCAGGTGGCTGCCGATGCGGGTATGCTGGGCAGCATCGATGCCAACCGGGGCGATTACCAGAACGGCTGGGACACGGACCAGTTTCCCAACAATGTGCTGGAGCTGACAGAGGCCTTCCTGGTCATTCTGGAAGCCGGCGGATTGCAGGGCGGCGTCAATTTCGACGCAAAAACCCGGCGCAACTCCACCGACCTGGAAGACATTTTCCTGGCCCACATCGGGGGGATGGACGTTTTCGCTCGGGCTTTGCTGGCGGCTGATGCCGTGCTTCATAAATCCGACTACCGCAAATTGCGACAGGCTCGCTACGCCAGTTTTGACGAAGGAAAAGGGAAAGACTTCGAGGAAGGCCGTCTGAGCCTATCGGACCTGGCAGCCCTGGCAGAGGAATTTGGGGAGCCGGAATTGAGGAGTGGAAAACAGGAGTTGTTTGAGAATATTCTGAATCAGTTTGTTTAGGACTGAGTGCACTTTTGAAATCTGGATTTGAAGGAAGAGGTTGAAGCGTGACTCGTGACTCGTGACTCGTGACGAACGTGACAGACGTGACGGGCGTGACGGGCGTGGCTCCCCGAGTTCTCGGGGCAGGCTGTAGCTCGTAGTCAATCCTGCTAAACCCCATTATCTTCAAGATACCCCATAACCTAGGGATGAGGGATGCCCCGATAGCCATCGGGGGAGGGATGCTAGCGCCCCCAAACCTTAAACTCTAAACTCTACACTCTAAACTTTATAATCCACAGAGTAATAGGAGTTGAAAACAGAGTTAGATGGAGTGTTCCTGCGTCAACTTACCCCCGATACCGAAAGCTTTCGGTATCGGGGACAACTTACAACACTATAATCCTCCATAATCCTCCATAATCCTCCATAAACCGCAGAGTTACAGGAGTTAAAAACAGAGTTAGATGGAGTGTTCCTGCGTCAACCTACAACCTACAACTTACAACACTATAACCCTCCACAATCCCCACACCCCTCCAATCACATTCTCTCCACCATCTCGATACCGAGCAGGTGCATGCCCGTTTTGAGGGTGTTGGCCACGGCGCTGCTCAGTTGGATGCGGAAAGCGCGGGCCTCCGGTGATTCAGCCCGGAGGATGGAGTGGTCGGTGTAGAACTTGTGGAAGCCTTTAGCCAGGTCGTAACAGTAGTTGGCGATGGATGAAGGGTCGTACTGATTGGCAGCCTCCAAAACCAGATCCGGGAAAGCATACAGCGACTGAATGAGTTCCCGCTCCTGGGCCTCGATGGGGCCGTAGTGTGCGGCCAAATCCTTTTCGTTCAGGTCAATGCCTTCCTGTTCCGCTTTGCGCAGCACGGATTTGATCCGGACGTATGCATTTTGCACATAGGGGCCGGTTTGTCCTTGCAGGTCCACGCTCTCTTTGGGGTCGAAGACCATGCGCTTTTTGGGGAACACCTTGATGATGTGAAACTTGAGTGCTGCCAGGGCAATGCGCCGGATGATTTCTTCCTGTTCGGCTTCGGGCAGGCTGGTTATTTCCCCTCTTTCTTTGGCGGCTGTCCGGGCTTCCTCCACCACTTCGGCAATGAGGTCGTCGGCATCCACCACGGTACCTTCGCGGCTTTTCATTTTACCCGAAGGGAGGTCCACCATGCCATAGCTGAGGTGGTAGAGGCCGTCTGCATAGGGTTCGCCCAGGCGTTTCAGAATTTCGAAGAGCACCTGGAAGTGGTAGTTCTGCTCATCGGCCACCACATAGACCATCTTTTCCGGTGCGAAATCCTGGTAGCGCATTTTGGCGGTGCCGATATCCTGTGTGATGTAAACCGAGGTGCCGTCGCTGCGCAAGAGGATTTTGTGGTCGAGGCCGGCGTCGGTGAGGTCCACCCAAACGCTGCCGTCCTCTTTTTTGTAAAAGATTCCCTTTTGCAGGCCCTCTTCCACAGCGTCTTTTCCGAGGAGGTAGGTCTGACTCTCGTAATAGTATTTGTCGAAACTGACGCCCAGTTTGCGGTAGGTCTCCTCAAAGCCCTCATAGACCCAGCCGTTCATGGTTTTCCAGAGCTGCAGGGTTTCTTCATCGCCAGCTTCCCAGCGTTGCAGCATTTCCCGGGCTTCTTTGCCCAGCTGGCTGTACTCGTTGAAATAGCTGTTCTTGTAAGCCTTGAAAAACTGCTCCGGGTTTTGGTCCTCTTTTTTATTTGCTTCGTAAATGGCGCTTGCTTCGGCCGTTTGTTGCCAGGCCTTGTACTCTTCCTGAAATTTCTTCTCAAAGAGCACATAATAGTCGCCCACGAAGTGGTCGGGTTTGGTGCCGGTGCTTTGCGGGGTGGCACCTTTGGCCCATTTCTGCCAGGCCAGCATGCTCTTGCAAATGGCAATGCCCCGGTCGTTGACAATCTGCACCTTCACCACGTCGTAGCCGGCTGCGTCGTAAAGCTGAGAGCAGCTCCAGCCCAGCAGGATGTTGCGGATGTGTCCCAGGTGCAGGGGTTTGTTGGTGTTGGGCGAGCAATATTCGATCATCACCTTGCGGTCGTTGCGGGGCTGGCGGCCGTAGTTTTCGTCGCCTGCCATGTCGAGCAGGAAGTTGCGCCAGTAAGCCTCACCAATGCTCAGGTTCAGGAAGCCCTGGATTACATTGAAGCGATCCACTTCAGCCAGGTTGGCTGTCAGCCATTCGCCCAGTTCCTGGGCAATGTCCTGTGGCTTTTTCTTCGCAATGCGGGTAAACGGGAAGGTCACCACAGTGTAGTCGCCCTCAAAATCCTTGCGGGTCACGTTCATGGTGATGTCGCCGGCGCTGATGTCTGCCCCGTACAGTTCCTTCACGGCTTTGATGACCCCGTTTTCGATGATGCTGGTGATGTTCATGAATGCTCAGTTTTGTATGCCATTTGGGGCGCTAAATTACCCCTTCCTGAAAAGAATCGGCAAAGATAGGGAGTGGGGAGGAAGGAGGGATTGAGGAAATGAGCCTACTGCAAAAAGTAGCTATGAAGTAAATCTTTGCAATTTAGCAGACTCTGTCCCCCCTCGAGGGGGGATAAGGGGGGTGATTTTTTACAATT
>PAAY01000022.1 GCA_002698985.1 Saprospirales bacterium | reverse complement strand
TTTAGAGGGCTATCGATTACCCACAAATCCGTCATTCCGCTTTTGAGGGTATTGCATGAGCAATTTGATCCTGAAGATTCAGGTTAAATTCTTGTGGGCCAATATCCTTCCACTCCATCAAACATCTTGAAACCCCTTGCTTTAGCGAGGGGTTGGCGGACACACCCCTCACTGCATCAAACATCTTTACAAAACATCAGCATCAACATTTCCAGCTACAATGGTGATTGATCGTTCCTGATGTGATGTTCTGAATAGAAGTTTGATGTGGGTAGGGGGCCTGGCAAAATTCCCGCCGTTGAAACAGCGGGTTACAAGATGGCTGATGTTATCGGGGATTTTTTTCACAGCCAGGAACCAGGAGTTAAAAATGGTTTTTTCACATTCAATTAAGCCGTGTTGAAGAGACACTTTTCGATGAGATTGGGATTTGTGGGTAATCGATAGGGTTTAGAGGGGTCTGGTAAGCTGCTCTTTACTGGCAAAACATGAGTCATCCCGAATTTTCATTTACTCTTCCTGTAGGGACGAAATCTTTGTAGCTAAGAGCAAAATTCCGGCCTTTGCGTGCCGTAGGTACGCTACCATTGGATTCGATTGAAGTGTCCTGCAAGTTCCGTCTCTTTAGAGGAACTGAATTTGTTCTAAAATTTAGGTTTATAGGGGTTTAGGAGCGGGCGGACCAAACCTCTCTTAACTGTTCTAAACCACTCTAAACCCCTCTCAACAAATGAGGGCACTGCTAAAAGTGCCCTCATTTTCTTTCATCACCAATTTTCAGGATGGCTTTCTGCCATGCCCTGATTTACCACATCAACCAGCAATGAGCATCCATAACAAGGTCATCCACAAGCACCTGCACGAGGTGAACGAATTCCTGGCCGGCGACCACACCCGCTTGAGAGAGGTGCTGCATCCCGCCAACGACAATGTTGAGCTGCCCTACAGCCTGGCCCATGCCCGGCTCGAACCGGGAGCCGCCTCCCTGCCGCACCGGCTGCAAAAGAGTGATGAGCTCTATTACTTTTTAGAAGGCCGGGGGGCGCTGCATGTGGAGGAGGCGGTCTATCCCGTTCAGGCCGGCGATGCCGTTCTGGTGCCTGCTGGTGCCCTACAGCACCTCGAAAATACAGGTCAGGACCAATTGACTTTTCTTTGCATCGTTTCACCTCCCTGGTCGGAAGCGGAGGAGAAAGTGGAGCAACACCGGCGCTAACCCAATTTGGAGAGAATGCGAATTCTCGTTCTGACGAAAAAATTTCCCTACCCGCTGAAAGAAGGCGAGCCCATCGCCATCACCAACTTGTGCCGTTCGCTGAAGGCCTGGGGCGCACAGCTGACCCTGCTGGCCATGAACACCAGCAAGCATTACTTCGACTTGTCAAAATTGCCGGCTGGATACGATCACTTCGAAAAAATCCACGCTGTGGATGTGGATAACCGGATCTCCGCCGGCGGGGCTTTGCTGAGCTTGCTAAAAGGCCAGCCCTACATCCTGAGTCGTTTTCAGAATGAAGACTTCCGACAGGCACTGGAAAAATTGCTGACGGAAGAAAAATTTGACATCGTTCAGATCGAGACGCCCTACCTGGCTGCCTATGTGCCGCTGATTCGAAGGCTCAGCTCAGCGCCCATCGTCATGCGGGCGCACAATGTGGAGCACGAGATCTGGGAGCGGGTGGCACGTTCTTCCTCACTTCCGAAGAAGCTGTACCTCCGCAACCAGAACAAACACCTGCGGCGGGTGGAAGTGGGTATGCTGAATGAATACGACCTCTTACTGGCCATCACTGCCGACGACCTGAACCGGTTCAGGGAACTGGGACTGAAGAAAGCCGGCCTGGTGGCGCCGGCTGGCCTGGTGGTTTCTGAATACCAACCAAAACCCTTTGATAAGGCCACTTCCATTGGCTTCATCGGTGCGCTGGACTGGATGCCCAACCAGCAGGGTGTCATCTGGTTTTTGGAAAAAGTGTGGCCTGAATTGCGGAAAAACCATCCCGGACTCATATTTGAAATTGCCGGTAAAAACACCCCCGACTGGCTGATGAAAAAAGGTGGCGACGGGGTGAAAGTCCTGGGTGAGGTGCCCGATGCCAAGGAGTTCATCAACCGGCATGCACTTTTCGTGGCGCCACTTTTTAGCGGCAGCGGCATCAAGATCAAAATTCTGGAGGGCATGGCGCTGCAGCGTGCGGTTCTTACCACGCCCATCGGTCTGGAGGGCATTCCCGCTCAAAACGGGGTGCATGTGCTCTCCGCTGAATCCGCCCGTGAGTTTGTGCTGAACGTGGAGCTTTGCCTCAATCAGCCCGATGTGGCTACCAGCCTCGGCCAGGCCGCCCGCCAACTGATGGAGCGGGAATTCGACCTGTATGCCATTGGCCGAAGGGTTTTTGCAGAATATGAGCGATTATGTGGCACCTGACACCCTGTCCAAGCTGTTGTTTTCTTTGCTTTGCAATCCTGAAAAAAACTCGAGTACATGAACAAACTGACCACTTTTCTCGCACTCCTATCATTGCTAACCTTCACCTTCGGCTGCGCCAATTCCGGTTCTGAAAATGTTGCCGAAGAAAATGCAGAAGAAACGGCTGTGGACCCCGCCGTGGCTTCCCAGGACTCGCTCCGGGATGTCGTCATGGAGATTCACGATGCCGTAATGCCCAAAATGGGAGAGATCAACCGTTTGCAGCGTGAGCTGCGAAAGTGGAAAGAAGCACATCCTGATGCCGAGCCTGCCACAAAAGAAGAAATCCTGAAAACGCTGGATTGGCTGACCAAAGCCGATGAAGGCATGATGGACTGGATGGCTGGTTTCAGCCAACCCGCCAATTTGCGGGATTCCCTGTCGCACGAAGCCATCATGGAATACCTGGCCGGTGAACAGAAAAAGGTGCAAGTCGTTTACGACGATATCAACGGCAGCATTGCCGCTGCCAAGGCTTTGCTCGAAAAGTTGAACGAAGAAAACAAATGAACAGGACCATGAGAATTTTTGCCGGAACGCTGTTTCTGCTCGTTTTGCTGGCTACGGCCTGCCAACCACCAGAACCCGACTCCCTCCCCATTCTCGGCGAAAGGGATTTTGTGGACGGTGACACCATTTACCACACCATTCCCGATTTTGCCTTTATCAATCAGGACAGTGAGTTGGTGACCAATGAGACCTTCGCAGGAAAGGTGTATGTGGCCGATTTCTTTTTCATTCATTGCCCCACCATTTGCCCGAAAACAGCCCGGGAGATGAAAAAGATACAAGACCATTTCATCGACGACGAGAGGGTTATGTTGTTGGCTCATACCGTCGATCCGGTCCGTGATACGGTAGGTGCCCTGAAGCGCTACGCCAACAATCTGCACGCCAAACCCGGCAAATGGCATTTCGTGACCGGCGACAAGGATGCCATCTATGAAATTGCCGATGACTATTTCAGCATCGCCCTGGAAGACCCCGATTCTCCGGGTGGTTTTGACCACAGCGGCCGTCTGATCCTGGTGGACAGTAAACGGCACATCCGTTCTTTTTGCAATGGAACCGATCCGAAGGATGTTGACCGTTTCATCAAGGATATCGAGCGATTGCTGAAGGCTGAGTACAGCCGCAAATAGGTTTATCTCCAGCCGGCCAGCTCTTCCAGCCCTTCCACCAGGCGCTGCCAGGAGAAGCGCTTCTTTTCTTCTCTTACCCCTTCGGTAAAGGCCTGCTGCCGCTCGTTTTCGAAGAAGTCAACAATGGCATCGGCAATGGCAGGGGGGGCAACATCCACCACGTATCCGGCTTTGCCGTGGGCCACGATCTCCGGCAGGCCGCCGACAGCAGTCACCAGTATGGGCTTTTCAAAGTGGTAGGCCATCTGGCTGATGCCGCTTTGGGTGGCCGACTTGTAGGGTTGTGCCACCAGGTCAGCCGCACCGAAATAATACCGCACATCGGAATTGGGGATGTAATCCGTGTGCAGGATGACCCGCTGCTGCAAATCCAATTGCTGGATCAATTGCTCGTACTTTTCACGGTTCCCGTAATACTCACCGGCCACGATCAGCTTTACACTCATCTTTTGCAGCCGCTCATCGGCCAGTGCCTGTAGCAACAGGTCGAGGCCTTTGTAATCCCGGATGAAGCCGAAAAACAGCACCAGCTTATCCTCGGGGTTCAACCCCAGCTTTTCACAGGCTTCCGCTTTGGTGGCCGGCGTTCCGTAATTGTCGTAAACGGGGTGGGGGATGAGCAGGGAGGGTTTAGTCTTCGTAAACAGCCGCAGGTCTTCTTCCACGGATTTGGACATGGTGATGAAGGCATCGGCTGCGCCAATGAAGTAGCGGGTAAAAAGCCTGTCGCCTGGCCGTTTTTCGTGGGGCAGCACGTTGTCGGTGATGGCCACCACTTTTGTTTTTCCTCGCTTCGCAATGCGGAGCAGGGTGCCCAGGCAGGGCCCCATGAATGGCAGCCAGTACCTGACCACGATCAGCTCCGGATCCAGCTTTCTGATCTTCCAGCCGGTCAGTAGCCAGTTGATGGGATTCACGGAATTGATCCACGAGCGGATGTCGAGGTTGGCTGGAGGTGGGTCGGTGGAATACTGCGTTTTTCCCGGAAACAGAAATGAAGGGTATTGCAGGCTGAACGAGACGATGGTCACTTCGTAAGGCCCTTTTTGCAGCTCCCCGGCCAGCCGCTCGGTCAATGCAGCTATGCCACCCCGCAGCGGGTGGGCCGGCGACACGATCACGATTTTCTTTTTCTTGCTCAATGGTTTTTCGTTGTCAGCCTACAGCGGCAGGCTAGTTGTGTGTTTGATCTCTTTCATCACAAAGGAACTCTGCACCCTTCCAATGTTGTCGAGTGCGGCCAGTTTTTCGGAAACAAAATTCTGGTATTCGGTCATATCTCTGGCCACCACTTTCAGCAGGTAGTCGTACTGCCCGGCAATGTGGTAAACTTCCTGCACCTCGGGAAGTTTTTGCACGTCCTTCTCAAACTTTTCAAGGTAAACGGCGGCGTGCTCTTTCAGTTGCACGTTGCTGAAAGCCAGCAACTGGTAATCGAGTTTGTTGCGGTTGAGCAGGGCCACATAGCGCTGGATATAGCCTTGCTGCTTCAGGCGTTTTACCCGCTCATGCACCGGAGAAGTAGTCAGGTCCAGTTGCGCAGCTATCTCTTTGATGGTGGTGTAGGCATCTTCCTGAAGAATTTTCAGAATGGCCAGGTCGGTCTCATCCAGGAGGTGGTTGGTCATGGCAGGAAATTATGCTTTACCGAAGGCATGGAATGAATGCCGTCAGGGAAAAAGATGGGCAAAAATAAGTTTTGCAAGGATATATTTCTGCATTGATGCAAATCATTGGGATGAAGGCCTTTGTGGGCTAACTTTGCGAAGCAAATAAAGCCAAACCCACCGTTCATGAAAAAGCACCAATTCCGCCCTGAAAGTTTGATGATGTCCTACGGTTACAAACCGGAATGGTCAGAAGGCGCCATCAAATGTCCCATTTTCCAGACCTCCACCTTTGTGTTCCAATCCGCTGAAGAAGGCAAGGCCTTTTTTGAGCTGGCTTACGGCCTTCGGGAAAAAGGCGAGAAGGAAAAACCGGGCCTGATTTACAGCCGGCTGAACAACCCCGACCTGGAAATTTTGGAAAACAGGCTATCCCTGTGGGACGGGGCAGAGGATTGTGCCGTTTTCGAGAGCGGTATGTCAGCCATCACCACCGCCATGCTGGAGTTTCTTCAGCCTGGAGACTTGCTGGTTTACAGCAATCCTGTTTACGGCGGCACCAGCCACTTCATTCAGCATTTTCTTCCAAAATACGGCATCGATGTTCTGGCCTTTGCGCCGGGCACCTCAAAAGATCAACTCATCCGGATGATCGAAGAAAGCGGCCAGGCCGACAGGCTGGCCATGGTCTATCTGGAAACACCGGCCAACCCCACCAACGACCTGATCAGTATCAAAATGTGCCGGGAGCTTGCCGATCATTTTGGAAGTGCTGAACACCGTGTGCTGGTGGCGGTTGACAACACCTACCTCGGCCCGCTGTGGCAGCACCCCTTGAAGCACGGCGCTGACCTCGTGCTTTATTCTGCCACCAAGTACATCGGCGGCCACAGCGATGTGATCGCCGGTGCCGTACTCGGCTCCAAAGAGCTCATGGAGCGGGTAAAAACGCTGCGTACTTTCCTCGGAAACATGGCCGGCCCCTGGACGGGCTGGCTGCTCCTGCGCAGCCTCGAAACCCTGAAAATCAGGATGCAGCGCCAGGCCTCCAACGCCAAAAAGGTGGTGGAATTTCTGGCTGAACACCCAAAGGTTGAAAAGGTGCATTACCTGGGCCTGCTCACACCGGAAGACGGCGAACAGTACCACATTTTCAAGTCGCAATGCGAGTCGGCAGGAGCCATGGTATCGATAGAAGTGCAGGGTGGGGAAGCCGGGGCCTTCCAGTTCCTCAACAATCTCAAACTGGTCAAACTTGCCGTGAGCCTGGGCAGCACGGAGTCGCTGGCGCAACACCCCGCCACCATGACCCACGCCGGCCTCGATCCGGAAGAGAAATTGCGCTACGGCATTACCCCCAACCTCGTCCGCCTGTCAGTCGGGGTAGAGCATCCGGATGATATTATCTACGATCTGGAAAATGCGCTAAACGCCGTGGAGGTGGAGCCGGCTATGGTGTGAGCCGTGACGCGTAACACGTGATGCGTGACACGTGACACGTGACACGTGACTCGGGGCAGGCTGTGGCTCATAGCTGCTAAAACCTTTAATCAAGGGATGAGGGATCAGAGAGCTAGCCTCCCCAAACTTTACACTCTACACTCTACACTCTACACTCTACACCTTTCAACCACAGAGTAAAAGGAGTTTAAAACAGAGTTAAGCAGAGTGGTCCAGCTAAACCTACAACCTACAACCTACAACCTCATAATCCCCATAATCCTCAATAATCCCTATAATCCAAATAATCCTCAACTCCTCACTCAATCATCTCAAGCGACTCATGCACCTGCAGCGGGCTGCAGCCCATTTTCTGAAGGCCGTAGAGGACTAGCAGGGCCAGCAGGAGCAGCCCGAAACAGCCCCATTTGGTGCTGATCTTGCTTTTGCCGGGGGGTGGAGTGGGGGATGGGTTGGTCATTTTTATTTCCCTTTGAAATTGGGTTTCCGCTTCTTGATGAAAGCAGCGGCGCCCTCTTTGAAATCCTCGGTGGCCGTTGTTTCACCGAAGGCTTTGACCTCGTAATCGAAGCCGTTGACGCCGTCTTCGAAACAGGCGTTCACACATTCGATCACCTTTTGGATGGCTACGGGGCCCTTGCCGGCTATTTTCTGCAGTAATTCCTTGGCTTTTGTTACCTCCTCGCCTGCGGCAACGACGTGGTTGACCAGGCCGAGGTCCAGCGCCTGCTGGGCGTCGATCATGTCGGCGGTCATCAGCAACTCCATGGCTTTGGTGCGGCCGATGTAATGCACCAGCCGTTGGGTGCCACCGTAGCCGGGAATGATGCCCAGGTTGACTTCCGGCTGTCCAAAACGTGCTTTTTCACCGGCGATGCGCAGGTGGCAGGCCATGGCCAGTTCGCAGCCGCCGCCGAGGGCAAAGCCGTTGACAGCGGCGATGACGGGTTTGGGAAAGCGCTCGATGGCGAAGAACACCTCGTGGCCCCGGGCGGCCATTTCCCGGCCCTTTTCAGCATCGAGCTGGAGGAATTCCTTGATGTCAGCCCCAGCCACGAAGGCCTTTTCACCGGCACCAGTAATGATGATTCCTTTCAGGCCTTCGATTTTGGGTGCATCTTCAGTAAAAAAGTGCTTCAGTTCCAGCATCGTTTGGGTGTTCAGCGCATTCAGCGCTTTTTCCCGGTTGACGGTCAGGATGACGATGCCATCTTCGTTTTGAACGAGCAGATTTTCGTAGTTCATGACGGTTGGTTTTTTATTTCGATCAGGTGGTAGCCCCAGAGGCCCTGTTTCCAGGCCTTGTACTGGGCCAGTCCGGTTTTGTAGTGGATTTTCGAAAAATAGGTGGCGTTGTGGAACAGGTTGTACCATTTCGTTCCAATCATGCCCGCCAGCGATGCCCAGTAAATCCTTTTGATGGAGGGCACTATCTGCCGGCTGACGTCTTCTGAGGCAGCGATGTGCATGCCGAATTTCCGGGCTTCCTCATCCAGTTCTTCAACGCTGAGGATATCGCTCATGGCCCATCCGCCCAGCATGGTTTGCATCAGCGGGCTGTCTTCGATTTGCCATTGGCCGTGCTTGAACACATCGGCAATCAGAATGCGGCCATTGGGTTTGAGCACCCGCTTCATTTCCCGAAGGAAAGCCGCTTTGTCAATGGCGGTCTGCATGCTCTCGATGGCCCAGACCAGGTCGAAAGTGTTGTCGTCAAAATTGGTCCGGGTATAATCCTGGCAACTGAAATTTACCAGGTGAGCCAGTCCCGCCTTTGCCGCATAGCCGGTGGCCCGATCCACCTGCCGGCTGCTGAGGGTGATACCGCTGGCACGGCAGCCGTACTCAGCGGCCAGGTAAATGGAAGATCCGCCCACACCACAACCCGCATCCAGCACCCGTTCACCCCTTTGAACTTTACCAAGCCGGGCCAACCTTACATTGGTGTTTTTAATGGCCTGGGCAAGATTTGAAATGCCGGGTTCCCAAACACCGTAGTGCAGGCCCATGCTTTCGTCCAGCTTCCAAAAGCGGCGGTAATGGACCTCCGTGTGGTCGTAATAATTGGCGATTTCTTCTTTGGTGAATGTTCGCTTCAAAGGGTGGTGTTTTAGCCGTGGCAAAGATTAGGGATTTTTGGGAAAGGGAGGTGCTGATTAATCTTGAAATGTTCCATCCCAGGTGCGGTTGTTTGCCTCTGTTTCGGTGGCTTGTGTTGGTTGCTTGTATTTTAAAAAAATATTGAGCTATCTTTTCGCCTTCTTGCACAAATAAAATCTCTACCTTATCTTGCACACCGAACGCTCCGCACTACCGAAACACTAATATATAGGACATCTGAACCTGTTAGTAAAACAGCACTGCATGCAGAAAAAATCCTGTGGGCATTATGGAAACCATTATTTCACCAACAAAAGCTTTTTGCTATGTCAAACCTCAAATTTTCTCCGAGCGGAAGGAGCTTGAGTGCTCGCTCCTTCATCCTTTTCTTTTCTTTTCTTTTCTTTTCTGTAAATCTGTTCACTCAAAATCCGTGTTCTGATAATCGGCTTTCGGGAGGGCCTGACTTAGTGAGCGGGAGTGAATGTTTTGAGTACAGTTTCTCATACAATACATATTACTCTGGAGCTCAATCACCTGCACCAACCAGTTATCAGGTAAGCTATTTACACATTTTCGGTGACTTATCTGGTGATGGGTACATTTCTTCTGTTATCCCGTTAGGTGCCTTGGCAAATTTCGTTTATACAGATATTTCATCTGACGGGCAACACTTCGATTATTACCTGTTTTGTACAGAACCACCTGCCAATCAGCCACAGTACACGATCAACTACGGTGAAGATTTGTTTCAAATCCTCGTTCACGCAAATCCTTCCACAAGCGGTCAGGCCAATGAAGTTTCGATTGTCAACCTGGCAGTGGAGTCCTACACACTACCGACAGGCATCGGTTCGTGTTCAAGTCCGCCAACCCCTTGCACCTGGGTGCCACCGGGTGGTCAACCTGGTATTCTTGAGGTTCCAATACCTGCAATGTGTTCAGGGCTCACCCTGGAAATAGAGGGCCTTCCATTGAATGGAGAGCAGGTGCCACCCCATGAAGAGGTGGGTCCCATAACCATAAAACTCACCAATAATACAGGTGGAGATATTACCATTGAGGAGCTTGATTTCCTTCTCAAAGTTACTGATGAATTCTCGAACCTGCCTGATGTGACGCCCTACATGGTACCTAACATACCGACAAATAGTGAACCGTTGTTTGAGTCCCATGAGGGTGACAACCACTATTACAACATCGATGAGCTGATGACGGGTAATGTTCTGGCCAATGGGCAGGAAGTAGTAATTCTTGCATTTTCCATCTTTCCACCTGAAGGGCTGGAAAACCTAGAGGGGCTATCTTATTTGTCGGTTGAATTTTTCCGGATAAAATATAGTGATTCCTCAGGTTCGGTTTGTTGTGGAGTGGATGTATCAGGCACCATTGAACAAATGCATTTTCTTGGCGAGTTACCATGTACATTCAGCACTCCCTATGTGTCATTCGATCTTGTACCCTTGGCTGCCGGAACGGCTGCTTTAGAGGATTGTGAAGTGGGCTTTAACGTGGTAATCAGGATACAGGATGATATCCTGGGTGGAGGGCTGTCAAATGTAGAGTTTGAACAGATTTACCTCGAAATTGAAACCCCTGTCACTGGCAATATGATGCATTCTGAAGTAATACCCGATCCTGTTTCAGGTTTTGTCGTTTGCCCTGCAACGACTTGTCCTTCCACTGGAAGTTCCTGTTATGAATGTGGTGGCGACAGGGTCATTTTCGATTTTGACAACCCGGCAATGCCGTTAATTCTGGATGATGGCGAATATTTTACGGTAATTTTGAGTGGATTGAATGGGAGCCTCGACGATGCTGAAATCAAACAAGCCAAATTCAGATTAAAAGGAGAACAGAATGCCTGTATTCCAAACATTATTGCCAACCAACCCGGCGATTTTCCGCTGGAAAGTGGCTGTAATTTTTGCAACTCAGTTCAGATAGAGTTGGCAGATTATGGCCAGTATGAGACACCTCCCCCGCCCCCTTTGGCTACCTGTGAGAAAGGTTTTTCTGTTTACCTGAACACCAGTGATATAAGCGAAAATTACAGCCATATTGCGGCAGAGTTAATGGTGAGTACGTCGGGCAATGTTTCTTTATCCGGTAATTCAGATTTGTGTTCTTTGTGCCTGACCCAAAATGGAGAGACGTTCACATTTGATTATACGCCGCAGTTTCCTTTTACCTATCCCCGGGTTCGCCTTTTTGATGTGATAGTTACGGGTGTTGGATGTATTGAAAGTGCCATGTTTACAGCATCTACGGAAGTGACGCTGACAACAAGCAGCGGCGCATTGACTTGTAATCCAAAAGAGAATTCCCCCAACAATCCACTTCAGCAAGGTGGTCTTTGCACGACCTGCTTTGCCGGACAATACACTGTTGGCGGTAACATTCACAATGAAAACGGAATCGGGATAAACGTTCCCGTCCAGGGAATTGGTGGCGAAGATTCGGGGATTTTCATTGTTGGTGAGGTGGAGTCTTCTAGTGACTGCGATCCATTCAACGACCAACAAGCCAATTGCACCGATATTACTTCAACCGCCGGGGCTTGCGACGGTAGCTATGAGTTTGAAATAAACTGCAACACTGATGATGAATTCACAGTCATACCCTGGAAGGATATAAATCCAACGAATGGAGTTACAACATTTGATATGGTGTTGATTCAAAAGCATATTCTTGGCATATCAATTTTGAACTCACCGTATAAAATTTTTGCAGCTGATGTAGATAAAAGTACAACAGTTACAACATTTGATTTAGTACAATTACAAAAAATAATACTTCAAATAATTACAGAATTTCCTGGGGATCAAAGTTCGTGGCGATTTATTGATGCAACATACCAGTTTCCTGACCCTTTAAATCCTTGGGTTGAAACCTTTCCTGAATGCATCCATGTTGATCTCTCAAACCAGCAGGGGCAGGCCAATGTCGATTTTGTAGCGGTAAAAATCGGAGATGTTAACAACAGTCACAATTGTTCTATGCTCACCAGTGACAATACGGAAGACCGGAGTCCTGGATTTTCCTTTGTCTTGGGAGAAATCAAGGAAATGGCCGATGGCACAATTGAGTTGCCCATTTTTGCTGGCAGTGCAGAACCCATAGTTGCCTGGCAAATGGGGTTGAAATTTGATACCAGATTTTTGCGGCTGGTCGAAGCAAATGCGGGCGACATCGTTGGCATGACAAACCAAAACCTCGGTCTTACAGAATTGGACAAAGGACATATTCGGGCACTCTGGTATTCACCTGACACCAGAATGATGTCCTTTGAAAGTGAACCGGCTGTGCTCACACTTCGTTTTGAGCGACTCCAACACTTCGATGATATTTCTGAAGTATTTAGGTTGGATGATACTGTGTTGCGCTGCGAAGCATACAAAGAAGATGGAACAGTGCGGCCGATACATTTCATTGCAAGTAATCAGGCGCCCTTGTCAATAACTGATTCATCCAGCTTTTTTGCCAGGGTTTCACCGAATCCATTTAGTCAGGGTCTTTCCCTCGAGGTAAATATGCCGGTAGCGTCTCGTCTCGAGATCGTATTTGCCGATCGCTTTGGACGCCAGGTGGGAAGATGGGAAGGGAACATCGAAGCCGGTTTCCATAGTGTCAACATGGAAGAAGCTGACAGGTGGCCTTCCGGGATGTACCATTGGCAGGCCCGAATTGCTAACGGGGAAGTCTCAGGACAGGTATTGAAGCAATGACTTTTTGTAAACCTCCCTTAATCGCCACAAGACATATTTGGCGATACGGGAGGTTTTTTTTTACTCGTATTTTAGCCATTAATCAACAGCCCATGGGAATCAAGTATATTCCTGTTGCATTACTTCTGTTTATTTCCTTTGCTATTCATGGCCAGATTATTTTTGTAAATACATCGGCTACAGGAAACAACGACGGCAGTAGTTGGGAACATGCCTTTACAAACCTGCAGGATGCCCTTGCCACAGCCGCTTATGGTGATACCATTTGGGTGGCAGCAGGTACCTACACTCCGACAGCCACCACCATTCGCACGGTTTCTTTCCATTTGGTGGATGGGGTGAAAATGTTCGGAGGCTTCACTGGTGTGGAGACGCAGCTTTCGCAAAGGGATTGGGAGGCCAACCCTGCCATTCTGAGTGGAGACATCGGCGTGCCTGGTGACAGTACCGATAACTCTTACACGGTTGTGACTATCGAAAAAGCTGATTCCACCACAGTCCTGGACGGATTCATCATCGCCTACGGCAATGCTGATAACCAGGGTAGCGGTAGTTCAACGGGACCCACCAAGAGCGGAGGAGGAATGTACATAGTTGGGACAACTGGCTCAGGTGAATTGCGTCCGGTCATCCGCAATTGCCGGATTGAACACAATCATGCAAGATTCAACGGTGGTGGAATATACATGAAGAGCAGTCCAGGAAGTGCTGCCACACCCTACTTTGAACAGTGCGTTATTTTTGAAAATAGTGCTTTTACAGGGGGAGGGGTTTACAAAAAAGATGGGAGTGACAGTTACAGTATGGAAATGAATAATTGTACCATTGAAAAAAATCAAGCATTCAATGGAGGGGGTGTAGCGTTTTTTAATGATACAGGAAATGAAAACCTAATCTTTTATTATTGTTATTTTACGAGAAATAGTGCAGTGGGTGAAGGAGGGGGAGTTCTGCAGAAGAATGGATTGGGGGCAGCTATTATTGTTTTTCAGAATTGCTTTATACAGGAAAATTACACACAATCCAATACTTCTGAGGGCGCAGCCATTTCTGCTATAAATATTCTATATTCTGATTCTTATAAAATACATAGTAGTTTGCTTTATGGCAATTTGCAAGCCATAAACGAAGGTACTTTTGTTGCTATTCTTGCGGGTTCTATCGAGTTCGATAATTCAAATTTTATTTCAAACTCTTCTGTTAGAGTGGATGAAGGTAGCCTAAGTCTTTTAAATTGCAGTTTCACCAGGGAGGCTTTTTTAGTTAATAATTCAATCAGCAAATTTGTCAATTCAAGTTTTATTAATAACACCGAAGAGGCCAGATTTCAATTTAATATTGATCCTTACTCCTTAGGGACTTCTGTGGTTAACATTGAGAACTCAATTCTAAATCCTTCCAAAGATAGCTCCGGACAAATAATTTATTTGCGGCAAGGCTCCTCTCTCACCCTTACCCACACCCTCGTCAACGTCCCCCAATGTGATTCCATCGCTACCCCCGGAACCAATGTGACCTGTGGCCCGGGCATGTTGTACAACCTCGACCCCATGTTCCTCGACACCGCCGCCGGCGACTACCGCCTCCACCCCTGCTCACCCGCACGGGATGCCGGCGACAACGCCATTGTGGACTCCCTCGGCATCCTGACCGACATCGCCGGTATGCCCCGCATTCAGGGCGGAGTGGTGGACATGGGCGCCTGGGAAAGCGAAGCCTTCAGCATTAAAACCGACAGCATCCAGGCAGCGCCCTGCGCCGGCGCTTCCGGCAGCCTTTGGCTCGACCTCGACAGCGGCTGCCCGCCCTTCTTCGTCACCAATGGCACCGACACCACCCTCAGCGATACCAGCCGCTTCCAACTGCCCCTGCCGGCCGGCACCCACACCCTCGTCATCACCGACGGGCGCATGGACATGGACACCCTCCAAATCACCATCCCCGGTGCGCCGCCGCTGCTGGCCCAACTCACCGGCACTGACGTAGTCTGCCCCGGCATTGCCGGCTCGGCCAGCATCATTCCGCAGGGCGGCACGGCTCCCTACAGTTACCTCTGGAGCAATGGCGACACCACTGCCACCACCACCGGCCTGCCCGCCGGCCTGCACACGGTCACCCTCACCGATGCCAACGGCTGCACCCTCACCGACAGCGTGGAAATCGGCAGCAGCGGGCACCTCACCCTCGGCATCAGCATCCAGCCCATCAGTTGCCACGACAGTGGCGACGGCATCGCCGCCATCACACCGCAAGACGGCACCTGGCCCTTCACCTGGCTTTGGAACGACGGCAGCGCCGACAGCCTTCGTAACGACCTGGCCGGCGGCAACTACTCCGTCACCGTCACCGATGCACTGGGCTGCACCGACGAACTCTCGTTCTTCCTGCCCGCCCCCGACTCGCTCAGCGCTACGGCCAGCGCCACGGGCCTGAACTGCGCCGGCAGCAACACCGGTTCGGCCAGCGCCACGGCCACCGGTGGCACCCCGCCGTACAGCTACCTGTGGAGCAACAGCAGCACCTTCCAGACCATCGAAAACCTGGCCCCCGGCTGGTACTCAGTCACCGTCACCGATGTCAAGGGCTGCCAGGACACCACCGGCGTGCTGGTGCAGGCGCCCCCGGTGCTCAGTCTTTCCATCGCTGGCGCAACGACGGTCTGCCCCGGTGATTCCACCGTCCTCGCTGCGCAAGCCTCGGGAGGTACACCGCCCTACACCTATCAATGGAATACGCCCGGCATCCCGCCGGCAGACAGCAGCATCACCGTGGGCCCGGGCAGCTACAGCCTCACCGTCGTGGATGCAAATGGTTGCAGCAAAACCACCAGCCACATCGTCAGTGAAGACCCGCCCATCGAGATTCTGTCCGAGGTGCAGCCCGTCACCAACCCCGGCCAGCCCAACGGCGCCGTGGAGGTACAGCTCACCTTCGGCGGCACAGCGCCCTACCAATACCAGTGGAGCCATGGCCCCACCACCGCCAGCGTGGACAGCCTTGCCGCAGGCGAGTACAGCCTCACCATCACCGATGCCCTGGGCTGCACGGTGACCTTCACCTTCGAAGTTTTGTTGACTTCCACCAAAAATCCATCAGCCGCAGAGCTGCAAGCCCTCATCGTACCCAACCCCTCCGGCAGTGCCGGTGCCCGCCTTCAGCTGAGTGGCCCCTGGCCCCAACACCTGCTTCTGAGCCTGCACGACACCCACGGCCGCCTGCTTTGGCAGCGCCTGGTTTTGCGAAGCGAGGAAATAAACTTACCGGGAAAAAACACCCCCACCGGCAGCTACTGGCTGGTTTTGCGCAGCGAAGAAGGAGAAGTTTTGAAAGGGCTGAAGTGGGTGGTTGTGAGGGAGTAGGGATGAGGAATGAGGAATGAGGAATGAGGAATGACAGAACTAGCGCTCCCCAAACCCTACACCCTACACCCTACACCCTAAACTACTCAACAATCCCAGCAGCCGGTCGGGTAAACTGCTTTAGGTTGGTGCTGATGGTGATGTGTGAGATGCCGGCGCCGAGGTGGTTGGCTGTGCGGCTGTAGTCGATGCGGAAGCGGCTGATGTGGAAGCCCAGTCCGAAAGAGAAGCCGGCCAGCGAACGGAGGTTATTCACCGACATTTCCTTCCTTTTGAGGTGATCGTAGCCGAAGCGGACCCGGAAGTTGTCTTTTTTGCCGAAGAGAAATTCAGCACTGAAAACGAGGTGGCGGGCGAAGTTGTCGATTTTGTCATTGCCGCTGTTTTGACTGTCGGAACCCGGGAAGAAGAACAGGTCCTCTTGTGAGTTGGGGTCGTCGTAAAGCACATTCCAGCGGTCCAGGTAACGGTAGGTGACAGAGAACCGGAGGGGCATGTGACGGAGGCGTTTGGACATTCCGACGAGCATTTCGAAGGGTACCGGCTGGCGAGTGCCGGCATAACTGCTCAACTGTGTGCCGGCATTGCGCAGCAACAGGGAGAAACTCATGAGAGAGGCGGTATCCTGGTAAAGGGCTCCCAGATCTGCGGTGACGCCCAGGGAGTTGTAGCTTTCGAAACGGGAGGAAATGAGCCGGATGTTGGCACCAACGGAGAGCTTTTCATAGAGTTGTTTTCCCGCCCCGATGGTCAGGGCGTATTCCCCGGCATCGAAAGTGCCGATGACCTCATCGGTGGCATCGGTGAGGTCGAAAGTGCCGTAGCCGATGTAGCGGAGGCCGCCGTGCAATGTCAGGTTGGATTTGTCGAGGTGGTAGCCGAAAGCTGCATAACCGGAGTTGATGCCGGCAGGCATGAACTGGTGGCTGAAAGACAGGGCCTGGTGCATGGAGGCATTGGCAAGTGCCGGGTTGGCAAAGGCGAGGTTCACATCATCGTCGGAAACGCTGATCAGTTGCCCACCGAGGGAGGCGATCCTGGCCGATGGCGGCAGGTTGAGGAATTCGAAAACGTGGTTGCCGCCGTTGATCTGGGCATGTGAGACGCCCGGTGCTGTCAGAATTGCGAAGAAAGAAAACAGAAGGGTGTTGAGGTGTTTCATGTCATTACTGTAAGTCACGTTCGATGATGAAGCGGTTTTTTTCGCCCAGGTCTTTGATCCTTGCAGAATCGATTTTGATATCGCCTTCGGCCAAAGTCCAGGTGGTGGCACAAACGCCCCAGTGGCAATACATCTTTTCAATCAGCTGGCCGTTTTCGTCGTATTTGAGCACTTCTCCGTGGTCGTTGTCGCCCTGGATGAAGCTGCCTTGTACGCTTACCTGGCCGTTTTTATGGTAAAACTTGTACGGGCCGTTTTCCAGGTTGTGTTCAAAGTTGACCTCTTCCCGGAGTTCGCCGGTGTCGTACCAGCGTTTCCAGATGCCGGTCATTTCGTTGTTGACGTATTGCCCTTCGTTGGACAACTGGCCATTCTGGAAGTACTTCTGAAAAAGGCCCTCGAAATTGCCGTTTTTGTAATTCTCGATGGCATCCACCTGCCCGTTTTCATAGTACAGGGTTCGTTTACCATCCAGGGTGTCATTCTTGTAGAAGCAGGTTTCTTTCAAAGTTCCATCGGGAAAGAAAGCCTCGTACTTTCCCTCTTTCAGGCCGGTTTTCTTGTTTTGGGAATAGCGCTCCAGAACCCGACCGGAGTCATCAAAAACTTCCACGGTTTCAATATCGCTGCATCCAGCGAAGAGCAAAAGAACAAAGGAGGCCATCAATAAATTGCGAAGAGAAGCTGATTTTACCATAATTGAGTTTTGAACGACTTTGTTGATTCAGGATTTCAAGGAATTCAGCTTTAATAATGTCTGCATCTGTGTTTTGGAACAGAATGTCACGGCAAATGTGCGAAGAATGTATGCCCTTCGGCCGGAAATAAAATGGGTAAGTTTTGTCATTTGAGGGCGGGCTATTTTTGCGAAGGGTTTACTTTTGCCCCGAAAATCAAACTTGCACTTCCACAGACTTACCTTTTGACCAAAATCCTTTTCGCACACTATTTGTCATTTCGAAGTTCCTAACCAACTACTAACCAATTCTTTTAACCATGTTTCAACCTGCCGTAGATTTGAAAGAACACCCTTTAGCAGATTCTCCTCATGAAAACCTCAAAAGCTGGGTCACCCGGATGGCTGAGTATTTCCAGCCAGAGGGTATCCACTGGTGTGATGGTTCAGATGAAGAGTACGATGCCCTTTGCAACCAACTTGTAGAAAAAGGCACTTTCATTCGGCTGAACCCCGAAAAACGCCCCAACAGCTACGCTGCATTCAGCGATCCCAGTGACGTGGCAAGGGTTGAAGACCGGACTTTTATCTGCTCTCGACTCAAAGAGGATGCCGGCCCCACCAACAACTGGATGGAGCCCCGTGAAATGAAAGCCGAACTCGAAAAACGCCTCAAAGGCTGCATGAAAGGCCGCACCATGTATGTGATTCCTTATTGCATGGGACCTGTTGGCTCTCCTTTGTCAAAAATCGGCGTTCAGCTTACTGATTCGGAATACGTCGTCGTCAACATGAAGATCATGACCCGTATGGGGCAGCAGGTTCTCGATGTTTTGGGCGACAGCGATGACTACGTAAAATGTATCCACTCCGTTGGAGCCCCGCTTCAGCCCGGTCAGAAAGACGTCAGCTGGCCTTGTGCTCCTGAAATCAAGGACAAGTACATCGTCCATTTTCCGGAAGAAAGGCTGATTGTTTCCTACGGAAGCGGTTACGGAGGCAATGCCCTTTTGGGCAAGAAATGCCTGGCTTTGCGCATTGCCTCTACGATGGGAAAAGAAGAAAACTGGCTGGCTGAGCACATGCTCATTTTGGGCGTTGAAAATCCCGAAGGGGAGAAAACTTATGTGGCTGCCGCCTTCCCGAGCGCCTGTGGCAAGACCAACTTCGCCATGTTGATACCGCCGAAAGCATTCGACGGCTGGAAGGTGACAACGGTAGGTGATGATATTGCCTGGATACACAAAGGTGACGATGGTAAGCTGTACGCCATCAATCCAGAGGCAGGCTATTTTGGAGTTGCTCCTGGCACCAATGAAATGACCAACCCGAATGCCATGGCGTCTATCCGGGAGAATTGCATTTTCACCAACGTGGCCATTACCAAAGATGGTGATGTATGGTGGGAAGGCATGACGGAAGAAATCCCTGAGGGATTGACAGACTGGAGAGGCCAGCCATACGATCCTGCCTCGGGCAAGCCTGCTGCGCACCCCAATGCACGCTTTACTGCACCTGCCCATCAAAATCCGGTCATCGATCCTGACTGGGAGAAGCCGGAAGGTGTTCCTGTGAAAGCCTTCATTTTCGGTGGTCGCCGCAGCACGGTGGTACCACTGGTTTACCAGGCATTCAACTGGAACTTTGGCGTTTACCTGGCTGCCACCATGGGCTCAGAAATGACTGCCGCCGCATTTGGCCAGCTCGGAAAGATCCGCCGCGATCCATTCGCCATGCTTCCTTTCCTCGGCTACCACATTGCCGATTACTTCAATCACTGGTTACAGTTTGGCCGTGACCTTCCGAATGCTCCACGGATTTTCAGTGTCAACTGGTTCCGCAAAGACGAAAACGGCAAGTTTGCCTGGCCGGGCTTTGGCGAGAACATGCGGGTGTTGAAATGGATCGTTGACCGTGTGAGAGGTCGTGCCGGAGCCGTGGAAAGCCCCATTGGCTGGATGCCCCGCCACAGGGACATTTACTGGAAAGGCCTGGAGGATTACCCATACGACAAATTCAAAAGCCTGATGGCTGTTGATGCCGAGGCTTGGAAACAGGAGATCCTTGACCATGAGCAATTGTTCTCCAAAATGTACGATCGTTTGCCGAAGGAATTCCTGTTTATGCGTGAACTGCTCCTGTCAGCCATCTGGCGATCACCGGAACATTGGGAAACCGACGCAGGAAGGGTAGATGACAATTGACTAAGCAATACATTGATTTAAAACATCGATAGATTTGAGTTTAATAAAGCCCTCTGGTAAGAGCCGGAGGGCTTTGTCATTCAATTTTTTCTCGAATCTTTGCTCCATGAACCTCGAAAGATTCATAGCCACCCGGGTTGCTTTTTCCGAACGCAAGTCCTTTTCCAGGCTGATCATCCGAATTGCTGTAGTTGCGGTTGCGCTCAGCCTGTCTGTTATGATCGTCGCAATGGCGGTCATCTCCGGCTTTAAACACCAGATCGGTGAAAAGATCTTCGGTTTCTGGGGTCATATCCACATTACGAGTACACAGATCAACCGCACGACCGGCGAAACCTTGCCAGTGGATATCCATCAGGATTTTTACCCTTCCCTGGAAGATCTGGGTCCCGTTTCATACACTAAATCTTTCAGCCTGTTGGGCGTTGACTTGCCTTGGGAAATTCAGGAATCTACGAAAGGTGGGGTTCGGCACATCCAGGTTTTTGCCCTGAAACCGGGCATCATTAAGACGAAAAATCAAATAGAGGGCATTGTGCTAAAAGGCATTGGCCCCGACTTCGACTGGTCTTTCTTCGAAAAATACCTCGTTGAAGGGAAGCCGCTTTCCCTGCCAGATTCGGCAGCGTCAAAGGGCATTGTCCTATCCCAGCAAACTGCCAAAAGGGTGGGCCTCAAACTTGGCGATAGAATGGTCTTCAACTTCGTTAAAGATGGTGAGGTATTCCGCAGGGCTTTTGTGGTAGAAGGCATCTTCAAGACCGGACTAGAAGAGTATGACCTCAAATTTGCACTTGTTGACATTCGCAGGACGCAGGAAATGCTGGGATGGAATGAGACTCAGGTCGGTGGCTTCGAGGTCTTTGTGGATGACCTGTCAGACCTCGATGTATTGACAGATTACATTTACCTTGAAAAACTACCTGCTGATCTTTATTGCGAAAACATCCGGGAAAAATTCCCCGCCATCTTTGAGTGGTTGGCCCTACAGGATATCAATGAGGTGGTGATCATTGTACTCATGCTCATCGTCGGAATCATCAACATGATCACAGCTTTGATGATCCTGATCCTGGAGCGAACCAACATGGTGGGCATTTTGAAGGCCCTCGGTCAAACCGACTGGAGTATCAGAAAGATCTTCCTCTACTATGCTGCCTACATCATAGTGCTCGGGCTGCTTTGGGGCAATGCGCTGGGGCTGGTTTTTTGCTGGTTGCAGGAGACTTTCGGCATCATCAGGCTGAACGAAGCCAATTATTACCTGCCTGTGGCTCCTGTGGAAGTGAACTTCCTCCATGTTTTGTTCCTCAATCTCGGGGTGATGGTGGTTACCCTGGTATTCTTGCTGCTCCCCTCATGGCTGGTTACCAAAATCAGCCCGGTAAAAGCCATCCGTTTCAAATAGTTCCGCCAAATTCTGTTTGACGAATCAGCAGACTGGCCACACTTATGCAGGTGCTTGCCGTGTAAATCACCTGTTAATTTCCGGGAAATTCTTTCATCCAAAATATAACTTGACGATTTGCCTGCTATATTCGCTGTCAAAATTTCTAACCCATGAAATGGCGCAAACTAAGCGGACAGCGAATAGAGCAACCCATTCTTGAAGCTGTCGAAGAAACGATCATCCGGGAAACTTCCAAAGGTTACAGGTTGAAAGTCTGTATCGGCTCCGACTCCCAAGTCAGGGGAGGGGTCATCGAATTTGCCACTGTGATCGTTTTCCTTCGGGAACAAAAAGGTGGGTTCATGTACATCTCCAACTCCCGTACGGAGCAGAAAATGAGTCTCAAGGAGCGAATGATCACCGAGGTGGCAAAATCTGTGGAAGTGGCTTATGCCCTTTGCAATTTGCTCGATCGGTATGGGGTCGAACTGGAGGTTCACGCCGATATCAATACCGATCCCACATTCCGTTCAAACGCTGCACTGCGAGAGGCAATGGGCTACATCCTCAGCATGGGCTTCGTCTTCAAAGCCAAGCCGGATGCGTTTGCAAGTTCCTCCTGTGCCGACAAAGTGGTCTGAGGAACTGATGAACTGAGTGCCCCGTGCCGATATACCGATCCCGAAGGATTTCGGGATTCGGGATCAGCATCGGGGCAAAAAGTGCCCTCATTCGTTTAGAGGGGTTTAGAGGGGTTTAGAGGGGTTTAGCCCGAACGCCTATTACCGCCCTGCCTGCCAGGCAGGTAGGTCTCCCAGCCAACGATACTTTCATGCAACTCCAATCTTTAATGACTTTTTGAAGTGGATTCATGACCTGATCTTGTAGATGTATTGTTGAACAATGCAATAGAAATTCTTGTGTATTACTGGTTTGGTTAATTCAAACAGAGCGTTTATCTTCACACCGTAAAAAACGCTCCAATACCCACTCTTTTCCAGGATTCATTTTCACATTAGGAGTTGGGATTATTGGAATCCTCTATCAAAACGCTTTTGAGAATTTAACCTGACAGGTGCATTTCCTGCACTTATTAGCTATTACACATGGATATGTGTCTGTTGGGGAGACCTAAACCCAGAGAGACGTGCTGTACAAGATCAAATTGAAGAACTCAGAGGATTTCGTCCTGGTGGACGACTTCGTTTACGAGTGGCTTACCTCGGATCCGTATTTCAAACAAATTGACCTGGTCAACAACCTTCGCAAGCATTCCACGGGTTGTGCCGTATTCCAGAAGACCTGGCGAACGGCATCCGGCAGTTACAAGACGGAAACGATTTACCTCCACAAAGTCATTGCGGAAAAGTTTTTGGCCCATCAGAAAACAAAAAAGGAAAAGCTGGTAGGTGCGAAAAACAACAACAAGCTGGACTGCCGGATCGACAACCTGATGTTTCGCTCCAGAGCGGTGGCCAGCCGGCAGCGGAAAACAACCAGTAAGACCGGGTACACCGGTGTTTACCGCGAGTACAACCGCTACCGGGCAGTGATTTCAGTCGATGGCAAATCCATCCACCTTGGCATGTTTGACACCCCGGAAGAAGCGGCCATGGCCTACAATGCCAAATCCCGTGAAGTGTTTGGAGACAAGGGCAAGATCAACATCATAAAGCCATCCAAGCAGGGCACCAAAAAATAAGTCACTGTAAAATCTGGGTAAAATGAGCTGGCACATCATTGTCATGGTGGCTGTGCATTGGTAACATTGCGCCATGAAAATCCAAAATGACATTTTGCTCAGAACGCTCAGGGGGGAACTCTGTGAGCGCCCACCGGTGTGGCTGATGCGTCAGGCCGGCCGCATTCTTCCTCAATATCGTTCGGTCAGGGCCAGCCTCTCAGGCTTCAAAGAACTGGTGACGACACCCACACTGGCTGCCGAAGTGACCATCCAGCCGGTTGATGAACTGGGTGTCGATGCCGCCATCCTCTTTTCAGACATTCTGGTCATACCGGAAGCCATGGGGCTCGATTATGAAATGATCGAGAAGAAAGGCCCGTCTTTTCCGAAGGTCATCCAGACAGCAGCCGATATTGAAGCGCTCTCCTTCGGAAAACCGGCAGCCGACCAGCTCACTTACGTTTACGATGCCATTGCTGAAACAAAAAAAGGCCTGTCGGGAAGGGTGCCGCTCATAGGATTCGCCGGTGCGCCCTGGACATTGCTGGCGTACATGGTGGAAGGGGGTGGCAGTAAGACATTCTCAAAAGCCAGGCGCCTGCTTTATGCAGATCCCGCCCTCGCTCATAAAGCCCTCGATAAAATTACCACTACCATCATCGCCTATCTTCAGAATAAGGTTGAGGCCGGGGTGGATGCCATCCAGGTGTTTGACTCATGGGCCGGGGTGCTTTCAGCAGACTTGTACCGGGAGTTTTGCATCCCTTATCTGAAAAGGATTTGTGAAGCGATCACCGATGTACCGGTAATCATCTTCGCAAAAGATGCCTGGTTTGCCTTTGATGAGTTGGCTCGCCTGCCGGCAAATGCACTTGGGATGGACTGGACCATGGAACCTTCCTGGGCAAGATCCATTGCCGGGCCTGACAAAGTGCTCCAGGGGAACCTGGATCCGTGCACGCTCTATGCCGATGCGAAGACCATCGAAGCTGAAACGTGGAAGATGATTCGCAGCTTCGGGCAGCACCACATAGCCAACCTGGGGCACGGGGTTTATCCGGATACGCCGCTGGATGGCGTCAAAACCTTCGTCAACACGGTGAAAGCATTCCGTTATCAGGAAGTTGCCTAAAAAATCTTCCATGTCCGGTGAATCCGAACACTATTGCTAACTTTGCGGGCGCAAACGCCCAGGTGGGTACATTGCTCCATTTTATCAATTTTATATGGGTTGGTTCAAGAGATTAAAGGAGGGTATTCAAACCGCTACGAAGTACAAGAAAGAAGCTCCGGACGGTTTGTGGTATAAATGCAAGCGTTGTGGCGATCTCAGCACCAGCAAGGAGATTAAAGCCAATTTCTACAAATGCCCCAAGTGCAATTACCATATCAGGATTGGTTCTGCAGAGTATTTTGAGATTCTGTTCGAAAATGAGTACGAAGAACTGTTCGGCAACATGATCTCCCGGGATGTTCTCGAGTTTTCTGACATGAAGCCCTACAAAGAGCGCTTGTCGGAACAACACCAGAAGACCGGACTCCTGGATGCCATCCGGGTTGCCAGCGGTAAAATAGAAGGCCATCCACTTGTTGTCTGCTGCATGGATTTCAACTTCATCGGAGGTTCGATGGGGGTTGTAGTGGGTGAAAAGATTGCCAAGGCCATAGACCATTGCCTCGAAACCAATACCCCTTTGCTGATCATTTCAAAGTCGGGTGGGGCCAGGATGATGGAAGCCGCATTCTCATTGATGCAAATGGCCAAGACCTCCGCCAAGCTCACCTTGTTGGCCAAAGCGCGGATTCCTTACTTCTCATTGATGACCGATCCCACTACCGGCGGGGTGACGGCGTCCTACGCCATGCTCGGGGATTTGAATTTTGCCGAGCCGGAAGCACTGATCGGGTTTGCCGGCCCACGGGTGATCAAGGAAACCATCAAGCGTGACCTACCGGAAGGATTTCAGACTTCTGAATTCTTGCTGGAACACGGTTTCCTGGATTTCATCGTGGACCGCAAAGACCTGCGAAAGCGGCTGACTGATCTTCTGGCAATGTTTGCTCAAAAGTCCCCTTCGGAGTGAATCGTTCCCCCATATTGCCGGCAGGGTTCCACCGGTATTCATTTCCTCAAAAATTGTGGAAAATTAGTCTGTGATTGCATGCTGTAAATCAAGCGGCATCGGGGCCTTTTTCGTACTTTTGTGGCCGTTTTGAGATTGCCTGTGTTTACACAAAAACAACTTTAAAATAGATGGATTCAACACAAAGAATCATCCCTATCAATATCGAGGATGAGATGAAGTCAGCCTACATCGATTATTCGATGTCGGTCATCGTTTCAAGAGCCTTGCCGGATGTCAGGGATGGTTTGAAGCCTGTGCACCGCCGCGTCCTTTATGGCATGCACGAATTGGGGCTCCAATACAACAAACCTTACAAGAAATCCGCCCGTATCGTCGGTGAAGTTTTGGGTAAATACCACCCCCACGGCGATTCCTCCGTTTACGACACGATGGTCAGAATGGCCCAGGAGTGGTCATTGAGATATCCCCTGGTTGAAGGCCAGGGTAACTTTGGCTCTATGGACGGTGACAGCCCGGCTGCCATGCGATATACCGAGGCAAGGTTGCAGCGCATCACTGAGGAGATGCTCACCGATATCGACAAGGATACCGTTGATTTTACCCTGAACTTTGACGATTCACTCAAAGAGCCCACCGTTCTGCCGGCACGCCTGCCCAATTTGCTCATCAATGGTGCCTCGGGTATTGCAGTCGGCATGGCAACCAATATCCTGCCCCACAACCTCAGCGAGGTGGTAGATGGTATCACAGCCACCATTGACAATCCGGAGATCACGATCGAAGAGCTGATGCAGTACATCAAAGCCCCGGATTTTCCTACCGGCGGAATCATTTACGGTTATTCCGGTGTACGCCAGGCCTTTGAAACCGGCCGCGGAAGGATTGTCGTAAGAGGTAGGGCAGAAATAGAAGAAAGGGACAATGGCCGTGAGCGAATCATCATCTCGGAAATTCCCTACCAGGTCAACAAAGCCACCCTGGTGATGAAAATCGCCGAATTGGCCAATGAAAAGAAAATTGAAGGCATTGCCGATGTAAGGGACGAATCAGACCGCCAGGGCCTCCGCATCGTGGTAGAGGTGAAGCGGGATGCCATGGCCAGCATCGTGCTCAACTACCTTTACAAGCTCACCCCTTTGCAAACAGCTTATGGGGTGAACAACGTTGCCCTGGTCAACGGCCGGCCACGCTTGCTCAACCTGAAGCAGCTCATCGAGGAGTTCATTAAATTCAGGATCGAGGTCGTCGTTCGCAGAACGAAATACGAATTGCGGAAGGCAGAAGAGAGAGCCCACATCCTGGAAGGCTTGCTCATCGCACTGGACAACCTCGATGAAGTCATCGCCCTCATCCGGGCCTCCGCCACCGTGGAAGAGGCAAGGAATGGATTGATGGAGCGCTTCGAACTTTCAGAACTTCAGGCGAGGGCCATCCTGGACATGCGCCTCCAGAAACTCACCGGACTCGAGCGTGAAAAGGTGAAAGAGGAGTACGATGAGTTGATGAAGAAGATTGAGTATTACAAATCCGTTCTTGCCAGCGTTGAATTGCAGCGCCAGATTGTAAAAGACGAATTGCTGGAGGTGAAAGAAAAGTATGGTGATGAACGCCGTACTGAAATCACCTTTGAAGAAGGTGACATCAACATCGAGGACATCATTGCCGACGAAACAGTCGTAGTGACCATTTCCCACTCTGGGTACATCAAGCGGACCCCTGTTTCCGAATACCGTCTTCAGAACAGAGGCGGCAGGGGCTCCCGTGGCAGCAAGACCAAGCAGGAGGATTTTGTGGAACACATGTTCATTGCCAGCAACCACAACTACCTGCTTCTCTTTACAGAACAAGGCCGTTGTCACTGGCTGCGGGTTTACGAAATTCCGGAAGGCACCAGAAATTCTGGCGGCCGATTCATCCAGAATGTGGTGTCCATTCCGCCTGAGGACAAGGTGAAAGCCTACATCATTGTGCAGGACTTGAAAGACGAGGATTTCCTCAACTCCAACTACATCATGTTTTGCACGAAGAATGGCATGGTGAAGAAAACCGCCCTGGAGGCTTTCTCACGCCCGCGTTCCAATGGTATCAATGCCATCACCATCAACGAAGGTGACCAATTGCTGGAAGCCAGGCTGACCAACGGGAACAATGAAATCTTCCTCGGTTCCAGAAGGGGCTACGCCGTGCGGTTCCACGAAAAAGATGTCAGACCGATGGGTCGAACTGCTGCCGGTGTGAGGGGAATGACGCTGCAAGGCCCTGACGATGCTGTGGTCGGAATGGCCTGTGTGGAGGTTGGCAACGAAGAATTGACCATCCTTGCAATTTCCGAAAACGGTACAGGCAAACGTTCACTGGTTGAAGATTACCGCCTCACAAAGCGTGGCGGCAAAGGGGTGAAGACCCTCGAAATAACCGATAAAACAGGAGCGCTCCTCGCCATTAAAGCAGTCAGGGAGGATGATAACCTGATGATTACCACCAAAGCCGGCATCGTGATTCGCATTGCGGTTAGCGATATCCGGGTGATGGGAAGGGCTACGCAAGGTGTCAGGGTCATCCGTGTTGATGACAAAGATGAAATTGCCGACGTCACCGTATTGCCTTACGATGAGGATGAAGAGAACGATGTGGAGGAAGGTGAAGGCGCAGAAATCGGTGAGGATGCTCAGAACGAAAATGAGGAATCAACCGGGGATGATGCTGAGGCTTGACGCCTTAATTTCCCCTTGAACTAGAATCTTAACATTTCCATTGATGCCATTTCAGGGTGTCGGCCGTCAGATTAGCGGTTTGTCCGGAAAATACTGACAGGCCCATCAACCTTGAAATCACTAAAATCAATTCGACATGAAAAAACTTGTTGTCACCCTTTTATCTTTCGTGATGGTGGTCATGGCGCTCAATGCACAGATTGAGCCATCCAAAGCACTGTCAAAAGCCGGCAAGGCATTGAGCAGCTACAACCTCGATCCAAGTTCGAACAAAGCCAAGCTGGATGAGGCGCTGGAATTAATTGAAATTGCAGCTAACTCACCTGAAACCAATGGGTCTTTCAAAACCTGGAATACCCGCGGTGAAATTTATGATGCACTTGCTTCGGTTGACTTCAATCAACTTATCATTGACCAGACGCATGTTCCTGCCCATCCTGAATCTGCCTTTACAGCTGTAGAATCTTTTCAAAAGGCTTACGAACTCGCTCAAAAGAAGTATGAGTTCAAAGATGCCTTGAAAGGACTTGCTTCAGCAGCCTCCAAACTTAACATTTTTGCCAACTCTTATATTCAGCAAAAGAAATATGGAGAGGCTTTCAAAGCCCTGGAGCTGGTTTACACGGTGAACAATTTCCTGAAGGAGCAAGGAAAAGATCCTGTAGTCAATGACGAAGAATTAGATAACCACGTATTCGTCATGGCATTCTGCGCTCAGCTTTCAGGAGACAAGGAATCCGCAAAGAAATACTACAAGCAACTCTACGATGCAGGTACCCAGGAGGCAACCGTTTATGCCCAGTATTTCAATTTGCTGAATGAAGAAGGCGATCCCAATGCACTCGAAGTCCTTGAAAAAGGACGCAAAATGTTTCCCGACAATACCGAAATCCTGTTTGCCGAAATCAACTACTACATCAAGCAAGAGAAGTTTGATGTGCTGGAGATCAAGCTGATAGAGGCCACCGAACGTGAACCGGACAACCCTTCCGTTTACAGTGCCCTCGGTAATGTTTACATGAACCTCTTCCAGCAGGAGTTTGAAACCAACGGAGATACCGAGCTTGCCGGTAAGTATTTCAACGATGCTTTGAAATACTTCAATAAGTCGCTTGAATTGAACCCGAAACAGTTCGATGCTTTGTACAGCATTGGCTCCATGTACTACAACAAAGCCGTGATTTTGGTGAAGCAGGCCAACGAACTGCCGCTCTCCGAAACCAAGAAGTACAATGAACTGGTGGAAAAGAGCAATGAATTGATGAATGAAGCACTGCCTTACTTCAAAAAGGCGGAGTCCATCAATCCGAACGACACCAATACCTTGATCGCCTTGAAAGAGATCTTTGCCCGTCAGGAGAATTTTGACCTGGTAAAAGAATTCACCACCAGACTCGACAATGTGAAGAATGGAGTAGAAAACACTGAGTCCTATTTCAAGATGTAAATGTAGAGGACTTGCGATGAGAGAGGGGCTACCACATGTTGGTGGCCCCTCTTTCTGTTGGTGCCATTTGGAAAATGCTGAAAATTCATGTTCTTAGCGGCACAGGTGAAATTTATGAAAGCAATTGTCAGAATGATCGATCAGATGAACGAGTGGCTGGGCAAAGCAGCCTCCTGGCTCTTATTGCCGCTGGTGTTGATCGTCTGTTTTGATGTGGTGGCCCGGAAGCTGTTCAATTTCTCCCGCATCTGGATCATGGACCTGGAATGGCACCTCTTTGCGCTCATCTTCTTACTGGCTGCAGGTTATACGCTGAAGCACAACAGGCATGTGCGGGTGGATTTGTTTTACGACAAGTTTGAAACGAAGGAACAGGGGCAGGTGGATTTCTTTGGAAGCCTCATCTTTCTGCTTCCATGGAGCATCATCGTCCTGATTTACGCATTTGATTACGCAGCCCAGTCACTGGCCATGAATGAAGGAGCCTCCGAGCCCGGCGGATTGCCGGCCCGGTACCTGATCAAATTTGCCGTACCCATTGCCATTTTCATGCTGCTGCTGCAAGGCCTGTCGCTGATGTACAAGGCCTGGCTGGCCATGCGCGGAAATGGACGTCAAATTGAAGCAAAAACTGAATCACCAGCTGAAGAATAACCATGGAGACAGAGCTGATTGCCTTGATATTGTTCGCAAGCGTTTTCATACTCATTCTGTATGGATACCCTGTGGCATTCACGCTGGGCGGGCTTTCGGTGATTTACGGATTGTGTTTTTTGGATACCAGCTCATTTGAAGCGCTGCCTTCCAGGTTCATGGGGGTGCTCACCAATTACAACCTCATCGCTGTGCCCCTTTTCATTTTCATGGGTATCATGCTGGAGCGGTCCGGGCTGGCAGAAAGGCTGCTGGAAACCATGGCCATGCTCTTCGGAAAAGTGCGTGGCGGGCTGGCCATTTCCGTAGTGATCGTGGGAGCCCTGCTGGCTGCTTCAACCGGCATTGTGGGTGCAACGGTGGTTACCATGGGATTCATCAGCCTGCCCACCATGCTGAAGCGGGGCTATTCTCCTGAACTGGCTACAGGCTCCATTGCCGCTTCGGGAACCCTGGGGCAGATCATTCCGCCTTCCGTTGCCCTGGTTTTGCTTGGCAGCATCATGAACATCAACATCGGCGACCTCTTTGCCGGGGCCGTCATTCCGGGGCTGGTGCTGGTGCTTGCCTACATCGTTTACATCCTGATCTTCGCTCAACTGAAGCCTGATAAAGCGCCTGCCATTCCTGAAGAGGAGTTCAAAAAATTCAGGGAAGGCAATTTCCTTTTGAAAGTGCTCAACGCCCTTGTAATGCCGCTCTTACTCATCCTTGCGGTGTTGGGCAGCATCTTTCTGGGCTGGGCCACACCCACCGAAGCTGCGGCTGTTGGCGCCATGGGAGCGGCAATCCTGGCTGCCTTCCGCAACAAGTTCAACCGGAGGATCTTGGAGGAAGTCTGCCAGGAAACTACCAAACTCACCTGCATGGTGTTCGTCATTTTGCTGGGAGCAACCACCTTTTCAATGGTATTCAGGGAAATGGGAGGTGACCGCTACCTGGTGGAACTCATCGAGACTTCCAACCTCTCACCCGCCATGTTTCTCTTCCTGGTAATGGCAGTGATGTTCGTTGCCGGCTTTTTTATTGACTTTATCGAGATCATCTTCATCATTGTCCCCGTAGTCGTACCCATTTTCATCAAATACGAAGTGGATTTGCTGTGGCTTGGCGTTCTGATTGGTTTGAACCTGCAGACGTCTTTCCTGACGCCTCCATTTGGATTTTCACTGTTTTACCTGAAGGGAGTTGCACCGCCGAATATCACCACCGGCCACCTTTACCGGGGTATCATGCCTTTCGTCGCAATGCAATTGGTGCTGATGGCCCTGGTGATTGCTTTCCCCGAACTGGTTCAGCTGAGCAAATTGCTGTTCAGTACGGCGAACTGATCAATGAGTTGCCTGCAAGTATTGTTGGATGAGAGAGGTTGAGGTTAGCCTGTCCCGAGTATCGGGAGCCTATAACCTTGGTTTAGAGGCGTTCTGGCACAACCTCTCTAAACCTCTCTAAACTTCTCTCAACCCCTCTTAACCACTGAGGCCACTTTTTGCAGTGCGCTCATCAATTATTCGCTGAAACGACTATTTTTGCTCACCCGGAGATAAACACCGCATCTCAAACACACGTATTCCGTTCACCCAATTAGAATTGCTAAGCGTATTGAACGCTCTTTAGCGAATTGAGAAAACGATAGCATCCCACCGATGGCAGCTTGTCTGTCAGGGCGGGGTTAGGCTGTAAGCCGGCATACGAGAAAACTTTTCAAACAATTTCACGCAACAGAAGGGAATGGCCCTTGTGGCTGTAAAGTTTGCATTGCTGCAACTCAGACAAGAGCAGTGCGTAACCCTTTTTGAATGTCAAAGAAATTTCCACATCTCAAACAGAAGCTGGCCAAGGAGTGCGGGGCCGTATGCTTGCAGATGATTGCCAGGTACTACGGCCGGCATTTTCACATCGAAAAGTTGATGAGCCTGGCGCACCAGAGTCAGAGCGGTGCCACCTTATTGGGAATCAGCGAGGCTGCCGAGGCCATTGGCATGCACACGGTAGGTGCCAGACTGAGCTACAACGAATTGCTCGATGACATCCCGCTGCCGGGTATAGCCCACTGGCGGGGCAACCATTTCGTTGTGGTAGTAGAAGCAACGGACAAGCACGTCACCGTTGCCGACCCGGCTGCAGAAGATATGATCACCTTGCCCGTAGAAGCCTTTGCCGAAGGATGGACAGGAGAAGCCGACAGGGACGAAAAAGGCGTGATCCTGCTCATGGAGCCCACCGCCAAATTTTATTCCCAGGCCGAGGAACAGGTAGAAGCGGTGAGCGCCAAAGAGCTCTTCAGGAAATTCTTTAGCTACAAAGGCTTGATTACATTGGTAGCACTCAGCCTGCTGGCTTCTTTGTTTTTGATGTTCCTTTTCCCCTTTCTCTTCAAAACGATGGTCGACAAAGGGGTGGAGAGTCAGGCGCCAGAGGTGTTGCTCAAGGTCATGGCCATCTGGTTGGTGCTGTACCTCATCAAAGCCGGACTTGATTTCTTCAAGAACTCCATTTTGTCTTTCATAGGCCGCCGCGTCAACTTGCAAATGCTGGTTGATTTCATGCGCAAGATCCTCCGCCTCCCTTTGAGCTTCTTCCATTCCCGGCGGGCGGATGATATCATCCAATTGCTGTACGACAACACCCGGTTGCAGCGCTTCATGACCCAGGATCTGGTTTCTGTTTTCTATGCGGGACTGTTGCTGGTGATCTATGCGGCGGTGATGGCGCTGTTCAGCTGGAAAGTTTTGATTGTCTTCGCTGTCGCAACGGCTTTGCAGGTTGGTACCACTTTGTTGTTGCTTCGTAAAAGGCAGCAGATCAATTACCATCGGCTGGAGCAGGCGGCCTCCCATTTTCACCTGCTCAACGAGCTGCTCAGGGGCATCCAGGCCATCCGGCTCAGCAATGCAGAGCTGGCATACCGCTGGAACTGGGAGCGCTCAGAAGTGCGCCTCAACAAACTCTCCAGCGAATGGCAAAACAGTTACCAACGCACCACCGATTGGTCCAACATCATCGGTGAAATCAGAAACATTCTCATTATCTACCTCTCCCTGGTTTCCGTCACCACCGGTCAAATTTCCATCGGGGCGCTGGTGGCCATCCTTTTCATCCTTACGCAGGTGGGCACGCCTGTGCGTCAAATCATCGATTACTTCCTCGACTGGCAGGATGTTAAGTCCCTGCTCTCACGGATGGATTTCATCCGCAACAGCCAGGAGATTGACGACAAAGGCACCATCGATGTGGTGCCACCCCAGGCAGGAATCTCGGGCGAAGGGGTTTCCTTCCGTTACGATGAGGAAGACGCTTCCTGGGTGTTCCGCTATTTCGATTTTGAGATTGTGCCGGGGCAGGTGAACTGCTTCGTCGGAAAAAGCGGCTGTGGCAAAACCACCTTGCTGAGCCTGCTGCTCGGAAGCCAGGAGCCGGTGGAAGGGGTCATCAAAATTGGAGGCGTACCCCTCAGCGATATCGTTCAGACGGCCTGGCTGGAAAAATGCGGCGTTGTGCCACAGGACGGCCACATCTTTTCGGCTTCCATTGCCCGCAACATTGCCATAGGCGAGGATGAAATCAATGGCGAACGCTTGTTCAACGCCTCCAGAATAGCGGGCGTGCTTTCTTTCATCGACCGCTTCAAAGATGGATTTCAGACGAAAGTGGGAGAGGGGGGTGTCGGCCTCAGCCGTGGTCAGCGCCAGTGCATCCTCATTGCAAGGGCGCTTTACAAACAGCCCGAATTCCTCTTCCTGGACGAACCGACAAACGACCTCGACAGCATTGCTGAAGAACACATCCTGAAAGCAATCGTCGAAGCGTACAAAGACAAGACGGTGGTCATTTTCTCCAACAGAATGTTCGATAACAGTTTCAAGTTCAACTACATACCGATGCCGGAGAACCTTCAGAGCATCTTGCCCGGCCGCAGCATCAGCGGAGGAGGGAAGGAGGTGCCCAATGGCTTCATGGGTTTCGACTTTTTTGGCAATTAACCAAAGCGTAAATGAGCGGACGCAAAGATGACATATTAAGCACTGAAGTAAGCGACCTCCTGGACAGCCGCCCCTGGCGTTTGCTCACCTGGGGAACTGCCATCCTGATTGCGCTCGTGGTGCTTTTCATGGCCGCCGGCTACATCGTCACCATTCCGGAATCGGTGCGGGGCAACATGACGCTGACCACCACAGAGCCTCCTGTGTCGGTCATTGCACCGGCCGAGGGGTACATTGCCAGGGTGCTGGTTACCGACCGCCAGGCCGTGGAGAAAGGGGACTTGCTGGCCGTTTATGCTACCACAGCTAATGTGGACGATGTGATGCAACTGGAGAAGGATGTGGCCAGGCTCAGCAACTTTGAATTGGCCGACATTCAGGCCTACCGGCCCAACATGGACCTCAGCGTCGGCGAACTGGATGTGGCTTACTCCAATTTCGTCAATGCCGTCAGCCTGCTGCCCGAGGCAATCGACAATGCCGGCTATGCAGGCGTCTCCGGAGCCATGTCCGGAAAAGCTGCCAATCTGCGGAGTTCTCTTCAGTTCCTCAACAAAAGGCTCGAAGACAACCAGCGGAAAATAGACTCCCTCTGGCGAAAATTTCATTTGGCGAAGCAAAGCCTCGAAAAGACATCCAACGAAGTGTATGCACAGGAGCAACTCGATGCCAAAAAAGAGATCGACCTTCTGGAAAAACAGCGGGAGCAACTGTTGCTGGAAAAGCAGCGGGTGCAACGCGACCTGATGGATCAGAAGGCCAATCAGCTGGAATCCAGCTTCCGGCAGCAGGAAGGTGTCCAATCCCGCTTGCTGCGGTTTCAGGAGGAACTGACCTCGCTGCGTTCTGCCATCGAAGACTGGAAGGCAAGGCATCTGGTGTTGTCTCCACTGGCCGGAAAAGTTTACCTGTATTCTTCCCTTCGGGAAAACACCTTCGTGAACAAAGGACAAGAGCTGGCTGTGGTCTTTCCGAACAGTGAGCAGCTCAACTTTCTGGCGCAGGTCACCATCAGCAGCAAAGGCAGCGGCAAGGTGAAGGAAGGGCAGCGGGTGGTCTTGCAATTTGACCGCTATCCGGCATCGGAATTCGGTTTTGTGAGAGGAGTGGTGGAAAAAATAAACCTATTGCCGCAGGGCGGTGAGTACTTTGTCGAAGTGGCATTGCCCGAAGGGCTACGAACCTCTACGGGCAAAGAATTGGAATTCAACTACCAGCTTTCAGGCACAGCCGACATTTATACCGACGAAAAAGTGTTGTTTCACTACCTTTTTGATGAACTTACGGCCTCTAACTGATCATCAAAACCGGTAGCATGGACCACTTAATGGACAAACTCTTCCAAACTTTTCACCAGGCCAAAGAGGCCGTAAAGGACCAGGCCACCAACCTGGGAGAATCCGCCAAAGAAAAGGCCCGCCAGGCCATTGAAGAATGGGTTAATATCATTCCGAAACTTGCCGATCAGGGACTCCGGCTCGAATTCTTTTCGCTGGAAGCTTCCATCAATCCCACCTTGACTTTCGAAATGCATGCGGATTACAATGAGTTTCCGCTGGAGCGGCTGGATCAATTGTGTGCCCAATGGCGTTCTCAAACCTCCACTTTTTTGGTCTATTCCACAATGAAAGCCACCCTGGCTATGTACCAACGGACAAATCTTCCGCTCAAAAACCCTTTGGTTGTGAGAATCTCCGTAAAATTAGCCCCTGAAATACAGGTCTCTTTTGGAGAACCCCTCGAGAAATAGTTCACCACCACACGTTCCAATTCAGCAACTGATGAATGCACTCAAGTTTATCCTCTCACTGGGCCTGACACTGGGCCTGATATACCTGTTGTCAGTTCCGCAAACCATTGGCAGCGACGCTGACGATGGCTCTTCGAAAAAATCAACCTTGCCACCGCTGGGCAGTTTTTTCAGTCCTTTCGACGGCTTCTGGCGCAATGCCGAGCCGCAAGACGGTTTCGCTTCGCAAAACATCGAGATAGCCAACCTGAAAGGCAGCGTCAAGGTGGTGATGGACGACCGCCTGGTGCCACACATCTTCGCCGACAATATGGCCGATGCTGCTTTTGCCCAGGGTTTCGTCACCGCCAAATACCGGTTGTTTCAGATGGACCTGGTTTCCCGGCTGTCCTCAGGAAGGCTGTCGGAGGTGCTGGGTGAGCGCACCTTGGAAACCGACAAGCTGACCCGCCGTCAGGGCATGGTCTATGGCGCCCGAAAGGCTGTGGAGTCCTGGAAGCAGGCACCGGAAATCATGGAGGTGCTGCAAGCTTACGCCGATGGCGTGAACGCCTACATCGATCAGCTCTGCGTTTGCGATTACCCCATCGAGTTCAAACTGCTGAATTACAAGCCCGAGAAGTGGTCGGTGATGAAAACGGCCCTCGTCAAAAAATACATGGACAAAACCCTCTGTTTCGGAGAAGATGATGTGGAGGCTACCAATGCCCTGCAACAATTCGGGCGGGAGGTTTTTGACAAACTGTATCCCCTTTACAATCCAAAACAATCACCTGTAATTCCCGCTGGCACTCCATGGGATTTTGAACCCCTGCCAGTTGACACCAGCCGGGTTGCCACTGCTACGGAGGCCATCGGCTTCATTGATATGCAGGTGGGTGACACTTCCACCATGCTGGAAGGCAGCAATAACTGGGCGGTAAGTGGCAGCAAGACTGCCACCGGCCATCCCATCCTTTGCAACGACCCGCATCTTCGTTTGACCCTCCCCTCTATCTGGTTTGAAACGCAGATACACACCAACGAACTAAATGCGTATGGCGTAACAGTTCCCGGATTTCCGGGTGTGCTGATCGGTTTCAACGAGTACATCGCCTGGGGCGAGACCAACGTGGGGCAGGATGCCAACGACTGGTATGAAATCAAATGGACCGACGACAGCAAGACGGCCTATTACCTCGATGGCAAGATCCATCAGGCAGACCTGGTGGTGGAAAAATACCAGGTGAAGGGCATGGATGAGCCGGTTTTGGACACAGTGCGCTGGACTTACTGGGGCCCCGTTGTTTACGACGACGGCAGCCGGCCCTGGAGCGGCATGGCCATGCACTGGATAGGCCATGAAACCCCGTTTCCGACGGAGATGATGACCTTCTTCGGTTTGATGAAGGCCAGGAATTACGAAGATTATTACGATGCCCTGAGCAATTACAGTTACCCGGCTCAAAACTTCGTCTTCGCAAGCACCGAGGGGGACATCGCCATCACCGTGAACGGCACTTATCCCATCAAGACCTATGAGCAGGGGCGTTTCGTGCAAGACGGCTCTTCAACGGCAAATGCCTGGCACGGTTGGATCCCTTATGAGCACCGTGCCCGTGTGAAAAATCCGGAGCAGGGATTTGTCTCTTCCGCCAACCAGCACTCCACGGATCCCACCTACCCCTACTATTACCACAGTGTGCATTTTGACGATTTCAGGGGCAGGTATATCAACATGCGCTTGTCTAAGTTAGACCAAATCAGCAAAGAGGACCTGATGGGGCTGCAAAATGACAACCACAGTCTGCAGGCCATCGAGGCTTTGCCGGTGATGTTGTTCAATACCGATGAGTCGCAGCTGGATCAACGAGGACTGCGATTGCTGGAAAAAATGAAATCCTGGGACTACAGCTTCGATGCTGAAAAGGTGGAGCCCGTCGTTTTTGAAGCCTGGTTCGGGAACACTTACAGGGGCACCTTCGATGAAGTGAGCGCCGCCAGCTCCAGCGAGCGCCCCATGATGTGGCCGGAGGACTGGCTGCTGATTCAAATGTTGGAAGAAAACCCGGCCGATGAGTTTTTCGACGACAAAAGCTCTACCGACAAGACAGAAACCGCTGCTGACATAGTGACCTCAGCCTTCAAAAAAACCGTTGAGGAATTGGAAGACAAGCTGATGGATCCCGATTTCAACTGGGCCTCCAAAAAAGGCACTTCCATCATGCACCTGGCGCAGATTCCGGCCTTCTCTGCCATGAACCTGAAAGTGGGTGGTTACAAGCAGGCCCCCAACGCAATATCCGAATCACATGGCCCTTCCTGGAGGATGGTCGTCTCGTTGGAGCCCGGCAATGTGCAGGCCTGGGGTGTTTTTCCCGGTGGGCAGAGTGGCAATCCCGGCAGCCCGTTTTACAAAACCGGACTGGAGAAATGGCTCAACGGCGAATACGAATCCCTGCTCTTCGCAAAGAAGATCGAAGACCTCGACGGCAGGAAACTTTTCGAGATCAGTTTTAATTGATTAGCACCAAAACAAAACGACATGCGCAACATCCTTTTGCAACTCATTGCAACCATCATACTCGGATACCTCTGTCACCAGTTCATGCCTTTTTGGGCCATCGCCGTGGCCGGGTTTGTGGCGGGCCTCTTTTTCAAATACAAATGGCTGCTTTCGGGTTTTGCGGCTTCCTTCCTGGGCGGCTTTTTGCTCTGGGGAGGCCTCGCCTGGTGGATCGACCGGGAAAACGCTCAGCAACTTTCATCCATGCTGGGAGAATTGTTCAAAACCGACGGAGCTTACCTGCCTTATGTCACAGGCCTGGTGGGTGGGCTGCTGGCAGGTTTTGGCGCGCTAACAGGTGGCTCGCTTCGCAAACTTTTGGACCGTTAATCGGTTCCGGTTTTTGATTTTTTGAAGCCATAGGGGCAATTCCGGCAGCCGCTCTGGCAGCAGTAGCCCCTTTTCAGCAGGTACTCCTTCGTGAAAACCAGCAGGCCGTTTTCAAGGGTGTAGTCTTTTCCTTCTTCCAGCTTTTCTGGTTTTTCTTTCATGGGCAAGCAGCTTTTCATTGCGACGAAAAACAAACAGGAAGACCCGCCAACCGGATCTTCCTGTCTGAATTCATAAACTTCTCTAAACCCCTCTCAACTTCTCTAAACTCCTCTCAACCTTTCAAGCCACTTGCATGCGCAGGGCAGGGTAGCGGTACTGGATGGCTTCGAAAGCACCGAACATCATTGCGACGAAAAAGAGGTCGCCGGCGAGGGTATTCCAGAAGAACGGAATGGCGGCCACATAACAGGCCATCAGGCCTTCTGCGCTCATTGGGTACATGGTGCCTTCCATCCACACAAAAAAGTTGGAAACGATGAAGAAAACGACAGAAGCGCTGAGGCTGCCTGCCAGCGCCCGCAGTGGGGTCACTTTTTTGAAAATTGCCATTCCCAACAGCACGATGAGGCCAAAGGCGAGGTAAACGGGCCAGTTGCTGAAGAGCGAAAAGCCCTCGTAATACTGGGAAAGGAAAACGTTGTCAATGATGATGTTGCTGACCCACAGGGCTGCAAACGGAACGGCAAAAGCCATCTGCCTGCGGCTGAAATAGGCTGCACCGAACAAGGCCATGGCCCCGATGGGCGAAAAGTTGAACAGGAAATTGAATCCGAACAGGTAAGGCAGCAGCCTGAAAGCAGCCACCAGAACGATGATAAGGGAAAGTAAAAGCCAGCGGTTGGTAAGTTGTAACTTCTTCATGCATTCACAATTTAAGTGCGGGGGCAAAAATAGTTTTATTTCTCTAAAGAAAAGTGGCAGGGAGGAGCTCCAAGAAGAAAACCCTTGCTTCGGGGAAAGCAAGGGTTTCTAACCCAAACAAATAAACACAAAAACTACTTTTTTTTCCGGTTCGTCAAATTTAACGGCCAAAGCCCAGCAATGCAACCTTTTATACCCTAATTGTGGTATTTCGGCGCCATTTTATCCCATTTCGGGGCTTCCATGCAGCTTTTGTGTGTCATACGAATTCAGAATCGTCGTAATCTTTTCGCAACTCCCGCAGCTTCATTTCTTCATCGGGGAGTTCCACTTCCGGCTCCTCGTCAACGTCTTTGCCGAGTATGCCCTTCATCCTGCGCACCTCCTTTTCAATTTCTTCCTCTTCCCATTCTTTGCTGAGTATGCCGGTTCCGGGTATGCCGAAGACCTTGAGGTAATGAAACATGATGGCTATTCCCCAGAACAAGGCCACCGGAACAAAAGCAAAAGGACGCCCTCTGAAAAGTGTCAGAAAGAACATGATGCCGACAACGATCACATAAGTGTAAAGGTGTTTGAAGAATTTGGCCTTTTGGCGCACTCTTCGTTGAGCTTCCCGGTAAATGTGGTGGTCTTCCATGGGTCAAACCAGTTCTGATTCGTCGTAATTTTTTCGAAGTTCTTTGAGCTCCATATCGTCTTCGCCAAGTTTGCTGGGTGGTTGCAGTTCCAGGCGTTCGGTTTCCCGGTCGGTTTTAATTTTTCTCAATTCTTTGTTCAGTTCGTCTTCTTCCCATTCTTTGGTCAGAATGTTGAAACCGGGTATGCCGAATACCTCCACATAATGGAAGGCGAGCGCCATTCCCCAACCCAGCAGCGGGTACAAAAACCACCAGTGAAAAGGGCTGGTCAGCAAATTGATGAAGAACAAAAAAGGCATTACGATGGAGAAAGCGATGAGGTGTTTGAAAAACTCCTTTTTGGCCTTCACCTTTTTTTTAGCGTAGGCAATGTCTTTCTCGTCATAATTGTCTCTGGGTCTCATGGGTGCAATTTCTTATGGGGGTTTGGGTTGAATGAAATTTCCGGATGAGTATAAGCAGTTTTTGGAAAAACGGCCTGAACTGCTGTAAAAATACAAAGCAGTTAACGGTTAAGCTTCTTTGCCCGGTGAGTTTTGGAGGAATGGACATCTTCAGGTCTTCAGCTTTTCTTTTTGGTCCCAACCCTTTTATTTCGCTCCTCTATTTTAAAGAAGTACCAATCTTTATCTGTCATCGTCAAATCCAGATCCAATGGCTGAGCACAAAACCCAACTACCCGGTGATCCGACATTGCCTTCTCCTCCTGAAGTATTCGAGGCGTTCATCAAATTGGCGGGAGAAGGCCACAAATATGCGGTTGAAGACTTTTTCAGAAAGCCCGAACGCAGCCGTTATCAGTTATCTCCTTCGGGTAAATACTTTTCCTTTTTAGGCCCCTGGAAGCGGCGGCTGAACATCTTCGTGCAGGAACCTGGAAGTGAGGAGGCTGTCCGCATCACCAGTATCGAAGACCGTGACATTTCCTGGTACTTCTGGAAAACCGACGATACCCTGCTCTTTGCCCGTGACAGAGGCGGAGATGAAAACTTCCACCTCTACGCCATAGAAAGGGACGGTTCCAACCTCCGTGAACTGACACCTTTTGAGGGTGTGCGGGTGGACCTGGTGGACGACCTGGAAGATTTTGACGATGAGGTCATCATACAGATGAACAAGAACAATCCCCACCTCTTTGACCCTTACCGCCTGAACATCAAAACCGGTGAACTCACCCAACTGGCGGAAAACAACAACCTGGCGGAACCCATCGACAACTGGATGACCGACCACCAGGGCCGGCTCCGGGCTGCCACCAAACTGGTGGGTGGAACCAACACCTGCCTGCTTTACCGAAGGACAGAAGAGGAAGACTTCAAAGAGGTGATCACCACGGATTTCAGGGTAAGCATCGTGCCGCTCTTTTTTGACTTCGAAAACGACGACCGGGTATTCGTAAGCACCAACCTCGGGAGAGACAAATCCGTCATTACCCGCTTCAACCTGGCGACCGGGCTGGAAGAGGGACCCGTCATTTTTGAACACCCTGAAGTGGATGTGAGCTCATTGGCTTACTCCCGCAAGCGCAAGGTGCTCACAGCCATCACCTACCTGACCGATAAGCGGCACCTTCACTTTCTGGATGCAGAGACCAAAGCGATTTACAAAAGGCTGGAAGCCGAACTGGGCGAGTATGAAATCGTTGTCGTCGATCACAACAGAGACGAAGACAAATTCATGGTGCGCACCTACAGCGACCGCTCCCTCGGTGCCTATTTTTTCTTCGATAAAAACACGGATGAACTGCTCAAGATTGCAGAAGTGAGCCCCTGGCTGGATGAGGCCGACATGGCTGAAATGAAGCCCGTGCAATACCAGACCCGTGACGGGCTGACCATCCACGGTTACCTGACCCTGCCCAAAGACCACGATGGAAAAAAATTGCCGGTGGTGGTGAATCCACACGGTGGCCCCTGGGTGCGCGATGCATGGGGCTACAATCCCGAAGTGCAGCTCCTGGCCAGCCGAGGCTTTGCGGTGTTTCAGATGAACTACCGGGGCAGCACAGGCTATGGCCGCAAGTTCTGGGAGATCAGTTTCAAGCAATGGGGCCGCAAAATGCAGGACGACATTACCGACGGCGTGAAATGGCTGGTTGACGAAGGCATCGCCAATCCTGACCGGGTGGGTATCTACGGAGGCAGTTACGGCGGCTATGCCACGCTGGCAGGTCTGACCTTTACCCCGGATCTTTACGCCTGTGGCGTCGACTATGTCGGAGTGTCCAACCTGTTTACTTTCCTGACCACCATTCCACCATACTGGAAACCCTACCTCGAAATGATGTACGAAATGGTGGGACACCCCGAGAAGGACAAGGAAATTCTCGAAGCCGCCTCACCCGTATTTCACATCGACCGCATCAAAGCACCGCTCTTCGTGGCCCAGGGTGCCAACGACCCCCGTGTCAACATCGATGAAAGTGACCAGATCGTTAGGGCTTTGCGCCAGCGTGGAATTGACGTGCCCTACATGGTGAAATACGACGAAGGCCACGGCTTCCACAACGAGGAGAACCAGTTTGAATTCTACAAGGCCATGCTGGGATTTCTGGTGAAGTACCTGAAGGGGTGATTATGTACTTCTCTTCCTTCTGTAATGCAACTGCACCAATTGATCCAGGTAAACCTGTGAGCTCACCAGGTCAAATTCCAGCTGGTTGTCTAGTTCGCCAAACAAGGGAATTCCCCTTCCCAGCAAAACGGGAAAAACGGTAATGATCATCTCCTCGATGAGGTCCTCTTTCAGAAAACTCTGGATGGTTTTTCCGCCGTCGATGTAAAACCTGTGATAACCTCTATGTTCCAATTCATCGAGGACTTCCCTGATCTTGCCACTCACCAGAAATGCTTTGCCTGAATATTCTTCCGGAATTTCCCGAAGGGTATTGCTCAGCACAAAAACCGGCTTGTCATAGGGCCAGGGCACGTCAAAGCCACAAACGGTTTCGAAGCTCTTGCGTCCCATCACCAGGGCGTCGATTTTTTCATTGAAAGCCACATAACCCATGTCCAGTTGATCGGGGTTGGGTATCATCTCAAGAAAATCCACACCGCCATTTCGGTCGGCGATGAAACCATCCAGGCTGGTGGCGATGAAGGTGGAGCAGTAGGGCATATTTTTGAAGTTGGGATTATTGAACTGTAGAATAGACATTGGAATGTGAACCGACCTTCTATAAAAAATATCAAGTCGGGTCAAGTGATAACTTTGCTTTCTGAATTAGGGCAACTTTTATCGTTTTTTCAACTCAATCTTTTTGCGAGGCCTCTTCCAACGTGAAAAGGATGCATCATTTTCCTGAATAAGGAAACCCGCCGCACTGTATGGTCGAAAAAATGCTGATGATCATATTTCTGTTCTCCAGAGATCTTCTGAATCCCAGGTGTCCGTGAATCCCATGGCCCTTTTGTCAACAATTGGATATGAATTTAACAATTTGGTCAAGCGCAATTTAAAGCGGTTCCCTGGGCTGATGGTCCTCAATAAGAAATACATGCAGCACAATACGGAATATAATGAATGGACATCAACAAGGGATGGATTTTGCAACCAGGGTTTGTCTGTCCTGGTCAACATTTTGGGTGGTACAGGAAGGTTGCGATTCCATAGCCTGCTATGATGAGCACAAATATTCCGCACTACAGATATACTGCGCAACCAACTGGACAGAAAAGTGTGATTTCCTGCATGCAATTGTTTCGAAATCAGCTTTTTCTCCGGAAGGTTGTTCTTCAGATTGTTATATAGCTTTGACAGGAGGCCCAAAGAGATTACCTCAAGTGTTTTCCAGGCAGGTGGACATCTGTGATCAGCGTTGTATTTATTGTTGTGCTGTTCGATGAACACCTCCCTACTTCGCACAATTTCCTTTTTTATTTCCTTGATATGGTTTTGAAAATAATGCTTGTTTTTGAATAAATCCTGGTTCTCAAACCACCAGGCCCCGTAATTAATTGACAAGTGATAAATTAATAGTGTGCGTATGCCTATTTCTATGCGTTCTATCATGTTGAATACGATAAGCCGTAGCTCCCTGTCAAAGTTGTATAAATCAACCACTGTTTGAAATTGGCTGTTTGGTTTGAATATGTGCTTCTTTTTATCTGATTGAAGGGGCCACCAATATCCTGCCAATCGGTAATAACTTACATAAGAAAGAAAATGCCGGGCTAACTCATAGTCACCAATGATCATTCCTCTTGATTCCAATAGGCGAATTTGATCTGCTATACTGATGGGAGGCTTATTATATCGCATAGACTAAAAATAGAAGACTCGCCCTGGTACGCTGATCTGACGGGAAGCGTGGCGAGTACTGTTGATGCAAATGTACGGTAAAGTTCTTGGAATTACTAATGTTCTAAATTCGAATTGCAGGCCATGCTCGTTGTTGCAAAAAGATGTACCCAATACGAAATAGTTTTTACCATTTCGATTTGAGTGTAGATATGAATTCAAAGGCATGCATCATCTCCCCCCATAAAACTCCTCCACATCCCGTGTAAACTGCTCTAATGAGGGCTGATGAATGTACATCATGTGCCCGGCCTCAAAGTATTTCATGGTGATGTTTTTCCGAAGGGCAGGATCCAGAAACATGTGATCCAGGGTGTATTCGGTGGCGAAGTAGGGGGTAGCCAGGTCGTAATAACCGTTGCAGATCAGCACCTTCATGAAGGGATTTTTGTGCATGGTGCTGCGCAGGCTTTCTGCCACGTTGAGGTATTGGTTTTGGACATTGGAGTAGTTCCAGGGCCGGGCCCTGCCGGTCAGGATCTCGTAAGGCAATTCGCTGAGGTAGTTGAGGTAGGTTCCCAGGTGGTCGTAAACGGCCGTGGTAAAGGGGCCGTAAATGGTCTTGTCGTAGCTGGGATCGAATTCATAGCGGTCGCCGGTGTCGTCGTAATCCTTTCCCGTGAAGCGGGAATCCAGGCGGCCGACTGTGATGCCTTCATCCCGGCGAAGCTCTTTGCAGAACTTGTGGATGACGGGGCGCAAATTGGCTTGGCGGATGTACGCTGCGCTGAGGCCAGTGTACCTCGACAGCTTCTCAGCAATCCGGATTTCTTCCGCTTCTGTAAGCTGGTCGCCTTTCAGCAGGGCGCTGGCGTATTCGCCCATTGCAAAAGTTTCCACCTCATCGAGCAGTTTGCGCAGGTCGGTAAAAGCCGGGTCCAACTTTTTGTGGTACCAGGCAGTGGCGGCGTAAGTTGGCAGGAAGAGGATGTATGGCAGGTCGTTGCCCCTGGTAAATCGGGCTGTCTGAAAGTTGGTGATCTGCGAAATGAGCACCAGGCCATTGAGGTACATACCGTAGCGGTCCATCAGGTAATCCGACAAGCCGGCAGCACGGGTGGTGCCGTAACTTTCTCCGGCCAGGTATTTTGGCGAAGCCCAGCGCTTGTTCAGGGTCACATAGCGCTGGATGAATTCACCCACGGCTTTGATGTCTTCTTCAAATCCCAGGAACTCCTTTTTGTCCACGCCTTCCATGGGGCGGCTGTAGCCCGTCATCACGGGGTCCACGAAGACCAGGTCAGTCCATTTGAGCCAGGAGTATTCGTTGTCAACCACTTTGTAGGGTGGGGCCAGAGAATTGCCAACTTCATCCATCACAATCCGGCGGGGACCGAGCGCCCCCATGTGCAACCAAACTGATGATGATCCCGGACCACCATTGAAAGCAACGGTCAGCGGCCTGTCGGCAGGATTGCGGACGTCGTTTTTGGTGTAGGCAATGTAAAAGACCTTGGCCCGGGGCTCTCCCTCTTCGGTTTTGAGCAGCATGTAGCCGGCTTTGGCTGTAAAGCTGATCTGCTGCCCGTCCTCAAACTTCAAGGTATGCTGGGTTTCAGAGGGCCTTTCCAGTAAGATCAATTCTTCCTGGCTGTACTGTCTGGTGTTTTTGTCCTTCCCCACGTTTTGACCGAAGGAAGTGAAAGCAATAAGGCAAAAGCAAAGCAATAGCAAATATCTCCTTGTCATGGCGGGTGGTGTTTTGTTACAAAATGGGGTTAAATATAGCTTTTATGAGGAATCGAAGAATCGAGGAACTGAAGAATCGAGAGAGGAACGGAGTTCACGATCATTCACCTTGCCAGCGTTTTGAAGCGTTTGTCCCCCCACCTCAAAAACCTCCCGACAACAGAAAAGCCGCTGCGGTAATCGCAGCGGCTTTTCGCATTTCAAAGAAGATCAACGGTCCGATCAGGGATTGTCCCAGTTGATCTCAGACGTACGAGGGGCAACTTGCTGGAACAGCACCCCACCGTCGCGGAGGTCGACGTGAGCGGCGTCCAGTTTGCCGGTACGGCGAAGGTCGATCCAGCGGTGGCCGGCTTCAGCCCAGAGTGAATAGCGGCGCTGGAAGAGGATCTCCTCGATCAGTTCATCCTGAGAGGTGCCGCCGGTGTAATCACCTACGCCCCAGGTGTTGCGGACGATGTTGATGGTGTTCACCGCATCGCCGGCACTTCCGGTCATCAGCTGCGCTTCCGCATAGATGAGGATGAGCTCCTCGTTGCGGATGAACGGGATCGGAGAAGTGTTAGTGGCCCAGCGGTTGTCCTGGTATCTTCCTTCCAGCAGGTCTCCGGTGGTGGCATCTTTCAGGCCGGGGTTGGTAACCGGGTTGTTCACACGCTCTATGACCTTGTTCAGACGGGCATCACCGGGCAGTGCATCCTCCACCCATGCCGGGTGGCAGATCAGGATGGTGTTGGTGGGCTGGTCGTAAACATAGAAAAGCGGGTTGTTGATGTCCGGTGACTCACCGTAAACCAGTTGCGGACCCGTCCACATTTTGTCAGAAGAAGCCGCATCCACATTGAGGTCCATGAAGGACTGCTCACAGGCTGTCTTCGCTGCCTCAAATTCGTTGGCGTACAAGGCAGCACGGGCGGCAATGGCACGGTTCACTTTGGCCATGCCGGCAGGATCGTCAAACCCGGCCCAACCTGAGGTCAGTGTGAAAGCAAAACTGGAGCCGGCTTTCTGAAGGTCGGAATAGCCATCGTCCAGGATGTCACGGATGGCCTGGAGGGCTTCGTCATAGCCGACAATCGGCCCGGGGTTGAGCGGATCTTCCACATCGATACGGATGCCGTTCTGGTATTGCTGAAGCAAGGGCCACAAGAGCTGGAAGCCTTTGATGGTCTTGGCAAAACCCGTGTATCCCGCACGCTCTTCGGCTGTAAGGCGGGTACTGGAATTGGCAGCAGCCAGCAGAACATTGGCCTGTTTTACAGCCACATAAGGCGTCAGGTAGGTGCCGTTGGAGGCGAAAAAGTCATTGTAAGTGTCAGAAACACCTACGCCCAGCCAGTGGCTGATAAAACGAGGGTCAGAGCCGAAATAGGCCCATACTTCCCGGCCAAAACTTCCGAACATCTGGGTGGCCGAACCATAAAAATTACGGTGGCGGGCTTCCAAACCAGTGACCAGCACCTGGAGTTGTGCCTTGTCGGGATCACTGGTAAGCGAAGCGAGGGATGGATTGTCCTGATCAAACACAGGATCGACATCGCAGGAACTCACCATGAGCATGCCTGCAACGAGGACTAAGAGTTGAAATTTTAAAAGGATATTTTTCATTGTCTGAAAATTTTAGTTGATGAAACCATTTTGAAAGCTGAATCATTGCCCGCCGGCTGGCGGGTGAAGCAATGATTAGAAATCAGCTTTCAGATGGAAGAACATCCGGCGTGAGCTCGGGTAAGGAGTTACCTCGATGTTGCCGGCAATGGGCTGCGTACCAAAGTTTGAAACCTCGGGATCGTAGCTGCCATAGCTGGTCCACAGCAGGATGTTGTTGGCGGATACACCCAGGCGCAAGCCTTTGATGAAACCGTCGCCCAATACGGAAGAAGGTATGGTGTAATGCAATGCGATTTCGCGCAGTTTGATGTAGCTGGTTTCTTCTATGTAAGCGCCGGTGTTGCCGTTTACAGCCCAGTCGAGCAGGCGGTCGAGACCGTCGAACTGGCCGTTTCCGTCTTTGTCGTCATCCCATCCCGGAGAGGTTCCACCGTCGTCCCAGAGCAGGGCAGAAAGGTTGATGGCTTCGCCACCTTTCTGGTAGTGGAAAAGGAAGGTGAAGTCGAAATGCTCCATGAAGTTGATGGTGTTGTACCAACTCATCTGCCAGTCGGGCTGGCGATCGCCGTATACGGTAAATCCGCCTGGGTTCTCGGTTCCGCCCGGCAGACCAACGATGGTGGTTGGGGAGAAGCCTTTGGCGATGAGGTAAGTTCCCAGTGATACACCAAAACCACCTACGGTTTGCGTCGGAATGTCGAGGCGGGTAATTTCAGACTCTACCGTCCACCAGTTGATCCGGCTGAACCAGTTGATGTTGGTAGTGCGAACGGGGTTCACACCAAGGCTGAGCTCAACACCGCGGTTTTCGAGGTCGGCGGCATTGGTGGCGATGGCAGTGATACCGGTTGCTTCGGCAGGTGTGAGGTCGAGGATGAGGTCGTTCACTTTTTTGTTGAAGTAAGTAGCCTCGAGGAAAATCCGGTTGTCCATCATTCCAACGTCAACACCAAACTCGAGCTCTGCTGCAGTTTCAGGCTTCAGGTTCGGATCGATACCACGGGTGCCAACCTGGCCACCCAGTGCACCACCGATCAATTGAGGATCCAGTGATTCGAAGGTCACACCGTAGTTGGGCAGACCACCGGTTTCACCATAGGCAGCTCGCACTTTGAACTGGTTGATGGAACTTACATTCCAGAAGTCAAAGTTGGTGAGGTTCAGTGCCAATGATGCCTTCGGGAAAGCATAGTATTTCTCCTGGTCAGCGTTCAGCGTTGAGCGGTCAAAACGCACGCCCACTGAAGCGATGACTTTGTCCTGCCAGTTGAAGTCTTCCTGTGCAACATATCCAAGGTCAGTCACCTCGGTATTTTGCTGGGCATGAACGCTGGCCACCTTTGCCCAACGCAGGTTGGTCTGACCACCGGCAAGGCCGCGGCCGCGCTCCAGCAGGAATTCAGACTCCTGGTGCAGCCTGACAGCACCGAGGGTGGTGTTCAGGTTCAGGTCACCGGCATCGGTGTTGAACTGCAGGAAGGCCTGAAGATTGGTGTTCAGGTTGTCCTGGCGGCCCCACATTACGTCACCCGGGTTGGCGGATGCACGCTGGTGCTGAAGAATTTCCGGGAAGTAAACGAAGGTGTTGCTGGAGAGGTAATCCACACCACCGTTCATTTTCAGTTTCAGGAAGGCAGAGCTGCCGGTCCACAAGTCAACGTCGAGGCTTGCTGCAGAGATGAAGCGGTCAACAGTCTGCTCGTTCTTACCCAGGTCGCGGATGGCAATCGGGTTGTCGTTGAAGTATGGGTTGTCGGGATAGTTGCCATTCTCGTCCGGGAAAAGATTGGCGTAGCTGGGCGTGTAAGCAAGTGTATAGCCGATACTACCACCGGTGTTGTTCTGGTTGCCGGTGAAACCGCGGCGGGTGTCAGTGCGGTAGTAACTATTGTTGAAAGAAGCACGCACACGCTGGCTCAGATTGGCGTTCAGGTTCAGGCGGCCGGAGTAGCGGTCAAATCCGGTGTGCTTGATGATGCCATCTTCTGACTGAACACCACCGGAAGCATAGTACTGAATCTTCTGATTGCCACCGCTGAAGGTCAGCTGTGTGTTGCTGAGCAGGGGTGTTTCACCATAAAAGTATTCTTCCCAGTCGGTTACCCTGCCTTCAGCCTCAGCGGCTTGCAGGGCTGCCAGTTCGTCGGGGTCACCGCCAAAGAAGTTGTTCACTTTTTCAGTGTCCCAGGTGTCAAAACCAACGAAGTTTTGGCCTTTGGCGAATCCGATATCCTGGCTGAGGCTCACTTTGGTTTGGCCTGCGGCGCCTTTTTTCGTCGTAATGATGACCACACCGGCATTGGCACGGGTTCCGTAAATGGCGGCGGCAGAGGGGCCTTTCAGCACCTCGATGCGCTCGATGTCATCAGGGTTGATGTCGGCAATACGGTTGGAAGCGTCATCCTGGCTGGATGCGTTCTGACCGCCGCTGGCACCGTTCACATTGGTACGTCCGGTACGGATCACGGAGTTGTCAACGTACACACCATCGATGATGAAAAGTGGCTGTGATGAACCGGCACCCAGGGTTGAAACCCCACGCATCTGGATGTTGATACCTCCACCGGGGGCGCCGCTGTTGGCTGAGATGTTCACACCGGGAATCTTGCCGTACAGCGCCCCGTCCATGGTTTGCTGTTTGGTGGTACCGGTCAGCTCATCAGCAGAGATGGTGGTGATGGCGTTACCGGAGTTGGAACGCTTCACACCTGAGGCCAGACCTGTGACGATTACTTCTTCCAGCTTCGCAATGTCCTCTTTCATTACCACGATCAATGCTGTACTGTTGGCATCCACCGGAACTTCGGCAGTGGCATAGCCGGTGTAAGAAACCACCAGGGCTTCTGTTCCATCCGGTACACGGAGGCTGAAACTTCCATCGATGTCGGTAATGGTACCAACAGAAGTTCCTTTGGCAAGAACAGTAGCGCCGATGAGCGGCTCGCCGCCTGCATCAGTAACCGTTCCGGAAACCGTAAATTGGGCCATGGCCGCGCTGCTGAAAAGCAACATGGCTAGCACCAATAATCGGACTTTAGTCAATGAGTCTTTCATACTGATTTGATTTTGGTTAAAAAGTGAGAGTTCTGTGAGCATGGAAAACCACGCGGTAGCTTTTTTCAGGAAGGGGTCAAATTTTGACGAGGCAACTGCAAACGGATTACGAAGTGACACTGCAACCAGGCTGGGGCAGTCTTTTGAAAGGTGTGTTGGTGTTGCGTTTGTTCTATAGTCATCATTCTTCAATTCAATCCCACGGCGCAAATGTATCGCATGCAAACGAAAATTCGCCAAATTTTAGCGGCTTTGATAAAATGTTTCGCATTTCATGCTTGCCCCAAATAAACGCCAAGCATTGTTTTTCGCTGCCTGACATTTCTCATGGGATTGTCAGATAGACCGTTGTGGGTTGCAAATGAAATTGGCAGGCGGGGAGGTGGGGATCAACGGAAATAAGACCGAAAAGGGGAGAGATACCTGTTCAGGAACGGGCTTTCAGCAATTCAATAATAATCAATCACATCGATTACAAGGTCCAGAGAAATCTTGATTTCGTTGTTCACCTTCACCATGCCAAGCAGGGCTGTGGGTGGCTCCACGCCGAAATCCGTCATTTTCAAAACTTTGTTGCTGATGAAACGGTAGGAATGTTCACCCTGGCGGCTTGCCATTACCGGCAACCAGTAGCTATTGGTGCATCCGTTCAACTCAATTTCGACGAGGGCCTTCAGTTGAACCCAGCTGTTCAGGCGCTGCCAGGAGGTGCAATCGTTTTCCAGGCTCTGGACCAGGTTGATGGTGATGAAAGGGTATTTATCGGCATTGAGTGCTTGCTGGAGATCTTTATTCATCATCTTGTTGCCACAATCGAGGTTGGCAATCGGAAGCGAAATTTGTGTATTGCGGAACGAACGCAGGAGGCCTGATTCGTCTTCCCAGCTTATTTCAAATGGGATGGGTGGAAAATCCGTCAGGCAATTGCAGGTGAATTCATTGACGTTGGATGAACCCTCGATGCTCAGCTTGCTCTTATCCGTAATCCGCAACTTGCCCCTGTAGGTTTCCGGCAGATTGGGGACATCCCAACCAGAAAGGATAAGTAACATCGCCAATGTGAGGACTCGTTTCATCATGTTTCTATTGGACAAATACAAGCTGCTTTTAGGGCTTGAAAAGAGGCTCCGAGCAGGGGAGCTGCGGAGCCTCAGTAATTTTCAAATCAGTATTAATTTACTCTCACTTAGAAGCCCACTGCAGCTTCTACCATGATTCCATTGAACTTACCACCATTCAGAATGCTGGTACTTGCATAGTCTTTATACTCCTGGTTGACATACTCGATCTTGGCCAGGATGTTAGGAGTCAGGTACCAGCCGGCACTGACAGCTATACGGTCGATGGTGACTTCTGCCCCGCTGCCGATCAGCTCGGCATTCACGGTGTTGTAACGACCGCCTACCCAGAAGTTCTCGTTTGCACCAAAGCGCAGGATGAGGTCAGCTGCCAGTTGCGTGGCATTGCGGGTGTCGGTTTCCGTGTGTGTCCGGCCATTGGCGTTTTCATAGGTTCCGAAGAACTCCAGGCCTTTGTATTTCAGGAAAACGTTGCCCATCATTGCCGTAACCTGATCGAGGAACACCGGGTTGAACCTTCCGGAGGTATGCGGAGAGGAGGTGCCGGTTCCTACTTTCTCCATTACCAGGTAGTAACGTGAGCCGGTGCGGTCGCCACCGTACAGGAAGTTACGGGCAGAGCTGCCGGTGTAGTAAACAGAACCGGTAATGCGCAACCTCAGGTCTTCGCTCATCTGCTTGTCGATTCCGACCTTACCGATCCAGGAGGGACTTTTCTTTGGATCCGGGTCGGTTTCGTACACTGGTGTTGCCACCACATCCCCTTTGATCTCACCACCAGTTACGGAACCTACGGCCAGGAAGCCGTTTTTCTGATAGATCAGTTCCATGCCGATCTCCGTGTTGAAAGCATCCATGATGTAGTTTTCCACGAAGGGGTTGAACATGGTGGCGCCGTTGTCGCTGCGGCGGTAGTGGGCATCACCGTAGTTGATTTCCATGTGGCCGGCTTTGATGGTCAGGTTCTCCATCAATTTGTCAACGGCTGAGGAGTTGAAGAATGGCAGCTTGTCAAACTGGATGTATCCACCTTTTACCCATCCCTCCGGGTGGCGACGTGAGGAGAGGTAAGTCACAATGTTCACCCGGACACCATCGTCGAGCTGTGCATCGATGTTCATGTTGGCGGTAGCGAGGTTGAATCCGCTGGTCAGGTCAATCAGTTCGTTGTCATTCACGCCGTCACCGTTGGCATCTACGAAGTCGGCGGTGTTTTCGTGATCCAGGGCCTGAAACTGCTGGGTAAAGTTGCCACCCAGGCGAACCTTGAATCCGTCGAAACTGCCTTCCTGGCTCTTGGGCGTTTCAAAAACATTCAGGCCACGCTGGTCGTAAGGGCGGTAGTTCTGTACATCATTCTGAGCGCCTATCCACAAAGGCATCAGCAGCAAGAGAAAAGTTCCAATGATCCAATTAGCTTTCATGCGTTTCATAACTAAAAAAGTTTTTGTTGGGTGATTCTGATCAAGTGGAGTCTGAGCTGTTATCGGCTGCCGTAGCCGGTAGGACTGAAGCTGGCCCTGTACCGGATGGTGATGTCATCACCAGTGTTCAGGGTGCCAAAGAACAGCGATGGCGGCTCCACATTGAAGTCAGTCATTTTAAGTTTGAAATTGCCGGAGAAGCTGATCCCCGTTCCCGCTTGGGTGCCTTTTCCGGTGATGGATACTGTTTTGGTAGTTCCAGCTACGGTCAGCTTTCCGGTGATCTTCACATCGTAAGAGGTGCCGTTTTTTCTGAAGTAATCAACATTCGTAAGTACAAAAGTGAGCGTCGGGTACTTGTCGGCGTTTAGCGCCTTGTACATGTTCTTGTCCATCGTTGAACCTTTCTCGCTCTTGATGGACTTGGCTTTCGTTGTCACTTTGAGTTTCTCAATTGAAACCGGTATTCCCTTTTCGAAGATGAAAGCACCTTCGCCGTCAAGAGAGGTGGTCGTGGCAGTCCAGTCGTGCATGGTCGAAGTACCTTCAATGGTCAGTTCTCCATTGCTCAAGGTGTAAGTAGTCTGTGCATTTGTGGTCATCAGGACCAATAACGCGCTTATGAATGGGAGTAAGATTTTCATGTGGTTCTGTCTTTGATTCGCCACAAACATCAGATGGAAAAGTTTCTGTCAATTTGACACTAATCAATAATCAATGTGAGATTTGTCACTACGGAGAATGGAAGATCATGAAATAGCAATCCAGTTTGAGAAGTTCAGAACCTTTACATTTGGGCTTTCATTCAATATCAAAATACCTTTCGTGACAGTTACCTGACAGCAATACCTATGAGACACATTCTTCTTTTCCTGGTGTTATACGGTGTACCATCTTTTGTTCAGGGCCAAACCCCCAAAGCCCTCCTTACCGGCACCATCACCGACGCCTTGTCCGGCCAGCCGGTGGATTTTGTGACCGTTTTCATAAAAAACACCACCACAGCCAGTGAGTCAGATAAAAATGGATACTATGAGCTGGAGGTGCCGGCCAACGAAAGATTTGTGCTGGTTTTCAGAAGGCTTGGCTACAAAGAGGCCAATGTCGATGTGGAGCCATTGCCCGAAGGCAGTCAAAGGCAGATTGACGTCGGGCTGTCGCCCAATGATGCCGAAGTGGAAGTCATCGTCAGGGAGAGCCGCATCAACCAGGGAGGGATGATCCGGGAAGACGTGACTCCCATGAAGTTGCTGCCCACCACCACCGGCAACCTCGAAAGCGTGCTGCCACACATTGCCCTGGGTACCAGCAGTGGTTCCGGCGGCGAGTTGACTTCGCAATACAACGTCCGGGGCGGGAATTACGACGAAAACCTCGTCTATGTCAACGACTTTGAAATCTACCGGCCACAACTGGTCAGGGCTGGCCAGCAGGAGGGACTCACCTTCCCGAATATGGATCTCATCCAGAGCCTCACATTCTCCTCCGGCGGCTTTGAGGCCCGTTATGGCGATAAGTTGTCGTCCGTGCTGGACATCCGCTACAAACGGCCGGAAAAGTTCGCCGCCAGTGCCAGCGCCAGTTTTCTTGGTGGCTCAGCTCACCTGGAAGGCGCCTGGCAGCCCGGCGCCGATCGCTATAAAAAACTGCGCTACCTCATCGGCGCCCGCTACAAGACCACCCGCTACCTGCTCGGCTCATTGGACGTGACCGGAGAGTACACGCCCAATTTCACCGATGTGCAGGGCTATGCCACTTACGACCTCAACCGCGACTGGCAGCTCGGCCTGCTGGCCAATTTCAACCGCAGTCAGTTCTACTTCCGGCCCGATGAGCGGCGCACCGCCTTCGGCCTGGTCAATTTTGCCCTGGAACTGTTCTCCGTTTTCGAAGGGCAGGAGCGAGACGAGTTCACCACCAGCATGGGCGGCCTTTCCCTCACTTATTTGCCCGACAGGGAGAAGAATCCGCTCTTCGTAAAATTTCTCACCTCCGTTTACCGGAGCGATGAAAACGAGGCCTTCGACATCCTCGGTCATTACAGCCTGCGGCAAATAGAATCCGACCTCGGCAGCGATGATTTCGGGGAGGTGGTGGCTGAGCTGGGCACCGGCACGCAGCACCAGTACGTCCGCAATTTTCTGGATGCCACCGTGGCCAATACCGAAGTGAAGGGTGGGGTAGAGTTCGGACTGCCCAAAAAGGACGGTGCCGATCGCTCGCACTTCCTGCAGTGGAGCCTCAAATACCAGCACGAGCTGATCGAAGACAAAATCAACGAATGGGAGCGCCTCGACAGCGCCGGCTATTCGCTGCCCTACGACACCACCATCCTGAAGGTCTTCAACGTGCTCAAAACGCAGAACACCCTCCAGAGCAACCGCATCAGCTCTTACCTCCAGAACACCTACACCTGGCGCAAAGACACCGTGGCTGAAATGAAGCTCATGTTCGGGGTGCGGGCCAGCTACTGGGACCTCAACAAAGAAGCCATCTTCACGCCACGGGCGCAATTCCTTTACAAACCCCTCCACGGCCGCCGGGACATCTCCTGGCGGGTGGCAGCAGGCCTCTACTTCCAGCCGGCCTTTTACCGGGAGATGCGAAACTTCCAGGGGGAAGTGAACACAAACCTCAGATCACAGAAATCGGCCCACATCGTCGGCGGTTTTACCTATGATTTTTTCTTCGGAAAACTGAGTCCCACCAAATTCCGCCTCATCGTGGAGGCCTATTACAAAAGGCTCTGGGACCTGGTTTCCTACGAGATCGACAACGTGCGCATCCGCTACTACGGCGACAACGACGCCACCGGCTACGTCGTCGGCCTCGATGCCCGCCTCAACGGCGAGTTCGTGCCCGGCGTGGAGTCCTGGTTCAACCTCTCCCTGCTCCGGGCCCGTGAGCGCCTCGACGGCATCCAGCACCTCCGCCGGGAAGTGGGGCAGGAGGAAGGCGTGCCGGTGAAAGACGTGCCCCGGCCCACCGATCAGTTTCTCACCCTGAGCATCTTCTTCCAGGATTACCTTCCTAAAAACGAAAACTTCAAAATGCACCTCAGCCTCTTCGTCGGAACGGGCCTGCCCTTCGGCCTGCGCGACGACAACAGGGTCTATCGCAATACCTACCGTCTCAAACCCTACCACCGGGCCGACATCGGCTTTTCCCTGAAAATATGGGACGAAAGCTGGCTGGCCAAAAAGCCCAAAAACCCCTTTCGATTCACCAAAAGCTCCTGGATCAGCCTTGAGATCTTCAACCTGATGGACGTGCAAAACGAAGCCTCCCGCACCTGGATAAAAACCATCTTCAACCAGCAATACGCCATCCCCAACCACCTCACCTCCCGAAGAATCAATTTGAGGTGGAGGGCGGAGTTTTAGGGGATTTACCTTGATGCATTTGGGATACCCGGCCCTGGCTTTATGGTATGAGGTGAAAACTCGCTGTGTGCTTGAACTTTGCTGAAAAGCAGGAGAGGGTGATGGGGTTAAATGGTTGGCATAAACACTGGTGGGGCGTCTAGCCCACTTCTCGTTTTGCACGTAGTTAATGGTTCATTTTCATTTTTTCTATCCAATTTGATATTTTTTTCATTTCTTCTGCTTCTGTCAGATAATCTGCTTTTGGGTCAAGTGCTAAACATTGAATACTTAAGGTTTTATCTTTCGAGAATTTTTGATTCAAATTGTTAATTATATTGTCAATTGTATTAAAAGGCAATGGCAATATTGCGGCGATTATTCGCTCTGTATTATCTGTCTTTAATGTAAAAAGCACCAATATGGATTCCATTCCTTTTTCAATGATGAAATGAACTCCGCACATTGATTTTGGATATGGAGGTTCATACCAAAACTTGGTTGGGTATATTTTTTTATCTGGACTTAATAGTTGTTTTCTCAATCTATCGTAAACTTTATCTAATATGAAAATGTATCCAAACCTCTCAAAAACAAGTAGGTATGCAGATTTTAATAGAGCGAATTGAAATTTATCCAAATCTACTTTTCCTGTCGGAAATTCAATCGTCACAAATGGATTTTCTGAGTTTGGGTCTATTCTTTTTATGAATTCTTCAAGTTTTTCTTTGTGATTATTTTTAGTGCTGTGAAATATTGTCATATTCCCATTCTCGTCAACTCGAACAGTTCCTTGGACAACCGCATTGCCCATTTTTACTTTCACTTTTGCCTCTGTGTTTGGAAAGAATTTCTTTTTGTCCAATTCGTTAAGCCTGTAATGAAGGTGAGAATCTAATTGGCTGCCAAGTGTATTGTTACATTTTTTGCAGGTTAATGTATTGGCTTTTCCACCTAATGATTTCGGAGGAGCATCTTCTAATGTTAAAGGATTTGACAAGCTCTGATTTAAATCTTTTGGTGAAAAATGCTCTAAACAAATTGGACAAATGTAATTGCTGATATACTTCTGATTATATCCAAGGAGTAAATTGTTTTGCTTTAAAATTTCCCATTGTTGAGAAAACCTTTGGAATATTTCGGCTCTTCTTTTTTCGGTTGGATTCATTGTTTGATTATTTTCCTTATTGGCCGTTAACGGTTTGGCTATGCGCAGTGTCCCGGAGGTTTTGCGTATAGGCTTTATTGTAGCCTGTTTTTTTTTTATTTTAATGCCATCCAGTTAGAATTTGTTATAAGTGAAAAATTAATCACATTAAGAAACCATCTCACTTCAACTGAAGCAATAACTTCCATATTCCTTTGATATCGGTTAAGGATTTCGTTTGCAAGAACAGATTTTGGATCACTTTCCGAACATACTTCAATTATCATTCTTGACAGGGCTTTGAGATTGTTACTTGGATTGTCGTTTTCAATTTCAAAAGTGTCAACAGTTTTCTCTATTTCATCGAACAGATTTTCGCCTCTAATGAATTCAGGTTTAGACATTGCAAAACCGACAGAACCTGGTTGGTCGTAAATCCATTTATGATGTCCATCCAGTTTCTCTACGCTTATGAAAGTTGAATTTTCAACTAGAGTTCTGTTTTCAGTGTGCACGAAAAGATCAGCGTAGCGATGAAATGCGGCACACCCGTATGCGACAAAAGCCCTACTTCTAAGTTTCCTTTTCAGTCTTGATAATAGATCTTGTTGATGTGTTTTTATCTCAAATCTCCAATAGGGTGATTGAAGTCCTTGACTTCTAAGTGCCGCAGGGCGATTTTGCATCCCATCAGGTCTTTTTACTTGTAAAAATAGGTTTAGTTTAAATGTTGGTAATGGGCGATCTCTACCTAATCTTTTCCAAACATGTCTGAAATTAATTTTATTTAATATTACTCCACTTGGAATGTGTGGAAATTCTACAATCTGCCAAAAATCACCTCTCGTAACTTCAAGAGCTGCGTCAATACCAAAATTACCTTCGAATACTTGACCAGGTGTCCAAATGTTTCTATTTCCAAGTAATAATTGGGTATTCAATGGGATCTCATATTCCTTTTCTTCAAATTCTGCAGTCATTAGTTTTTAATTTGCTACAACGTCCAAATACCCGCATTGCGCATATTCACCAATACCCGCATTGCGTATATCAGAATCTGGACTGCAAATCAATTGACTCAGTAGCTTGAAAATCAGCAGTCCACAAGACATTCCGGCACTACTGAAAGTCATTAACTCGCTACTATCTTCTCTGAAGCGCCAGTAGTCATCAGTACAAATCTACAAAACCACCCCAAAACTCCAAGGCCAATGCCCCCAAAAAAAAACACGCACCGCTTCAAACCCTACCACCGGGCAGACATCGGATTTCCCTGAAAATATGGGACGAAAGCTGGCTGGCCCAAAAGCCTAAAAACCCCTTCCGCTTCACCAAAAGTTCCTGGATCAGCCTGGAAATCTTCAACCTGATGGACGTGCAAAACGAAGCCTCCCGCACCTGGATCAAAACCATCTTCAACCAG
>PAAY01000021.1 GCA_002698985.1 Saprospirales bacterium | reverse complement strand
GGTTAAGAAGTTTAGGGTGTAGAGTGTAGAGTTTGGAAGCGCTAGCTTTTTCATCCCTCATAGCTGGATTATCAGAATTCAGAAGTCTGCCCTTTCTCGCAAGGTTTACAGAGCCCGACGGAAGTGTAGTGTAGGAAAGAGACACCCACTTAAAAAGCCAGGTACCACTAAGAAGCCAGGTACCGTTTTGTCATCCACCGAAGGCGGATCTTCCAATGGTTAATGAAAGTAAAGCATAGCCTCTCAGGCTCATCTCTCCAACCTATCCCTGTCTGGCCCGTCTGTCCTACGGACAAGCTGACGTCAGGCCAGACGGGGGGTTGGAGGGCTAGCTCTTTCACCCCTCACCCCTCATCCCTGGATTATGGGGTTTAGCGGCCATCATCCATCAGCTTTTGACGAAGAATTTTTCGGCCAGGTGCAATTTGCGGAGGAGGGATCTTTTTTTTGTCTGATGGTCCTGCATTCTTCTCAGGATATCGTCCAGTGAGCGGGTGGCTTCCACAATGTGTTCGCCTTTGTTCAGCATGATGCATTCGGCCCTTTGGCCAAGGGCTGCATCCGATATTTCTGCCCGGGTGGGGAGGCCCTGTTTGGCCAGGCCTTCCAGCACCTGGGTGGCCCAGATGACCGGCACATGGGCTGCCTCGCAAACCCACAGGATTTGTTCCTGAACTTCGGCCAGGCGCTCAAAGCCACATTCCACGGCCAGGTCGCCGCGAGCAATCATCACTCCCAGTTTTTCGGCCTTCATTCCCGACAGCAGCAGCGAAGGCAGCCTGTCGAAAGCCCGCCGGGTTTCAATTTTCAGAACGATACCCGGTGCTTCGATGCCTTGTGACCGGCACTCTTCGTTCACTAGACGGATCAATTCATCCACATCAGCAGGGCGATTGACGAAGGACATGCCAATGATGTCGGCCTGCTTGATCACAAATGGCAGGATGGCTTTGTCCTCTTCTGTCAATGCCGGCAGGTCGATTTCGGTATCGGGCAGGTTGATGCCTTTGTGAGCGCGCAGTTTTGTACCCTGTGGCCTGGCGTTGGTGATGGACACAGTGATGAAATCTTCTTCGATGCCCGTTATCGATCCGCCGATTTTGCCGTCGTCAAACCAGACAGATTCGCCGATGGTAGCTTTTTCAAGTACATCCGGAATCGAGCAACTCACCCGCGCCGGCTGCAGCAGGCCGTTGTCGTCGAAATGTGCGTCCTGCCCAACAATGTTTTTCCGGTAAACCAGGATGGTGTCCCCGGCTTTCAGGTTGATAAAGCCATCCAGGGGGGCGAGTTGACCAATTGCATGGTTCTTTTTCCCTTTGATTTTTTCACCGTTGCGGATTAGCCGGAGCTTCATGCCCGTAGTGAAATAGGCCGTCTTGCCCAGTGCTGCCAACGCACCTGACTGAGACGCTGCCGTGATTACCAATTGCCTTTTCGAGTTGCGGGCATCCCTGAAAGTCAGCACATCACCCGGCAGGGTTTTCCGAATCCAGCCGCCATTCACGGGGAGGCGGGCTTTGACTTCAGCCGGTGGGGTGGAAGGCGTTTTTTCAGGATAGAGCCAGACCATGGCTGGCTCCACCACCTGCCCCAGTTGATTCTTGACAGGCCTTATTTTCAGCACTTCCGGCCCGGGCGCTATTGCTCCTGTCCGCAATTTAGGCCCGGCCAGGTCCATCAGGATGCGGCACTTTCTGCCGGTACGGCTTTCGGCTTTGCGGATGCTCTCAATGACTTTGAACCAATCGTCAGGGGTGCCCTGTGCGGTGTTGATGCGGGCGCAGTCCATCCCATTGTCCAGCAATTCAGCGATCAGTGCCATGTCAATGGATTCCGGCTCTGGCATGGTCACCATGATGCGGGCCCGCCGGCCGGAAGGGAGGTCACCCAGCAGGTCGTTGGTGTGGTCTTCCAGCAATTGCCGGCCCTCTCTGTGGCAAACGGGGGGTGGTTCAGGGGGGCACCAGGCCTGGCCTTTGAGTTTGTGCAGCACCTCCAGCAGCGCGTCAATGGTGGCCATCACCTTGCGCTCCGCCCGGCCGATGGAAGACAGGCCCCATTCTGACAACAGCAGTTGCAATTCCCGCAAGTCCATCATTCGCATGCCCATGTAGTGCACCATGTTGATGGCACTTTTACGGTACTTTTCGTGGAGGTCTCCGGGAATGGCAACTTTGCTTTCGTAAGCCTTTATTTCGCTGCGCAATTGACCGACTCTTTCGATGAGGATTTCGACATCCTCACGGTCGCAAGGCCAGGTGTTATGACGGTCAGACATGGTTTCAGACATTTGCGGCTGCAAGGTAAGGGCGTCCGCACGCAGTGCCCATTTTCCGAAGGTGATTTTTCTTTCGGGAAATCAAATTGACAAAATTCAAACGGATGAAAAACCTCCTCTTCCTCTTCCTCCTCAGTCCTTTTTTCCTCGCTTCGCAAAACGCCGTTTTCCCGGATGAGTACATCGGCAAATGGGCAGGACAACTGCAAATCTACAATGGTGCAGGACTGGTACAGCAACTGCCCATGCAATTGCACATTTTGCCTACGGACAGCACCAACCGGTACACCTTCACTATCATATACGGGGAGGATACCCTTGCCGGCAGGCGACCTTATGAGCTGCTCGTTTTGGACCAGGAAAAAGGGCTTTACCTGGTTGATGAAAAAAACACCATTCAGATGGAAGCCTATTACATCGGCGGCAAGCTCTGGCAAAACTTTGAAGTACAGGGTTCTGTGCTGAATACCACCCTCTGGAAAGAGAACGGGGATTTGGTGTGGGAGCTGTCTTTTGGTTCCACAACACCGGCCAGCACCAGTGGGGGTCAAATGCACGAAGGCGAAGAAATTCCCGAGGTGAAGGCCTTCCCAATTCAAGGCGTACAACGGGCCCGCCTGGCCCGGATGTGAATTTTTTAACCCTTTGGAACCCATTTCCCAAATCCGTTGGGTGGTTCCCGAAATGGGAAAAGCCACTGTTGGGGGTAATGTGTAGCACCTTGACAGACAGGGGTTAGTACCGATGGCGCAGGGCTTGCTGAGCAGGTGGCAAATGCCAATTCGAGTATGAAAGTGCACCTGACCACACTATGCCTGATCATTGCCTGCCTGCAAGCCAGGGGCCAGTGGGTGGAGACCGTTGCCGGAGTGTTGGAGACTCCCGGCTTTAACGACGGCCCTGCCCTGAGCTCCCGGTTTTTCAGCCCGCACGGCATCGCCGTTGACGGGCAGGGCAATGTGTATGTTGCCGACCGCTACAACCACACCATCCGCAAATACGATCCGGTGAGCAAAACGGTAACGACCCTGGCCGGCCAACACGGCCAAAGCGGCAGCGCCGACGGGCAGGGCACCAATGCCCGCTTCAACGAGCCCTGGGGACTGTGTGCCACGGCAAATGGCACCCTCTACGTGGCCGATACCAAAAACAACAAAATAAGGAAGGTGACCCCCGACGGGGTGGTCAGCACCGTTGCCGGCACCGGCAACTACGGCACCAGCGACGGTGCCGCACTGGCATCCACCTTCGGCAATCCCACCGGCATTGAAGTGGACCAGGCCGGCAACATCTATGTGGCCGATCACCTCACCCACATCATTCGCAAGATCAGCACCAACGGCACAGTGACCACCCTCGCCGGCACGCCCTACATCCCCGGCGATCAGGATGGTGCCGGCAGCCAGGCCCAGTTCTGGCGGCCTTATGGCCTCACCCTCGACAACGACGGCAACATCATTGTGGCCGATGAATGGAACCATAAAATCAGAAAGGTGACACCCAGCGGGGTAGTCAGCACCGTTGCCGGCACCGGCGATGTGGGGCTTATCAACGGAGCGGCAGCCTCGGCGGCTTTCAACTATCCCTGGGATGTTACCGTGGATCCGGAAGGCAACATCTACGTTGCCGACGGCTACAATTATGTCATCAGAAAAATAACCCCTACAGGCCAGGTATCCTCATTGGCCGGCACACCCCAAACCAGCGGTGGCGTGGATGGCCCTGCTCAACTGGCTTCCTTCAGTGGTGCCACGGCTGTGGCCTGGGAGTATGACCAGGGCACCATTTACGTTGGCGACGCCTACAACCACCTGGTGCGCCGCATCATTTTCGATGATGCGCCGCCGGCAAGTGTCACCCTGGTGAACCTCAGCGGCACCACCCAGCTTTGCGAAGGCGATTTTCTGCAGGTGGAGGCGCAGCCCACCTCTTATTCAGCCTACCGCTTTTTTCTGGATGGAGCCCTGGTGCAGGACAATGGCAGCGCTTCCGCATCCATTGGCAACCTGGACGTGGGCAACCACGACCTCTATGTGGAAGCCATTAGCGGCACCGATACCCTTGAGTCCAATTCCATTCAATTCACTGTTGCTGCCGTTCCGCAAACCAGCATTTCTGTGGTGGGTGAGCTGAGCTTTTACGAAGGCGATTCCGTAATCCTGGTGGCCAGTGGAGTGGGGGAGTTCCTCTGGTCCAATGGTGCCACCACGCAGACCATTACGGTGTACAGTGCCGGCACCTACTCCGTGCAACTGACGCAAAACGGCTGCACCGGCATTTCTGAGCCGGTGGTGGTGGAAGTAATTCCCCTGCCCGATGAAGTGACCATCATTGCCGATGGAGACAACATACTTTGCCCCGGTGAGGTCATCACCCTGACCAGCAGTTTGCCCGACAGCAACCAATGGCTGAAAGACGGCTGGGAAATACCCGGTGCCACCGCCCAAACCCTGGAGGTGACCGAACCCGGCAGCTACCAGGTACGCAGGGTGGACAATGGCATCACGGCCTTCTCCAACATCATTGACATTTCAGAAGCTCCGGCAGTCAGTCTTGACATCGGGGCCACACCCGTTCGGGCAGTTCCGGGAACGGCTGTGACCTTCGAAGTTTTGACTGAAAGCAACCTGTCCGCTTATGCCTGGGATTTTGGCGATCCGGATTCCGGTGAAGCCAATTTCTCGGCTGCGGCGGCACCCGTTCACATTTACGAAAACGAGGGCACTTACACGGTGTCGCTCCGTGCCACTGACACTTACCAGTGCGAACACGCAGTGACCAAACCATCACTGGTTCACATTGCAGAAAACCCAGTTGTGCCGGTGGGCGGAGAGCTCTTTCTGCCCACCGCCTTCTCGCCCAACGGCGACGGGGTCAACGACCTCTTCCGCTTGCGGGGCACCCTGCCGGAAGACCTCCTCATCACTATATATAACCAGTGGGGCGAGGTGCTCTACCAAAGCGAAAATCCCGACTTTGCCTGGGACGGAACCCGAAAGGGCCTGCCCGTGCACAGCGGCACCTATACCTATGTGCTGGAGATCCGCAACGGCAACAGCACACAGTTACAGTCGGGGCACGTCACTTTGTTAAGATAGGCTCCAACGCTGGCAGGGGTTTGGAACCCTGCCAGCGTTCGCCCAAGTTCAAACTCGGTAACATGAAAACACAAACACTCTCCCTCATACTTCTTTTCGTCGCAATGGCGGTGGGGGCACAGGACCTTCACCTGTCCAATTTTCAGCCGGCGGGCATGCTCACCAACCCGGCACTGACGGGCTGCATGCCGGCCAGCTACCAGCTCAGTTTTCAGTACCGCAGCCAGTGGACAGCCATACCCGACCAGCCTTATACCACCCTCGGTTTTGGAGGTGAGATGAAACTGAAAAGCCTGGGACTGGGCGCTTTTTTGACGAAAAACCACGCCGGCCCGGCCAGCCTGAACGCCACCAATTTCATGTTTTCCGGGGCCTATCACCGGCAAATGGGCAAGCGCAGTTTCCTCTCGCTGGGAGCCGCCGGTGGCATCCTGCAGAAAAGCATCATCCCCAATGCCTTTACCTACGAAAACCAGTATGTGGAAGGGGAAGGCTTCGACCCCTTGCTCGATTCCGGTGAGCCTTTCATTCAGAACCGCTACACCGTCACGGATTTTTCCGTCGGCCTGTCGGCCAAAACCGTTTTATCGCCTTCGGGCAATGTAGGCCTGCTGATGGGGGGCAGCCTGGCGCACCTCAATGTGCCCAACGAGAGCTTCTACGGCGAAGTGGCCGAGCTGCCCATGCGCACCACCCTGCACGCCCAGCTCAGCTTCAAAACCGACCAGCTTTTCTATGTGGAGCCGCACCTGCTGTTCATGCAGCAGGGGCAGCACAGGGAGCTGTTGGCCGGCGCCAACCTCCGCATGATCATTGAACCGGATTTCAAGGTGCGCCTGGGACTCTCGAGCCGCTTTGGCGATGCCATCATCGGACAGGTGGAACTGGAACTCGCCGGCAAGAGCTTCTGGTTCAGCTACGACGGCACCACCAGCTCGCTACGCAATGCCAATGCCGGCAAAGGTGCCTGGGAGACGGGCATCTACCTGCGTTTTGGCGAAGAGAAAAACGGCGAAGCCGCTGACACCGACGGCGACGGCATTCTGGACCCAGACGACGACTGTCCCAAGGTGCCCGGCCTTCCGGAACTGAACGGCTGCCCCAAAGAATACGACTTGAAAAACCTTGTGGATACTGACAAAGATGGCGTGCCCGACACCCTGGACCAGTGCCCGCTGGAGCCGGGCCTCCAATGCTTTTACGGTTGTAACGACAAAGACCGTGACGGCACCTGGGACAACCTCGACCCCTGCCCCTCCATCTTCGGACCACCGGAAAACAACGGCTGCCCGCTCAAAACCAAAGACAGCGACCTGGACGGCATTCCGGATTCGGAAGACTTTTGCCCCTTCCTCAAAGGCCTGCCGCAATTCCACGGCTGCCCCGACAGCGACGGTGACGGCATCTCCGACATCGACGACGAATGCCCCTACATGAAGGGTGAAAAACGCTGGCGAGGTTGCCCGAAGGGCGAAGAGGCAAAAAAAGAAGCCCTGCCCGAAGTGACGGTTTACTTTGACACCGACCAGGCCGTTATCAAACCCCAATACCGTGTGCTGCTGATGGAGTTTGCCCGCAGCCTGCCCAAAGAGGGGAACTACCGGATTCTGGTGGCCGGCCACACCGATTACGAAGGGTCCAATGACTACAATTACGAACTCGGCCAGCGCCGGGCACAGGCCGTAGCGGATTTTCTGATGCTCAAAGGCGTTCATTCCGCCCGCATGGAGCTGATGTCTTATGGCGAGGTGATGCCTGCAGCCGACAACGCTACCGAGGCCGGCAAAGCCCGCAACCGCAGGGTGGAAGTGGTGTTGCTGCCCTATTGATGGGTAAGGGCAATTGGGCAGAACTGTGCATATTTGCCACCAACCCAATTGCGAAGCGAATATGAAAAAACACCGACTGCTCCAGCTGCTCTTTTTATTGTTGTTTTCTTCGGGCCTGTCGGCCCAAATGCCAGGGGAAGTAAATCTCAGCTCACCCTACCACACGGTTTACACCCACCTGTACTACCTGCAGCCCGACAGCTACCGCCCTGAGCTGTCTGCCAGGGCTTTCAACCTGCCCGCTGATACGGCCCGGGCGCAGGAGTTGGCCATCATGCTCAAGCAAATTCTGGATGGCAAGGCGCTCTTTGTGCGCATGGAAGAAATTCCGGACAACCCCAACTACCTGGACACCCTGACCAAAACCAACAAGCACATCTACAAGCTGTTCCCCAGGGAACTGCCCAATGTTTACCTGGAGCGCATCGACAGCAACTGGTACTATTCAAAAACCACGGAAGAAGCCATTCCGAAATTGCACAAAGAGGTGTACCCCTGGGGCACCGATGCGCTCATCAAATGGCTTCCGGTGGAGCGGCAGGCCAGCTTTCTCGGGCTTCAGGCCTGGCAGTGGATCGGCCTGGTCATCCTGGTTTTGCTGGCGTTGGCTGCTTTCTTCGTGGTATCCCGGGCATTGCGGCCTGTGGTCAGGATTGCGGCGCGTTCAAAGTATTCCAACATTCTGGAAGACAAAGGCAAACTTTTCACCATTGCCAAGCGTGCGGCCCTGCTTTTGGTTGGCTGGGGTGTGATGAAGTTGTTGCCTGCATTGCAATTGCCCATAGAGGCCATGGTCTGGCTCTATCGTGGTCTCGAGATTGCGCTGGTGGTTTTGGGTGCGATGCTGTTGCTGTCCATTCTGGAAATTATCCGCACCTACGCATTGCGCTATGCCCTCACCACAGAAAACAAACTGGACGAACAACTGCTACCCATCCTGTATCGCACAGGTCAGATACTGATCGTCATCAGTGCCATCATCTACATCCTCAGCCTGCTGGAAGTGAATGTGACAGCGCTCATTGCCGGGGTGTCCATCGGTGGTTTGGCACTGGCCCTTGCCGCCCAGGACACCGTAAAGAACCTCATCGGCTCGGCCATGATCTTCTTCGACAAACCCTTTCAGATCGGAGATTGGATCGTGATGGGCGGAATCGAGGGAGAAGTGGTGGAGGTGGGTTTCCGGTCGACCCGCCTGCAAACCGTTGACAGCAGCATCGTGTCGGTGCCCAATAACGAAATAGCCACTGCCGCCATCACCAATATGGGGGTGCGCCGTTTTCGCATGTTCAAAACAACACTTGGCGTCACTTATGATACGCCACCTGCTTTGCTGGAGGCCTTCGTCAATGGCCTTCGGGAAATGATTCTCAATCATCCACTTGCCAACAAAGACAACTACCTGGTCTATTTCCATTCCTTCGGCGATTCTTCCCTCAACATCTATTTCCGTGTACACATTGCCGTGGCCACTTTCAAAGAAGAACTCATCGAGCGGGAAAAGCTGGCCTTCGGCATTCTGGAACTGGCCAACAAGCTTGGCGTCCGCTTTGCCTTCCCCACACAGACCATTTTCGTGGAAGAGTTCCCCGGCAATGGAAATACCACGCCGAATTACGATATTGACCCCGCCAACATGGAGGCCAAAACCAAAGAACAACTGGAGAAGTGGAAAGAGAAGTTTGTGGCTGGAGGCTCGTAGCTCCCCGAGTACTCGGGGCAGGCTGTAGCTCGTAGCTCGTAGCTGGCGCTGCTAAACCCATAAGCAAGGGATGAGGAATCGAAGAATTGAGGAATCGAAGGAGCTAGCGCCTCTAAACTCTAAACCCTACACCCTAAACTCTAAACCCTAATAATCCTCCATAATCCCCATAATCCTCATAATCCTTCCCACATGAAAAATCTCAACAGACGTCAATGGTTGCGCACGGCGGGATTGGCTGCCGGAGCAGCGGCATTTATCGGACCATCAGCTGTGGCGGGTGTTCCATCTTTCAGTGATTACCTTCGGAAAATTGATGGGCTGGATTTACCTCCAGGAGTCATCAAGTTGAGCAGCAACGAAAACCCTTATGGCCCTTCGGAAAAGGCACGGCAGGCCATGGTGGCTGCTTTTGACGACGCCTGTCGCTATCCCTTTCAGGAACGGGTGGATCTGACCAACAAGCTGGCCGAAAAGTACGGGCTGAGTCCCGACCACATCCTGGTGACCATCGGCTCCACTGAGGGACTGAAAATAACGGCGCTGACCTATGCCATTGACGGCGAGATCGTGACGGCTGACCCCACCTTTGAGGCCATGTTGTACTATGCTGAGCACTTTGGTGCGCACATCGTCAGGGTGCCGGTGAAAGAAGACATGACCACCGACCTGAACGGCCTGGACCGCCGCATCAGCAACAACACCAACCTGGTTTTCCTTTGCAATCCGAACAACCCCACCGGCACCATCGTGAACGCCCGAGAGTTGCAGCAGTTTTGCGAAGCGACCTCCAGAAGAACCATGCTGTTCAGTGATGAAGCCTATTACGACTACATCACCGAACCCGGCTACCCGAGCATGGTGGAACTGGTCAAAAAGGACTACAACGTCATCGTCTCCAAAACTTTCTCGAAAGTATATGGACTGGCAGGTTTGCGCATCGGCTACCTGATTGCCAGGCCCGACATCATCGCCCGGCTGAAGGAGCGCCAGGTGGAGCGCACCACCGTGCTTTCCTGCCACGCCGCCTCGGCCGCTTTGGACGAGCAGGACTTTTACCGATTTTCCTTGCAAAAAACCAACGAGGCCAAAAAGATCATCTACGATACCCTGGACGAGCTCGGTCTGAAGTACGTGCCCAGCCACGCCAATTTCATCTTCTTCGAAACAGGCCGGGAAATAGACGATTTTCGCCAGCAAATGATGGACCTGGGCATCAGGGTGGGGCGCCCCTTCCCGCCCTTCCGTAAATGGTGCCGGGTGAGCACAGGCACCATCGAAGAAGTCCAGCAATTGAGATCGGCCCTGTTGAAGGCATTTTCGTAAAGCGGACTGCCCTCATTCAGAAATCAGCCGACGGGCACAGTAGCGCAGCGTTCACGCTGCGCAAGTCCAATGACCTTCAGGTCGTTGGAAAAAAATACACGACCTGAAGGTCGTTCTACCAGCACAGCCTGCCTGTCCGCGACCCGGCGGAAAGGCCGTGCTACAGTAGCGCAGCGTTCACGCTGCGCCAGTCCAATAACCTTCAGGTCGTTGGAAAAATGAACCACTGCCTTCAGCTCGTTGGCTATCATAGAATTATGACTTCATTTGAACAATCAAGCGCAGCCAAGTAGCCAGAAAATTCTCCTCTACCTCTACCTATGAAAAACCTAATGCTCGTTCCTAGCTCTGCTCGTTGACGGATCTAAGTGGCGGCCTCCTGGCCGCAACAATCCAATCCTGTTTTTTTCCTCAGAAAACTTGGCCACCCGTAGATCGCCCTTACTTGTCCGGCTTCCTTACCTTCGCTGCGCAAAAACACAACACCATGCCCCATTCATTGCTCATTACCAACATCAAAGGACTGGCCGGCGTGGCAGATGCCGCACCGGAAAAGCCGCTGGCCGGCGATGCCCTGAAAGAACTTGAAGTACTCGAAAATGCCTGGCTGCTCATCGAAAACGGCCGCATCGCCCGTTTTGGCCGGATGGCCGAAGTACCAGACCGGGCCGACGAAATGCTGGATGCCCGCCAGGGTTTTGTGCTACCCGCCTGGTGCGACTCTCACACCCACCTGGTCTTTGCCCAGAGCAGGGAGCAGGAATGGGTGGACCGCATCAAAGGATTGAGCTACGAGGAAATTGCGCAGCGAGGAGGAGGCATCCTCAATTCCGCCCGCAAACTGCGGGAAATGCCGGAAGAGGAACTTTACGAAAAAGCCCTGAAGCGCCTCGATGAAGTGCGCAGTTACGGAACCGGAGCCATCGAAATCAAAAGCGGCTACGGCCTCAGCGTTGACAGCGAGCTGAAAATGTTGCGGGTCATCAGGCGGCTGAAAGAAAGCAGCCGGATGCCCATTCGTGCCACTTTTCTCGGTGCCCATTCGGTGCCCATGGAATACCGCCAGAACCGGCAGGGCTATATCCGGCTCATTATCGAAGAAATGTTGCCCAAAATTGCCGCTGAAGGCCTGGCCGACTACATCGACGTATTTTGCGAAAAAGTGGCCTTCACCGTGGAGGAGATGGAGCAGGTGCTGGAGGCCGGTGCCCGCTACGGCCTGAAGCCCAAGGTCCACGTCAACCAGTTCAACTGCATGGGAGGCATCGAAGCGGCCATCCGGCACGGCGCTGTGTCGGTTGACCACCTCGAAGTGGTGAACGATGAGGACATCGCCGCCCTGCAAAACAGCAACACCATTGCGACGCTCCTGCCCACTGCGCCTTTCTTCCTCAACGACCACATTCCGCCCGCCCGCCGCATCATAGAAGCCGGCATACCGCTGGCCCTGGCCACCGATTTCAACCCTGGCACCTCGCCAAGTGGTCGCATGCCATTCGTGCTCTCGCTGGCCTGCATACAAATGCGGATGCTCCCAGAAGAAGCCATCAATGCCGCTACCGTCAACGGCGCCTTTGCCATGGAGTGGGGGAGTGAGTACGGCACCATTGCCCCCGGCATGGCCGCCAACCTCATCGTTACCAAACCCATGCCCTCGCTGAGCTACCTGCCCTATGCCTTTGGGAGCGATTTGGTGGAGAGAGTGGTTTTGGAGTAGAGTTTAGGGTGTAGGGTGTAGGGTGTAGGGTTTGGGGGCGCTAGCTCTTCAATCTCCGTGGAACTCCGTGTCAAAACTCTGTGAAACTCCGTGAAATAACTCTGTTCAACTCTGCGGTTTT
>PAAY01000020.1 GCA_002698985.1 Saprospirales bacterium | reverse complement strand
GTGAGCAAATTTTATTCTGAACGAGGCAAATTTTGCAGGCGGATACGGGTAATCCGGCGAAAAATTTAACGAAGTGCAGGATAAAATTGGCCACTTGCAGCCAAGTGATGGGAATTTAAACAGGCTCTTAATGTCCGTTTTGTTATCGGCGATCTGGAGATCGCCGGTACGCGATGACATTTATTATCCACCACTCCCCTCAATTATCCGATTTTGCGGGCTGAATCAAAGACAGACTAAAAATGGATCTTCCCGTATTCTCATTTTCCGAAGAGATAAAAAAGCTGGAGCTGCCGGTGGCACTGGGTGTCGGGCTGTTTGAGGTGGATGTTACCGACAGCTCGGAAGCCGAAATTATTGACATTGCCCGAAGGATAGGCGCCATTCAAAACAAGCTCACACTTGAGAGAATCCACGACCTGCCCGCCATTGCCGCCACCCGCAAGGCTTACAAGGCACTCGGCAAAGACCCCAGCCGCTACCGGCCGTCGGCAGAGGCGCTGTTGCGGAGAGTGGTGCAGGGCAAAGGCCTCTACCGGGTCAACAACGTGGTGGATGCCCTGAACCTGGTTTCCATCACCAGCGGGTATTCCATCGGTGGATACGATGCGGAGAAGATCAACGGAGCCGTGACATTGGGCAGGGGCCAGGCCGACGAGCCTTACGAGGCCATTGGCCGGGGAGCGCTGAACATAGAAGGCTTGCCGGTGCTGAGGGATGACACGGGCACTTTCGGAAGCCCCACCAGCGACAGCCAGCGAACCATGGTCACGGAAGCTACGGAGTATTTCCTGGCGGTGTTTTTCGATTTCTCCGGCCATCCGCCGCTGCTGCAGGCAGCCATGGACGACCTCCAAAGCCTGCTGGAAAACCACGCCAACGCCTATTGCGAAGCGAGGGAAATAGTAAAGTAAATTGAACGCTGGCAGGGTTCGGAACCCAGCGTTCAATCACGGAAAAGGTATTGCGAAGCGAGGTAAAAAGAGTGGGCTCACTTCAGCCTGGCCAGCGCATTGCCGATGCGCTCGATGGCCTCCCGCAACTCCTCCTCGGAGGCCGCATAAGACAGCCGGAAGCAGTTGGGTGCGCCAAAGCCCGTACCAGCCACCGTGCCCACATGGGCATTGTGCAGCAGGTACTCACAGAAATCGTCGGAATTTTCGATGACCGTTTCACCGTCCGTTTTTCCGAAGAAAGCACTGATGTCCGGGAAGAAGTAGAAGGCCCCCTGCGGGTAGTTGACCTTCATGCCTTCTATCTTCGACAACAGCTCATAACATACCTCCCGCCGGTGGCGGAATGCGGCGCACATCTCCCGGGTGGGGCCCAGGTCGGACAGCAGGGCATGAGCCGCAGCCTTTTGGCCGAAGGCCGAAGCACCTGAAGTGAACTGCCCCTGAATCTTAGCGCATGCTTTGGCAATTTCCGGAGGTGCACCCATGTAGCCCAGTCGCCAGCCGGTCATGGCAAAGCCTTTGGCAAAACCATTGACGGTGATGGTGCGGTCTTTTACCGAAGGAAGGCTGCCGATGCTCACATGGCGGTCGGTGAAGTTGATGTATTCGTAAATCTCGTCGGAAATGATGTAAACACCCTCGTGGCGGGCCACCACTGCTGCCAGGGCTTCCAGCTCTTCCCGCGTGTAAACGGACCCCGTCGGATTGCAAGGCGAGGAGAAAAGCACGAAGCGGGTTTTGTCCGTAATGGCCGCTTCCAACTGATCGGGCTGCACTTTGAAATCCTGCTCCACCCCGGCATACACGGGCACAGGCGTGGCGCCGGTCATTCTGACGATCTCGAAATAACTGACCCAGTAAGGTGAGAAGAGGATGGCCTCATCGCCGGGGTCCAGCAGGGCCAGCGAGAGGTTGGCGATGGTCTGTTTGGCCCCGTTGGAAACCACGATCTGGTTGATGTCAAATTCCAGGTCGTTGTCCCTTTTGAACTTCGTAACGATGGCCTGGCGCAGTTCGGGCAGGCCGGGCACGGGGGTGTATTTGGTGTAGCCCTCGTCCAGCGCTTTTTTTGCTGCTTCGCAAATGTGCTTTGGCGTGGTGAAATCCGGCTCACCAATGCTGAGGTTGATGACGTGGTGCCCCTGCGCTGAAAGGTCACGGCTCAACTGGGCCATGCGCAGGGTGGACGATTCCTGCATGTTTTGAACCAATCGGGATAAATGAGGGCTGACTGTGCTCGACATTGCGGTCTGGTTTTTAACGGTAAGGTGTCCATTGTGGGAAGGTTGATCCCGACATTCGTCGGGAGGTTGAGAGAGGTTTAGAGGGGTTTGGGCTCAACAATTCAACAATTTCTCCCTTCGGCAAAACGGGCTTCCGTTCAATGGACACAGATTTTCAAAACAATAGCCGCAAAAGTACTCTAGCTGCTGACAAATTCAAGCTCAGAATTCCTCCGAAGCGGCCACGGTTTCCAATATTTTTTCGATCAGGTTGTTGACGACGGCTGCCGGGTCTTCGGCGAACTCCTTTCGCAGCCGGTTGGCCAGGATGGCGTTGCAACTGAGGGCCTGGTGACCCAGCATGCCGGCAAGGGCGAAGATGGCCGAGGTTTCCATCTCGAAATTGGTGATGCCGAAACCGCTGTGGTTGAATTTTCCGACTTCGTCAAAAAAGCGGGGCTTGTAGATGCTCCTGAGGCGCAGGTTGCGGCCCTGGGGTCCATAAAATCCAGGGCAGGTTAGGGTGATGCCGGCCCGGTGTGCATTGAATACCTTCAGCAACTGCTCGCTGCCCCGGGCTGCATAAACCCGCAAATCCACCCCGACGGAACGGGCAAATTCTTCGAATTCCTTTTCCATGTTTTTTTCATCGTCGGAAACAGTGCGCTGGTAATAACTCGCCAGGTTGTCGAGCCCGATGCCATAAGCTGAAACCACGATGCTGCCCACCGGAATGTCGGCAGCCAGGCAGCCGGAGGTGCCCAGGCGGATGAGCTTGAGAGAGGTAAGTTGCTCTTTGATAGTGCGGGTCTCGAAGTCTATGTTGACCAGGGCATCCAGCTCGTTGAGCACGATGTCGATGTTGTCGGTACCGATGCCGGTGGACAGCACGCTGAGCCTTTTGCCGGCCAGGGTGCCGGTGTGTGTCACAAACTCCCGGCGCTGCACCTGGTGCTCTATGCTGTCGAAATGGCGGGACACCCGTGGCACCCGGCCGGGGTCACCGACCAGGAAAACGGTGTGGGCAATCTGCTCCGGACGCAGGTTGAGGTGGTAAACACTGCCATCGGCATTGATGACGAGTTCGGAAGCGGGTATTGGTTTCATTCGTCTGAATTTGGTCATAAGCGGTTGGGCCAACTGGCCTTCCCGGCAGCATTGTGTAAAATTGCGGCGCTATACTCAAAACAAAGTGGCCTGGGCGACTTTTGCCGCTTAGGCTTCCGATTCCTACTGGTCCTGAAAGCCTGGATTTCTCCAAATCACCTTGAATCGGGCGCTAAATTCCAAGAATTATGAAGAAAGTGTGGTATCTGTCAACCTGTAAAACCTGCCGCCGCATCATGGACGAACTGGGCGGCCTTCCAGATTTCGAGCAACAGAACGTGCGGGAACAGCACATCAGCCCCGAAGACCTTGACTGGCTCAAGTCCAAAACCGGCTCTTACGAAAGCCTTTTCAACCGCCGTTCGGTGAAATACAAAGAAATGGGGTTGAAGGACAAAAGCCTTTCCGAAGAAGATTACCGCAAGCTCATCCTCTCCCACTACTCTTTTCTGAAAAGGCCGGTCATCGTCATTGGTGAGGATGTTTTCGTCGGCAATGCTGCCAAAACCGTGGCGGCAGCCAAAGAAAAGCTGGGCAAATGATTTCCAAACAAGCAATCGCAGAATGGTTCCGGGGCCTGCAAGACCGCATCTGCCGGGGGCTAGAGGAACTGGACGGCACAGGCCGCTTTGCCGAAGACCAATGGACCCGCCCCGAAGGTGGCGGTGGCCGCAGCCGGGTCATCGAAGGAGCCGTCATCGAAAAAGGCGGCGTCAACTTCAGTGCCGTGCATGGCCCCATGCCGGAGCGCATCCACCAGGCCCTGGGCTTGCCACCCTCCGATTTTTTCGCCACCGGGGTCAGCATCGTGCTGCACCCCCGCAGCCCCATGGTGCCCATCATCCACATGAACGTGCGCTATTTTGAGACGCAAAGCCATTCCGGAACAAAGAACACCTGGTGGTTCGGCGGTGGCATTGACCTGACGCCGCATTACATCGTGCAGGAGGATGCCCGGCGCTTCCATCTGCGCCTCAAGGATGTTTGCGACAGCCACCACCCCGAATGGTACGCCCGCTTCAAAAAATGGGCGGACGACTATTTCTTCCTCAAACACCGCAACGAGACCCGTGGCGTCGGCGGCATCTTCTTCGACCGGCTGAATGAGGCCGAAGGGAAAAGCAAAGCAGAGATTTTTGACTTCGTAAAAAACGTCGGTGAGGCTTTCGTTCCCGCATACGCCGAACAGGTTGCAGCCGGATTGCCCAAAACTTATGGCCAGCGCGAACTGGAGTGGCAGGCTTTGCGGCGCAGCCGCTACGTAGAATTCAACCTGCTGTGGGACAAAGGCACCCGCTTCGGCCTCGACACCGATGGCCGCACCGAAAGCATCCTGATGAGCATGCCACCTCTGGCAAAATGGAAGTACAACCACAGCCCCGAACCTGGCAGCCCGGAAGCGGAAACACAGGAACTTCTGCGAAAAGGAATTGAATGGGTCTGAAGTAGCGGCGATCTCCAGATCCCTGAAAATCCCAAAAACAGGAGCTATCTGAAGTTAGCTCCTGTGAGGGCCACATCAGACGCTGACTTACCCGTAGCACAACCTTCAGGTTGTGCCAGTCCAGCACCCTTTAGGGTGGTGGTTTTCAGAACACAGTCTAACTGCCAGCCAACGATAGGGTTTTACCATTCCGAAAACAGAAGCTATCCCGAAGTTAGCTCCTGTGAGGGCCACATCAGGCGCTGAATTCCCAGTAGCATAACCTTCAGGTTGTGCCAGTCCAACACCATTTAGGGTGGTGGATTTCAAAACACAGTCTAACTGCCAGCCAGCCATCGGATTTTGCCTGTCCGAAAACAGGAGCTATCAGGAAGTTAGCTCCTGTGAAGGGCCACATCAGGCGCTGACTTCCCTGTAGCATAACCTTCAGGTTGTGCCAGTCCAGCACCCTTTAGGGTGGTGGATGGTCGAAGGTAACACAGGCTGAAGCCTGTTTGACCAGCACAGGCTGAAGCCTATGCTACCTTATCACCACCAGCCTCGCCGTGGCCTTGATGTCATGGCCCTCCAGCAGCAGGATGTTGTAAACGCCGGCGGCCCAGTCGCTGACGTCCAGTTGGTGGAGGTAGGCGTAGGGCGGGAAGGTGTGCGAGTACAGGTAGCGGCCCAGCATGTCCACGATGGCGATGCGAGCACGGCCCTGGCTGTAGTCCGGCAGGGTGATCTCCACTGTGGCGGGACCGCTGCTGGGGCTGGGCCATACGCTCAGGCCGTAGTCGCCGGTGGGATGCTCCGGTGGCACCGGCTCATCTGGGATGGTGTCGCAGGGGCTGCCTTCCAGGGGGCCGAGGCGGTAGTTGGGCTTGGGTACGGCAAAAAGATCGTACGGAACGCCCAGGCAGGAAGGTAAATTATCCGGGGCCAGGCAAATCCCAGCTGCCTCCCCCTTTTCATCCGGGTGTTCGATCACGCTGTGCCAGTAATTAACCAGGCTGTATATTTTTCCGTCGGGGCCTAAAGCCATGATGGTAGAACCCATTCTACCATAGATAACACTTTGTTGGTCCTCGGTCACAGCCCAGGGGATGCCCCCAAGGGTGACCTTGCTGGCCCCGATGTCCTCCGCCTGCAAATCCCACTGCGCATACTCCGCGTCCCCTGAACCATACAAGAAGCGACCTGTGGGAGAAAACGCAAAGCTACGGATGTAAGCATCCTGATTGAGCACATGCCCATCTGTGGGATCGATGATATCTTTGGTGCCTGTGTACAACGTGTCAATCAAGGTGACTTCTCCGCTGCAGCGGTCGAAAGACATCAGTTTGGCGTAGGCCCTTCCGTATTTGTCCACCAGCATACTGCCTTCCGGGGAGGGGTAGAGTAAGTTTGTAGTCGCTCCCCAGTCACTACACGTAAACCAATCCGAACGTAGTTCTGGAATTTTGCTGGGCACAACCTGGACCACCGAATCCCGTCGCAGCAGCAGTGCCTTATACTCCAGTGCATCCAGGGAGCGTAGCACCAGCCACCAGTCCTTGCCGTTGCCATGGCGTACCAGGGCAAAAGTTACCCCCATGGTGTCATTGTCGATGATCCTGTTTTTGTAAACCACCTTTCCCCTACCGCCATTGGCCGACATGTCTATCTTGCTGATCTGCATTTTGAACGAGGATAGTATTCCACAATCATCAGTCGGCGCTTCGCCATCGAGATCAAACCAGTAATATTCATCGAAAGCGTGCAGCATGTAATACACCTGATCGTCGTAACCATCTGGAATGACCTGGTAGGTATAACGGATGTAATCTGAATTGGACATCGTATCCTTGTCATTTACGTCCCAGTCGTCGAAAAAAGACCCCTGGTTGAAGCCTTTGCCTCCGGCCATGATATGCTTATCCCAAGAGCATACAACATTACCATTCGTATAGAACTGCAAATCCCCTTTTGCGTCACTCATGGCAAAGCTTCCTAAATTGATGAAAATTATATCTTTTGGATTTGACGGCAGGTAGGTTATCCCTTCCTCATCAAAACGCATGAACACAACCGTATCATAGCTAAGACTACCACGCCCCAACCAATGCCGGTCGTATTTCTGGCCATGGCACCAGTATCCACTGAAAAGCGCCATGATCAATAGCAGCAATAGCTTGTAATTCTGTTTCATGAGAGCAGGTTTTTTATTTGGCCAGACCCCGGGCACCCAAAACCGCACGCCCACCATCCACCAGACAGGTCTGGGCAATGCTGTGTACATCTGCCAGGGCAAGGCTGTCAGCAACTATGCCCGACATGTCGTCGAGGATGATTTCGTTGAGGCGCTTTTCGTAAGCAAAGGAGTGTAGGGTTGTTTTCATGAAATGGTGTTTTGTATTTGCGTCCTGCAATGTATAAGCTAACCGGAAAACTCTAAATACACAGGTTGTATAGTGAAGAGCTGAGTTTCATTGAGCTGATTGCAACCATCGGGAATAATGAGATTTTTTCCATGGTTGAAAATATTTAAGCGTTAAAGAAAAAAAGCCTTCCGATAAAGAAATGGGCTGGTGTTGGAGCGTTCTGAGAAATTCTGCTTGACTAAAATATCTTCTTCTCTACTGATCCGTCGCACTAAAATCCTACTGTCTTCCCCCCCTGTCTCAGAACGGGGTTTTTGTGTTTATGATGGTGAAGATGGGAAATGAATTCTTGACGTACAAGAGGATAGGGGATTTTTTTTGAAAATAACTCTGTAACAGTTCAACCGCGACCTCTTGATCGCCGATGAGCTCGAAAACAGGAGCTATCAGGAAGTTAGCTCCTGTAAAGGGCCACAGCCAGCCCCCTCCGCCACCCGGTGGAAAGACCGGCTACACCGCCCGTCTATCCGGAGATCGACGTTACTTTTTCTTCTTCGTCACTTTGGTGTGTTTCAGCACTTTGGCCTCCACATAGAAGATGGTTTCTTCGGCGATGTTTTTGGCAAGGTCGCCCACCCTTTCCAGTTTGTTGACGATGGAGAAAAGGTAGAGGATGTTGATCATGCTTTCCGACTTATCGGGGTCATTGCTTTCGCCCAGCTTAGCCAGGGTTTCGATGGCATTGCCGTGGAGCTTGTTGAGGTTCTGGTCTTTGACGAAAACCAGCCGGGCCACCTCGGTATCCTCGTTGATGAAGCCATCGATGGCGTCGTTGACCATTTCCAATGCGATTTCGAAAATAGCGTCGAACTGGATGGCATCCAGCAGCTTTGGGTTGATGGGATCCGTGATCTGCTCTTTGCGGACATAGCGTGCGATCTTGTCGGCATGGTCTCCGATGCGCTCCAGGTAGATGACGATTTTGAGTGCAGCCAGAACCAGCCTCAGGTCGCTGGCCACCGGATTGTACAGGGCGATGATGTTCTCACAATCTTTGCTAATGCCCAATTCCATGGCATTCACCCGGTTCTCCACTTTGTGAATTTCCTTTGATTTCGGAATGGACTGTTGTGAGAAAGCCTTTCCGGCTTTTTTGAGCTGACCCTGCACCAGGTGCATCATTTCGATGATGTCTTCTTTGAGTTGAATCAGTTCCTTCTCTATGTTGGTCATGACTGCTTTTTTAGAAAATTAGAAATGCAAGGATGAACAGGCATTATCCAAAACGGCCGGTAATGTAGCGTTCCGTCAGTTCTTCCTTTGGGTTGGTGAAGAGTTTTTTCGTGTCGTCGTATTCCACCAGCACCCCCATGTAAAAGAAGGCGGTATTGTCGCTCACACGGCCGGCCTGCTGCATGTTGTGCGTCACAATGACGATGGTGTATTTCTCTTTCAGTTCCACCACCAGTTCCTCTATTTTGCTTGTGGCAATGGGGTCCAGCGCCGATGCGGGCTCATCCATCAAGACCACCGAAGGCTCCACGGCCAGGGTACGGGCAATGCATAGGCGTTGTTGCTGCCCTCCCGACAGCGCCAGAGCGGATTTGTGAAGGTCGTCTTTCACCTCATCCCACAGGGCGGCCTGTTTCAATGAACGCTCCACCGTTTCCTCCAGCACGCTTTTGTTTTTGATGCCTTGCAGCTTCAGGCCGTAGGCAACGTTTTCGAAGATGCTCTTCGGGAAGGGATTGGGTTTCTGAAAGACCATGCCCACTTTTCGGCGCAGCTCTTCCACCCGCACGTTTTTGTCGTAAATATCTTCCTCATCGATGAGGATTTTCCCCTCCATGCGGAAGGTGTCGATGTAGTCGTTCATGCGGTTGAACAAGCGCAGGAAGGTGGACTTACCACATCCCGAAGGTCCGATGAAAGCAGTGACGGTGTTGGGCGCTATTTCGATGTCCACGTCTTTGATGACGTGCTTGTTGCCGTACCAGACATTGGCTTTTTCGCTTCGCAATTTTGCGGTTAGCTCCTTTTGTTTCGACTTTTTAGAATCCATAGCAGGGTTTGAGTTCGCCTGTTTTTTCAGGTAGTTATTAGCACTTCAACTCGGGCGCTTACCAGTTGACTTTCTTCTGCCAACGGTAGCGCAGCCAGACAGCTATACCGTTCAGCAAAAAGGTGATGCCCAAAAGTATGATGATGCCCGCAGCTGCATTGATGATGAATCCGGGATCCGGCCTCGAAGTCCAGTTGAAGATCTGGATGGGCAGCACGGTGAAATCATCCATCGGGGTTTTGGGGGTGAATGGAACATAGGCCAGCGCCCCAACAACGATCAGTGGCGCTGCTTCACCCACCGCTCTAGACAGCGCCAGGATGATGCCGGTGGCGATGCCCCCGCCGGCAGCCGGCAGCACCGTGTGTCGCATGGTTTGCCAACGGGTGGCACCCATGCCATACGATGCCTCCCGGATGGAATTGGGAACGGCTTTGATGGCCTCTCGCGTTGCAACGATGATGATGGGCAGGATGAGCAGCGACAGGGTCAAAGCACCGGTGAGCAAGGAGCCGCCCAAATTCATGGTGCGGGCAAAAATTTCCAGCCCCAGAATTCCGTAAATGACCGAAGGCACGCCGGCCAGGTTGGTTATGTTCACTTCCAGGATGTTGCTGAGTCGGCCTTTGCGGGCATATTCTTCCAGGTAAATTCCGGCAGACACACCCAATGGGATGGAGATCAGTGCAGTGAGTCCGAAGATCCACAGGGTTCCGGCCCAGGCAGTGAGAATACCGGCCTTTTCGGGCTTCCGGGAAGGAAGGCTGGTCAGAAAATCGAGGTTGATCCTTTTGAGTCCGTCATCCAAGATGCTGCCGATGAAAAATGCCAGCAACACCAGCCCTATCAGCGTGGAGGCAATACCCACCACCTGAAAGGCCTTGTCCAGAAATCTGTTCCACTTGATGCTATTCATATTTCTGACGGTATTTTTTCCGAAGGAAATAGCTGATGGTATTGAGAATAAAAGTGAAAACGAAAAGCGCCAGGCCGGCGGCAAAGATGGTGCGATACTCGATGGAGCCGTGTGGCACGTCGCCCAGGCTCACCTGCACGATGTAGGCCGTTATCGTCTCAACGGTTTCCAGTGGGTTGATGGTCAGGTTGGGCATCTGGCCGGCTGCTATGGCCACGATCATGGTTTCACCGATGGCCCTGGAAATGGCCAGGATCACAGACACGATGATGCCCGAAGATGCTGCCGGCACCAACACCCGGAAGGAGGTCTGGTAACGGGTGGCACCCAGGCCGTAGGAGGCTTCCCGCAAGGATTTCGGAACGGCGTGCAGGGCATCCTCACTCAGCGAGGAGACCATCGGGATGATCATGATGCCCATTACCAGGCCGGCTGACAGGGCGTTGAAAGAGGCTATTTCCGGAAAAATGCTTTTGAGAAATGGCGTGACCACCATCAGCGCAAAGAAACCGTAAACCACCGTAGGCACGGCTGCCAGCACCTCCAGCATGGGTTTGAAGACCTCCCGCACTTTGGGGTGTGCATATTCACTGAGGTAAACGGCGATGTTGATGCCCAGCGGCAGCGCAACGGCTATGGCGATGAAAGTGGTCAGCAGGGTGCCCATCACCAGGGGCATGATGCCGAAGTGCTTGTCGGTGAACAGCGGCGTCCATTGCTTATCCGTCAGAAATTCAACGACGGAAACATCCTGAAAGAAGAGCAGCGATTCAGAAAGCAAGACATAGATGATCCCAATGGTGGTCAGCACCGTAACAATGGCGCTGAACTGCAACCACCCTTCAATCATTTTCTCATTCGTCCGATTCATCCGGATATCGGTATTTTAGAAACAGGTTTGACCGGCAAAGACCCTAAAAATTCAGAGACCTTGCCGGCCAAAATAGTGCTTATTCACTACGGAGTTTACTGCTGCTGGTACTTTGCAACAAATTCCTTGAATTTCTTCATTTGCTCGTCGTACTCGCTCTGTGGAGCAGGAACATATCCCACATCCTCAGCGATTTTAGACGCATTGTTGAGGTAGAACTCGACAAACTCCACCACCTCTGGACGCTTGGCACCTTCGCTGCTCACATAGATGAACAATGGCCTCGAGAGCGGCTTGTAGGTTCCGTTCATCACGGTTTCCAGGCTCGGCTTCACGGGGCCGTCGCCACCGTCCACGGCTACCAGTTTCAGCTTGTCGGCGTTCTCTTCGAAATAAGCCAGGCCAAAGAAACCAAGGGCATTCTTGTCACCGGCGACACCCTGTACCAATACGTGGTCGTCCTCGCTTGGCATGAAGTCACCACGACTCTTGCCGCTTTCACCCACAATGGCTTCGGTAAAGTAATCAAAAGTGCCGCTGGCAGTACCAGGACCGAAGAGATTCAGGGGCGCATCGGGAAATCCATCGCGCACCTGGTTCCAGTTGGTGATGACACCCTGGGCTTCTGGTTCCCATATTTTTTTGAGTTCCTCAACGGTGAGGTAATCGCACCAGTCGTTTTCTGGGTTGGCAACTACTGCGAGGCCATCATAAGCCACCTCCAGTTCAACATACTCGATGCCGTTTTCCTTGCAAGTTTGAGCTTCAGAATCCTTGATTGGCCGGCTGGCATTGCTGATCATGGTCTCACCGCGGGAGAATTTCTTGAATCCACCCCCCGTACCGGAAACGCCAATGGTAACATGGACATCCGGTGCCACCGCACGAAATTCCTCGGCAATGGCTTCGGTTACGGGATAAACCGTACTGGATCCGTCAATTTCTATGGTTCCTGAAAGGGCATTATCACCCTGAGAAGCGGTATCACCGCCGCAGGCGGCAAAGAAGAATCCTCCAATCAGCAGGAAGATCATTGATTTCATAATTGCTTTCATAATTGAAAAATGATTTGATTGAGAAAATCAGAAGTTGTATCAAAATGCAATGTGGAAGCGGGTCACAACGGCACTTGCCTTGCCCAGTCCGTCCACATCAGCCAATACGTAGTTCAATTGAATCCGGCTGGCCGGGTTGAGGTACCAGTTCACACCGGCAGTCCATTCGGTCATTTTGCCGCCGAGAATTACGCGGTCGTTGAGGTCAGTGGAGCTGAAACGCAGTCCGATCTCCCAGGCTCCTCCGCCATTTTCACCGAAGTTTTTATTGGGTTTTATGCCGCCGAAACCTGCGTAAGAACCGTTCCATGGCCGGCTTTCTCCGGTCAGAAAATAGCTCACCTGACCGTAGTAGGAACTGAAATTCAGCTCTGTGCCTCCGTTGACTTTGGCCATTAGGTATTCAGTCTGAATTGAAAGCGGACCGGCGTAATAAGCCCCTTCCAAGTTTATTAGTTGAACATTGTCAACATTGGTCAATGTACCCGTTGAGAGGTATTTGGGAGCCAGGTGAACAGCTGTCCTTCCGGACACTTTGTACTCGTTTTCATTGTTATTCCGATTGGAAAATCCCACAGCAAGGTGTACCATTGAATTTTTCTCCTCATTCTTCAAAAACTCCGTGCTCACCCTTCCGGTCACGTTGTATGCGTCCTTTGCGTTCTTATCGTTCCCAAATGCATCCGCATTTCTGAACACACCCAACTGATACCCCAGGGCACCGTTCAGCACCTGGTTGTGAACCAGGATGCCGGAGTTACGGTCACCGGCAAACTCAGTGTAAGCGGTCCGTTCAATGAAGGTCATGTCGTTACTGCTTACCAGCACTTCCAGCCGGAATGGTTCCTTCATTTGCCCTACCCTCACGTTTCCGAACACAGGTAGTTTTTTAAACTCAATGAATACGTCTTTATAAGCTATCTCGCCTCCGGCAAATTCCAATTGCAGCTTGTAGCCTATGTTGCGGTAAGCCGTACCGGAATGGTAAAAGCGAACCCGGCGCAATTCCGTACCGTTGGTAAAATCACCAAATTCGTTGGCAAGTGCTTCGTCCTGGTTCATCCAGGTATAATCATAGTGGATACGCCCACCAAACTTCAATTTGAAATTCTTGTCAGGGCTTTCTAAACGGAAGGCTCCGCTCCAGGAAGGCTTGAATTCATTTTGTGAAAACAAAACTGTTGGCAGCACCAGGGCTGCGATGAGTAGGTATTTGATACGGGACATAAAACTTGTGATTGGTTAAAAATCGGCGCAAATGTATTTCGGTGATCTTATGCCCATATTTAGCCAATGTTAAGTTTGTGTAAACTGGCATTTCAAAGAACACATCATTCTTCAGCTCCCTGGTGCATATACCCAAGGCTATGTGGTTTGAGAAAATCCAGGCCTTTCAATTTTGAGAGGATGTGGAGTTTGGGTATAAGAAAGAAAGGCAGCAACGAAATTGTCCCGTATCGTCTTCAAGCTGCCTTTCCGTAAATCACTGTTCTTGAAGATTTAAAGCATTTGTAGTCGGGCAATGACATACCGGATGGAGCCCAGCCCCGGGTTCAAAATGACTATTGAAATCGCAAGCCCCGGAGTAGCCCAAGCCCACTCGTTTCAGAAGCATTTTATTCAAGGGTCACACCCTCGTATTTTGTAGGGCAAAATTAGAACCGTGGAATTACGGGCCTTTTAAGCAGATGTAATGTTTGGGTTAAGTCTGGCTGCTTCGGCTTTACAATCAATTAATATTGGTTTAAAACTGCGCTGATCTTGCCGGTCTAAGTTTGCGTCCTATGAATTCGAGGCCGCCCATAGAAGTACTAATAGCCGATCCAGCACCGCAACCACTTGAAGAACTGAGTGAAATCCTCGGCAGGGAGTCTTTTATCGTCAGAAAAGCGACTGACGGATTACAGGTTCTGCAGAACGTAGAAGCTCAAAAGCCAGATGCACTGATTATGGAAGTAAGCCTGCCGCAACTGGATGGTGTAGAAGTATGCAGAAAGTTGCGGAGTCGCTTTGACCACATTGCTCTTCCCATCGTGTTTGTCACCAGCCGCAATGAGAGTTTTACTGAAATAGCCGCTTTTGAAGCCGGAGCTGACGATTTCATCCTCAAGCCCATCCGCCCAAGGGTGTTCCTGACGAGGTTAGGGTCACTGATTCAAAAAAGACAAAACCTGCTACATACATCCAGTGCCCACCCGGAAAAGAAGCTGATAGTTGACTCGGAAAAGCTGATGATCTACAAGGGAAGGGATGTAATCGAACTGCCCTACAAGGAATTCAGGCTGGTGCAACTGCTAACTGCTGAACCCGGCAAAGTCTTTACCCGAAGGGAAATAATGGACAGGATATGGGGCGAAGACGCCGGCGTAGATCAGCGAGTGATAGATGTGTATGTAAGGAACCTTCGGAAAAAGATAGGAGCGGAGTTCTTCAAAACGATCAAAGGAGTTGGCTACAGATACCAGGGATAAGCAAATCCTGAAATGAGAAAAGCCGGCCTTCCCATTCGGGAAAGCCGGCCTCTTTTGTACCCACGACTGGACTCGAACCAGCACGGCCTAAGCGGCCACCAGGCCCTCAACCTGGCGCGTCTACCAATTCCGCCACGTGGGTAAATTGGGTATGCCTGAGGATGCTTTCTTCAAAAGCGGGGCAAAGATAAACGCTTTGCAATTCTTTCCAACAAAAAAATAATCTGCATTGAATTTTGATGGATATGAAAATAATTTATATTTGCAATCCTGAACGCAAAAGTAGTTGAGCCAGCACCACCCTGTGAACAGAGGCTACAAGCCTCACCCATGAAACATTGTATATCCAAAACGCACACCATGGAACAACTGCTACTCTGTTTTTCCGTCATTGCCATCATTTCATTGCTTTACAGCGTGGGGTCTGCCAGGCGCAACTCTTCAGGTCCATACTCCCCTTTCGGAGAGGACAAATCGCACACCAGCAATAAAACCGCCTGATTTTCGAGGGTTTTCACCGGAGCGTAACGAATTAGCGATTATCCTAATTTGTTTGGCATGGTTTTTACATATTGTTTTTTACAATTTGTAAACCCATGAACATCGTGAAACTACCCCTCATTACAGTGGCACTGCTGTGCCTGTTTACGCTTACTGTTACTGCCCAATCCGCCCAGTCCTTTCGTGGCGAGATTGCTTTTGTTGCTACCAACACTCCGGCTCCGAAAGGAAAGTCGAATTCACGCAACACCAGCATTTACCGGGTGGCCAAAAAGCTTAGTTACATCTACAGTGGCTATGCCATTGAGATTGCTTCGTCAAACCTGCCACTCGACAAGTACCACCCCATTTTCAGGCAATTCGGCAATGTTTTCTACCACAAGCTGAACGGTGGCGGCTATTCCTACATGATCCTGGCTGAGTTCAGCAATGAGGACGCTGCTTTGGATTTTCTGAAGAAGATCATCCAGCCACGGGTAGTTACGGCCAAACTTTACCAATACAAAGACGGCAACCGGAAACTCATCGGCCAATAAACCGGTGACTCCGCCTAAATAGTAGTTTTCTTTTCTTGAGACCAATGACGATGGAGCTCGTCCCGGAATGCCGGGGCGGGCTTTTTGTTTAAACAGCTTCGCTGGGTTTAGCAACCTGCGGTTGGTTTAAAAACCTGCGGTTGGTTTAGCAACCTGCGGCTGGTTTAGCAACCTACGGTTGGTTTAGCAACCTGCGGCTGGTTTAAAAACCTGCGGTTGGTTTAAAAACCTGCGGTTGGTTTAACCGCCTTCGGCGGGTTTAGTCCGAAGAGTGGCTCAGGTCCAAAACGCCGCTGGCGTCCGGTCTCCTGGCCGGCGCCCTCCTGCCCCTAACCCCAATCAGCGCAATCCAAAAATCCGTTTCATCCGCGATTCTGACCTCTTTTTCCTTTGTCTGAATCACGGATTGGACGGATGAAGGGATTTCACGGATTTCCCAAAAAACCTTTCAAAGAACCTCACACATAAAAAGGGTTGACCGGCAAGCCGGTCAACCCACATTGCTTACTATCCGGTTTGCCACGTAAGGCAAAGGATAGCCCACACACTATGAGAACACCCAAAATCTTATTTTCATGGCAAGTAGTCCGGAGCGCAGCCGGCACCTGAACACAGGGGGTTGCCAGGGGGGTACCCGGTTTTTGGGATGGCCGTGTTCAGCATGCCGGTGCGTCTGACCGGGACTGATCTAAAGTGATTTTTCGTCAAGGTCCACAGTATGTTTGTCTCCTGTTTTGAATTGTGGGACAAAAGTACCGGCAGCACACAGCCGCTTCAATCCAGTTTTAAAGGAAGTTGAGGTTTCTAAAAGGACATTTCAGTAGCCCCTGCACTTTCCAACCGGATGCGCTCCAAAGAAAAGACCAACAGTTTTACACTGAAAAACAGCTACTTACATCGCTTTTTAACATCTCACTATTTTTCAATTATTCAAAATCGCTATAAACCGCCTCTTTGCTCCGGAAGGTTTCAAAGGCATGAAAAATTTTTTTACTGCGTTGAAAAAAGTGCAATTGGGGAGTAAGGCTCCCCGAAGAACTCTTAATCGAAGAAGATGAATAACAGAGATGCGTTGTTTCAGCTGATCAAGTCCATGTCCAGAACCGAGAAACGGTACTTTGTCCTGGATGCCCGGAAAAGCGGCAAAATGGCCAGCAAATACCTCAAGCTTTTCGAACTGCTGAATGCGATGGAGGTTTACGACGAGGACAAACTCAAAAAGCACTTTCCCCGGCACCTCTCCACCGACAAGGCCTATCTGTACGAGTCCATTCTGCGAAGCATGAGGGATTACATGAGCGCTTCATCAAAAGCCATTCAGGCAAAAGAGAAACTGATGGATGCCCGCTACCTCTACGAGCGGGGCCTCTATGAGCAATCGAACCGGCGGCTGCAGGCTGCCAAAAGCATCGCCGCCGAACTGGAAGACCAGTTCACCTTGCTGGAGGTCAACAAAGAGATCTACTCCACCCTCTTCGACAGCAAGGCGGTGGTGGACACAGAACACCTCGAACAATTACACCGGGAAAAGGAGGTCATCGTTGAAGCCATCGAGGAGGAACTGAAGTACCTGGACCTGTATTACCGGTTGCTGTTGGAGGTTTTCAGGGATTTCAAATTGCAAGGACCAGAAGAACTGGCTGAACTGGAAAAACGGTTGCCCCTGCATTTGCTGAAGGAAGCAAACAAACCCCGGTCGGCACAGGCTCAGCGGCGATACTTTTTGTGCAACGCCGTCTATCATCACCTGAAAGGGGACATGGAGCAGAAGTACCATTATTCTCTCAAAGCAGTGGAATGGTGGGACGAGCACCCCTCGCTGAAAACCGAAGAGTTTCACCGGTACATCATCAATGTTTCAAACCTGGTGAACACCATGTACAACACCCCCCATGCCCCGCAGGCCGCCAATTGGCTGGAAAAGCTCAAATCAGAAAAGAGCAGTAAATCCTACCACAACGAACGGGTCATCTTTCTCAAGCTTTCCATCGGCAACCTGCTGTACCTGCTCAATGGCCACCAGTTTGAAGCCGCCCACAAAGCCCTGCCTGAAATCATCGAGAAGATGAACAAGTTCGGGCTGAAGAAATCCATCGTATTGGCCGGCAACATCGCTACCGTCAATTTCCTCGTGGGTGATTACGAGGCTTGTGTCGAATGGACCGGGCACATCATGAAAAACATCAAGACCGGCAGCCGGCAGGACATCCACCGGATCATACGTATCTACCGGCTTATTTCCTATTTCGAACTGGGTGAGATCGATTTGCTGGATGCGGGTATCAGAAGCACTCAGCGCTACTACGCCAACTGCCAGTTGCCCGATGAAGCTTTTGAAAACCAGGTGCTCCGGCACCTGAAATCGCTCTTCAGGGCCCCGGTTTACGAAGTGAAGAAAAGGTATGAAGCCCTGCACATATTTCTGCAGGACACGCTGGAGCGAAATGCCTCAACCCTGGGTGTTGAAGAATTACTCATCTGGACATCCCGGCACCTCAGCAGCTCAGGCCGGCAGGTAGTAAAAGCGGATAGACCACTCAGCACCAACGGATCCTTCTAAACGGGCAAGGATGACCTTGCTACCTGCCAAAGAACCGCCGGGCTTTTCTTTCAACTTTGCACCAAAGACGGTAGTGCTGGCTTCCGGAACTTTCACCGGTCCGGCAAAGCCCACGTCGATGTCGGTGATGCCGATGACGAAAACGGTGTTGCTGGCTTCGTTGTAAGAAACGCAGAGTTGATTGCGCTCGGGGCTGGCGGTTGAGAAGCTGTAAAAAGGCTTGGTTTTCTTGAGCAGTTCCGCAATGTGGTCTTCCAGTTCAGCGGTGACATTTGCTGCGCAAACATCGCTGCCCAAAACGGAAATCAACACCCCCCTCCGGCTGATGGGCAGGGGTTGCGAAGCGAGGGAAGTATCAAAAACAGCGATGGATTTCCGGTCGGTGGAAATGGCGAGGGAGTTTCTCATAGTTGTTGTTGTTTGTAAAAAGCGGACCTTTGACAGGTGCTACACCGGCCCCAAAATAATCTGATTCGGCCATCCGGCCAACAATACATCTGAAAACTATGCGGCATGTATCTTGCACCGGCAACAAAGCAGGCCCGTCATCGTTGTTTTTCCTGTTGTCAGGCTCACCAAAATCCAGTTATGAGACATTTTTCCACTGCCCTTCTTTCGCTCGTTTTACTCGCAACAGCTTGCACTTACACCCAAAAGGTCAAAGACGGCCGCTTTGCCTATGAGCGCAAACAGTATGCTGTGGCCGTTGACTTGCTCCAGCAGGAATACAAAAAAGAAAAAAGCCGGGTGGAGAAAGGAAAAATTGCCTTTTTAATAGGTGAGTCGCTCCGCAACATGAACCGGCCCCTCAGCGCTTCCGACTGGTACAAAACTGCTTACGACAACGGTTATGGTGTGGATGCCCTGCGGGAATACGCCTACTCCCTGAAAGCTGCCGAGCAGTACGAAGAGGCCATGAAAACCTTCAAGGAACTGGGTATAGAAATCGGCAGCCCCTACGAGTACCGCCGGGAAATTGCCGCCTGCAAAGTGGCCCTGGGCTGGCTCAATGAAAAGCGAAAAGCTTTTGCGGTTTCAGAAGCTGGGTTCAACACCCGTTGGTCAGAATACGCCGCCGTTCCGTTCCGCAATGAAGAGCTGGTTTTCTCTTCCGACCGGCAGGCTGCCACAGGCGATGAGACCTACAACTGGACCGGCAACGATTTTTCTGACCTCTTTGTGCTTTCACTTCCTTCGGGCAATGCCGAGCCGATGCCTGCACCCATCTCGACAGAAGCAAATGAAGGTGCCGCCAGTTTTGACGCTGATTTCAAAAAAATGGTGTTCACCCGTTGCAGCGGTGAAAAAGGCCTGGACCAGTACTGCCGGCTGATGTATTGCGAATTCACCGGCGATCACTGGACCATCCCGGAGCCCCTGCCCTTTCAGCAGGAAGGGATCAACTATGGCCATCCCGCCCTCAGCGCCGACGGCAACACCCTCTACTTTTCTTGCAACTCCAAAGACGGCTGGGGTGGTTACGACATCTGGGTAAGCAGCTATGAGAACAATGCCTGGAGCGAACCCAAGCTGCTGGGCAGAACCATCAACTCCATCGGCAACGAAAAATTCCCCTGGCTGGATGGCGACACCCTTTACTTTGCCTCCGACTGGCACCCCGGCATGGGCGGCCTCGACATTTTCAAAACCTGGCGAATGGCCAACGGCGCATGGGTGCCGGTTCAAAACCTGAAGCCCCCCATCAATTCAGGCAGCGATGATTTCGCACTGACCATTGACCGAAGGGCCTCATTGCCTGAAGGAACTATTTACCGGGGCTATTTCAGCTCCAACAGGCCGGGTGGCTCCGGCAGCGATGACATCTATGAATTTGAGCGGGTGAAGCTGCCACCAGCCCCCGTGGAACCCGAACCCGTGGCGGTGGAGTACAAGATGATCCTCAACGGCTATGTGCTCGAAAAGATATTTGCCGAAGAAGACAATCCCGACAGCAAAGTGCTGGGCCGCAGACCGCTGTCCGGTGCTGAGGTGAAGGTCTATTTCGGAAAGAAAACGAAGTCCTTCACCACCGGCGACGATGGATTTTTCTCTTTCGAACTGGAAGAAAACCAAGAGTACGTCATACAGGCTTCGAAAGAGGGTTACCTGAAGGGCGAGACCCTTTTCAGCACCGTTGGTATCGGCAAAGACCCCAACAATCCCGTGCAGACCTTTGAAGTGGAACTGGTGCTCGACAAGATTTACATCAACCGGGAAATTGTCCTCGAAGACATCTATTACGACTTCGACAAATGGGACATCCGTCCCGATGCCCGCCCCACCCTCGACAAACTGGCCCGCAACCTGGAACTCAACCCCAACATCCGCATCATGCTGGCCAGCCACACCGACTGCCGCGGCACCGACCGCTACAACCAGGAACTCAGCCAGAAAAGGGCCCAGGCCGCCGTGGATTACCTCATCAGCAAAGGCATCGACCCCGGCCGCCTCATCGCCAGAGGCTTCGGCGAGTCACAACCCAAAGCCAACTGCGTCTGCGCCCGCTGCACCGAAGAGGAACACCAACTGAACAGGAGGACGACGTTTACGATTTTGGAGTAGGTGTAGGGTGTAGGGTTTAGGGTTTAGGGTTTGGAAGTGCAATTCCTGGAGCTTTCTCCGTGGCTCTCCGTGAATTCTTTGTGATTCTCTGTGTAACTTGTTGGGTAAGTGGCATTGCGTCAAGAACTCCCTGCCCTCCAACTTGCGAAGCGAAAAGAAAAACTGATTCCTATCCATTCTAACTGGCATCAATAATTTCAACAGCTTCAACAACTCTAAAAACCTACCTTTGCCAGAAGGCAACAAAAAAATCTTAGACTATGAAGATCACTTACTACGGACACTCCTGTTTCCACATCGAAATGAACGGGAAACACCTGGTTTTTGACCCGTTCATCACTCCCAATCCCAAGGCTTCGGCCATTGATGTCAACAGCATTCCTGCTGATTTCCTGATGATTTCCCACGGCCATGTCGATCACGTTGCCGATGCAGAGGCCATCGGAAAGCGAACGGGGGCCATGGTGGTTTCCAATTACGAGATTGTGACCTGGTTTGGAGAAAAGGGCCTGAAAGGCCACCCCATGAATCACGGCGGCAAGGTGGAACTGGACTTCGGCACGGCCAAGTACGTGAATGCCGTTCACAGCAGTGTATTGCCCGACGGCACCTACGGCGGCAACCCCGGAGGTTTCGTCGTCTGGAACGACGATGCTTGCTTTTATTTTGCAGGTGACACAGCCCTGACCCTTGACATGAAATTGATCCCCATTACCTGCCCAAAGCTGGATTTTGCCATCCTGCCAATTGGTGACAACTTCACCATGGGCTACGAGGATGCCGCGATTGCCGCTGAGTACATCGAGTGTGAAAACATCATCGGCTGCCATTACGACACCTTTGATGTGATCAGTATCGATCACGAGGCTGCCAAAAAGGCCTTCGACAAGCGGGCTAAAAACCTAATTTTGCCGGCCATAGGCGAGACGGTGGAATTGGCTTAGTTTATAGCCTGTTCAGCCGGGGAAGCAAGATTGTTGAGAGGAGTTGAGAGATGTTTATGGCTACACCCCAACCCCTCTCAACCTCTCTAAACCTCTCTAAACCTCTCCCAACAGAAGATCATACAAACACTGACCATGGGAAAAGTAATTGCAATTGCCAACCAAAAAGGTGGAGTAGGAAAAACCACCACGGCCATCAACCTGGCGGCCTGTGTGGCCATTCTGGAAAAAAAGGTACTCCTCATCGATGCAGACCCGCAGGCCAACTCCTCATCCGGGGTGGGCATTTTCGAAGATGCCATCGATGCCAGTCTCTATGATTGTCTGGTAAACGATGTGCCCGTCCATGAAGCCATCTACGAAACTGAGACGCCCAACCTGCACCTGCTGCCCTCCAACATCGACCTGGTTGGTGCAGAACTGGAGCTTCCCAATCGAAACAAGCGGGAATATGTTCTGAAAGAAGTCCTCAAGCAGGTCAAAGATGATTATGATTTCATCTTCATCGACTGTCTGCCGTCGCTGGGTCTCATCACCATCAACGCATTGGTGGCTGCCGATTCGGTCATCGTTCCGGTGCAGTGCGAGTACTTTTCGCTGGAAGGTCTCGGCAAGTTGCAGAGCACCCTCAACCTGGTCAAGAAAAATTACAACCCCAACCTCGACATCGAGGGTATCCTCCTGTCCATGTACGACCAGCGCCTGCGTTTGGCGAACATCGTGGTTAATGAGGTCAGGGATTTTTACGGATCAAAGGTTTTCAACACCATCATCCACCGCAACAGCAAGGTTAGCGAAGCGCCAAACATGCACCTGCCCGTCATCATGTACGATGCCGGCAGCCGTGGAACGGTCAACTTCCTCAACCTCGCCAAAGAATTTCTGGAACGCAACGGTTACAAGGTCAGCCTGGGAGCTGAAGAGTGAAACCATTGCCAATAGTTGAAGTTGTCAGCGATGAGGGTGTTCATCAACCCCCTCTAAACCTCTCTAAACCTCTCTAAACAGGTAAAAATGGCCAAGCAAGTAAAAAAGAAAGAATTGGGTAAAGGCATCAGGGCCCTGTTGGCAAATGTAGAAGTGGAGAGCCCTGAGAAGCAGATGGAAACGGTCAAGGAATTGACGCACACCGTGGCCATGATTCCGCTGGAACAGATCGAGGTGAACCCCTTCCAGCCCCGCAAGGAGTTTGATCCTGACGCCCTGGAAGAATTGGCCCGGAGCCTGCGCACGCACGGGCTCATCCAGCCCATCACCGTTCGCCGCCTGGCCGAGAACCAGTACCAGCTCATCTCCGGCGAGCGTCGCCTGCGGGCCTCCCGGATAGCGGGCCTAACTGAAGTGCCTGCCTACATCCGCCTGGCCAACGACCAGGAAATGATCGAAATGGCCCTGGTGGAAAACATTCAGCGCCAGGACCTCAACGCCATCGAGGTGGCCATCACCTACCAACGCCTGCTCGACGAGTGCGACCTCACCCACGAAGCACTCAGCGAAAGGGTCGGCAAGCAACGCTCAACCGTCACCAATTTTCTCCGACTGCTCAAACTGCCGCCCGACATTCAGAAGGCCCTCAAAGAAAACGTCATCAGCATGGGCCACGCCCGCGCCCTCATCAACATCGATGACATCAGCTTGCAACTCATGCTATTCAAAGAGGTGGTCAAAAAAGGCCTGTCTGTGAGGGCAACGGAGGCACTCGTCCGGCGCTATAAAAACCCGCAGGCCAAAAGCTCAGACACGGGATCTGACCTGCCTTCAGATTACAAAAACGTGCGTGACAATCTGCGCAGCTACCTGGGCACCAAGGTTGACCTGAAGCGCAACGCCAACGGCAGCGGCCAGATCCGCATCCCGTTTTCTGACGACAACGAACTCAACCGCATTTTGGACCTGATAGAGAAAGGTGCCTGATGCACCCGTTAAAAGAAGGCAAAGGGCAGGTTCCTTTGCCTTCTTTCTTTCGTTTCCTTCGGCAAAACCCCGCCCCGGCAACCCTGCTGCATGAAGCCCAACATTTTTACCATATCGGCTTGTTTCTTCTTGCTCCTCGCCTCCGGCAACATGGCCACAGCCCAGGTAACGGATACCCTTCCGCCTGCACCAACCGATTCAATCGCTGCTCCAGTGCTCATCCCGGTTGACACCTTGCAGCAGGACAGCTCGGCCATTGCGAAGAAAAAAAAGCAAGGTTTCATCAAACGCTATTTTGCCGACTACCCCAACCCCAACAAGGCCCTGTACATGGCGCTGGCCATTCCGGCAGGCGGCCAGATTTACAACAAGCGCTGGTGGAAGGTGCCCATTGCCTACGGCGCTTATTACATGTTCATCGTCGCAATAGACCGCAATACCAGCCGCTACCGCCTCTATCGCGATGCCTACATCGCCGAACTGAAAGGCGAACTGCACCCCTTCTCCGGCACCTCACTGGATGCCAACGACCTGCGCACCATCCGCGACGGCTACGACAAAAACAAACAGCTCTCCTACATCGGCCTGGTGGCCACCCACCTCGTCGTCACCGCCGAGGCATTCGTGGATGCCCACCTCCGCACCTTCGACGTCAGCGACGACATCAGCTTCCACCTCAAGCCCGCCGCTACCTTCCTGCCCTCAGGAGATGCTTTTACCGGAGTGGGGCTGGTGGTAAGGTTTTAGGGGTTGGAGGGTTATTGAGGATTATGAAGGATTATGAGGATTATGAGGATTATGAAGATTATGGAGGATTATGGAGGATTATGGAGGATTATGAGGATTATAGGGGATTATGGGGGATAGCAGAGTTACTCTGTTCAACTCTGTTCTTAACTCTCATAACTCTGCGGTTTAAAAAAGTGTAGGATTGAGAGTTTAGCGTATAAGGTTTGGAGGTGCTAGCTCTCCCACGTGTCACGCGTTACGAGTTACGAGTCACGAGTTACGTGTCACGTGTTCCGCAATTCACTATCTTGCGGCATTTCAGCATCAACATTATGGAACTATGAAATGGACTTTACTGCCGCTGGCCATCCTCAGCCTTTTCTTCGCTTGTCAGCAACCGGAAGAATACGCAGACACAATTTTCAAAAACGGAAATGTGTACACCGTTGACAGCCTGATGCCCCGGGCGCAGGCCATCGCTGTTAAAGATGGAAAGATTCTGAAAGTGGGTAGCAACGAAGACGTGGAGCCATTGCGCAGCGAGGCAACAGAAGTCATTGACCTGGAAGGTGCCTTCGTAATGCCCGGTTTCATCGAAGGGCATGGACATTTTTCGGGAATGGGAAGCAGCCTGCTGCACCTGAACTTCCTCAAATCCCGCACCTGGGATGAGATCGTGGAGCAAGTCCGCCAGGCAGCCGAAAAGGCCAAGCCCGGCGAGTGGATCTACGGCCGTGGCTGGCACCAGGAAAAGTGGGTGGAAGAACCGGAAAAAACTTATCATGGTTACCCCTATCACCACCATTTGAGTGATGCTGCACCGAACAATCCGGTGTTGTTGCGCCATGCCAGCGGACACGGACTGATAGCCAACGAAGCTGCCATGAAAGCCGCCGGCATCAACCTGGAAACCCCCGACCCCAAAGGCGGTCGCATCGTGCGGGATGCCAGCGGGGAGGCCATCGGCGTTTTTGAAGAGCGGGCCATGTCTATGATCAACCAGGCGTACCAGGCTTACCTGGACAGCCTGCCAGAGGAGGAACTCATCGAACGCTGGTACCGGGGTATCGAGCTGGCACAACAGGAATGCCTGAAAAACGGCATCACCTCTTTTCAGGATGCCGGCTCTTCTTTCGACGAACTGGAACGCTACCGCAAAATGGCGGAGGAAGGCAAATTCGACATCCGGCTGTGGGCCATGGTGCGCCATTCTTCCGATCGCTTGCGCAACAACCTCGACGGATTTCCCATCCTGAATGCCGGCGATCATTTCTTCACCTGCCGGGCCATCAAAACGGAACTGGACGGTGCGCTGGGCTCTTACGGCGCCTGGCTGCTGGAACCCTACAACGACAACCCCGGTTTCTCGGGTCAGAACACCACGCCCATTGAAGAAGTGGAGGCCATCGCTTCCATCGCACTGGATCACGACATGCAGCTCTGTGTGCACACCATCGGCGACCGTGCCAACCGGGAATTGCTGAACATCATGGAGCGCCTCACCAAACAACAAGGCAAAAACCTGCATGAATTGCGCTGGCGCAGCGAACACGCCCAACACATCGACCCGGCGGATATTCCTCGCTTCGCAAAACTGGGCGTCATTGCCAGCATGCAGGGCATCCATTGCACCTCTGATGCACCCTTCGTGGTCAGGCGCCTCGGTGAAGAACGTGCCCGCACCGGTGCTTATCCCTGGCGCAGCCTGCTGGATGCAGGGGCCGTCGTCACAAACGGCACCGATGTGCCGGTGGAAGATGTGAATCCGTTGGAGAGTTTCTATGCCAGCGTGACACGCCGCCGCCACCAGGAGCCTGAAAAAGGACTCGAATTGTTTCCGGAACAAAGAATGACCCGGGAAGAAGCCATCAAAAGCTACACCCTCTCCAACGCCTACGCCGCTTTCGAAGACGACTGGAAAGGCTCTATAACGCCCGGCAAAGTTGCCGACCTCGTCGTTCTCTCCAACGACCTGACCGCCTGCCCCGATGAGGAAATTCTGACGACAAAAGTTTTAATGACCATTGTGAATGGGGAAGTGAAGTATAGGAATGAGCACCGATAGCCATCGGTGGAGGAATGAGGAATGAGCGCATTGCCAAAAGTCATTTTTTCAAAGGAGAGACATCAAAGGTCTGTCAAACCGGCATTGGTAATACCATGATTCTCTTAATTGAGAATACTCTTCATTAATTTCTAGCTGGTTGCGATACCTGTTCCCTTGTTCTATTAACTACTTTTTCAAATGTTACCACCCCTCTTTGTCATCCTCCGAAGGAGGATCTTCAAAAGAGACCTACACCGCACAACAGGAACAAGGATTGAGGCACCCTGCGAGCCGCAAACGACTGGATAGCATGCTAATCGACAGCTTGCACCCGGAATGCTGCAATCTTTTTATTTTCCGATGTAAGATTTAAAGCGATGCAGGGCATTCTCCACCAGGCTGTTGATGTCGGGTGACAGGCGGAAAAACAGCACCGCTCCTCCGTACAAGGCCAGAAAGGCTCCTGACTTTATGGCGAGATCTATCAGCACCCAGCCGGTGGGTCCGGGCAGCAGTGAAATTGGAACTCCAAACAGGGCGGCAAAAAATATCGAATAAAATGTGGCGGGAGTAAAAGGATTCATTCTCAGTTTCCAATACAGCAACAGGCATTTGGCCGCATTGAACAATACAAGTGACAGCAATACCGCAAGTGCTGCGCCCAATATTTCAAATCTTGGAATGAGGATAAAATTTCCGGCAATATTTACAACAGCAGTAAACAGGATGAAATAAAAATTCCACCTGAAGTATTTTGAAAAGCTGATAATGCCGGAGTTGACGCCCGTCACCATGTCCACCACCCGGCCAATACCCAGGATCAGTATGACCATTTTACCGGCCTCGTAAAGCTCGCCATTCGGCATGATGTGGAACAACTCATCAATGGAAACCCACACAGCCAGCAACAGGCCCAGCCCGATAATGAGCTGATTCAAAGATGTCTTTTGATAGATTTCCTGCACCTCCTCCCAGTTGCCTTCCTTTATCTTTTCAGCGAGCAAGGGTGCGGCTATTTTAGCAATGGCCTTCCGGGGCACATCGATGACATTGCTGATGAGATAGGCAATGTAAAACACCCCGCTGTTGGTCAATGTTGACATGGTTCCGACCATGAAAATGCTGATAAATTCCGAAGACAAGCGACTGCCCATGCTGCCCAGAAAGCCATACAAGCTAAAGTTGGCCATCTCTTTCAGCAATGGGCGTTTTAAGAAAGAGAGATCAATATTGAAATGCAATTGCCCCAGATGCCGTACATAGAGCATGTTGCTCAAGGTGATCAATGCATGAACCAGCAACATGCCCCAAAAGACGTGCTCAAAGCTCAAGAAGTCAAAATAATAGCCGAGAGCAAGCAGGGGCAAGCCTACTTTAGGGTATATTTCATTGAAAATGGACGGCACCACGATCCTGTGAAAATTATAGGAATACATGGTGAACAAGTTGCCGTAGGCAATCAAAAATGTAAAAGGCAGAATATAAGGCACATATTGGAGGTATAATTCAGCCTCATCCTTTTTTGAAAAAAAGTGCAATATCTCCTCTTTGAAAAACAGCCAGCCAACAGACAAGATCGTGAATCCGGCAGCGACAATGAGCATGTTCAAGGCCAGGTAGCCATTGTGCTTTCGCTCCTCATCTTTGAAATAGGGAAAAAACCTGATGATGCCTTCAGAGCTGCCCAGGAAAACAAAGACCCCCAACATGGCGGCGGTCTCCCGGACCCAGGACAACACGCCAATTTCACTCCGTTCCAGAAAGGCCGGGTAGATGAACAGCACATTGAGCATACCAATGACCACACCGGCATAGGTGACAATGGTCTGTTTGATTCCCTGGCGTTTGATGATGCCCATGTACTTTCAGCAGTATTTTCAGACGTAAACGATGGAAAACGGCATAGGTTCCTTCTTCACTCCGCTGTATTCTGGCTTGTAAGAACGCGACAAAAGTGGGGAATCATTGCGAGATCGTAAATTCTGTGAATTATCTTTGGTTCATTCGTTAACGCTCAACCTCGGCTAAATGAAACACTCAGTACTCCCCTATGCACTGTTGGTCCTGTTTTTTTCCTTCGGCAAAACAGCACATACACAGCAAACACATCCTGCCAGTACCCCCAATGCACTTTCCTCTTGTGGTCAGGATCTCTTGATGAAGCAAATGGCTCTTACCCATCCTGAACTGTTTGAAAAGCAGCAGTTCCTCGACAACGAGGCAGCGAGAAGTCTGGGAAGCAGAAACAATCACAGGGCAGCCATTGCGCCGTTCACCCTTCCGGTAGTTGTCCACATCATCCATCAGGGTGCTACCGGCAATATTTCGGATGCTCAAGTCTTACAGGGCATCCAGCACCTGAATGAAGCCTATTCAAACACCGGCTATTATAACCAGGTCACAGGTGTAAATACACAGGTCCAGTTTTGTCTGGCAAAGAGAAGTCCGGAAGGAACCCCAACTACTGGGATCAACCGGGTGGAATCACCCCTCACCTCCATGAACATGAACACCCAGGACCTGCAATTGAAAAACCTCATCAGATGGGATCCGCTTCATTACATCAACATCTGGTTGGTCAACGAAATTCAGGGTGGAGTGGCTGGCTATGCCTACCTGCCAGCCGCCCACGGCACCGACCTGGATGGCATCGTAATGGAAGCGGCCTATTTTGGAAGCACCGCCGCCAACTCCAGTGTGCAAATACACGAAATGGGACACTACCTGGGCCTATACCACACTTTCCAAAACGGCTGTACCAACAATGACTGCCTGAACGACGGCGACAAGGTCTGCGACACTCCACCGGACAATACCACTGTCCCCGTTCCTTGCGACCTGACGATCAACAGTTGCAGCACTGATACAAATTCCGGTTTTTCTTCCGATCAAAATGACATGTTTTGGAACTACATGGACTACGGAAACCTGGAGTGCTACTCAGCCTTCACCCAGGGCCAAACCGACAGGATGCACTTTTTCATAGAAAATGTACGGTACAGCCTGCTGGAATCAAAGGCCTGCCAGGATCCCTGTTTGAGTCCGATCATTGCAGGCTTGAACACCGGATCAACGAATGTCACCACCGGCACCATGGTCAGTTTCTCCAACCAATCAACCGGTGCGACAAATTATCAATGGTACATCAACGGTACGCTCTTTTCCACGGCGTTCAGTCCCAGCTATTTTTTTGACACCCCCGGCACCTTTACCATCCTCTTACAGGCTTACAACAACGATCCGAATTGCAGCGCTGAAGATTCTCTGGTCATCAATGTGAGTTGCAACACCCAGGCTCTTTTCAACTCCGGCAACCTTTACCCAGCACCTGGGGAAACTGTGGCTTTTACCAATGCCAGTTCCAACGCCACTTCCTTCCAGTGGTCAGTAAACGACACCCCGCTTTCCAACGACCAGAATTTTAATTATACCTTCAACCAAGCCGGCGACTATACCATCTGCCTGGAAGCTGAGGGTGAATACTGCCAGGATCAGTTTTGTCAGTTGGTGTTTGTGAGTGAGGGGGTGGAAAATGACAGTTGCGAAAACCAATTTGTTTACATTTTAGGAAACAAAATGGTAGACGAGAAAGGATATGCTATTGTAGAAATACCAGAAGGAGATTTGATAATTGGAGGAAAAAAGGGCGACAATTCACTTCTTGCAAGGTTTTCTAAAGATGGCCTCTTGATCTGGTCAAGAGAAATTGATTTTTCACCAACGCCTGATTTCATCTGGAACCTGTTTGTTGACAACGAAGGTATGTTACTGGGTACCGCATTAGACAGCCATGACGGCCCTAACAATTGCACCATCTTTAAATACAATTATCTATCCAACCAAATAATTTGGAGTAAAAAAATCATCGCAACTTATAACACAAGACCAAATGGAGCACTTCAAAACCCCCAAAATGGAAATTATATATTTTACGGAAAAATTGACGACGGAGGGATTTTTGACACTTATGTATTTGAGGTTGACAAAAACACTGGAAATGTCATTTGGCAAAGTAGATATGACTTTGGTGGAAACACAGACATGATCCTTTCTCACGTTTTACACAATGACAAAATATATTTTCCATCAGTTATTCGACTGGGAAGTTCACTCTCAGACATAAGAGCGGCCATTATCAAAGCTGATCTAGAAGGAAATTTTATATGGTCAAAAATGTATTTAACCTCTCCAAACTCTAATTCAAGATTGTACAATTCAAGCATGCTCATTCAAAACGACACAATCGTCTCATGTGGCAGAGGAGATTTTTTTAGTGCAGATCCTGAAAAGTATAAAGCTTTTCTATTGAAAACAGACTTAAATGGAAATTTGTACTGGGCAAAGCGTTATAATATTTTTGGTGGGAACACAATTTGGCCAAGAAAAATACATGAAATCCCTGATGGCTACATTGTTCAAGGATCATTTGAAACTAATTTTCAATCTGATGCTTTTGTCATGCGCCTTGACAAACAAGGCAATGTAGTTTGGGCAAAAAAAGTTGGCTCCAATGAAGATGACGTTTTCCCAAGCTCAGTTTTCGCTAACAATAGCCTATTTTTTATTGGGAGGACATTTGGTTTCGATGATTTCTTCTATGCAGATTGTTTTTTGGGCAGACTCCCTATAGAAGCCAACCAATTTGACACATCATGTGATCTAATTGAAGATATAATAGTTTATGAAGAAAGTCTAGTAACACCTTATGAAGGATTATACAGCCCAGATGAATTAGCAATTTCCTATAACTGGGAGAATAATCCGGGTCAATTTGTAACTACTGATTTAAATCAAAACTCTCCACCAAATTGTGAATGTTATGAATCGTGCCCCAATGGAGCCCCTCTACACCAAGTACCTGATGCCTTTATTTCTGAACCCAGTTACGCTTGTTTAGGGGATAGTTTGTCAATCAGTTTCCAATTGTGCAACCAGGACAGTTTCCCCATTCCAGCGGGCACACCCATCACAATCTACGACAATGATCCAACGCTATTCAGTGCAGAAATAATAGGACAGATAGAATCAGGTTCGCCTGTTTTACCAAACGAATGCATGTTCCTCGAAACAACCATTACCTCTTTCGGAACAGGAACTGTTTACATAGTCGCAAATGACGATGGCAGCATCAGCCCTCCATTCAACCTGGATGGAGACTTTCCTTCCACCGATTTGCAGGAGTGCGACTACACAAACAACATCAGCAGCCAACTTATAGATTACCTACCCCCGCAATTGGACTTACAGGATCAGTCTATAACCTGTGAATTTCAACCGGTAACCTTTGATGCCGGCTCTGGCTTCGTTTCCTACATGTGGCAAGATGGGAGTTCGGAACGAACATACACCGCCTGGCAACCAGGAACTTATTGGGTTACCGCCAAAGATTCATGCGGTGGAATTCAGTCCGATACGGTTCAATTCATTTTTGATCCGGCCACACAGCTGGAAATCGGATTTGATTCCATTGAAATTTGCCTGGGAGATTCCGTGGACATCAGCCTTTCGGGCTTTGACGCTTACCAATGGACTCCTGGGGTTGCTATATCCTGCGACACTTGTTCGACAGTGACCCTTTTTCCTGACAGTAGCATGTGTTACTATGTAGTTGCCAACACGGAAGACGGCTGCTATAGCATGGACACCCTGTGTGTGGTGATCAAGACAGACACCGTAGAAAACGAGCAATACCAATTGCTGTGCCCCGGAGATTCTGTTTCTTTCAACGGGGAGTGGATATCGGATGCCGGGACCTATGAGCTTGTCGTCCCGAACGGCAATTGTTTCATCTTGAACAGACTGGTCGTTGAACTCAGCGAAGTTCCTGGGTTGAGCTTTACCACTACGAGTCCATGCCCTGACGAACAAAACGGCTCAATCACAGCCGTTGCCACCGGAGGGGTTCCGCCCTACATATATCATTGGCCTGGCACACAGGGCCCTGCCCTTGATAACATCGGAAGTGGTAATTATTCGGTCACCGTTACGGATGCTCAGGGATGCAAGACAGTGGACAGTGTGTGGCTTGAAAATCTGCCGGAACCACAAATTGAATTTTCCGTATCAGCCCCGCTTTGCCAGGATGACTCAACTGGCATTCTGGAAATCCTCAACCCCATCACAGGGTTCCTTTTCGGATTAACGCCCCAAACGCTTGTAACCAACCATGTTTTCGGAAACCTGCCTGCCGGTACACGGACCCTCTTTTTCCGGGACAGTGTTGGCTGTACCTGGGACACCTCCTTCCTGGTACCTGAAGCTGTACCATTTTGGATTGAATTGCCTTCGGACACCAGCATCTATTGCGGTGATTCCATCACCCTTCAGGTAAATTCATCTTCATCAATATCCAATTACAACTGGACACCGGAAACTGGCCTTAGCTGCAGTACTTGTCCGGAACCTGTTGCCAGCAACTCACAATCTCAAACCTATACCTTGACCGCAATTAGTACCGATGGATGTGTTGCCATTGACAGCATTCAAATTGAAATAGACGACGAAGGCAGGATTTACATCCCCAACGCTTTCACCCCAAACAATGACGGGATCAACGACATCTTTTACATTTTCGGCGACAACATTGACAAGGTGCTGGTATTCAGGGTGTTTGACAGGTGGGGAGGCATGGTTTACAAAGGAGAAAACTTTCCTGCAAATGATCCTGCATTCGGCTGGGATGGCAAGCACCAGGGAAAACCAGCCCACATAGATGTGTATGCCTGGTACGCCCGATTGCAACTATGTAACGGTTCTATCGTTTTCAAAAAAGGTGACGTTACTTTGCTGCGGTAGATTCATTCTGACCCGAGTTGAATGCCTAATAATGGTGTATCAAAATCACTTAATTGTGATAGACTTTACCTCCTTAACCTAAAATTCAAACCTGATTATATGAGGAGTTGTTTTATAATAGGTGCAGGACGTAGTGGTACTAGTTTGACTGCTGCCCTCTTGAGAAAGGAGGGATATTATTATGGCGAGGACATCATTCCTGAAAACCCTGACAATCCGATAGGTTATTATGAAAGTTGGGACATTAACAATTTGAATGAAATAATATTATCGAACTATTTACCCCAACGTCCTTTTAAATTTTTATCAAACATCTTTTTCCAATCACGCCTCGCCCATGGCCACAGATGGCTTGCCAAAATTGACGAAGAAACAAATGTAATTTCAAGCGAAAAAGATGTCCTAGAGAGAATAGATATTTATTTGAGAAAACAAAGATTTTGTTACAAGGATCCTAGATTTTCTTTCACACTTCCTGTTTGGCTTTCAAGATTGCCATCAACCCTGACTAATAAAATAGTTATAATTTGCCTTGTCAGAAACCCTTTAAGCTCTACCAAGAGCATGGTAAGAAAAATACAAAAAGACACCAGAAGAAGAAATATTATCCTGAAATTTGATGAAAATGACGCCCTAGAATCATGGAAATCATCATACAAGCATATTTTAAAAAATTTTAAAAAATTCAATGATCTTACATGGCTATTTGTCAATTATGAAGACCTATTAAACAATGATTCATTTGGCGAACTAGAGAATGCGCTAAATACATCACTTGACAAATCTATAATTGATCCGAATTTAAATCATTCAACCAGCTCAGAATTAATTCTTGACAATGAAGCATCAATGCTGTATGAAAAATTAATTTCACTTACCAAGACCTCAAATCTAAAATCATTCAACATTTGACAAATTCCTTGCATTGACCCCACTTGCCTCCATACTAATCAATAATTACAATCATGAGAGATATATCCATGAGTGTGTCGAATCTGCATTAACTCAGACCTACCCCAATGCTGAAGTGATCGTTTACGATGATGGCTCATCAGATTCGTCTAAAGAGATACTTTCAAATTTTGGCAAGAGAATAACCCTGCTCTCTTCGCCAGAGAATCACGGCAAAACCAGTAACTTCAACCAAATGAACGCCATCAACAGGTCATTTGAGACCTCCAAAGGCGAGTACATATTTTTACTTGACGGAGATGATCTTTTCGAAAAAAACAAAGTCGAATTATTGGTAAATATATTCATGGAAAGACCAAATTGCTGTATGATTCAACACAACCTGGCTGAAATTGATTCGAATGGAACCCAAACCAATAAAATCCAACCGGATAAATACTGCATAAGGCCACTTCAATACGGAATGAGCTATCGTGACTACATCCTAACATACCACAATCAAATGATCTTCACCGCCACAAGTGGCTTGAGCTTTAGAAGAGAATTTTTGAACAAAATATTGCCACTTAAAGAAGACAATTTCAACATGATCTGGCCTGATGTCAGACTGACCAGAAATGCTATTTTTCATGGAGAAGTATTTCATCTGGATGAAATTCTCGGTTACTACAGAAACCACAACGCAAGTTGGAGAAATACCGAAAGAGTTGAGCAGGAAGTTGTTAAGCAGATGTATGAATACTTTAATTCACTTCCACAAATGAAGGAGAAAGAAAAAATATCCTACATTAAATACAAGATAAAAAAGTGGACAAGCTGGTTTTATTTCAAAAGAAGATTGGACATAATTCTTGAAAGTCTTTTACCCAAGCGACAAACTATTCACACACCATGAAAACCCTCCTCAAAAAATATCTCCCATTTGCCTGGCGGAAGTCCATTGAGCGGATGCTCAAAGGAATCCAGATGGACGAAGTGGAATACGCCTATTATTTGTTGAAAAATAACGAATGCAGGGTCATGCTGGATGTGGGGGCACATCACGGACACTCATTGGAGCCTTTCGCAAGAGATGGTTGGGAGGTTTTGGCATTTGAACCGGACCCGAATAACAGAGCAATTCTTCAAAAATCCTGGGGTAGAAGAAAGAATGTCGAAATACTTCCTTTTGCCGTAGGCGAAGAAGACCGGGAGGAAGTTAGCTTTTTCACAAGTCAGGTCTCTACGGGCATCAGCAGTGTGCTGTCTTTTCATGAGAGCCACCAGGAGGCTTACAAAGTGAGAATGGTGGCATTGAAAACTGTTTTGGCCGAGCGGGGAACGAAAGAAGTGGGTTTTCTGAAAACAGATGTGGAAGGATACGACCTGTTCGCATTGAAAGGCATGGACTGGAAGTTTTTCTCGCCGGACTGCGTGGTCAGTGAATTTGATGACTTCAAGACTACAAAGCTGGGATACGACTTATCCGATATGGTATCGTTTATGAAAGACAAGGGATACGAGGTATTGATTTCAGAATGGTACCCCATCGAGGAATATGGCAAAAGCCACAGGTGGCGTCGCTTTGTGACAGATCCGAAATTAGTTACAGAAGAACGAACCTGGGGCAACATCATTTGCGTTAAACCCATTCTCTGGGAAAGGCTTCAAAAGCTGCTGGTTTCAAGAGGTTTCCAGATAGAAACTAATTGAATATTTGCCGTCAGAAGATCATCTGATAGTTTTGCCCTAAACCACTTTCGAAATGACCCTCTCCGTCATCATACGCTGTTTCAACGAAGAAAAGCACATCGGGCGGCTGCTCCGGGGAATTGCCGAGCAAACGGTGAAAGATGTGGAGGTCATCGTGGTGGACAGTGGCAGTACGGACCGGACGGTTGAAATTGCGAAGCAATACGATACAAAGGTCATCAGCATCCGGCCGGAGGATTTCAGCTTTGGCTATGCCCTGAATGTGGGTTGTGAGGCGGCCAAAGGCGACATCCTTGTCTTTGCCAGTGCGCATGTGTATCCGCTTTACAACGACTGGCTGGAACTGATGCGAAAACCTTTTGAGGAAGATGAAAAGATTGCCGTGGTGTACGGCAAACAGCGCGGCGACCACCGGAACAAATACAGCGAGCACCAGATCTTCGCCAAGTGGTTCCCGGAGGAAAGTACGATGCACCAGCCCCACCCTTTCTGCAACAACGCCAATTGCGCCATACGGAAAAGCCTGTGGCTGGAGCAGCCTTACGACGAATCGCTGACAGGGCTGGAAGACCTCGACTGGGCCAAAAAGATCATGGCCAAGGGTTACCGGATTGCCTATCAGGCGGAGGCCACCATCATCCACGTTCACGAAGAGAAATGGTCAAATGTCTTCAACCGTTACCGGCGGGAGGCCATTGCACTCCGGCTGATTCAGAAAAATGAAACTTTCAGCTTTCCGACTTTCCTGAAACTGTTCTGGAAAAACGCTGTACACGACTGGCAGCAGGCCATTCACGATGGCGTATTTCTGAAAGAATTTATGAGCATCCTGCTTTTTCGTTTCAATCAGTTTTGGGGCACTTACCGGGGCTACAAAGAATCGTACCTGCTGGACAACCACGTGCGCGAGCGCTTTTATTACCCGAAGGGCTTCATCAAGAAAAGCCATCCGCAAAAGCACAGTGCTGAGGGCCACCGCCTCATCAGGTACGATGACCTGCCCGTAAAATATCCAGACGAGGCTGACCTGGACGTGAATTCTCCAGATGAGGCCGACCTGCCTTTCTAAGTGAGGGCGACCGCCTCATCAGGTACGATGACCTGCCCGCCTCTACGGACTGAACTTATATCCAATGAAAATCATAGACATCTCCGTTCCATTGTCTTCCAAGCTGCCGGTCTGGCCGGGCGAGGCAGCGCCCAAAATCCGGCAGACAGCCAGCATGAAAAAGGGAGACCCCTGCAATGTCACTTTTCTGGAAATCGGCAGCCACACGGGCACCCACATCGATGCGCCGCTGCACTTTGTGGATGATGCCGGCACCACCAATGAAATTCCGCTTGAGAAACTGATCGGCCCCTGCCAGGTTGTGGACATGAGGGGGAAAAGCCGCATCACCGCTGCCGATCTGGAAGCACTCTCATTGCCGGAGGCGACCGAAAAAATCCTGTTCAAAACGGACAACTCAAAATTGTGGGACAATCCCCGGCATCCGTTTCACGAAGACTTCTGTGCGCTAACCGCCGATGCTGCACAGTGGGTGGTTGACCACGGCATCCACCTGGTGGGCATCGACTACCTGTCCATCCAGCTGTACCATGACAGCTTTGACACCCACGTCATCCTGCTGTCCAATGAAGTGGTGATCGTGGAGGGGCTGGATCTCCGGGAAGTTGAGCCCGGAAATTACCGGCTCATCTGCCTGCCGCTGAAGATCGAAGGGGTGGAAGGGACGCTGGCGAGAGCCATTTTGGAGGGATGAGGGACGAGGAATGAGGGGGAGGATTCAGCGGCCAGGAAAGACTTTCCAGTCATCCGGTTTGTCGATGTCGTGTTTACCTTCGGGGAATGGCTCTTCGAGAACTTTTTCTTTGTGTTTCTTCAAAACGGAGCGGGCGCCTTGCTCACCACTTAGTTGGGACAATTCCTTTGCCAGTGAAATACTGAATAGCACCGGCGGCCCCCAGGATTCGCCGTAATTGCACCGGATTGCCGGAGGCGAATGGGCCTCGAAGCGGGTCATCATTTTCCGAAGGAGATCCGAATGAAGACCTGGCTGGTCTGCCACAAGTATGAAAAAAGCGGCCAGTGGCTTTGACAGATTCATTAGTTCCTTCGCCCCACGGGCAATGCTGCTACCCATACCTTTTGCCCAGTTTTCATTGAAAACAAACACGACTTTGCGTCCCGCCAGGGCCTGCCTCACTTCTGTTTCGAAAGCTCCGGTAACAACGATTATCGGATCACAACCTGCGGCTTCGGCAACATCAACAGTGTGGCCGATGAGGGTTTTCCCCGTCGGCAAATGCCGGAGCAGTTTGTTGCTGCCATAGCGCTTCGACTGGCCGGCAGCAAGAACGATGGCTGCTGTATTGCGGATAGCCATAACCTAATCCATGAAATAAGTCTCCACCCAGTTAAGGATGTTCTTCCTTCGGAAAAAAGCCAGGGCCACCAGGCCAACCACCGCAAAGGTGGCAAGGATCCTGAGAAAGCGGTTGGAGCGCTGTACCCGCTCTTTGCGGCTGGTGTATTTTCTTTTTCTTGTCTGGTAAACGGGCATGGTGTTGTTGAAATGTTGATGCCCTGCGGGCGTTTATGCACCTGCGGTGCGTTTATTGGCCTGCGGCCTGTTTAAAGGTTTAATGCGCCTGCGGCGCAGTTTAAGCCGCCTTCGGCGGAGTTTAGGCCCTGCGGGCGTTTAGGACCCAGCAAGCTTGTTCAGTTCTTCAGTTCCTCCCCCGTGCCGATAGTCATCGGCATCGGGGCTCAATTCTTCAGTCCTTCAGTTCTTCGATTCCTCATCTTTCTTCTCCATTCCCGGCTGGGTCAGTTCCCAATCCTCTTCCTCGCGGGCTTTGCGGACGATTTCCCGGACATCGGCCAGCAGTTGTTTGGCGTCGTAAACGATGCCGTCTTTCACGGTGTATTTCACGCCACCGATGCGTACGGCCTCGTTGTTGTCATCGAGGTGGATGGCGCCGGTGCCGTAAAGTACCTGCAGATTGGCCAGGGGGTTGGCCTCCACGATGACGAAATCAGCCAGTTTGCCCACCTGTACGGTTCCGAGCTGGTCGGCCACGCCGAGGGCTTCGGCACCATTGAGGGTGGCCGACTTGATGACCTCCAGCGGGTGGAAACCGGCCTCGCGGAGCAGCTCCAGCTCCCGGATGTACGCAAATCCATAGAGCTGGTAGATGAAACCACTGTCGGAGCCGGCGGTGACACGGCCACCCCGGTTTTTGTATTCGTTCACGAAGGTCATCCAGAGCTGGTAGTTCTTTTTCCAGGCCACCTCCTGTTCAGTGCCCCAGTCGAACCAATAGCTGCCGTGGCTGATGCGGCTGGGAGCGTAAAAACGCCACAGCGATGGCAGGGTGTAGTCCTCGTGCCATTCGGCGCGGCGGGCGCGGTGCAGGTCGCGGTTTGCTTCGTAAATGTTGAAAGTGGGATCGATTGTAAAGTCCAGGTCGAGCAGTTCCTGCATGACCATGTTCCAGTGAGGGCTGAACGGCGGTGCGGCCTGTTCCCAGAGTTTACCCGCTTCCTCAAAGCGGTTCATTTCGTTGCGGTAGTTGTAGTCCACCGGGTAGTGCTGCACGATGCGGTCGGTGAACAGCGCTTCCGGCAAGCCGTACCAGTGTTCCATGCTGGTGAGGCCGGCGCGGGCGGAGTTGAGCACATTCCAACGGGCCACATCCATTTGGGCGTGGTGGCAGGCGGAGCGCAGGCCCAGCTTTTTGTTTTCGTCGAGGGCCGCTGCCATGATCTCCGGTGGGGCGCCGAAAAATTTGATGCCATCGGCGCCGGCTTCGGCGTTCTTGCGCACCCAATCACGGGCTTCCTCCGGGGTGGTGATGGGTTTGCCGTAGTTCTGACCAAAAACGGTGTAGGCGAAGATGCGGGGCGCCACGATCTCATTTTTGGCGCTTTTCTCCTTTTGGTCCAGCACCCAGTCGAGGCCGTTGCCGCAGCTCGGGTCCCGGATGGTGGTGATGCCGTGCCCCAGCCACAGTTTGAACACATACTCGGCATCGGCGCCCTGGGCCCTGCCACCGATGTGCCCGTGCATATCCACAAAGCCCGGCAGGAGGTACATGCCCTCGCAATCGAGTTCGTATCCGCCTTCTTTCAGTTTCGGGCGGCGGGTGCTGTCGATGGGCACACCGGGGTAGCCAACATTCCTGATGGCGGTGATGCGGTTGCCCTCCACCACGATGTCAACGGGTCCGGTGGGTGGGGCGCAGTTGCCATTGATAAGGGTAACGCCCCGGATAATGAGCTGCTCGTAAGGCCCGAGGCCTTCGGTGCGGGGTGGTGCCTTTTTGACCTGGGCAAAGGTTTGCGAAGCGAAAAGCAAAAGCGCAAGAAGCGTGAAAAACCGTGTCATGAACTGTTTTCTTTTTTTTCGGCCGGCGGCCAAATTTTGACGAAGAGCCAAATGTAAGGAAAGTGCCATGCAAGTCATGAAACTCCCTGCTAAATCTACGGACCTGGCCAGCCGATGACTGTTGAGGGGCTGAGAGGTTGAGAGGGGTTGAGAGGGGTTGGTTTTATTCTAAAGTTTGATTTACAGGTGTTTAGGATCGACCGAGCGCAACCTCTCTAAACCTCTCTAAACCTCTCTAAACCTCTCTAAACCCCTCATATCTCATTTGATTTCAGCCACCAATTCCATCACCGGGTGCTGAGAAGGTGCGGTCACCGCATTCCACACTTTGAATCTAAGCCGAACTTCATCCAGCATTTCCAGGGTTTTCACCTGTAGTGTCAGGCTCGATTGAGGAGGCAGCAGCACGATGTCCGGGTGCTCGTGCAGGGTGTAACCGCTCAGGTTTTCCAGCATGAAGTAGGCATCGCTGTGGTTGGCCAATGTAACATAAGCCACGGGAGAATCCCCGTTGTACCAGGCCTTTTCCACGCTGATGCAGGCTTTCAGCAGGGGCTGCATTTCCCGCTCCCGGGCGATTAGGGTGTTATCGAACCAAACCGCTGTGCGCCGCTCGAACAGGGCTTTTTTCATGGCTTCCAGGCTTCTTCCTTCGGCAAAAACCAGGGTCACGGGCCGGTGGCCACCTTCCGGCACCTTGTACTGCCAGTCCACCAGGCCGTGGATGTCAGAGGTGCCGATGAGGGTGAGGTTGTAATCGAGGGCGATCTGCAGGGCCTCGTCGGAGTAGGTCAGGTCGTTGACCACTTCGATGCCGTGCAGCAGGGTGTCGGCAATGAGCTGGCGGTGCAGGTCGGTCATGGTTGCTACGCCGTCTTTTCGCTGCGCAATCCAGTTGGGGTGGTTCCAGAAAGTGAAAGCACCCTGGCGGTGGGCCTCCCGGAACACCGCCACGGGATCGTCGAGCAGCAGTTTGTTGGCATCTTCGATAAAGATGGCGTTGCTGTGGCCGGGCGGCATGTCACGTGTGATTTCCGAACCCCGGATGACGATCAGCTTGTAAGGCCGGGCGCTTTTTTCGGCCACCTGCCAGGCGCGGTTGCGGTCGGGGTGTGGGATGTCAGCTTTGTGGGGCTGGTACTCCAGGTGTTCCGTAATGGCAATGGCATCCAGGCTGTCACGAACGGCTTCCTGTACGCGGATGTCGGGCCATACACTGCCGTCGGAAAAGACCGTGTGCATGTGCAGGTCGGCAGTCAGGGTCAGCAGGCTGTCGAGGTCGGGAAAGCGGATGGCCCGCTCTGCCGGATGTTGGTGCAAGGCCGGCGTTTGACCGAAGGAGAAAAAAGAAAAAGCACTCAGAAGAGAAATCAGGAATGTTTTCATACCGATGAGATTTGAGGGTGAAGTACGCGATTATCGGCCGGCTTACCAATTCTGAGGATACACTTGCAGGGCATCATTTTGGCTTTGGATGTCCGGCCATTCGTCTGGCATTTGCGAAGAAAAAAGGCCTGTGACGGACGCATTGGCAGCTTGCTGCCTAACTTTGGCCGACTTTCCAAAACGGATACAGCTTGCGGCTAATGAAGAAATTTCTGCTTTTTTCCTGCTTCCTGTTCTCGGGCCTGTTGCTCCACGGTCAGCAGATGAAACGGCTGCTGCTCTTTGCCGAAGACAGCAGCAATGCCCAGCTCCAACAACAAATGCAACTGTTGCGCAGCGACAGCGCAGGAATCGTGGAGCACAACATCTGGATAGCCATCTTTGCCTCGCCCCGGAAGATGCGCCGCATGTTTGAGTATTACAAAATTGGCAGCGCCGAATTCACCTTGCTGGTGGCAGGCCTCGGCGGCGTCGAAATCTTCCGCAGCGAGCAGGTAATGCAACCGGAAGAGATTTACAGGATCCTCGAAAAAATTGACGCCGGGGAGCAACCGCCGCCATCAGCCAGAGCCAAAGGCCACAGCCCCTGACACCCAACCCGATGCCCATGTGGGAAAGCCAACTGCTCAACAGAACGGAAATCGATGACGAGGCCTGGAACGCCTTTGTGGATCTGTCGCCACAGCGTTACCTGTATTACTACACCTGGTACCTCGACGCCGTTTGTCCCGGCTGGCAGGCAGTGCAGGTTGCCCACGGCGGCGAAACGGTGCTTCAATGGCCACTGCCAATAAAAAAGAAAGGCCCCCTCCCCTATGCTTACCAGCCCCGGCTGACACAGTTTGGCGGACCCGTTTTCCGGGCTTTCAAAGAGCAGCGCCACCGGCAGCACCACCAAATCAAATCTGCATTGCAGGAAGCCATCAAAGCCCTGCCGAAGCTGGTGGCCATCGACATCAACCTGCACCCGGAGCTATCGTTTTTCATGCCCTTCCAGTGGGCCGGCTACAAGGTAAAACCCAGATTCACCTACTGGCTGCCGCTGGAAGCCGGATACGCTGACCTCAAAAACGAGTTTTCCAGCAGCATCCGCAACCACCTTAAAAAAGCTGCGAAAGCAGGTCTTGAAATTACAAAAACGGAGGACCCCTCGCAGTTCCTTTCCCTCGCCCTGCGGGCAACGGTTTACAGCGCTGCCGAGGCCGAAACTTTTCAGGCCATCTGGAAGGCAATTTCAGGCCATCGCCAGGCCTTCATCCTCGAAGCCCACACGCCGGACGGCCAGTTGGCCGCTGCAGCTGCTTTCATCCCGGACGTGCGGAATTTCATTTTCTTCGGCAATGCCCTTTCACCCTCGCTGCGCAACAGCGGTGCCGGCAGCCTGCTCATTGCCGAAGGTATCCACATCGCCTGCGAATCCTGCCAGCACGAGTACTTCGATTTCGAAGGCTCCATGCTGCCACCGGTGGAGCAATACTTCCGGGCTTTCAATCCGGAAGGAGTGATGTACCTGAATATTTCCCGGAAGAAATTGATGCCCTGATGAGAGGAGGGATGAGGGGCGAGGGATGAGGAATGAAAGATGCTAGCCCCCAACCCTACTCCCTACTCCCTACTCCCTACTCCCTACTCCCTACTCCATCCAAAAAACTGCTATCTTCCGCCTTTCCAAATCAGCAAAAAACTATCGTCATGAAACGCCGCAAATTCATCAAACACAGTTCGCTGGCAGTGGCCGGGCTGGGCCTGGGAGCCTGGGCCTGCAACAGCCCGGAAGCCCAGTCCAATAACGACAAGAAAGCCCCCTCCAAAGGCGGAATGTTTTTCAAAATCTCGCTGGCGCAATGGTCATTGCACCGGGCACTTTGGGACAAAAAGCTCGACAACCTGGACTTTGCCGCCACGGCGAAGAACGACTATGGCATCGAGGCCATCGAATATGTCAACCAGTTTTTCAAGGACAAGGCAAAAGATGAAGCCTACCTTGCCGAAATGAAAAAGCGGGCCGATGACAACGGCGTCAGGAGCCTGCTCATCATGGTGGATGGTGAGGGCGGCCTGGCCGAAACCGACGATGCCGTGCGCAAACAATCCATCGAAAACCACTACAAGTGGGTGGATGCTACTGCGTACCTCGGCTGCCACAGCATCCGGGTAAATGCCTTCAGCAGCAACCCCGACCCCGTGGCCGCTGCTGCCGCCGCTGCTGACGGCCTCGGCCGCCTGGCGGAATACGCCGCCAAATCCAACATCAACGTCATCGTTGAAAACCACGGGGGCTTCAGCTCCAACGGCGAGTGGCTCAGCGGCGTGATGGAACTCACCGCCATGGACAACGTGGGCACCCTGCCCGATTTCGGCAACTTCTGCATCCGCCGGGAAAACAAGGACGGCAACCCCTGGGGCGGTCCCTGTGTGGAGGAATACGACCGCTACAAAGGCGTCAAAGAACTCATGCCCTGGGCCAAAGGCGTCAGCGCCAAAAGCTATGATTTTGACGAAAACGGCAACTGCATCGAAACCGATTACGAGCGCATGCTCAAAATCGTAAAGGATGCCGGCTACACCGGGTACATCGGCATCGAGTACGAGGGCGACAAGCTTTCCGAAGATGAAGGCATCCGCAAGACCAAAGCCTTGCTGGAAAAAGTAGGTGCAAAATTGGGCAAATGACCATGGCGAGATTCGTCGAGCGACACCCTGGCATTTTGATCGCCGCAATAGCTGCACTGCTTTTCGTGCCCTTCCTCGGCGGTGTTCACCTTTTCGATTGGGACGAGATCAACTTTGCAGAGATCAGCCGGGAAATGATCGTCTCCGGCGACTACCTGCGACCGCAAATTGGCTTTCAGCCATTTTACGAGAAGCCCCCCCTCTTCCCCTGGATGCAGGCGGCTGCCATGCAGCTTTGCGGTGTGGGGGAATTTGCCGCCAGACTGCCCAACGCACTTTGCGGCATCGCCACGCTGCTGCTGTTGTTCCGCATCGGCAGCAGCATGGGCGAGCGGCGGCTGGGCTGGCTCTGGGTGGCCTTTTACGCTGGCTCCATCCTGCCTCACCTCTACTTCCGCTCCGGCATCATCGATCCCTGGTTCAATCTGTTCATCTTCTACGGTCTGTACCGCTTTTGGAAAGGCACCCTTGAGCCTGCACGTGCCAGGCGGCATCTGCTGATGGCCGGCACATCGCTGGGTGCCGCCGTGCTGGCCAAAGGGCCGGTGGCCTGGCTGATAGCGGGTCTGTGCGTGGTGGTTTACAGCGCATGGCAGCGGCGGCTCCCCTACCGGCGCTTCGCTCCCTGGCTCCTCTTCGCTGGCGCAACGCTGGTGCTGCCGCTTTTCTGGTTCGGACTGGAGGTGCTCATCGACGGCCCCGAATTCGTGGTGGAATTCCTGCGGTATCAGTTGCGCCTGCTGCTCACCCCCGATGCCGGCCACCGGGGGTTCCCCGGCTACCATGTGGTGGTGCTGCTGCTGGGTTGCTTTCCGGCTTCGCTTTTCGCCCTGCCGGCATTCCGACGAAAAGCAGTTGGGAACCCAGCACAGGAAGATTTCCGGAAATGGATGCTGGTCTTGTTTTGGGTGGTGCTGGTGCTGTTCTCGCTGGTGCGCACCAAAATCGTTCACTACTCTTCGCTCTGTTATTTCCCGCTCACTTTTCTGGCTGCCTATTATGTTGATTTTCTCCTTCGGCAAAAGCGAGCGCTACCCGGCTGGCTCCGCATCAGCCTTGTTGCGACGACATTGATCTACGCCTTCGCCACGGCCCTGCTGCCCTGGCTCGGACAGCACACAGAGGTGCTTCTTCCACACCTCAACGACCCCTTCGCTGCCGCAAACCTGCAGGCAGAAGTGGACTGGAGCAGCCCGCTCAATTACCTGCCGGCAGCCTTGCTCTTGCTTTCGCTCATTCTCTTTTTGTCTTCGCTGCGCAATGGGAGGCCGGGGCCTGCCATATTGAGCGTTTTGGTGGGCACAGCCCTGTTTGTCCAGGCGGGTTTGTATTGTTTCGTCGGAAAAATTGAAGCCTACTCCCAGCGGGCAGCGGTGGAATTTTGCGAATCGCTGGCAGGGCAGGAAGTTTACATCAAAGCCGTTGGCTACAAGAGCTACGTACCTTTTTTTTACGGCAAGATCGACGCTGACGGCTCACCCAGCCGCCACGATCAAAACTGGCTGCTCACCGGCCCCATCGACCGTGATGCCTTTTTTCTGACGAAAATCCACCGCGCCGATGCACTGCGGGCCTTTCCGGATCTGGAGGAAATTGGCCAAAAGAACGGTTTCGTCTTTTTCCGAAGGAAGAAAAAATAACCCGAACCATGCGCAAGATCGCTTTCACCGACATCCATGGCTGTATCGCCTCTTTCGAGGCCCTGCTGGATCAGGTGAAACCCGGAAAGTCAGACCAACTCTTTTTTCTGGGCGATTACATCGACCGGGGTCCGGACAGCAAAGCCGTACTGGATAAATTGATGGACCTTCGGGAAAAAGGCTACCAGCTCACCTGCCTCATGGGCAACCACGACCAGGAACTCCTCATCAGCCTCGACGACCTGGAAAGGAGGGAGTTCTGGCTGGAACGCTGGGGCGGCGACAAGACCCTGGAAAGTTTCGGCGTAAGATACCCGGAGGACATCCCCGCTGAATACCTCAACTTCATCCGGGACCTGAAATGGGTTCATTGCGCAGATGATTACATCCTCGTTCATGCCGGCCTGAATTTTTACAACGAAGATCCACTAGAGCCTGATCCTGACATGCTGACCCTACGGAGCTGGTACCGCACTACCGATTATGAATGGCTGGGCAACCGGAAAATCATCCACGGGCATACACCCAAGCCAAGGGAACACATTTACGAACTATTCCTGGTACTGGATGACTTCAGAATCCTCGACATCGACGCCGGCTGTTATGCCGTTCACCTGCCCGGCCTGGGCCACCTCTGCGCCTTCGACATGACCAACAAAGAGCTGTATTTTCAGAAGAACATCGATGAGATGAGATGGAAGGTGGTTTAGGGAGGTTGTAAGTTGTAGGTTGTAAGTTGTAAGTTGAGTTGGCAGGACTACGCTGTTCAACTCTGTTTTCAACTCCCGTAACTCTGTGGTTTATAGAAGATTATGGGGATTATAGAGGATTATGGGGATTATGGGGATTATGAGGATGTTGTCGGTTACCAGGAATACTCTGTTCATCTCTGTATAACAACTCTGCTTAACTCTGTGGTTTATAGAAGATTATGGGGATTATAGAGGATTATGGGGATTATGGGGATTATGGGGATTATGAGGATTATGAGGATGTTATCGGTTACCAGGAATACTCTGTTCAACTCTGTTTTCAACTCCCGTAACGCTGTGGTTTATAGAAGATTATGGGGATTATAGAGGATTATAGAGGATTATAGGGGATTATGGGATTATGGGGATTATGGGGATTATGGGGATTATGGGGATTATGGGGATTATGGGGATTATGAGGATGTTGTCGGTTACCAGGAATACTCTGTTCAACTCTGTATAACAACTCTGCTTAACTCTGTGGTTAAAAAGAAAAGGGTTTAGCAGAATCAACTACGAGCCACGAGCCACGAGCTACCAGCTACGTTTGTCACGCTCGTCACGTCTGTCACGTTTGTTACGAGTTACGAGTCACGCGTCACGAGTTACGCGTCACGAGTCACGCGTCACACCGTTTCCGGCCTTTTGAACAGCGACTCCACGAAGATGCGCTTGTTGAAGACTTGCAGCTTGTCGATTTCCTCACCTACACCTATGTATTTGATAGGGATTTTGAACTGGTCGGAGATACCGATGGCCACGCCGCCTTTGGCAGTGCCGTCCAGTTTGGTAAGCGCCAGACAGGTAACCTCCGTGGCCGCAGTAAACTGTTTGGCCTGCTCGATGGCATTTTGCCCGGTGGTGGCATCCAGCACCAGCAGCACATCGTGGGGGGCGCCTTCCAGCCTTTTGCCGACGGAGCGCTTGATTTTGCCCAGTTCGTTCATCAGATTCACTTTGGTGTGCAGGCGGCCGGCTGTGTCGATGATGGCGACGTCACAATCGTTTTTGATGGCGTAGTCGGTGGTTTCGTAGGCCACGGCCGCCGGGTCGGTGTTCATGCCTTTGCTGTAAAAGTCGCAGCCTACCCTTTCCGACCATATTTTGAGCTGGTCAACAGCGGCAGCCCGGAAGGTATCGCCGGCGCCGATCACCACCTTTTTGCCTTTGAGTTTGAACTGATGGGCGAGTTTTCCGATGGTGGTTGTTTTGCCGACACCGTTAACGCCCACTACCAGCAGCACATAAGGTTTTTTGCCTTCGGGAACATCGAAATCGTCGAGGTCTTCGGTGTTGTTTTCCTCCAGCAGGCGCACGATCTCGTCACGCATGATGGAATCCAGCTCACTGGCGTTGAGGTATTTGTCTTCGGCCACCCGCTTTTCAATGCGCTCGATGATTTTGATGGTGGTATCCAGGCCCACATCGCTGGAGATGAGGATGTTCTCCAGTTCGTCCAGCACTTCTACATCGATGGTTGACTTGCCGGCAACCGCTTTGGTGAGCTTTTCAAAAAAGCCTGTTTTCGTTTTTTCAAGCCCCTTGTCGAGGTCTTCTTTCTTTTCCTTTGTAAAGAATTTTTTAAAGAAACTCATGGTTGTTTGGTGTATTTAATATTAGTTGAACTTTTGGTTGAGAGGGGTTTAGAGAGGTTTAGAGAGGTTGGGGTTGAGGTAATCCCTTTCAAACTCCTACCAATGGACCAGCTACAAACGACAAAGGCTTTTCTTCCACATGGGTGCAAGAAAAGCCTTTGCAGCTTGGCAGCAAAACGGCCGCACATTACTTTTTGTCAAAGAATTCTTTGACCTTATCCTTGTGGATCATCACCTCTTTGTAGGTGTATTTTCCGGTCTTGGGATCTTTGACGGGCTTGATCACCTTTACGTGATCACGGCCGGAACCGGCGTTGGCAGATCTTTGTGCTACCCTTGCGTTTTTCGAAACTTTTGCCATGACTTAAAGAATTTGTCTGTTAACACTTCAGTTCAGCGATGGTTTGGACTGCGCCAACACCGGGCCGAAATTACTTGATCTCCTTGTGAACGGTGTAACGCTTGAGGAATGGATTGTACTTTTTCAACTCCAAACGCTCAGGGGTGTTACGGCGGTTCTTTTGGGTAACATAGCGGGAAATACCCGGTACGCCTGTACCTTTTTGCTCGGTACACTCGAGGATGATCTGGATGCGGTTGCCTTTTGCTTTCTTAGCCATTTTACCAGAGAGGTATTAAGGATTAAAGTTTGATGTCAAGCGCCTGTCCTTTGGCGTGCAACTTCTTGATGTAGTCGTAGAGGCCGTACTTGTTGATGGTGCGGATAGTGGAGGAGGAAACTTTCAATGTAACCCACTTATCCAGTTCCGGAACATAGAAGCGCTTCTTCTGAATGTTCGGAATGAAGCGGCGCTTGGTTTTCCGGTTTGAGTGGGAAACTTTGTTTCCGGTAATCGGGCGCTTGCCTGTAAGCTCACAAACTCTTGCCATGATGATTATTTTTCACTTTGAGTGACTCCGGAAGGACTCGAACCTTCAACCTCCTGATCCGTAGTCAGGTGCTCTATCCAATTAAGCTACGGAGCCAATTTAGCGGGGCTTTTCAGACCCTTTTCATTCGTTTCAAGGTGCCCTTTTTCAAAGGCGGGTGCAAAAATAGCGGTTTCACGAAGAAAGAAAAACATTTCGAAAAAAATTGTCCGCCAAAAATGCACGATCAGAGCTTGATGAATTTCTCAGTCGCTTTGTCCTCATTGCCGACGATGGTTATGTAATAGGTACCGGAAGGCAGGTGTGCCACATCGAGGCTTGTCCTTTGCTTTTCAAAAGGTGCCGTTTCGGTACTTTGCGGAACCTGTAAAATCTGTCCAAAGGAGTTCATGATCGCAATCTCGAGGGTGCCGAAATGATCCACGCTGTACTCGACGTTAAGCTGGTCGGCAACGGGGTTTGGATACAGGCGAATGATGTTCGGCTCTCCGAAGTAGAGTTCTTTGAAGTTACCGGCATTCCTTTCTTCCGGGCGGGCGGTGCAATAGGCGTGCAGGTATTCCATGGCTTTGCGGGCATTGATTCTTCCTCCTGTCACGGTTTTTCCGGCAAAGTCGGGCAGGGGGTCCACGGAATTCAGAATGGCCTCCTTCATCAGCAAAGCCGTGGCAGCGGGGTCGTCTTTCATGAGTTGGGCCAGGTCTTCACAAGGCAGGCTGTAGAGCAGCCCCACGAAACCCGCCACAAGAGGTGAAGCCAGCGAATTGCCACCGTAGTTTTCTTCGTATTCATTGCCCTTGTAAGTGGTATAGATGTCTCTTCCAGGAGCTGCGACATCGATGGATACCGGGCCATATGCACCAATGGTAGGCCTTTCGTCCAGGATGTTTGAGCTCGTAACCGTCAGGAGATAATCACTGGTGCAGGTAGTCGGCACATCGCCAATCTGGTCCACGTTCCAGTCTTCGTTTGCGGGTGGAGCAACGTTGAGGACACCTGCCTGTCCGAGGGGGTCGTACAATGGGCTCCAGGCAGGGTATTCATTGCAAAACCTTTTGTCGAAGCCAAAAGAACCATTGACGGCCACCACGTAAGCTCCTTTGGCGCCATTCGTTGCGTTGTATCGCTCGCGCATATCGAGTACATATTCAAGGGCCTCGATTACATGTTCTGTATTTCGCACTTCGAGGTACATCACTTTGACGTTCCAGGATGGACTTGCCACTCCCATCCCATTGTTGCCGGCAGCGCCGAGTACGCCCGCCACCCAGGTACCGTGGTCCTCCACACTGTAAACCCGGGTGTTGAGCCTGAAATTCCATCCATGGATGTCATCTGCATAGCCGTTCCCATCGTTGTCGATTCCGTCGCCGGGTATTTCATCTTCGTTGAACCACAGATTGGCCTGGAGATCTTCCTGGTTGATATCGAATCCACTGTCCATGATGGCGAGGACGATTTCATCCCCGTTCAGGGTGTTTCCGCCGGTTGAGACGGACCACACCGGGGGCAATTCAATCTTTTCCAGGTTCCACTGCTGTGGGTAAAAGTTGTCGTTGGGTATGGAGTCGCGAAACATGAGTGGCTGGTCGAATTCGGCGCTGATAACGCCGGGCTGCCCTTTGAGGTAATCCAGGATGGAGACGATGAGGGGTTCGCTGCGGTATTGGAGCAGGTAATAGCCGAAGCGCTCGCTGACCACCTTCTGCAATGCCAACCCGATGTTGCCGGGAAGGGCCCGGTTGGTCTCGCCGATGAGATTTTGCACATCGGTGCCGGTGGTCACCCTGAGCAGGATGGGCCTGATGGGCTGGCTGTTGCAGTCGAGCGACAGTTGGCCGAAGGCCGAAGCGAAAGAAAAAAAGAGGAAGAACGTGAGCGCGTACTTAAACATGAGATCTGCCGGTTGAGGAATTTTTGATTGCCTACAATTAACTCTGGTTGACGAAGAATGATACAGTATTAAGGAGATTTTGTCAGATGAAAGTACCGTTTCAGCAATGCGAACGCAAATTAGCCAAATAATCCGCAGCCATCAACATCCGGCTGCCGTACCAGGAAAACATTTCGCCGTCAACCAGCAGGGTGCGGCAGTTGTCTGCCAGGACACGGGCCTCGGCAAGGTGCTTTTCTTTGAAAGGATAGGGCTCAGAAGAAAGCAGCAGTACATCCGGCTGCGCCGCTTTCACTTCGGCTGCGCCAACTTCGGGATACCGCTTCAGGTGGGCGAAAACATTCTCAAAACCGGCCAGTGCCATCATATGATGAATGAAGGTGTCGCCTCCGGCAACCATCCAGGGTTGCCTCCAGATGAAGTAAGCCGCCCGGACCGCAGGCCTGTTTTGCCGAAGGGAAGAAAAAGCCCGGCGAATGACCGCACTCAGTTCCCGGCCTTTTTCGGCTCTGCCAACCAGCGCTCCGACGGATTCTATCATTTTCAGTGCTGATTCGAAGTCTGTCACATCGCTCATCCAGACCGGGAACTCGCCGGCCAGCGCCTCCACCTGCTCTTTGACGTTTTCCTCCTTGTTGCCGATGATGAGGTCGGGTTTCAGGTCACGGATGCGGTCCAGGTGCAGTTGTTTGGTGCCACCCACCCTGGTTTTGTTCCGGAACCACGCTTCCGGGTGGACGCAAAATTTGGTGATGCCCACCACTTCGGCATCCAGTCCGAGGTCGGCCAGCAGTTCGGTTTGTGAGGGCACCAGCGAAACGATCCGCTGTGGCGGAAAGGGAACCTGCACCTGGCGCCCCATCATGTCCGTGAACAGTTTCATGCTGCTGCTGTCAGTGTTTGTGCTCACCGGCATACATCATTTCACCGGCCCTGATGGGCACATCCAGGTGATTTTCGGTGGGTGGTATGGGGCAGGAATAGCCGTCGGAATAGCAGCACCAGGGGTTGTAAGCCTTGTTGAAATCAAGCACCAGCTTCCCGTCCACGATGTCGGCGCTACTCAGGTCGATGTACCTGCCGCCGCCGTAGGTTTCCTCGCCATTGGTGGCGTCTTTAAAAGGCAGAAAGAGGTGGTCTTTGAACTGGGGCATGTTTTTCAACCGCAGGCTTTCGTAAACGGCCAGCTTGAGCTTTTTGCCGTTCAATTCAAATAGCAACACACCGTATTTGCGATAAGGCTTTGTGATGCCCGAGTAAGTGGCCATCTCAAAAGGTTTGGCCTCAGGCGTAGCCACAAAAACGGCCTCCACCCGGTAGGAAGGATCCGGTGGGTAAAAGCGCATGGCTGCCAATTCCTCATCCGTTTTCAGCGGCGCCCGCGGATCGGCTTTGAATTCTTCTTTGTAGTGCTCACGAAATTCAGCGATCTGCGCCGCATAATCGTCGCCAGATTGCGCAGCGAGGGAAAGAAAAAACAAGGCAAAAGCCGGGATCAGTAAAAGGCGCATCATTGTTGGAAAATGGTTTAATTGGTGAACGGAAAAATCGAGATTAAACAACTACCACCCTATTTCAGGGATGAGGGATGAGGGATGAGGGATGAAAAGAGCTAGCTCCCCAAACCCTATACCTTACACCCTAAACTCTCAAAGAAACCGCAGAGTAAAGCAGAGTTATTTCACAGAGTTCCACAGAGTATGAGCACAGAGTTCCACGGAGATGGGGTGGCTAGCGCCTCCCTACTCCCTACTCCCTACTCCCTACTCCAATCCATCGTCGTCGCGGAGGAGGCCGGCCAGGCTGTCGTTGAAGGTCAGGGTGGCTTCCACCAGGTTTTTGTTGATGACGTTGAACTCCGACAGGCCGTGCAGTACCAGTTCCATGAACAGGTAGCGGTGTTCCTCGGGCACGCCGGCTTTGTCCACCAGGCGCTTGAGGCCCGACACTTTTTCCAGTTCCTTGCGGTATTCTTCCTCCGGGGCATCATTGAGCAGGTTCACCTCGTTGCCACCGGCGAACCAGGCCTTGATGACGCCGTAAGGGTCCCGCTCCTGGCCTTTGCGCAGCTTGTCGGGATTGGGGAAGTACTGCAAGAACACCTTTTTGACGGCCTCGCCAATGAGGTGCAGGGCCACGGCGTATGGGCCTTCCTGCTCACCTTCGTAAACCAGCTCCACCTTTCCGGTGATGGCCGGCACCACGCCCCAAAAGTCGGTGATGCGTGCGGTGGCGGATGATTCACCATTGAGGAGCATGCGGCGCTCTGCGGTGCTCAGCAGGTTTTCGTAACCGGAGATGCTGAGGCGGGCCGACACCCCGCTTTTCTCATCCACCAGTTCGCTTTCGCGGGCGGCAAAGGCCACCTCCTCCAGCAGGGTGGAGAGTAGCTCCGGAACGGTGATGCTGGACTTCTGTTCGGGGGCCGGTTTGGCTTCCTGTTCGGTTATTCGCTTCGCAACGTCAACCGTTTTCGGGTAATGGGTCAGTATCTGGCTTTCGATGCGGTCTTTCAGCGGGGTGATGATGCTGCCCCGGTTGGTGTAGTCTTCCGGGTTGGCGGTAAAAACGAACTGAATGTCCAGCGGCAGGCGCAGTTTGAAACCTCGGATTTGGAGGTCCCCTTCCTGCAAGATGTTGAAGAGCGACACCTGGATGCGTGCCTGGAGGTCGGGCAGCTCGTTGATGACGAAGATGCTGCGGTGTGCCCGGGGCACCAGGCCAAAGTGAATGACCCTTTCGTCGGAATAAGGCAGTTTGAGCGTGGCAGCCTTGATGGGGTCCACGTCGCCGATGAGGTCGGCGATGCTCACATCGGGGGTGGCCAATTTTTCCACATAGCGCTCGCTGCGGTGCAGCCATTCGATGGGGGTGTCATCGCCTTTTTCGGCAATGAGGTCTTTGGCGTAGCGGGACATGGGCTGCAGGGGATCGTCGTTCAGCTCGCTGCCGGCCACCACGGGGATGTATTCGTCCAGCAGGTTGACCAACAGGCGGGCTATCCGGGTTTTGGCCTGCCCGCGCAGGCCGAGCAAAAGAATGTTGTGACGGGAAAGCACCGCCCGCTCGATGTCGGGCAGAACGGTGTCGTCAAAGCCGATGATGCCCTCGAAAACGGGCTCTTTGGCTCTTAGTTTTTTCAGCAGGTTGGCCCTCAGCTCTTCCTTGACGGAACGGGGCTGGCATCCACTGGCTTTGAGTTCTTTCAGGGTTTTTATGCTTGTATGCATTGCCGGAAACGGTTTTCTTCATCAACAGTAATTGGTCGGAATCCTGCAAAGAACAGGCTTTGCCGACGATTGTTGAAGCGGATTTTTATCTTCCTGCCAAAATTGAGAATATGTTTTTGCAAACAAGGTTTCCCGAAGGCCAGTTTGACCAGCTCAAACCCGATAAAATACTGGAGACTCTTGACAAGTTGCAACACCGGATTGAAGAACGTTTCCCTGGCTCAGGTTTGAATAAAGTTTCGTTGGAGCTGGAAGATGTTGCCAAGGCAAACATCCAGCTACTCCTTCGTTTGTCAAGGCCCATCTGGGAGGTCCGCATTTTCACTTTCCTCACCATTTCATTGCTGATTGGCCTGGCCGTTTGGATGGTAGCCATGGCCGTGCGTTACATCCCGGCAGGTGAGAGCGGACTGGTGGAACTGTTGCAGGGCGTCGAAAGCGCCATCAATGAAATCATCCTGCTGTCGCTGGCTATTTTCTTCCTCGCTTCGCTCGAAAACCGCCTCAAACGCCGGGCGGCCCTCTCCTCGCTGCACAGATTGCGCAGCATTGCCCACATCATCGACATGCACCAACTGACCAAAGACCCGGCCTACCTGCTGGCAGGTGTTCCCCCTACCCCCTCATCGCCGGCCCGGCAACTGTCGCACAAACAGCTCTCCCGCTACCTGGACTACTGCACCGAACTGCTGGCCATCACCTCAAAACTGGCAGCCCTGCACGCACAGGATTTCCAGGACTCGGAAGTGCTGAAAACCGTCAACGAGGTGGAAATGCTGGCCCACGCCCTGGCCGATAAGATCTGGCAGAAAATCATGCTGCTGGACAAGGTGCAGCCGGTGGGGAGGAAGGTGAGTAGGGAGTAGGGAGTAGAGAGTAGGGAGTAGGGAGGCGCTAGCCACCCCATCTCCGTGGAACTCCGTGCTCATGCTCTGTGGTTTTACAAGTTTAGGGTTTAGGGTTTAGAGTGTAGGGTTGGAGGCGCTAGCGCTCCCATCTCCGTATAGCTCCGTGCTCATACTCTGTGAAACTCCGTGAAATAACGCTGTGTAACAACGCTGCTTTACTATGCGGTTTTGTGAGTTTAGAGTGTAGAGGGAAGCCAGATTAGTGATCAATCAACTTCAGTAAGCAATTCAAGAATTTTTCTGAGTCTCGGAACCAATTTCGGTACATCGGAAGTTGCGGTCTCCCACACGGTTTCTGCATCAACCTCAAAATAATCGTGTATCAGTTTATCCCTCATCCCGGCAATCGCCCGCCATGGCACATCCTGGAACCTTTCTCTTGTATCTGAACTTATTCTTTTGCACGCTTCGCCTGCAACTTCAATCTTTCTGATTACTGCATCTTGTTTTTCTTCATCTTCAATGAATACTTTCAGCGTTATATTTTGACAATATCCATTGGCTTTCTCCAAATTGCTAATGATATGCTGCAGATATATCAAATCACTTTTCTTCATCAAAAACCACTATTAAGTCCTTTTCAATCAATGATTTCAATGTTGGATTCTTCAAACTATTTTCAGTAATCAAATCCACCTCTATTCCAAGCTTGTCGGATAACTCTTGTTGAATTTGCACCAACTTGAGCAAGCCTATTCTGTTCTTAAAAGAAATAAGGATATCCAAATCACTCTCTGAAGTATTTTCTCCCCTGGCATAGGAGCCAAAAATTCCCACTTTTTTAGGAGCATAGGGTTTTAGCAACCTCAGCACCTCATCTGCTATTTGTTTGTTGAATTCTGCCATGCTATATCAAATCTGAATGATGTCAAAGTTAGTATTCTGATGCGGAACTTGAAATTTCCTATTTCCCCTCCTTTCACATCACATTCTGTAACAAAATGCCTGCTGCCACCAATCCGATAAATGCAGCAACCACCAGCCAATAGATCTTTCCGGGTTTTGCGGAATGCAGAGTACGGTACAGAACATCAAAAACGGCCATGATCTCGATGAAGTAAACTGCATTAAAAACCAAAAGGTGCTTAATGGGTATTGCGACGAAAGAATACAGCGCCAGGAAATTGGAAACGCTGAAAAGTGCGGCAAACACCATTGCGAAGCGAAAGGCCTGCATCCTACCGGGCTGCTGAGCAAAGCGCTCTTTGTAAAGCCATGCAATCAAAAAAGTGAGCAGCAAAAAACTCAGGTACCCAGCCGGAATTAGCCTGGCCAGCTCTTCTTTGGGCTTGATACCCGCCACCGGCTCCATCCACAATGGCTGCAAAAGGGATGCGTGGAAGAAGAAGTCGATTCCAACGAAAAGCAGCCATGCCGCAAGGGTGCTCTTGATCAGTCTTTTCATGAATAAAGAATTGAGTACACTGCAAAACAATGTTTTCATTCGTTGAGAGGGGCTGGTGTGGAGTTTAGGGTTTAGGGTGTAGGGTGTAGGGTGTAGGGTTTGAGGCGATAGCTCCCTCATCTCCGTGAAGCTCCGTGCCCATGCTCTGTGGTTTTATAAGTTTAGGGTGTAGGGTTTAGAGTGTAGAGTTTAGGGTGTAGCGTGTAGGGTTTGAGGCGATAGCTCCCCCATCTCCGTGGAGCTCTGTGTATACTCCGTGAAACTCTGTGTAACAACGCTGTTTTACTCTGCGGTTTTTTTGAGAGTTTAGGGTGTAGAGTTTAAAGTTTAGAGTTTGGGGGCGCTAGCGCTTCTCATCCCTCATCCCTCCCCCGAAAGCTTTCGGGGCATCCCTCATCCCTCATCCCTCATTTCTCATTCCTCGTCCTCCAGCAGCGCATCTATCCGGACAGCCAGCTCCTGCAGGTGGTATTTCGAGAGGCTGTCGCGCTGGCGTTTGGCGGCCTTTTCGGCGTCCTTGCGGATCATCTCCAGTTGGGCCCGGACCACCGCTCTGATGTCGGTTTGAACCACATCGCTCTCATCCGATTTCAGCAGGTCGGCCATGCGATCCACGTAGCCGCGCTGCAGGTTGCGGCGGAAAGGATCGATGCGGGCGCCGGATTTCAGTTCGGAGAAGATGCCGTTGCGGGTATCGTTGAGCATTTCCAGCATGGAATAGGCCTGGCTGCCGTTCAGCGCCTCCTGCTCTATCAGTCGGTTGAGGGTGCTGCTGCGCAAGAGGCGACCCAATGTACCCACCTGAAGGCCCCTGATACGGTCCATCATGCCTTCGCTTTCGATGCGGCTTAGAATATCCTGCTCTATCAGCCAGCTTGGCGTTTTGAAGAGCTGCTCATTGAGGAAGGCCACGGCCCTTTTCTGTTTTTCCTTCGGAACGAGGACGTAAACCGGCCCTTCCTGGTCCTGTGTTTTGAGGTATTCGTAGGCTCCGCCAACATTGGTGACCACATGGCCCATGTAGCGGCGATACTGGCCCACCACCTGGTTGTACAACTCTTTCAATTCGTCGTAATCTTCCCCTTCTTCAAAAGTCCATGTACGCAGTTCCGGCAGGATGCGCTTGAGGGTTTTGATGCCGTATTCGCTGGCCTTCATAGCGTCGTCGCCCAGGTCTTCTGTTTGTGCAGAGGGGTCACCCACGCCGGCCCTGCCAAAGCGGTAGATGGGGTTGCCGGCCCTTTCCTTGATCCACTGGTTGAGGATGGGCCGTTCTTCCTCGGCGCTGCTGGCTTCAGGAATGGGGCGGTATCCGTAGATGATGCTCCAGTAATCGTATTCGCCGATGCGGGGATGCAGGTTTACGCCTTTGTCTTCGGGCTGTGCGATGTAGTTGAAGCGGGCATAGTCCATGATGGAGGGTGCCGTACCGGAAGTGGCGGTAAAAGTTGCGGAGCGAAGAGAATCAACCGGATAAGCCGAGCTGGAAGCCATGTTGTGGGGCAGGCCCAGGGTGTGGCCTACCTCATGCGCCGCCACAAAGCGGATCAGTTGCCCCATGACTTCGTCCCGGAATTTTACGGAACGAGCTGCAGGATTGACAGCGGCCGTTTGCACCAGGTACCAGTTGCGAAGCAAGTTCATCACGTTGTGGTACCACAGGATGTCGCTCTCGATGATCTCACCGCTGCGGGGGTCGTGGGTGTGGGGTCCCATGGCGTTCTGGATTTCGGTGGTGATGTAGCGCACCACGGAATAGCGCACATCCTCCGGGCTCCAGTCGGGGTCTTCTTCCGGACTGGGCGGATCGGCGGCAAGGATGGCATTCTTAAAACCCGCTTTTTCGAAGGCCACCTGCCAGTCCTCGATGCCCTGTTTGATATAGGGTCGCCACTTCTCAGGCGTTGCCGGATCCACATAGTACACGATGGGTTTGACCGGTTCCACCAGCTCTCCCCGGTTGAAGGCGTCCCAGTCTTTGGGCTCCAGCCGCCAGCGGGTGATGAAGCGCTGACTGGCTGCTTTCTGCTCGTCGAGGCTGTAATTGATCTGCCGGACGCTGAAATAGCCCACCCTGTCGTCGTGGTAGCGGGGCTGCATGGGTACCTCGGGTAGGATGATGAAACTCTGGTTCATCTCCAGCGAAAGGGTTCCTGTGACTGCATTGTCGGGCAGTTTGCTGCCTTTGTAGGTCAGCACATGGCGCACCTCCACATTTTCCGGGAAGGACTTCATACGCACGATGAAGCTGCGCTTCCCGTCCAGGCTGCTGATGCCAAAATCCTTCCGCTGATCGTTGCTCATGGGCCCGATCATGGGCACATCGGAAGTGAACAGCGCCGACGGATCGATGATATAGGCCGTGGAATCCTGGTTGTAGGCCAGGATCTGGAAAGCCATGATCACCGGCTCGAAGTTGTTGTTTTTTACACTCTGGTAAACGGGGTCCTCTTCCGAGGCCACACTGCTGTACGAAACGCTCCGCATCATCAACTGCTCTTCGTGCCTTTGCCACCTGATGACCTGCTCTGGCCTGCTGGCCATGCCGGCTCCGCCAAAGCTGAGGTTGCGTACATAACCTGAAATGCGGCTCACCACAAGAATCTCCCGCTCCATCATTTCAAACGGAATTTCGAAGAAGTATTTGTCGGCGTCTTTGTAAACGATGAACAAGCCGCTGTCCACGACAGCCTCCTCAGAAATGACTTCCTCAAAGGGCTTTATCTTGCTCTTGTTCTTCTTCTTCTTGGATTCTTTCTCGTCATCACCTTTTTCATCATCGGCCTTGTCGCCATTCTCGGTTTTGTCCGGATCCGGATTTTCCTGGGCAGCAGCCGTATAGTTGTTTAAACAAATAAAGGTGAGGGTCAGGAGTGCAAACAGAATTGACTTTCTCATGGTTTCGTAGCGCCTCCGGCGCAATTTGTTAGTGAGTTAAGGGAAGGTTATTCCTGTCTTCGGACGCTGTTCGGAGACAGGGGTTTTTGGAGGTTTTTCCTGAGGTTTTTCCTGAGGTTTTTCCTGAGGTTTTTCCGAGGTTTTTTGAAGGTTTATGAAAGGTAAACGGGGGAGGTCTTTCGGATCACTGGGTACTGCCAACTGTCCCCGATAGCTATCAGGGTCAATCTGAGAGGGCGGGCAAGATAATCAAGGGATAATTGCTTCCCAAAAGATTGGCATGCAATGTTGTACGGCTTACAAAACCCCTTCATCCGGCAGTTCATTTTCGCGGAGGTGGGCGCCGCAGTATTTGCAATACACCGCATCGGGGGCGTGGCCTTCCCTGCCGCAGGAGGGGCAGGCAAAATTGGTGATGTCTACAGGGGGTTGCGTGCGCATCATCTCTGCTGAAACGATGCCGGTTGGCACTGCTATCACCGCATAACCCAGGATCATCACGATGGCAGAAATGAACTGCCCCAAAGCCGTTACGGGCGTAATGTCACCGTACCCCACAGTGGTCAGCGTTACGATTGCCCAATAGATACTCCGGGGAATGCTCGTGAAACCAGAATCGGGTATGCCACCCTCGATCAGGTACATCAACGAGCCGAAAACGGTTACCATGAGCACAATGAAAAACATGAAAACGGCAATCTTGCGCTGACTGGCCTTCATGGCCTGCACCATGTATTTCCCTTCGGAAAAATATTGCCGCAGGCGAAAGACCCTGAAAATACGCAGCAGCCGAAGGATGCGGATGACCAGCAAGGACTGCGCACCCGGCAACAACCAACTGATGTAGGTGGGCAAAATGGCCAACAGATCGATGATGCCGAAAAAGCTGAAAACGTAAACTTTTGGCTTTTTCAGACAATACACCCGCAAGGCATATTCGATGGTAAAAAACAGGGTGAAGGCCCATTCCAGGAAGTAAAAGAAGCTGCCGTAATGCACCCGCAGATCACGGATGCTCTCCAGCATGACAACCAATACACTGGCAATGATGACGAGAAAAAGCACCACGTCGAAGAGCTTGCCCTGTGGGGTGTGGGATTCAAAGATCACCTCATGAATACGGTGCTTACGGGCATCCACTTCCGGATTGCTTTCGTCAAAATACCGGTGCCAGATCCGATTGATGAAATTTCTGAACATTGTTACCAGCTTGTTTGGGCCTGAGCGCTAAAATCTGTTTTTCCCGGCACATGCCTGACAATTCCTTGCTTTTCATGCCTCAGCACAGCTGAATTCCCAGGCCTTCCCAGGATGAAAACAGCATTCCCAAAAGTGGAAAAGCGGCGTTTGCAATCCCATCACCATCCCGCTGCATTTTGAAGGCTATTTGGAAGACGGATCGAGGGTATCCGAACTGTACTCCAAACCCCTCTCAACCTCTCTCAACCCCTCTAAACCCCTCTAAACCAAAAAGGTAAGACAGCCTGAGCTACCCACAACAACTTCAAAACGATAACGGCTTTCAGTGCCGGTCAAAATTCCTCCATCCCCTTCCCAATCCTCCAAACCAAGGGTGGCACCTTTATGGAATTCTCCTGGGCAGTGATAATGTAAAACGCCACCATGCTACTCAGAGTGACACTATTCACAATCATCTGTGTTTCGGGCTTGATAAGCTGTTCAAGCCCGAAACAACTGTTTGAGAAAGAAGCCCGGCAGGCCGAAAGCCAAAGGCTCATCCTCCAGCAGTATTTCCGTCCCAGAGCGCCCATCATCCAACCTGGCGACAAACTCACCATCAGCATCTGGGGCCACGATGAATTGTCCATCGGTTCCATCAACACCAATTTCAACTCGAGCGAGGCCACCGGCCGCTGGCTGGTCGTTGACAACGAGGGAGAAGTGAACCTGCCCCAGATCGGCCGGGTGAAGATCGGCGGCTACGACATCAAAGAGGTGAACTACCTGCTGGAACAGAAGTACAGCGAGCTCATCAAAGACCCTATCATCAACGTCAAGGTGCTCAGCCATTACGTCACGGTTTTGGGGGAGGTGAACGCCCCCGGCCGCTACCAGCTCGACAACGAGCGGGTATCGCTGGTGGAAATACTGGGTGCGGCAGGCGGCCTCACCCCCTACTCCAAAAACGACGATATCAAGGTGATCAGGCTGGTGAATCAGCAACCGGTGGAACTGGATGTGGACTTCACCAGCCTGGTGGCCTATGCCGAATACAATGTGGACCTGCAGCCCGACGACGTGGTGTATGTGGGTGCCACCGGCAAGAAATTCACCGACGAAAAACTAAGAAGGGTCACCAACTTCACCGGAATACTCACCGGCATTGCGCTGGTGGCCTCCGTATTTCTGAAGTAGACGAATAATCCAGGCAGACACTGTAACAACATGACCTTCAACAAAGAATACAAGATGATCATAAGGCCTTTGCTCAAGGCCTCCCCGGTGCTGATCGGGCTGATCACCATTGCTATTCTCGTTACCCGAAGGGCAGTGACTTACATGACGCCGGAGTACCGCGCCGGCGGTGCCATCAAGATCAACAACCTGAACTACACCCAGGCTGCCATCAACCTGTTTGGCGAAGAAAACGAGAAAAACCTGCCCCGGCAGAACGAAAACTTTCTGGCGGAGGTGGAAGTGTTTCAAACCCGTGACCTCATCCGCAAAACCCTGGAAAACCTGCACTGGGAACTGACCACCTACAGGGTAGGCGATGTGCGGCTCTCGGAGATTTACGAAGAGCGGCCGTTTAAGATAGACTACGGTGTCAACGACGACAAAGCGCTGGATAAAACGATTTATTTCGATTACCTCGGCGAGGGCCGCTTCCGTTTTTTCGACGGCTCACCAAAAGACTCTGCCCATGCCACCATCGTGGATCAGGGGCAGTTGATTGAGAAGAACGGCCTTTTGCTCACCATCGAGCCGGATTCTGCTTTTCTGAAGCTAAAGCCCAACAGCCTGAAACCGGGCGACCTCTTTGCCCTGAAAGTGAACAGCGAGGATGCCCTCATCGGGCAATACAAAAGCGACAAGCTCTTCGTGAAACCCGTTGACAAAGAGGTGTCCATCATCAAGGTCTATTTCAACCACGAACTGCCCGAAAAGGCGCAGACCTTCGTCAACACCCTGATGAAGACCTACATCGAAGAAGGCCGGAAGAGCCGGGAACAGCAGGTGGCCGAAACCCTCGAATACCTTGAAAAACAGCTGGAAGTCGTCAAAAAACGCCTAGGCGATGCCGAGGCCGGGCTGGCCGGCTACCGCTCTGAAAACCAGCTCATCAACTCCACCCAGGAAACCGATGCCGTACTGCGGGAACTGACCCAACTCAACCTCCAGAAGGTGGACCTGGACATGAAAACCTCGGAGCTGAAACGCCTGCAGGAATACCTGCTCTCCGGCAACAGCCTCAGCGATTTCAGCCCCAACTTCGAAGCGCTGTCAGACCCGATTTTTCGGGGCAGCTACCTGAAGGCGCAGTCTTACGAAGAGCAGCGGCAGGACTACCTGCAGAAATACACCCTGCAGCACCCCCTCATCCTGAACCTGGACCAGAAGATCAAAGAAACGAGGGCCTTCCTGAACGAATCGGTGAACTCCACCCTGGAAAACCTGCAACAGAAAACCCTGGAACTGGAATCCCAAATTGCGGAAGTGAACCAGAAAGTGGAGCGCTTTCCGGAAAAGGAGCGCCAGTTGGTGGTGCTGCAACGGCAGGTGGCTCTCAACGAGGCACTGTACAATTACCTCATGCGGAAGTACACGGAGCTGTCCATCATGCAGCAATCCGACCTGTTTCCGCACAAGATCATAGAACACGCCGTCCGGCCCAAGGCCACCGTGGCACCCAACAAGTCGCTCTATTACGGAATGGCCTTTTTGCTGGCGCTGCTGGCGGGCATGTTTTACGCCTATTTGCGCAGCTATGTGAAAGAAACCGTCAGCTCGAAAGACGAGCTGGAAGAGAAACTCCCCCAATACCCCATCATCGGCGAGGTGTACCGGCTGACCCGCAAGACCCCTCCGGGTTTTTCACTGGTGTCGGGCCTGACGGCCAACCTGCGGGATCTGCCAAAACCCGAAACGAAGGGGCAGGCGCAGCTCTTTGTGCTGAGCTCCAACATGCCCAATGAAGGCAAGACTTTCGTGAGTGCCCGCATTGCGAAAGCGATGGCAGCTTATGGCTACAAGGTGCTGTTGCTGGACCTCGACGTGCGCAAACCAGAATTGCACGAAGAACTAGGCATGGACAATTCCGATGGTTTTTGCGAAGCGATCAAAAGCGACCGCCACGCCTTGGACCTGGTGCAAAACACCTCCGATGAGAACCTCTACTTCATTCCGGCCGGCCAGTACGACGACAGCCTGGAAGGCAAGGTCTTTTCCGCCAAAGCCCTGGACATCATCCACGACCTGCGTTGGCATTTCGACATGGTCATCGTGGATGTGGCTCCCATCGGGCTTTTTGACGACAGCATCGTGCTGATGCGGAAGAGCACCGCCAACCTGTTTCTGATCCGCAAAGGCACCACACGCCTGCGGCAACTGAAACCGATCAACGAACTGCTGGATTCATTCCAGATTCCGAACCTATACCTGGTACTGAACGGCGTAAGGCAAAAGGCCAAAAAAGGCGCTTACGCCCGCTACCTGAAAAAGCGAAAACCCGCCCCCGCACTAAGCTGAAACCCTGAATAACAACATGAAAACAACCTGCAAAGCACAATGAAATGATCCACCTAAAGCACAAGTTATGAGCCGTTATCTTTTACTTCACAAGGCAAAACTCCTGGTACTGGCAGACCAGGCAATGGTAAGCGGAGGCAATTTCCTGGTAGGCGTCTTGCTGGCCAGAGCGCTGGGCCTCGAAGGCTTTGGAATCTTCAGCCTGATGTGGGTGGGTGTCTTACTGGCCCTGAGCCTGCACCAGGCATTCATGACCCAACCCATGATGACCTTTGCGTCTAAATTCATGGGCCGTTTCAAAAATCGCTACCGCCAGGGCGTGTTCTACATCCAGGCACTCATAACAATTGTATTACTCCTGCTGACAACGGTGGTTACCTTCATCGTAAGGGAAAACCCGCAATGGCCGCACTGGACAGATTACCTGCCCCATGCCTTTCTGGCCACCACTTTTTACCTGCTGCACGATTTTCTTCGCAAAACCTTTTTCATCCGCAAGCTCTTTATCGCCCCCCTTCTGATGGATGGGGCTTTGTACGCTGTCTTGTTTGGTTCATTGCTGCTGTTTGACGTTACCATTGGTATTGCCCTCTTGGGGTATGCCCTGGGAAGTATTCTTGGCTTGCTGATAGGTGTAATTGTCTTCGTCAAAAACCCCGATTCTGTAAAAGGAATCAGCTTCAACTGGGAATTGAAATTCCAAAAAGCCGTAAAGGAGCATTATCACTACTCGATTTGGTTGCTGGGCACTTCGGTGTTGCAGTGGTTTGCTGGCAATATCTTTCTGGTGGCTGCCGCAAGCCTGCTCGGACCGGTGGCTGTGGGCGCCTTGCGCATGGCACAGAACATGGTCGGATTGAGCCACGTGCTGTTTCTGGCCATGGAGAACATCGTTCCGGCCGAAGCTGCCCGGCAATTCTTTACCTACGGTAAAAAGCGTATGAATGCCTACCTGCGCCAGATGACCCTACTGATGAGCATTCCTTTCGTCGCCATTCTGGCAATGCTCAGCACATTGGCCCCCAAGCTCATCAGTTGGCTGTACGGGCCGGAATACCTGCCCTACAACTACCTGGTGAGTGGCTATGCGGTGCTGTACCTGTTTGTGTTCATCGGGTATCCGCTGCGTTATGCCCTGCGCAGTCAGGCCGTTACATCGCCCATTTTCAAGGCTTACCTGCTCAGCGCCATCGTAAGTCTTGCTCTTGCCTTCCCCCTCGTCGGTCAATTTGGTGACGTGGGTGTCATTGCCGGTCTCATGGTCTCCCAGTTCATCACCCTGGGTGTCTATGTCTATTACCTTCGGAAAAAACCGGCCAAGCCCCAGGCCAAAGAAGTCCCCCTCGAAAAAGCGAAAAAAGTCAACGGTGAAGCCACAAAGCTGGCTGCCAGCAGCGGGACGTGATTCGTGACGCGTGACGCGTAACTCGTGACGCGTAACTCGTGGGAGAGCTAGCACCTCCAAACTCTCAACTCTACACTTTATTAACCACAGAGTAATCAGAGTTAAAAACAGAGTTGAACAGAGTAGCTCTGCTAACTTACAACTTACAACCTCCATAATCCTGTATAAACCACAGAGTTACGGGAGTTGAAAACAGAGTAGCTCCGCTAACCTACAACCTACAACCTACAACTTACAACCCCCATAATCCTCTATAATCCTCTATAATCCTCTATAATCCTCTATAATCCTAATAATCCCCATAATCCTAATAATCCTCAAACATGAAAATCATCCAACTCGTACTCGGAAAAGCCAACCCCGACCGCATGAACGGGGTGAACAAGGTAGCATACAAACTGGCCCTGCATCAGTATGAACTGGGTTACGATGTGGAGGTCTGGGGCATTGCCAATTCGCTGGAGCACAATTACCCGCCACGGCCATTTGCCACCAAATTGTTCAGGCAGATGCCCAACAAGCTGAAGCTGGACGGGGAGCTGCGTGCCGCCATTGCGCAAGCGAGTGAAAACACCGTGTTTCACATCCACGGTTCTTTCATTCCGGAATTCTACCACATTTCAAGATTGCTGAAGAAAAGAGGCCTGCGCTATGTGTACACCCCGCACGGGGCACTCACGGCTGCAGCCATGCAGCAGAGCAAGTGGCGAAAACGGATCTACTTCAATCTTTTTGAGCGAACGGTCATCCGCAATGCCCATGCGGTGCAATTGCTCGGAGAGCAGGAGTACACCTTCATCGACAGCCTGATGAAGGTGCCACAGAAGGTGCTCATCCCCAACGGCATGGACCTGGACGAGATACCTTCCGGCATCGAGCCGGCGAAAAACGAATATCCGGTTTTCAGCTTTTGCGGAAGGATAGACAGCTACCACAAAGGCCTCGACTACATGCTTCGGGGATTCGCCAGGCTCATCAAAATGGGCCACCGGGCCAGACTGGAGCTGATTGGTGACGGCGCTGACCGGCCTGTATTGCAGGCGCTGACCAAAGAATTGGGTATAGAGGACCACGTTACCTGGCATGGCGCCCGGTACGGCGATGAGAAATACCACCTCATGGCCCGTGGCGATGTATTCCTGCACACTTCCCGCATGGAGGGCTTTCCGATGGCAGTGCTGGAAGCAGCAGCACTGGGGCTGCCCTGCCTGACGAGCGAGCCCACCAACATCAACAGCTTCATCAGAAAATACAACGCGGGCATTCCACTGTCAGAACTGGGCGAAGAACCGGTGACCCTTGCCATGGAAGAGGCTTGCAGACTTTTCAATGAAAATAAACTGGCCCGGCTGGGCCGCAATGCCCGAAAAATGGTGGCCGAGGCCTTCGACTGGAAGAACATCTGCCGGCAGTTGTACCGGCTGTACCTGCAGGAAGAACCGCTCAGCGCCCCGGCTGAGTCATCCACTTCCAGTGAGGCGACAATGGTTCCCAATTTGGGATAAAATGAAGGCAAACACCCTTCGTAAATCTTTCCATAACAAACAGTTAGCGAATTGACCTGCTTTTTGTGTCAACTGGACACATATCAATGAACTGTTCACTCCTGTCAAAGACAAAAACATAACTATGAAACATCATTTACCCCGAAAGTGGAGCTTGCAGGCAATGAAAATCGTTGGCCTGCTTTCTTTTTTTGCATTTGCAAACCTGCTTTCCGGTCAATCCATCACCTGGAACAACACCGTGCCGTCCAACATCAGCGTTTGTCTCGGCACAGAGAATTTTGACATCTCCCTTACGAACAATACCGGCAGTACGCTTTCGAACCTGACCATCAGGGTGCAGCTGCCTTCCGGAATCGACTATTCGGTTGGCAGTTTGAGCAACGTGACCGGTGGCAGCGTTTCGGAACAAAGCGTTTCCAACACCGAAGACATCACTTTCAGCGCCAGCGACCTTTCTGACGGCGCCACGCTCAGCTTTAGAATTGAAGCCGATGCGGACATGGATGCCTATAACTACGTTACCGGAGGCGGCGTGCTCAGGAATACGGTAACCGCCACCTATACCGGGGGCGCCGATACCACTCAGACCAACAGTTACACCCTATATTACCCGGCGCTGAGCATCACCACCGTAAACAGCATGTCGGCTTCGGTGTATGCAGGTCAGACCTTCACCCGGCAGGTGACCATCGTGAACGGCGGCTACGGTGCTGCCACTTCTTTCACCCTGAAAGACACCCACGACAGCAACCTGCAAGTGGTAGGCACCGACGTGGGCACCCTCAATACAAACACGGAAGAGATTACTGTGTCGGTAAGTGATTTCACGGCCATTGGCGATGGTGATGGATATTTCGATCAGAACGAATCCATCACCATCACTCAGACCATCAAAGCCACGGGCTGCACCAGCACCCAGTCCACCCTGAATGCCGTGTGGGGCTGTGGCGGCAGCGAGGTAAACAGCAACAAGAAATACCCCTATACCACCATCACGCTGTACAATCCGAGTGTGACCGTTTCTGCCAGCGCCAATTTTGACGTTTGCGATGTCGGCAATGCGCAATCGCAATCGGTGACCATTACGAACAGCGGCAGCGGACCCGGCGTGAATGGCAGCCTGACCATTACCCAGGACCCCGTTTCTGCCTACTCCCGCATCGATACCAGCACCATTTATTACAGTGTGGACGGCGGGGCCTCCATCCGCGCCTATGCCAGCAGCGTGACGGCTGCTTCCAATTATTCCTGCCTCGGCAACAACCCCATAGCCGGCTTCACCATCAGCCTGCCGGACATCCAGCCCAGCGAGCAGATCACCGTAAGCTGGGACAGCTATACCTGCGCCGCCGATGTCTGTGGCAACATCGACCTGGCGGGCTGGGATTACAGCTACAGCTGCGAAAACAATTGCGGAACGCAGTCCTATACCAAATCCGGGCAGGGCCTGACTTCCTACAGCAAGAGTTTCAGCATTTTCTCCGAATCGCCATCAGACCTCAGCGACGGTCAAACCGGGGAATACGTGTTCATCATCTCAAGTGCCAGCGTCACATTGCCCGAAGGCAACAGCCCATATTACAAGCTGGTTTTCGACGTGCCCGATGGGCTGACCTGGAGCGGCAACAGTGCCGACCTCGTCTTCATCAACGGCACCACACAATGGACCGCCAGCAGCATCACTTTCGACAGCAATACGGACCAACTAACTGCACAATACGATTTCCCCATCCCCTTCAGCTTGACGCGGGCGGAGATCCGGCTCAAGCTGACGCTGGATTGCTCCGTGCCCAATGTGAACGGCTCGGCCACTGTGGGCATGCAGCTCTACTACGTAATGGATGGGGTATGCTCCACACCTTATGAACTGCCCTTGTTCTGCCAGCAAACGGTGAACACCTACCTGCACTGCCCCGGCACCTGCACGGAAGGTCTGGCATTTCAGAGTTTCTCCGTGGCACGGACAAGTTTTGGCGATCCCGACAACGACCAGGACGGCGCCGCCGACAACAGCGGTTCATTGGATATGTCCAAAATCAAGCTCAACCGGGTGATGGTGAACGACACCTTCAAAACCGTATTTACCGGAACGGTGAAGACCTCCGGCAGCTTCCCGTCGTGGTCGTACATGTACGCCAGCTCCAACGTGCCTTACGGGGACACCATCGTAGCGCTGTACGCCGATGTGAGCGTAACGGACGCCAGCACCAGCCAGACTCTGACCTGCTCCAGCGTGCCATTGACCCAGAGCATGAGCGGCACGGACCGGATCGTAAGCCTGGACCTGAGTCCAGCCACCCTGGCGGCTGCCGGTTGCAGTGATTTTTCCGGCTTCACCTTCGGCAACGACGACCAGGTGACCCTCACGGTCTATTACAAAGTGACTGGAAACATCGGTGGGGCCATTACGGAGTTGCAGATCACCAATGATTTTTATGTCAGCCCTTCGGAAAACGGCACCGCTTACCAATGCGACGACTGGGCCGGCAACTTCACCCTGATCGGCTACTATTTCAGCAATGGTTCTGCCAATACGGTCACAGCCAAGAACTGCACCGCCAATGTGTCCCAGAACTTTTACATGAGCATCGGCGATTGCTGCACCAATTACGCCGGAGGCGATCTGTTTCCTTTTGAATACCGGCACTGGGCCTACCCGAAAAACGTGCGGGTGGTCATACCGAGTGGTTACAGCATCACCACCGCCAAAGTGCAATACTACCGCACCGAATACACCAACTCCACCTTGTCGGAAACGGTGACCGGACTGACACCCTATGACATCAGCGGCCAGACCTACCAGTACGACCTGGAAACGCTGTTCCAGAATGGCAACCTGACCTACGGCGACGACGGCTTCAACGGCACCTTCACCATCACTGTGGATCCTGAGTGTACGCTGGAGGAAGAGACCAAATTCAACCTGTACTGGTACTTCACTTTCGTGGAATCCGAACGCCTCAGCAATGCCGAAACTTCGGAGTACAGTTCCAACCCCGACAAACTGAAATACCGCCGCGGCGACATCCAGGTGTCCACCAATTTCCAGACGGTGGACGGAACCGGCGTGACGGCTTCATGGGATATCACCGTGACCAACAACAAAAACGCCGATGGTCCCAATGCCTGGATTTTCCCGGTGAGCCCCAATGGTGCCCTGACCATCACCAAAGTGGAGGACCTTTCAACCAACCAGGAGATCTCGCCCGTGAATGGCGGCTTTTACCAACTGGGTGATTTCAGCGCTTACGCTTCCAATGATTACCGGATTACGGTGACTTACAATTCATGTGCAACATCCGAGCTGGTGGTGTACTCCGGCCACAGTTGCGACGGCTATCCCACCAACCTCAGCACTTTCGATTGCAGTTACAATTCCTACTCCCTGTATGTGGAGCCACAGCCTGCCGAGACACAGGTGCGCATCTACAGCAACTACGATGCGAACAACCATTGCAGCAATGTCTCCGGTGTGGAGCTGGAACTGTTGAGCGCCAAACTGGCTGCCGTAAAAGACCTGGTGGTCAAGGTCATCCAGCCCAATACCCAAAGCATCACAGTGGTTTCGGGCTCATCCTACAAGAAGTACCCCGCATCGGGCAGCTACACATCCGTGAGTGATCCCAGCTATTCCGGCGGAACTTACACCTACACCATCGCCAGCCTCGACTCCATCATCAATGCCGATGGTCTGGTGGGTATCACCAACACTTCGGCCAACACACTCCGCTTGAAATTTGACATCCAGTTGGAAGGCAATTTTACGCCCGGTGAATTCCTGACGTTTGAAATATTATCCAAGCGTAACTGTGGCGACACCCTACCCACACTCCGGCTGGCCTACGACCCCACGGCACTTTTCGAAGAAGTTACGGGAGTTGGTCTCACCACCAGCACTGACAACTGGGCCTCTACCTGGGCCGATTACGACGGGGACGGCGATCCCGACCTGTTCATCACCACCAGGGATCCGAACCAGACCAACGAATTGTACAAAAACAATGGCGACGGAACCTTTACCAGAATCACCTCCGGCAGCATCGTCACCGACCAGGCCAGCTCCATGGCCGCCACCTGGGGCGATTACGACAACGACGGGGACCTGGATGTCTTCGTCGCAAACAACATCGGCTACGCCAACTTCCTCTACCGAAACGAGGGGGACGGCACTTTCACCAAAATTCAGAACGACCCCATCGTCAGTGACCTGGGCTATGCCCACGGCGCCGCATGGGGTGACTACAACAACGACGGCTATCTGGACCTCTTCGTGGCCTCCTTCTTTGCCTCCAGGTTCAACCTTCTGTACAAAAACAACGGGGACGGAACCTTCACCCTCGACGGCAACAACGCCGTGGCCAAAGAGGCTGCATCTTCCGTCAGCGGATTCTGGGCCGACTACAACAACGACGGCTGGCTCGACCTCTTCGTCGCAAACAACAATGCCGAAAACAACCTGCTGTACAAAAACACCGGCAACGGCAATTTTGAGAAGATAACAACAGGTGACATCGTCAACGACGGCGGCTACTCCGTGGGCGCCTCATGGGCCGATTACGACAACGACGGTGACCTCGACCTCTTCGTCGCAAACTCCGGTGACCATGACAACTTCCTCTACCGCAACAACGGTGACGGAACCTTCACCAAAATCACCTCAGGTGACATCGTCAACGATGGCGGCCACTCGCATGGCAGCGCCTGGGCGGATTACGACAACGACGGCTACCTGGACCTATTCGTCGCAAACGACCAGGACAATGACAATTTCCTCTACCGCAACAACGGTGACGGAACCTTCACGAAAATCGAAAACCCAATCACCCTTGCCGGAGGCTACTCATTTGGCAGCTCCTGGGCAGACTACGACCTGGACGGCGATGTGGACCTGTTCATTGGGAACCGAAACGACAACAGCAACTTGCTTTTCAAAAACGTGAAAGGGGATTGCAATTCCTACCTCTGCATCAACCTGGTCGGTACGGTTTCGAACAAAGCCGCCATCGGGGCAAAAGTGAAAGTAAAAGCCACCGTGAACGGCAGCACCTTCTGGCAAATGCGGGAGATCAGCAGCCAGACCGGCGGTGGTGTCGGCGGTCAAAATGAGCTGAAGGTCATTTTCGGCCTCGGCGATGCTTCCACGGTGGACTCAGTGCTGGTGATATGGCCCAGCGGTTATGAGCAGGCGCTCGCCAACCAGTCCGTAAACCAGTGCCTCACCATTACCGAAGACAACGCTTCGGAAATTTGCGGAACGGCCTATTTCGACGAAAACGGCAACTGCACCAAAGACGCCGGTGAGAACGGCATACCCAACGTAAAAATCACCCTGACACCGGGCGACATCGTGACCTACACCGGCAGCGACGGCACCTACTCCGTGCATGTCAACCCCGGCACCTACACCATCACACAGACCGTTGGTGCCAACTGGAGCATGCGCTGCCCCAATACCCAGGGCACCCAAAGCGTGACCGTCTCCGGCATCGGCCAGCAATACTGCGGTAAGGACTTCGGCAACACGCCAACCTGCTCATTGCCCGAGCTGAACGTTGAGGTGGCCACAACCGCTCACCGCATTGGCTTCCACAACCTGCTGGGCCTGTCCTATTCCAACGACGGGGCCACCGCCGCCACCGGGGCTACCCTCAAACTGGTGCTGCCCTCGGCCAGGCTCACACCCACCGAAAGCACCGTTAACTGGACCAGCACCAGCGGCGACACCCTCATCTGGAGCCTCGGCACCCTGGAACCCGGAAATAAAGGCACCATCTACATCATCTACACCGTGGATGCCAACACACCCGTGGGCGACACCCTGCAACTGGATGCTTTGCTCGATGCCAATGAATCAGACTGCGACAACAGCGACAACAGTTATCAGGAAATATCCATGGCTGTCGGCGCCTTCGACCCGAACGACATCCTCGTCAACCCGGAAGGCTACATCAGCAACGACCAGTGGCTAACCTACAAGATCAGGTTCCAGAACGTCGGCAACCAGGTGGTGAACACCGTCAGGGTGGAAGATGAATTGCCCGCAACACTCGACCTTAGCACTCTGGAATTGGGTGTGGCCAGCCACCATTACCAGTTCCAGACCGAAGGGCGCAAGCTGATCTGGACCTTCCCGGCCATCAACCTGCCGGACAGTGTCAGCAACGAGCCGCAGAGCCATGGCTTTGCCATCTTCCGGATAAAACCGGCTGCCGGCCTGCTGCCCGGAGACGAGATACACAACAGCGCCAACATCTTCTTCGACAACCTGGAGCCGGTGAAAACCAACACCGTCATCAACACCATCAAGGCCTTTGAAGACCTGCGCTACAAAGACATCCGCCAGTTGCACATCTACCCCAACCCCAGCGGCCGCAACAAAGCCACGGTCACCTTCCAGTCGGGAAGCCACCTGACGCAGAACACCGTACTCACTGTTGTGACCGTGTACAACATGGCCGGGCAGCCGGTACTCCGCCTGGATGGCATCGGCAGCAGATATGCAGAATTGGACCTCTCCGGTATGATCCCCGGCAACTACCTCGTCAAAGGCGTGGATGAGTCGGGCAGACTGTACTTTGGGAAATTGCAGGTGTTTTGATTGGTGAGGATTTGAGGAACTGAGGAACTGAACGAACGCTGGCAGTGGTTCTGAACCCTGCCGGCGTTTGTTTTACACCCAAAAAATCGAAAAATGCTGCTAGGCCTGTCCTTCGTTTCCTCAACTACTTTATTCCACCATTATTTTCCGGAAGAACAACAAGTCCCTGCTGCTGATTTTCACAAAATACATTCCTGGGGTTAGGCCTTCTACCTTCAGCTTGTTTTCGCCTGCGGCAATGGGCAGTTGCAGGGCCAGCCTTCCAAAGCTGTCAAGAAATTGAACCATTCCATCGGTAAATCCCGGAATATCTGCCTGCAGGGTAACTTCTGATCGGGCAGGATTGGGAAAGAGCAGCAGTGATTGCTCCAAGTCTTGCTCATTGGCGGCAGTGGCGCCCGTTACCACGAACACCTCATTGCTGAAGTCAGAAAAAACGCCGTTGCCGATGGCCCGCACGCGGTAGTAGTAACCCGTTCCGGGCATCACGGTCAGGTCGTCGAAAGCCACCGTGTTCTCTGGCATGGCGGCCAGTTGAGAGAAAGAATTGTTGTTCACCTCGCTTCGTTCCAGTATGTAGCCGGTTTCGTTGTCGGCATTGTCCGTCCAGGAAAGCTGCACATGGTTGGGGCTCACCACCGTGGCCGTCAATTGCGTTGGCGCTGCCGGCGCCGAAGGTTGTGAAGAGCAGAGGTTGTCGATGCGGTTGCGGACTGCCTGGCGCAACTGCGGCAGCAAGGGGTAAAGGTGATCGCCGGGGCATTCGGTGCTGCAGCCATCCCGGTGGCCGCTGATGCGGTACAGGTTCAGTCCGGAACTGGGATGGTAGGCCGTGGCCAGTGGATCGATGGAAGCTTCGCAACTTTTCCAGGCCAGCAGTTTTTCCAGTTGGAAGAGGGCATCCTGGGCGGGGTCGTCTTCCTGGTAATTACCAAGCATGCACACCCCCATGGTGCCGGCGTTGGTGCCGCAGAAATGGGCGCCGAGCACATTGTCGCCCCGGCCCTGGTAGATGTTGCCATCGGGATCGATGAGCCAGTTGTATCCGATGTCAGCCCAACCGTTTACGTTGACATGAAAATCCCAAATGGCTCTGACCACCGCCGGCCAGTCGCTGGAGCTGTTCGGCCCCGCTGAATGGTGAACGATGAGGTGCGTAACGACGGTAAAATTCGGTGTCGGATCGGCCGGGCAACTGCCGTCGGGGCACCAGTCGGAGCGGCTCTGATAGGCCGGAAGGGGGCAGGGGCAGGCCAATCGGGAATCCGGTGGCCGATCACCGTAATTTACAGCTCCGGTATGACCTGGGTTGTACAAATGAACCTCCGCAAGTGGCGGCAGCATGCCGTTTTCCGAAGGGGAATCCTCGAGCCTGTCCGGAAAAAAAGCGAGGCTGATGCTTTTTGTTTCCTTCGGCAAAAAGGCCAGTTGGCTAACCAGGCGATTCCGGTCATTGTTGTGGTCATCTTTGCGAAGCAGGTAAGTTTCTGAAGTGCCGTCAGCCAAACCGGCCTTTACCTGCCAATACCCAGGTGATTTGCCCGTCCATGCCAAAGAAAATGCAATGAATGGCCCTTCGGAAAACTGTTCCGGAACCTGGATCACCTTTCCGGAAGGGGCATTGGATTCCATCAAAATGGTTTGCCTTAGCTGGGCATTGAGCATGGATGTGACCGCCAAAAACAAAATCAGAGGAGTAAGCTTTTGCATAGGGCTGATTGATAGAGGGTTAAAATTGTAATCGGAATCAGCTGTATAACCGGTACTGACGGTTAAGGCCGACCGGACAAATTGGTCAGGTGAAAGTTAAGTGTCAAATATCACCAATTAGGGTTGGCCGGAAATGAAATAGGCAGCCCATCTTTGGTAGAAAATAATTTTCTTTGCGCCGCCGTGTCTCAAATTACTCCGGCAATGTTCCAATTCTGGAAAAGGTTCAGCAGAGCACCTTTACACTTCTCACCGACCGAATGAACCAAACTGAATTCACGCTCAAAGAAACACCCTAAGCACCTGATATCATGGTTAAAATTCTTGCAAACGACGGCATTCACCCTGACGGCAAACTGCTGTTGGAGGAAGCAGGCTATGAAGTCCACACAGAAAGAGTGGCCCAGGAAGACCTTCCCGAGGTGTTGCCCGGCTACGATGTGATCATCGTGCGCAGCGCCACCAAAGTCCGCAAAGACCTCATCGATGCCTGCCCCAACCTCAAGATCATTGCCCGCGGTGGCGTCGGCCTTGACAACATCGATGTGGACTACGCCCGCGAAAAAGGCATTGCCGTGTTCAATACACCCCGTGCATCTTCACGGGCAGTGGCAGAGCTGGCTTTTGCCCACATGCTCAGCCTGGCCCGCATGCTCAATCGTTCCAACGTAGAAATGCGCAAAGAGGGCTTCGATTTCAAGGCCCTGAAAAAAGAATACTCCGGTGGTATCCAGATGTTTGGCAAAACGCTGGGCGTGGTTGGATTTGGCCGCATCGGCCAGGAAGCTGCCAAGATCGGCATCGCCTTTGGCATGAAGGTCATTGCCGCCGACCTGGTGGTCAGTGAAGCCGAGCTGGACATCAACGTTTTCAAAAGCCAGGACGTGGCCCTGTCCGTCCGCCTCGACACCACCAGCTGGGATGAGGTGCTTCGCAAATCCGACTTCATCACCCTGCACGTGCCGGGCGGCACCGAACCCCTCATCGGTGCAGAGGAGTTTGAGAAAATGAAAAACGGCGTGTACATCATCAACACCGCCCGTGGCGGCACCATCGATGAAGACGCCCTGCTGGCAGCCCTCGAAAGTGGCAAAGTGGCCGGCGCCGGTCTTGACGTTTTCGTCGGAGAACCCAACCCCAGACCCGAATTGCTCAACCACCCCAGGGTGTCTGTCTCACCCCACATCGGCGGCTCTACCATTGAAGCCCAATCCGCCATCGGCATGGAAACCGCCGAACAGATCATTGATTTTTTTGAGAAAGGAATCTCACAGGGATGAGGGATGAGGGATGAGGGATGAGGGACGGGGAATGAGCCCTAAACCCATCAACGCACCAAAGGTGCCTAAACTGTGCCGCAGGCACATTAAACCCACCGAAGGTGTTTAAACGCACGAAGTGCCTAAACGCGCCACAGGCGCCCTCCCCTCACCTCACCATTTTCATAAAGGTATTTACCCAGCCGGAATCGGCTTTCAGGAGGGTTTCCATCAGGGCATCGGCTTTGCCGGAGAAAAGGCGGATGTCCTGGATGGCCTTGCGAAAGGCTTGCACTTCAGGGCCTTCACCTTCGGCGGCGGAGACCTCGTCCAGCATTTTGAGCACCGGTTCCAGTTCCCGCTCTTTGCGCTTTTTGATGATGCGCTTGACCACTTCCCAGATGTCTTTTTCAGCTTCGTAAAAATCTTTGCGCTCACCGGGGATGGCCACTTTGTAGATCAGGCCCCAGTCCATCAGCGCCCGCAGGTTCATATTGGCATTGCCGAGGGAAATTTTCAGCTCGTCCATCACCTCTTTGACGCAGATGGGTTCAGGCGAGATGAGCAACAATGCATGTATCTGCGCCATGGTGCGGTTGATGCCCCATTGAGAGCCCAGCACTCCCCACTCCTGTAAAAATTTGGCTTTTGCCGCCTGGTATTCCATCGTTGATTCTTTAATGGCCTGTTCAACACAGCCCCGGGCTGATGGTTCGGGCTGATCAGTTCTTCTTCAAAACACACAAACTATCCACAGTGGGCGGGAGCCAGCGATTGAATGGCACTTTCTCCATGCAATGGTACCCGTCCAGCGGCCCAAAAGTAACACAGTATTCGTCCTCAGCCACCCACCACCAGCTTTTGGCACGGCCGTGCTCGATGCGGCCGGGTTTGTACCAGCCGTTGAATTCAAAGCCGCCGTCAATTTTCTCCGGAGGGATTTTTTGCTGCACCATCAAGTGGTTCAGGGCAGCCCAGCGGGCCCGGTTCCATGAGAGGTAATCGTGTGTGGCGCCGAGGCTGAAGGTCGCCAGCAACACCAGCGTCACCCATGAAAGGGAGCTGTGCCACCACGCCATTTTACCGAAGGAAAGACGAGAATGGCCTGCCAAAAGCAGCAGCAACAAGGGCAACAAAACCAGAAAGTACCGGTCGAAAGCGTGGGTGTCCAGCAGCAGGAAAGCCAGGTAAACCAGGATGCAACTCAGCAATAGTATGTTTTCGGCACTCCGTGCCAAACGCCTGCCTAAACCAGTGAGGCACCACAACAACCATCCGCCAGATACAATGAAAAGCAACCTGAGTGCCTCCAGTGCCCATCCGCTGAGCTGGTAGTTCAGGTTGAGGAAGAACTGACCGTCTTTCAGGGTCGGTGGCCCCAGCCCCAGGTTGTAAAGGATATTTCCCCAGGGCAGTTTCTCACGGGCGGTCCAGGCCACCAGCAAGTACACCAATACCAGCACCAACCGCCAGCCATTTTTCCGGGTGCTGAATTTTAGGCTTCCTTCGGTAAACATCATCGGGAAGCTTGCAAGGGTGAGCGGCAGGGTGAATGCGCCCATGTAGGCAATCAGTACGGACAGGCGTTGCGGCAGCGTGGCCAGGTGACCAGGGTCAGTGAGGTTTTCCAACAGCCTGGACGGTTTCCCGAAGGTTTCGGGCAATCCCTGGTGGGCAGCAAGCCAGCTGTACCACAAAACCAGCGACAGCCCTGCAAGCAGCAGCGGAAGTCCGGCCCTGAGCAAGGTAAGGAAGTTGCGATTCCCTTTGAAAAGGATGGCCACGCCCGCTGCCAGTGCCACCATCAATCCCGTTTGCCGAAGGAAAACCAAGGCCAGGGTAAGGATAAGGGCAAGAAGGTAACTGCCGGCCGTTCCGGAACGCAGGTACCTCAACCAGAGTAACAGCGCCGCCATCATCCAGACCAGAAAATGAACATCGGTCATAAAGGTAAAAGACAGCAAAAACCAGAGCGGATTGAATGCCAGTAGTAGCGTGGTGAAGAAAGCGAGCTTCCTTGTCGCCCCGAACCACAACAGCAAATTGAAAAACAGCAGCAGCCCGGCTCCGGCGATGACAAGGGTGGAAAAGCGCAGCACCTCGAAGCTGAAACCAAAGAGCTCACACCAGGCAACCCCGTAGAACAACTGTGTGAGGAGGGTCATGGCCAGCCAGTCGTCCAACAGAAAACGGCCCTCTTCGCAAAGGTTGAAAACCGATTTTGCAAAGGAAAAATCATCGTTCAGGGGAAATTCTCCCTGTGGGTTGACGACCAACAAGACCAGGGTCCAAATCAACAGCAATGCTGACTGATACCGGTATTGCTGGAGGAATGGCTGCATAAAAGGGCTTGAAACTGTTTCTGAGCGGTGTTTTGCCTGGTATCTTAAAATTTCCTTAAGATATCTACACAAGTTATTGGCAAAGTGCTGTAAATTGCCGGCCCGGAACAAAAATGGGTAAAGACCCATTCCGGCTTTCAAAGATTTCACAGACGCTGCAATTTGGCAATTAATTTTTTATTGCTTCAATTTGTAGCCATCATCCATAGCGAGAGCTGCACCCGGCTTGAATCTCGTTTGGGTCAAGGTTAAATGGTTTGAAATCAAATGGTAGTACGATTTATTATGGAAGGTTTCTAATACCTTCTTTAACAGTCGGGTGATTTCTTATGAGAGCGGTGTACTAACGCCGCTCTTTTTTTTGTCCAGCCTCCTTCGGGGAAACCCAACATCCCTACATTTGCGGCCGTATGATCAAAGCCACCAACATACACAAGCACTACGGCGACCTGCACGTACTCAAAGGCGTGGACCTGGAGATCCGTTCCGGCGAGATCGTCACCATCGTTGGGAAATCCGGCGCCGGAAAGAGCACCCTACTCCACATCCTGGGCACCCTGGACACGGCCGACGAGGGAGCCGTCACCATTGATGGAATTGACATTCTATCCCTGAAAAAGGACGACCTGGCTCGCTTCCGCAACCGCCACATCGGGTTTGTCTTCCAGTTTCACCACCTGCTGCCGGAGTTTACCGCTCTGGAGAATGTGAGCATGCCGGCCCTCATCCACGGCACTGCCGAAGCCGACGCCCGCAAAAGGGCCAAAGAATTGCTCGACTACCTGGGCCTCTCCGAACGCCTGCAACACAAGCCCGGCCAACTTTCCGGCGGAGAGCAGCAGCGAGTGGCAGTGGCCAGGGCCCTGATGAACCAACCTGCCGTCATCTTCGCCGACGAACCCTCCGGCAACCTCGACAGCCAGTCCTCGCAAGACCTCCACCAATTACTGTTTCAGCTTCGCAAGGATTTTAACCAGACCTTCCTCATCGTTACCCACAACAAGGAACTCGCCCAAATGAGCGACCGCACTTTGGAAATGAAGGATGGAGTGATTGTTAGGGATGAGGGATGAGGGATGAGAATGTTGCTGTCGCTTTAGAAAATGAGGAAAGACCACACCTAAGCACCTGATTGAACAATTAAGTTTTGAGCGCACAGGATGCGTTCACGCTCGTAGCGTAGGCTTTTGCCTGCGCAAGTCCAGCTGGCTTTAGCCGGCTGAATGAAAATCTCATTTTGGTTTTCTGAAGAGGACTCAGAACGAATCGTGAAAAGCGCCATCCCCCGTTTCATCCCTCATTCCTCACCCCTCATCCCTGATTACCCACAGCACCAATCGATGGGCTTTTTGCTGTTGGCGAGGAGGAACTCGTTGGCCTTGGAAAAATGGCGGCAGCCGAAAAAGCCGCCCCGGGCAAGGGGGGATGGGTGTGGCGCCTCGAGGATCAGATGTTTGAAAGGGTCAATTAAACTGGCTTTTTTGCGGGCGAAATTACCCCAAAGCATAAACACCAACCCCTCCTTTTCTTCAGAAAGTTTGGAGATAACGGCATCCGTGAAAGTGTGCCAGCCGATGGAGGCGTGAGAATTGGAATTGCCCCTGACTACTGTCAGTGCTGCATTGAGCAAAAACACCCCTTGCTCGGCCCAGCAGGTCAGGTCTCCGTGACTGCGTTGGGTCATGGGACAACCTATGTCGCTTTCAATTTCTTTGAAAATGTTTTGCAAAGAAGGAGGAATCTTCACGCCTTTGGGAACCGAAAAAGACAGCCCCATAGCCTCCCCGGGTTTGATGTAGGGATCCTGCCCCAGGATGACCACTTCCACCGCATCGAAAGGGGTGCTGTTGAAGGCATTGAAAATCAAGGGTCCGGGTGGGTAGATCACTTTCTTTGCGGCCAGCTCTTTCTTCAAATAAGCTGCGATGTTATGGAAGTAAGGCTTCTCAAACTCTTCAGCCAGTACTGCTTTCCAGGATGCTTCAATTTTGATTTCGCTCATCTCAAGGTATGTTCAGTTGCGGGCTGAAGGTAGTCAAAAAGCCCAACTTGTCCCGTAACAAAGGCCCTTGCATTTTTTTGAAAAAACGTACTTTTGCGCCGCTTTGACGGTCCCGTAGCTCAGCTGGATAGAGCATCTGCCTTCTAAGCAGACGGTCACAGGTTCGAATCCTGTCGGGATCACTAGGAATTATCCTAACGCGAAATACGGCTGGAGCCGGGATTTTGCTTTTGGTTGCGAAAACCTTTAATATTGCTGCATGAATTCTTCAAACGGCAAATACCAATTCTGCTCATGTTGTTGTTACCTCTCCGGTAGCAAGTGGGCTGTATTTGTCAGTTAGAAGATTTTCGCACGACGACAAAAAGCCGCTTGTTACACTAATAGCAAGCGGCTTTTTTATTGTCCGGTATGCACAATGGATGTGCGCTGGTCTGCAAAACCAGTGTAGTCAGTTCGATTCTGACACCGGACTCCACAACTTTCTCTTTTGTCCGGTATGCACAATGGATGTGCGCTGGTCTGCAAAACCAGTGTAGTCAGTTCGATTCTGACACCGGACTCCACAACTTTTTCTTTTGTCCGGTATGCACAATGGATGTGCGCTGGTCTGCAAAACCAGTGTAGTCAGTTCGATTCTGACACCGGACTCCACAGCATTCTTTCCGAAAGCTTCCCAGCAGGAAGTGGTTTGTGGCAGATCCCGACACTTATTCAGACGGGCTCGGGATTCAGGATCGCCGCCAAAACCAATTCGACTTGGGTATAAACCAAATTGTATGGCAAGATTCACCAGAATTCAAGTGGCACAAACCATGGCCGCACAGGGGATGGTTCCTCTATTTTATCACCCCGACGTCGCCGTTTGCAAAGAAGTGCTCAAAGCCGTCTATGAAGGCGGCGCCCGGCTGTTGGAGTTCACCAACCGGGGAGATTACGCCCACGAGGTATTCGCTGAGCTGAACAAGTTTTGCGAAGCTGAACTTCCGGAAATGATCATGGGTGTCGGTTCCGTAACGGATGCCGGTACGGCCTCGCTGTACTTGCAGCTCGGTGCCAATTTCATCGTCACTCCCGTTCTGAGAGAGGATATAGCCATCGTCTGCAACAGGAGGAAAGTGTTGTACTCTCCTGGCTGCGGATCGCTCACCGAGATAGCCAGAGCTGAAGAACTGGGCGTGGAAATCGTCAAGTTGTTCCCCGGCAACACCTATGGGCCGGGCTTTATCAAGGCTGTGGTCGCTCCGCAACCATGGACCAGCATCATGCCCACGGGCGGGGTAAGCCCGGACTACGACAACCTCAAAAAGTGGTTCGATGCCGGTGCCGTGTGCGTAGGCATGGGCTCCAAACTGATGGCCAAAGACACCAGCGGCAACTTCGACCTGGAGAAAATCCGGGAAACAACCCGGCAGTGCCTGGCGGATATTGGGGAAATCAGGGGTTAGGCCGGAGGGTGAGGGTGTTATTGATCGGCCTGATTGACAGGTTTTCTACAATCTTAGCATCTATACTTGGCTTTTACTGGCATCGACAGCCATGTAAAAGCCAAGTATTTTTTTATAATTGGCTATAACTGCTTACTTTTGATCACAATTAGCCAATAAATGCACATGGAAAAACTGGTCGGCAGGCAAAGAGAAGTGTCTAAATTAAAAGCATACGCTAATTCCGATAAATCGGAGTTCGTAGCCATTTACGGTCGTCGGAGAGTTGGGAAGACATATCTCGTTCGTGAATGCTTTGCAGGGCAGTTTGCCTTTCAGGTAACAGGGTTGAACAACGGGTCAATGCGTGACCAATTGGCTGAATTCCATGCTGCCCTCCAGTTGTACAGTCCGAAGGAAATGGCCATAAGGCCTTTCGACAGCTGGCTGGAAGCGTTTCGGCAATTGACCCGTGTTTTGGAGAGCCAGGCTTCTATGGGCAAAAAGGTGGTGTTCCTCGATGAACTGCCATGGATGGACACCCCAAAATCTAGATTCCTGATGGGGCTGGAGCATTTCTGGAACAGTTGGGCTAGCGCTAGACGGGATATCCTGCTTATTGTTTGTGGTTCGGCCGCTTCCTGGATGATCAAAAACCTCCTGAATAACAAGGGTGGCCTGCATAACCGGGTCACTGGCAGAATAAAACTGGAACCGTTCTCGCTCGCCGAAACAGAGGAATTTCTCCGATACAAACAATCTGCTCTGGACCGCTATCAAATCATCCAACTTTACATGACTCTTGGTGGAATTCCATTTTACCTCGATCAGGTGGAGCCGGGTAAAAGTGCCGTTCAAAATATCAACAACCTGTGCTTTGAAAAGAATGCGCCTTTGCGGAGCGAATATGATAATGTGTATGCCTCATTGTTTAAGTTGTCAGAAAGGCACAAGGCAGTGGTTGAGGCCCTGGCTACAAAGCGGAAGGGACTGGTACGAAGTGAAATCTCCCTTTTATCAGGCATTTCAAACGGTGGGGGCCTCACCCGGATATTGAAAGAATTGGAAGAAAGTAGTTTTATCCGGACCTATCGGTCTTTCGGCAAAAAGCAACAGGACACACTCTATCAATTGGTTGACCTGTATTCCCTTTTTTATCTCAATTTCATTAGAAATACGAGTCCCGATGATGAAAACTTCTGGATCAATGCAATGGAGTCAGCCAAATACAGAGCCTGGAGCGGGTATGCCTTCGAAATGGTTTGCCTTCACCACGTCAAGCAAATAAAGAAAGCCCTTGGAATCAGTGGGGTACAAACTTCCATTTATTCATGGCACTCAAAAGACGCCCAGGTCGACTTGGTGATTGACAGGAAAGATCAGGTTGTCAATTTGTGTGAAATGAAATTTTCTCTGTACCCATTCAGCATAACCAGAGAATATGCTGACAAATTGCGGAATAAAATAGCCGCTTTCAAAATGGCCACCAAAACAAGAAAGTCCATCTTTATCACAATGGTGACTACCTTTGGCCTCATGCAAACGCCCTACGCATACATGGCTCAAAATGAGATTGAAATGAACGCGCTCTTTGAGCAGGTTTGAGGAATCCCCAAAAGCAGATTCAGGTCCACATTCCTGTCAGCATCTAAACTAACTTACCGCCGGTTTTTCGACAACTTTCCCAAACAACTACCTTTGCCCCTTCTTTTCACCAAATGCATGACCACCTGTCATGATTCTATTCTTCGGCAATCCTGTTTCAAAAGTTTATGCTGTCCAGACCAACTGGCAATTGGAGGACAGCGACATCAGCAAACTCATCTGGCTCTTCGGCAACGAACCCCTGATCGAGCAGCAAAGCCTGCCCGGACCATTTGTGGGGCCCAGGGCCACGATGATCTCACCCTGGAGCACCAATGCGGTGGAAATCACCCAGAACATGGCCATCCGGGGCATCGTGCGCATGGAGGAATTCACCCGCATCCAGGAGGGGGATTCGTTTGACCCCATGCTCTCCCAAAAATTCAGCGAGCTCAACCAGTCCATTTTCGATATCGATATCGAACCGGCTCCAATTATGGAGGTGGAGGACATTGCAGCCTTCAACGAGCAGGAGGGCCTTGCGCTCAGCGACGAAGAAGTCGAGTACTTGAACAGCCTGGCCGAACGCCTCGGCCGGAAACTGACCGACTCGGAAGTTTTCGGTTTTTCGCAGGTCAACAGCGAGCACTGCCGCCACAAGATCTTCAACGGCACCTTTGTCATCGACGGGCAGGAGCAACCCGTCTCGCTGTTCAAACTCATCAAAAAAACCTCAGAGGCCAACCCAAACGACATCGTTTCTGCCTACAAAGACAACGTGGCATTCCTGCGGGGTCCCGTCGTCCGGCAGTTCGCTCCCCGGCGGCCCGATGTCCCGGAATTTTATGACAAAAAACCATTCGAGTCCGTGCTTTCACTGAAAGCCGAAACCCACAACTTTCCGACGACGGTGGAACCCTTCAACGGGGCCGCTACGGGTTCGGGTGGTGAAATTCGTGACCGTTTGGCCGGTGGCAAGGGCTCCATCCCGCTGGCGGGCACGGCGGTTTACATGACGGCCTATCCCCGGCTGAGCGAGGACCGCCCCTGGGAAAAGGGAATGCCCGAACGCAAATGGCTTTACCAGACTCCCTTGGACATCCTCATCAAGGCCAGCAATGGCGCTTCGGATTTCGGAAACAAATTCGGACAGCCGCTGATCGCCGGTTCGGTGCTCACTTTTGAGCACGAAGAAGCCGGCCGCCAACTGGCCTACGACAAAGTCATCATGCTGGCTGGCGGTGTGGGCTTCGGCAAAGCCGATCAGGCCCTCAAAGGCCACCCTAAGGAAAAAGACAAGATCGTCGTCATGGGCGGCGACAACTACCGGATCGGAATGGGCGGCGCAGCGGTTTCTTCTGCCGACACAGGCGAGTTTGATTCCGGCATCGAGCTGAACGCCGTGCAGCGCTCCAATCCCGAAATGCAAAAACGGGTGGCCAATGCCATCAGGGGCGTTGTGGAAAGCGAGGAGAATTTCATCGTCTCCATCCACGACCACGGCGCTGGCGGTCACCTCAACTGCCTCTCAGAACTGGTGGAAGAAACAGGCGGCAAAATCGATATGGATAAATTGCCCATTGGCGATCCAACCCTGTCGGCAAAGGAGATCATTGGCAATGAATCGCAGGAGCGCATGGGCCTGGTCATCCATCCGGAGCACATCGAGTTGCTTCGCAAAATTGCGGAACGGGAGCGGGCACCGATTTACGAAGTGGGTGATGTAACCGGCGATGGCCGGTTTACCTTCTATTCTTCCAAAACGGGCGAAAAGCCCATGGACCTGGCCCTTTCCGACATGTTTGGCAGTTCGCCGAAAACCATCATGGAAGACCGGCGGGTGCAGCGTACCTACGCCGATGTCGACTACGATGCCTCGGAAATTCAGACCTACATCCGAAATGTGCTGCGGCTGGAGGCCGTGGCCTGCAAGGATTGGCTCACCAACAAAGTGGACCGCTGCGTGGGTGGCCTGGTGGCCAAGCAACAATGTGCCGGGCCACTCCAACTACCGTTGAACGATTGCGGTGTGATGGCGCTGGATTGCGACGGAAAAGCCGGTATTGCCACCTCCATCGGGCACAGCCCCATCAGCGGATTGATCGACCCCGTGGCGGGCAGCCGCAACTCCGTTGCCGAAGCCCTGACCAACATCGTCTGGGCACCGCTGGAGAAGGGTTTGCGTTCGGTTTCCTTGTCGGCAAACTGGATGTGGCCCTGCAAAAACGAGGGTGAAGACGCCCGCCTGTACGAAGCCGTGCAGGCCATTTCAGAATTTGCCATTGCCCTCGGCATCAACATTCCGACGGGGAAGGACTCCCTGTCCATGAAACAGAAATACCCGGACGGCCACGAGGTGCTGTCACCGGGTACCGTCATCGTTTCGGCGGCTGCACATTGCGACGACCGCACCGCCGTTGTGGAACCGGTATTGCAAAAGGATGGCGGTCCAATCTACTACCTCAACCTTTCCGGTGACGACTTTAAACTCGGCGGTTCTTCCTTCGCACAAAGCCGCAACAAACTGGGCGAAAAGGCTCCGACGGTGAAAGACGCTGCATCATTTGCCAGGGCTTTTGATGCGCTTCAGCAACTCATCAAAGACGGGAAGGTGTTGGCCGGCCACGACGTTTCGGCTGGCGGCCTCCTGACATGCCTGCTGGAAATGTGCTTTGCCGATGTGAACCTCGGTGCTGACATCGACCTCAGCGCCATTGGTGAGACCGACCTCGTAAAGCTGCTCTTCGCTGAAAACAGCGGCGTGGTATTCCAGGCTACCGATGATTCGGTGGAAGCTACCCTGGAGGCGGCTGGTATTTCCTTCGTAAAAATTGGTTCACCTTCGGCAAATGCCGTTTTGACGATAAAAAATGGAGGTGAATCGCACCAGTTCGATGTAACTGAACTGCGGGATGTCTGGTATGAGACCTCCTACCTGCTCGACCGCCAGCAAACCGCCGCCGACCTTGCGACGATAAGATTCAACAACTATAAAAAACAGCCGCTGCACTACGTTTTTCCGAAGGGATTCAATGGCCAGCGGCCGGAGCGCCCCAACGGCAAGCCCCGCATCAAAGCCGCCATCATCCGTGAGAAAGGCAGCAACTCCGAGCGGGAAATGGCCCATGCCATGTACCTGGCCGGATTCGACGTGAAAGACGTGCACATGACCGACCTTATCAGCGGCCGGGAGACCCTGGAAGATGTGCGTTTCATCGGTGCCGTGGGAGGCTTTTCCAACTCCGACGTTTTGGGTTCTGCCAAAGGCTGGGCAGGGGCTTTCCTTTACAACGAAAAAGCAAAAAGGGCCCTCGACAATTTCTTCCAAAGGGACGATGTACTCTCGGTGGGCATCTGCAACGGTTGCCAGTTGTTTGTGGAACTCAACCTGATCAATCCGGAGCACCCTACTCCACCCCGCATGCTCCACAACGACTCCCACAAACACGAGAGCATCTTTACATCGGTGGTCATTCCAGAAAACAACTCGGTGATGCTGCAATCCCTGGCCGGCTGCCGGCTGGGCATCTGGGTCAGCCACGGGGAGGGGAAATTCCACCTGCCATTGCCGGAGAGCGAGTACAACATCGTGGCCAAATACGGCTATGACGCTTACCCCGCCAACCCGAACGGCAGCGACTACAACGCCGCCATGATCGCCAGCGCCGATGGCCGCCACCTGGCCACCATGCCCCACTTCGAGCGCTCAATTTTCAGATGGAACTGGGCCAACTACCCCGCAGACCGCAAAGGCGATGATATCTCACCCTGGATCGAGGTGTTCCTGAATGCGAGGGGGTGGCTGGAAGGGAGGTGATGAACTGTATCTTTGGCGAAACTGTTGTAAATTGCAGCAAAATCATTATCCATGCTTCTGCAGTTACCAAAAGATGTCATACCCGAAGGACAGTTTTCAGAAAGAGAATTGCTGATTGAATTGGCCATTGCGCTCTATGCCAATGGGAAGATTTCTTTTGGCCAGGCTCGCAAACTTGCCGGAATGGACTGGTTCAGCTTCAGGAAACTGCTTGCAGAGCGAAAAGTACCTTACCACTACGATGAAGAAGATCTCAACGAGGATATGAATGCGATTGAATCATCATTTGCCTGAATGCGAGGACGTGGCTGGAGGGGAGCTGATAAACTGTATCCTTGCCGAAACTGATGTAAATTGCAGCAAAAGAAAATGTTATGCAGCGCCATAAACAACCATTGACCAATTCCCAGTTGGAGATACTAAAAGCCTTCTCTCACGACTTGAGCGAGGAGGATTTAAAGGCATTAAAAAAAGTGTTAGCTGATTTTTTTGCTGAAAGAGCCATACATGCAGCCAATAAGGTATGGGATGAGAAAGGATGGACCGATGAGGACGTTGATCGCTTGTTGCATTCAAAGCTCCGTAAGCGTGAGAAATAAATGACATGGAAAAAGTTGTCATTGATACGAATGTCCTCCTGGTCAGTATTTCAGACCGTTCCCGATTGCATTGGATTTTTGCCAACCTGCTTGCAGGAAACTTCACCCTTTGTGTAACCACTGAAATTCTTGCGGAATACGCTGAGATCATCGAACGCCACATGGGACGTGAGGTCAGCGAAAATACCCTGGCTGCTATTACATATCTTCCAAATGTCGAGTTTGTAAATACTTACTACCGGTTTAAGCTTTTGAAAGACGATGATGACAACAAGTTCGTAGATTGTGCCATTGCAGCCAGTGCGAGTTACATTGTAACTCATGACAAGGATTTTAAAATTCTGGCAGAAATTGATTTCCCAAAAGTCCGAGTAATTGGCACTGAAGAATTTGAGATGATATTGACAAAAAAATAAGACCGCTATTTCAGCTTATCCTTTACAGGACCAGAGCCCCCTGCAAAAAGTGTTATCCTCGTCAAAAGATGTTTTCTTTCTAAACAAAGGTCGGACAGAGTCCGACAAGATGGGGTCCCGGACGGAGTCCGGAACCAGCGTGTTTGCTGGCGCCGGACTCTGTCCGGTGCCTCTTCCAGCCGGACTCTGTCCGGCAGATTAAATGGTTGAAATTCCAAATGGAATTAGTCAATCGGACTTTTTGCAGTAGACTCAGTTCTTCACTTCCTCACTTCCTCCCCCAATCACTTCTTCACCGGCGGCATGCTCGGCCTCACTTCAATTTTTGATGGCAGGGTTCTCGGGTGCATTTCCAGCAGGTCCACCACGATCTGGCCGATGTCTTCCGGTTGTATTTTCCAGGCATCGGCAGGATTGGGTACGTGGTTGTTGAAATAGGTGGCCACACTGCCGGGCATGATGGTGCTGCACTTCACTCCTTTTTGCCGAAGGTCAAGCATAACGGCCTGTGTAAAGCCCACCAATCCAAACTTGCTGGCATTGTAGGCAGCGCCAGTGGCAAAGAAGTTGGTGCCGGCCAGGCTGGCGATGGTGATGAAGTAGCCTTTCGAATCAATGAGGGCATCCACTCCGGCTTTGATGGAGTTGTAAACGCCGGTCAGGTTGATGTCTATGGTGTCCTTCCACTGATCCGGTGTCAGTTCGGTGATGGGAGCAAAATGCCCCACGCCGGCATTGGCGACGAGGACATCGAGTTTACCGAAGGCATCGATGGCAGCCTGAACGGAGCGCTGCTGCGAGGCAAGGTCTCTCACATCCGCCTCGAGGCCGATGACCTCACCGCCGGTGCTGTTGCGCAATTGCTCTGCAGCCTTTTCGGCGGCCTCCTGCGAGCGGCTGGTGATGACAACCTTTACGCCTTTAGCCAGCAGGCTTTCGGCAATGCCGTAGCCGATTCCTTTACTTCCTCCAGTTATGAGTGCAGTTTTTCCTGTAATGTCTTGCATGGTGGGATTTCATTTTATGATGAACGGGATAAAGAAACGAACCAGACCCGTGATGGTTGACGGTCCTCACCGAAACAGCTAAGCTATTTCATTCCGCTGGATTTGTTAAGCAGGGCTTTTTGTTCGTAATTCGCAGCTGAATTGAATTACGACATTCGGCAAAAAAACATCGCCACCCTGGTGACAATCACTTTCATGCTATGGAGACCTATTACCTGATTATCCTCGGTGTTCTTTTCATCCTCGCCTTTTCGGACCTCATTGTGGGCGTCAGCAATGATGCCGTCAACTTCCTCAATGCTGCGGTGGGGTCCAAAGCCGGCAGTTTCAAATTGCTGGTTGGTATTGCAGGGCTTGGTATTCTCATAGGTTGCACTTTTTCCAGTGGAATGATGGAAGTGGCCAGGAAGGGGATCTTCCATCCCGAGCACTACCTTTTTTCCGACCTGATGCTATTGTTCCTGGCGGTGATGATTGCCGATGTCATATTGCTGGACACATTCAACACATTTGGATTGCCGACATCCACGACGGTTTCCGTTGTTTTTGAGCTTTTGGGAGCAGCCGTGGCCATTGCCCTGATTAAGTCTTTCACCGGTGCTGGCATCGAAGACATAGGCGCATACATCAACTCCGGAAAAGCCCTGGCCATCATCAGCGGTATCTTACTTTCAGTGGTTGTAGCATTTTCAACGGGAGCCATTGTACAGTATTTCGTCAGAATGGCTCATTCTTTTGACCCCAATCGCTGGAAAAGAATAGCGCCCATTTGGGGGGGATTGTGTGCAGCTGCCATCAGCTACTTTTTGGTGGTAAAAGGAGCCAAAGGCTCATCCTGGATGAGTGAAGAGACGGTGGCTTTCGTAAACGATCACTGGGCACCTATCGTCGCAATCAGCGCCGTTGCATGGTCAATCATCCTTGGATTGTTGTACATGTTGTTCAAGGCCAATTTGCTCAGAATCATCGTACTCTTCGGAACATTTTCACTGGCGATGGCCTTTGCCGGCAACGACCTGGTGAACTTCATCGGTGTTCCACTTGCGGGATACAACTCTTATGAAATATGGGTCCAGTCGAATACGGATCCCAACATGCTGTCCATGGAGCAACTGGCAGGCAAAGTGCCAACCCCTACGCTGATCCTCGCCCTGGCAGGAGTGGTGATGGGACTAACCCTTTGGTTCTCCAAAAAAGCCAGAACGGTGGTGAAGACCTCCGTTGACCTGGGCCGCCAGTACGAAGGTTACGAGCGTTTCAACTCCTTTGCATTTTCACGAAGCATTGTGAGAAACTTTGGCAAACTGGCCATGTGGGTAAACGATAGGCTACCTGAAAGTTTGAAGAAATTCATCGAAAGACAATTTGATCCCCGGCCATTCAACGAGCAGCAGAAGGCCCTTGGCAAGGAAGCTCCTTCCTTTGACCTGGTCAGGGCTTCTTCCACCCTGGTTGTTTCCAGTGTGCTGATAGCCATTGGCACCAACCTCAAGCTCCCTCTTTCAACAACCTATGTAACCTTCATGGTATTCATGGGAACCTCACTGGCTGATGGGGCCTGGGGCAGAGAAAGTGCGGTGTACCGTGTATCTGGTGTGCTTTCAGTAATTGGTGGTTGGTTCTTTACGGCAATGTCAGCTTTCACCATTGCTTTCCTTTTGGCCTGCATACTTTATTTCGGAGGCATGGTAGCAATGTTCATCCTGATCGCCATTGCCATTTTCCTGGTTTACCGCTCCCATAGAATTCACGGCAAAAGAGAGGCCGAAAGGCAGGAACTTGAAATGGCAGAAGAAGCCGATGTGCTTACCCGCGATAAAATACTCGGGAAGATTTCCAAATCAGTACAAGGCACTTTTGAAAGCATTCAGGAATTGCTAGGCCAAACCATCGACGCACTTGCCAAAGACGACCTGAAAAAAGCCCGTGCGGCCTTCAAAGGCTACCAGGAACTCGAAAAAAAGGCCTTCAAACTCAAGAGTAAAGCCACCAAGTCACTCGATAAAATTGACGACGACCAGATTGAAGCAGCACACCTCTATATCCTCATTGCGGAATACATCGATGAGATGACACACATCGTGAGGAATATCGTTAAGCCTTCATTCGAGCACATTGACAATACCCACAAACCACTGCTTCCTCAACAAATTCAGGAACTCGAAAATGCATTCGGGCAAATCGCCAAACAAATGAACCTCGCCCAGGCTGTCTTTTCTTCGCAAGACCCTGAAGCTTTGAAAACCCTTTACAAGGAGTTTTCTAACTTCGTTAAACACCTCCGGAATTTCAGGAAGGCCCAGATCAAGCGCATCAAGAACCACGAAGTGGGGACCCGTAACAGCATCCTGTTTTTCAACCACCTGGGTGAATTCCGCAACCTTTCCATTTACATCAACAGGATGGCCAAAGTCTTCGAAGACCTTGTCATGAACGATGGTGCCCCTATGAAATCCTGATCCGTGTTCATTAGGTCCATCACCTACTGCAGAGGTTTCCCGCAGCAGCAGCAGGAAACCTCTGTTTTTATCATACCCTTTGTTGATTTCTGTCAAACAAAAAGCCGCCCCACACAAGGTGGGAACGGCAAGAGAAACGTGCTAATACTAATTCTTTGGGATTCAATAACAACAAGCGTCCAGCAGCCACTGCGGTGGTGCTTTCCGGAAATGTCTTCGATACGGATAAAAAAATGACAACAAAAACTTCAGCCTTGAAGGCTGTAAAGTGAATACGAGATCGGAAATGAAGAACTTTTGATTTTTGTTGTCTTCGGTTGAGAAGTACCTGGCAAAGATGCCAAATCAATCTATTTTTTCAAAGCGTTGACCGTATTGATTCCCATTTCAGAAAGCTCGCGGATCAATTGTTGCGGAGATTTGAAATGGACGCCCCTGATGCCCACCTGCCCCGCTGCTTCTGCATTGGCCTTGTTGTCGTCTATGAAAATGGCCGTTTCCGGTTTCACTTCGTACCTGTCCACCAATATCTCATAGATTCTCCGTTCGGGTTTGATGACTCCTTCTGTTCCAGAAACCACGATGCCTTCAAACCAGTGCAAAAACTCATACCTGCCCAAAGCCACCGGAAACGTTTCTGCAGACCAGTTTGTCAGGGCCAGCAGGCGGTGTTGCCCTTTTTCTTTCAATCTTCGCAAAACTTCCACGGAGTCGTGAATGGGGCCACCTAGCATTTCTTCCCACCGGCCGTAGAAGGCCCGGATTGGCCCTTCCCAATCGGGAAACAGCTTCACCCGCTCTTCCGTGGCTTCAGCCAATGAACGACCGGCATCCTGCTGCAGGTTCCACTCGTGGGTGCAGATGTACTCATAGAAATACCGCTTCCGGTCTTCGGAATCGAACAGCTTGTCAAATACGTAGTCGGGGTTCCAGTCAATGAGCACCCCGCCCAGGTCGAACACGATGGTTTCAATGTGAGTTGGCATCTTTATTTTTTTAGATTATGAGCCTGTCTGCCGCCAGGCAGGGGTTATAGGGATTATGGAGGATTATAGAGGATTATTGGGGTTATTGGGGTTATTGCAGGCTACTTCGATTCCTCAATTCTTCAGTTCCTCATATCCTCAAATCCAATTACCGTTGTCGCAAGGCTTCCACCTCTTCCACGGTTTTCGGGATGGGCGTACCCAGCACCCGGTGGCCATCTTCGGTGATCAGCACATTGTCCTCTATCCGGATGCCGCCAAAATCCCGGTACTCATTCACCTTGTCGTAGTTGATGAAGTCGGTGAACTTGCCTTCAGCCTGCCATTGATCGATCAGTTCGGGGATAAAATAGATTCCCGGTTCCACTGTCAGCACGAAACCGGGCTCCATGGCCCTGGCGAGGCGCAGGTAAGCCGTTCCGAACTGGGTGCTTCGCTGCACCTCTTCGTTGTAGCCTACGTACTGCTCGCCGAGGTCCTCCATGTCGTGTACATCGAGGCCCAACATGTGGCCCAGACCGTGGGGGAAGAACAGCGCATGCGCCCCCTGTGCCACTGCCTCGTCAATATCTCCTTTCATCAGGCCCAATTGTTTCAGTCCGGTGGCCATCTGCCGGCTGGCTTCCAGGTGCACATCCATGTACTTTACACCGGGTTTGAGGCTGGCAATGGCCTTGTTTTCGGCATCCAGCACGATCTGGTATATCTCCCGCTGCTTTTGCGTGAATTTCTTGTCCACCGGAAAAGTACGGGTAATGTCACCGGCGTAGTGCGAATTGGCTTCAGCACCAAAATCACCGAGCACCAGCTGGCCTTTCTTCAGGGCATTGCCGTGGTAATGGTTGTGCAGGATGTGGCCGTTCACTGACAGGATGATGCCATAAGCCACTCCCCTGCCCAGGCCGTATGAAATGCCCAGGGCGATGCCCGCCAACTCGCTTTCCTTTTTGCCCTCCGTGGCAGCCAACATCACGCCCAGGTGCATGCTGCGGGTGATGTTGACGGCTTCCTCGATGCAGGCCACTTCTTCAGGGCTCTTATGTGCTCGCTGCGCAACGATGGCCCGTATCAAATCGGCACTGGCAGCGGCTTTTTGTTCGGCTGCGCCAATGCCGGTCAATTGCTCCAGCTTCAGCATGTTGTCGTAGCGGTAGGGCGGCGTAAAGTGGAGGGTGGCACCACCTGACTTTGCTTTCTCAACATAACCGGCCAGTTCTGCCGAAGGCAGTACCTTGTCTATGCCTGTGCGCTCAGCCAGCTCAGCCAGGGAGGGCTGAGGCCCGGTCCAGACGATGTCTTCCATGGTTAGTTCATCACCAAAGAGGATGCTTTCGCCGCTTTCAGCGTCAATGGTGGCGAACAGGCCCGGCTGCGCTATTCCGAAGAAATACAGGAAGTTGCTGTCCTGCCGGAAAGGATAGGGATTGCCTGCGTAGTTCATGCCCACTTCGTTGTTGCCAGGAAAGAGCAGGAGTCCTTTGCCGAGATCACCGGCGAGCTTTTTACGACGATTTGTATAGGTTTCTTTTGAGAAGGGAATTTGCATGGTGTTGTTGTGGATTATGAGGGTTATGAGGGTTATGAGGATTATGGCCCCGATATTCATCGGGGATGGAGGATTATAGAGCCTGCCTGTCGGCAGACAGGGATTATTTGGGGGTCAGGAATCTACGGAATCATAGACGATGACCTTTTCGAAGAGCGGCCCGTATTCGTCCACAAACTTTTTGTGGTCGGGGTGCACCTGGTAGGCATCCTGGGCGGCTTTGTCTTTGAACACGGCAAGCCACGAAACATCATAGCTTCCATCAACCACGGTGCGTGGCGTGCCGGCGGGCACACCAATATGATAGGCCTGAAGCACCTCGATACCTGTGAGGTATTTTTTCAGGCCTTCGATCAATTTTTCACGGCCGGCATCGCTGCCGGGGTTTTTCAGCCAGAAGTAAACCTGGTGGATGAAAACGTTTTTCAACTCCTCAGCTTTACCGGATGGTAAGCCCGGCATTGCAACTGGCGCCAACGCCGCCAATCCGGCCTGCTGAACGAACTTCCTCCGTGATGATTTCTTCATGATGTCTCTATTGTGAGCCTGACTCGTGTTTTCCGAAGGGAAGCAAAGATTGGGAAATGAGCGGGCATTTCAAAGGACACAAAGTCAATGCGGGCTCAAAGGGGTAAATGTTCAAGTTTTCGCCAACTCAGTACATTGCCCAGGCTCCGTTTCTGAACCTCCTCTCCGCCGTATATTACATACCGGTCATCTGCCGGAACACCAGCCAGGCCCGAAAACTTTTCCAGATTCTTGAAAAAAGCAGGGTTGATGGTTTGCGAAGCCTTGATCTCCACCGGAATCAAACGCCCTGCCTGCTCCATGACCAGATCAACCTCCATGTTTCCGGCAGCATTGAAGAAGTACATCCGGGGCGTCAGGTTGCTGTTCAGATGATTTTTGAGGATCTCATTGATCACAAAATTTTCAAACAGGGCCCCCATGGCAAAATGCCGGTTTAGCTCTTCGGCATTTCTGATGCCGAGCAGATTGCAAGCCAATCCGGTGTCGTAGAAATACAACTTTGGAGACTTGCTGATACGTTTGTTGAAATTGCGATGGTAGGGCCTCAACAGATGGATGATAAAACCCGTTTCCAGCACGCTCATCCATTTTTTGATGGTCTGGTAACTCACCCCAACCAGGGTTCCGATGTCGGATAAATTCACCAGCTGACCGATCCTGCCTGCACACAGCTCCATGAAATGCCTGAAAGCAGACAAGTCACTCACATTGACCAATTGCCGTACATCTCTCTCGACATAAGTCTTGATGTAATCAGCCAGCCATTCCGAAGGCTCGAGGTCCTGATCGTAAATCCTTGGGTAAAAACCCTGAAAAATGTAATCCCGCCATGAGTTCAGGCGGTATTCGGTGCCATCTATTTCCCGGAGGGAGAAAGGAAGTAAATTGAAAATTGCCACCCTGCCTGCAAGGCTTTGCGACACGCTCTCCATCAGCAGGAGGTTGTTGGAACCACTGATCACATAAAGCCCGTTTCGCCCTTGCTCATCTGAAATGACCTGTATGTAAGAAAGCAAATCCGGAACATATTGGATCTCATCGATAACGGCGGGGAAGCCGAGGTCTGAAAGGAAGCCTTTGGGATCAGATTCAGCAAAACGACGCTTCTCGAGGTCTTCCAGATTGGCATAAGCCAGCGTTGGGAAAAGCATCTTCAGCAAGGTGGACTTCCCACTTTGTCTGGGGCCGGTCACAGCCACAACCGGCATTTTCTTGAATGCCTTCTGAATGAATGGTGAAAGGGCTCTTTGAATCATTTCTTTGCAAATTAGAAGTTGGACTTCTAATTTGCAAAGAAATGATAAAACTTTTATTCAGGAAACCTGGATGAGCCACCCCACCTTACTCCGGCTCAAATCCGAGCACGATGTTGAACCTGGTCAGGTCGGAGAACTTGGTGGAATTCTTGTCGAAGCCGATACCCCAGTCAAATCCGAGCACACCGAACATGGGCAGGAAGACCCTCAAGCCTGCCCCCACCGAGCGCTTCATGTCGAAAGGATTGTAGTCGCTGGCCGCTTTCCAGGAGTTACCGCCCTGGGCAAAAGCCATCACATAAATGGTGCTGGTAGGTTGCAGCGAGAGCGGGTAGCGCAACTCCATGGTGATTTTCTGGTACAGCGGCGTGGCGGCTATGTCGTTGGGGTTGTTCGGATCGAAGCGGTTGTTCTCCAGGTCTTGCGGAGAGTAGCCCCTCATCGAGATGATCTCCGTTCCGGTAAAGTAGCCGAACTGCTGGTTGTTGAGGCCATCACCACCCAGTTGAAAACGCTCAAATGGCGATACGCCGATGGACTTGTTGTAGGCACCGAGGAAACCAAATTTGGCATTGGCCCTGACGGTAAGCTTGCCCACAAGGGTCTGGTACCAGTCGGCCTCGATTTTCCACTTGTGGTACTCCAGCATCTTGAAGCGGTCCTCAGGACCTTCGTTTGCGTAATCGCGGTTGGTGAACAGTGAATAAGGCGGTGTCAGTTGCACAGAAAGCGACACTTTGCTACCGTCCTGTGGGAAAATCGGGTTGTTGATGCTGGAACGGGCAAAAGTTTGGGTGATGGAGAAATTCCGGTAATCACCCTGGTCAACGATTTCACCCCTGTCGGTGCGGAAGAAGCCGCGGCCGAAGCTGTAATTCTGAAGTGAAATGTTCTGCAGGTTCAGCGCCGTTGACGAGATGAAGTTGTCATCCGGCCATTTGAGGCGGGTACCGAGGCTCACGGTCAGTCCGGCATTCACCAGGCGGCCATAGAGGTCTGAAGTTTTCTGGAAGCCATTGCTGAGGATGGAAGCATAGGTAGCCACGGTAAAAGAAGTGGGCTTTTTGCCACCCAGCCAGGGCTCGGTAAAGGACATGTTGTACGACTGGTAATAGCGGCCGTTGGTCTGAGCCCGGATGCTGAGTCGTTGTCCGTCGCCTTGCGGCAATGGGCTCCAGGTGCTGCGGTCCTTGATGTTGCGCAGCGAGAAGTTGTTGAAAGCCACACCCAGGGTGCCGATGACACCGCGGCCACGGCCACCCCAGCCTGCCGACAATTCCAACTGGTCGCTGGGCTTTTCTTCCACGGTGTATTCTATGTCAACCGTTCCTCGCTGCGGGTTCACCGGGGTATTGATGCCGAGGTTTTCGGCATTGAAGTAGCCCAGGTTGATGATCTCACGCTGAGAGCGGATGATGTCAGAGCGGCTGAACTTGGCGCCTGGAAGGGTGCGAAGCTCACGGCGTATGACGTGCTCGTGCGTACGGTCGTTGCCCTTGATCACCACCTTGTCGATGGTGGCCTGCGGCCCTTCGAAGATGCGGATGTCCAGGTCGATGCTGTCATCTGAAATGGCCACTTCAACTGGATCCACATTGAAGAAGAGGTAACCGTTGTCCATGTAGAGGCTGGTCACATCCCGGCCGTCCTGGCTGAAAGTGAGGCGGGTGGTCAGCAGTTCCTTGTTGTAAACATCGCCTTTGCTGATGCCGAGGATGTTGGCCAGGGTGGCATCGTCGTAGATGGAGTTACCTTTGAAGGTGATGTTGCGGAAATAGTAGCGGTTGCCCTCTTCTATGTCGAGGTGAACGATGAGGTCGCCGGGCTTGCCATCCTTGTCTTTCACCCGCCAGATCGTGTCTTTCACGATGCGGGCATCGCGGAAACCAATCGTATTGTAATAGTCGATGATGGCCTTTTTATCTTCTTCGTAATCCTTTTTGATAAGCTTGGAACCAGAGAGGAGGCGCTTTTTGCGACGGGTGTTCTTCATCAGGTTTCGCACCTTGCGCACCTTCACATTGTTGACGCCGCTGAAAGTGATGTCTTCGATTTTCACCTTCCTGTTCTTGTTGATGTCGAACACCAACCTGACGGCGTTGATGCGGGTGGTGTCGGGGTGCTCCTCCACATTCACCCGGCAATCGAGAAAGCCCTTTTCTTCGTAATACTTCTCGATGGCCCTGGCGGCATTGCTCTTGATGGCATCGGTCACGATACCGCCTTTGATGAGGTATTTGTTCACCTCCTCGTTGAGGTCGTCGTGGGCACCTTTCTTCACTCCCCTGAAGGAGTGGGTGGTGAGCCTGGGCCGTTCCTGAACGTGGATGATGAGGAAGATCACATCACCGATGGTCTTCTCTTTCAGAATTTCCACATTGGTGAAAAGGCTCAGTTTCATCAGCGATTTAACGGCCCGCTGGATTTCCTTGCCCGGCACCCGGATGCGGTCACCCACCCTGAATCCGGCAATGGAGATGATGGCCGTAGGGTCGCTGAACTGGTTGCCGGTCACTTTCACTCCGCCGATCTCGTAATCGGCAGGTTTGTCATAAGTTGCATAGGGCAGGCTGTCGGTTTCCACCTGTGCACCGGCTGCCACGCTAAAACAAACCGTGAAAAGAAGCAACAGAAGATTTCTGAAAGTAGTCAACATGAGGTGAGTCAAAAGTTATGTACACCGGGACTTGCCCTGATAATACGTATTCCAAAAAAGCTTTTCAAAAAGACGTGCAAAGAAACGGAGCTTTGCGCAAACGGCTGAAGTTCAACAGCAGAAATGTTCACTTTGGCGGCTTTTGCCGACACCCCGTCACTTCACGCTACCAAAGTGCCGGGTGCTCGCCTGCGGGTTGTATCTCTTCGGGCCTGCGGCCCAATTTTTAGGGCTTGCGTCGGCAAGGTGCCAATCAAGTCCAATGACAAGCCTGGTTTCACGCACATTTTCAGGCACTTTTAAACCTCCGCTCACATCAACTATCTTGCGCCGAAATTTTACAGAATGAAATCACTTTACTCCCTTTTTCTCTTTCTTTTCTTCGGCCTGTCGGCCAACGGCCAGCAAACGGTCGGATTGTTCCTGAACGATTCGCTGGCTTTCAACGGCTACACGCTCTTTGCACCGCTGAGTTCCCGAACCACCTACCTGATCGACAATTGCGGCGAGCTCATCAACAGTTGGGAGAGCAATTTCAGCCCTGGTGTATCGACCTACCTGCTCGAAAACGGACACCTGCTTCGCACGGCTCGCATCCCGAGTGCTTTCAACGCTGGCGGCACCGGTGGCCGCATCGAAGAATACGACTGGGACGGCAACCTCGTCTGGGCGTACGATTATTCCTCGGCCGATTACCACCAACACCACGATATTGAGCCCCTGCCCAACGGCAACATCCTCGTGCTGGCATGGGAACAAATTTCGGAGCAGGAAGCCATTGACCTGGGCCGCAACCCCGCCCTCATCAACAACCAGGGCCTCTGGCCCGAATCCATCGTGGAACTGAAACCCATCGGCAGCGACAGCGCCGAAATCGTGTGGGAATGGCACGCCATCGACCACATTGTGCAGGATTTCGACCCCAACCTGCCCAACTACGGCAACCCAGCCGACCACCCCGAAAAACTGGACATCAACTACGGCGCCGGCACCGGCAGCGGCCCCGGCGGCTTTGCCGACTGGATACACGGCAACGGCCTTTCTTACAATCCCGACCTGGATCAAATCATCCTCTGCTCCCGCCGCCTCCACGAGTTCTACATCATCGACCACAGCACCACCACAACCGAGGCGGCCGGCTCCTCCGGCGGCAACAGCGGCCGCGGCGGCGACCTGCTCTACCGCTGGGGCAACCCCGAAGCCTACGGCCGGGGCACCTCCGCCGATAAAACCCTCTTCGGCCCGCACAACGCCCACTGGATTGCCGACGGGCTGCCCGGTGCCGGCCATGTGCTGGTTTTCAACAATGGCGTTGACCGCCCCGCCGGGTTCATCTCCTCCGTTGACGAAATTGCCACACCCCTCTTGCCCGACGGCAACTACCTGCTGGATGCGAACCTGCCGTACGGGCCAGACAACCTGGCATGGACCTACATGGCCGACCCGCCAGAGAGCTTCTACTCGTCCAACATCTCCGGCGCACAGCGCCTGCCCAACGACAATACCCTCATTTGCGAAGGCGACGACGGTTTGTTCTTTGAAGTGACACCAGACGGGAAGGAAGTTTGGCGCTATGTGAGCCCCGTCAATATACAGGGGCCCATCACGCAGGGCAACAACCCGGCGCAGAACTCCGTATTCAGGGCCATCCGGTATGCACCCGATTATCCGGCTTTTGCCGGTAAAGACCTCACACCACAGGGACCCATCGAACTGGATCCACTGCCCGGCATGTGCACCCTTTTCAACGCCCTGGATGAAGCCGGAAGCAGCGCCAACCATTTCCGCCTGCTGACCAACCCCGTTGCAGAAGAGCTCAAAATTGAGAGCCTCAACGGCTTCGCTGTCAATTACCACATCTTCAGCCTTGCCGGAAAACACATCGCCGGAGGAACAGCCGCTGGCTACCGCTTCGACATTGCCACCGGCAACTTGCCCGCCGGCATGTACCTGCTGCATGTGTCGGACAAGAGCAGCACCGCTGTACTCAGGTTTGTGAAGCAGTAGGGAGGGCACGGGATTAAACAATGGGCTCACGCCATCGGCGCCCTTTGGTGGTTCATGCACCACGGCGTACGCTGGGTCGCTCAGCGCTATAAGGGCGGGCGGCCAATCCCCGCTCCTTTGCCCCTTTGACATAGGTAACACCTCCAACCAAGACTGAACCCAAAGTAAATGATGTTTCGCTCCGGCATCAATATGCCATCCCATCTTCGGCAATTGTTAAATTTTGAAAAATTTTAATCAGACACTTGACTGGTATTTAGTTTTTTTTTTTTTGCACAATCAAAAGCGCCATTTACTACCCTAATTATCCTTCCTTTCTGAAGATCAGATTTTAATGTGTTTGGCGATCAGCGGAGGAGGTGTCTTCAGCAGGAAGTCAACCTTGTAATCTTTGCGTGCGCACGAAGATTATATTCACTAAAAGCCCCTCGCCGTTTATCCTGGACGGTGACGACGAAGGGCAAATTGTTAATTAAAACTTTGCAAAACTATGAAAAGGATCACTTTTCTTAGCCCTCTTGTTGCTCTTAGCTTAATCTTGACTTTGCTGATGTTAAGTTGTACAAAAGATTATACCTCAGAGTCACTACCGGAATCTCAATTCTTGAGTTCTCCGCCAACCTGTAATTATTCAGTTGAAACGTTCAGTGTCTATGGATCTTCATTTTCCTACTACCTGGAGAACAGCTTTGCTTTGTACTCTCCTGACTCATTAATCAGAGAATACCTTCCTACGGAACTTCAAGACACTGCCAGAATTTCGTGGGATAATATTGAAGCTACCATGAGTGGACTGGATATCAATGGAAGGCTGAATTACCTGCTTTCCAATGGATTTTCCAGTGCCAATTACAATGCCGCTTATTTAGAAATCGCCAACGCAGTTCTGAACGGCATAGCTAACCAGGAAGGACTGGATGTAATCAAATTGCGGGTACAGGCACTGGAACCCGGAATTGAATCAAGTACAAAACTGACCTGCGATGAGAAAGAATTGCTCAGGGCAATGTCAGAATATGTCAAAAGTTCATTGGATTATCTCACAGGCATTTGGGGTGCAAACGGAGAGCAGTACAGTCTCATGGATGGACGCCTCACTGGTAACCGTGGCTGTGATTTCTGGTTAGAAGTTAGTTGCTTCTTCACAGGAGTATTTGAAGGATGGTTAACGGCGACGGCTTTTTTAGGGATCATTAAGAATGCGGCTATTGATTTGGGACTCACCATAGTCACAAGTACCATTCAAAGTGCCTCCATTTACATATCCGCTGCTAAAATTACTTTTGCCATCATCTTTGCCATCCTCAAAGATTGCTGTCCCGATTGCGATGCCCCTATGGGAGCATCGCTGAGATTCACAAGCTGTGAGTCTGCAGTTTACCGTGCCTATGGCTACGGCGATGATGTGATAACAATAGATTGGGTTAATCAAGGCGGGATTCCTGGATTCATCACCACTCAGGAACCCCACATCGTTGAAATCACACAATTGCCGAATTTTAACGAAGTAACCACAGAATGGACTTCAAACTGTGCTGAAAACATTACAGATGATAACACTATCACGAGGGATTTACGCACTCTGGCTGGTGGGTTTGGCGGCATTGCCGTGACTGGCCCAAAAGCGGTTGATCCACCTTCACAGCATACATACCAGTACTGCAATACAGATATTTCTTTAAATTCCAACATGGAATTTGAATGGTTCGTGCAAAACGGAACCATCGTCAATACTATTGGCCATTGCATTGAGGTGCTATGGGATGCCGACATGACGGAAGGCCAGGTGCAACTGCAGGCTCGAAACAACTGCTCTGATACACAGCAATTGTTTGTGCTGAATGTTACCGATGGTGGTCCCATTCCATGATGCAACTGACTGAATATCAAACTGCCGGAGGCCCTCAACGGGTTGGCCTCCGGCCATTTAAAACCATCCACCAATGAAAAAGATATTTTTTATTCTGTTGGCACTGAGCATTTCCAACTCCTGTAAAAAAGATGATGCTCATCCATTTTACAACCTGCAGTATCAATGCACCAAAGCCCTTAAGTTTTCCTGCGACGGAATCAGCTCCGATCAGTATTTCAAAGCAACCATCAAAGGCCAGGAATTTTGCGTTTCGGACGACGATTTATACAACAACCTCACTACTTATTTCACAAGGGGCACCTCCTCTTATCCCTTTGAAATTGATCCCAACAAATTTTCCGGAGTGGGATTGTCTTTTCTCTTCTATGCTAAAAAACCAGAACATTCAACCGTTACATGCGCTGGAGTCCCAACCAATTATTTAATACCTAAAATAGCTCTCTCGACACCTGCCCTGGAAAGTGCCGACAGCACCTTGCCCGCTATTAAAACCCTCATGGATGAATTTATCAGCCTGGGTGAAAAAGAATGGGAAAACAAGGAAAATCAAAATGGCTGGAGATTATCTATTACCTGGAATTGCGGGGATACCACTTATTATGCAGGTTTTGACAGAAGAACGGACTGTATTCAAGGTTGGATTCACAATGGCTCCACAGAACGCAAAAACAAAAATGACAAACTGGTCATTACCGACCTTCAAATAACCGAAACTCCTTTTTATCTCATTTATGACATCACCATTGAGCTGACCGTTGATCTATATGCCGAGGACAGGAACGGTGATAGTTACTATTACGGAAGATTGAAGGACGGCGTGTTCAAACACCGGGCAATAGTTGATAAGTAAGTGGATAAAACTTTCAAATATGAAACTATATACAAGCATTTTCATCGTTTTCACATTGGGCCTTTTTATCCAAAAGGCTCCCGCTCAAGACACCATCAGTCTGGTTGAATATCCCCTGAAAAAAGTAAGCATATCGCCTTTGATGCTAAGCAAAGGGCCATCGGTTTATTTTTATCAATTGGGCACAGGCGGCAACCTTGAGCCAGTAGGTTACCGTGGAAAAAACCTGGCGGAGTTTTTAAAAAAATATCCGGTCAGTCACAGCCGCTATAAAAAATCCAGAGCGGATGGGGTCATAGGCACCTGCCTCACCATTGTCGGAACCATTTCATTTTTAACCATGCTGCATACCGGCACTGAAGAATTCCGCAGAGACCACGGCGACAACCCCATGATCACAGGTGGGGTCATCGGCGTTGGAGCCTGGCTTAGTGCCGAGCTGTTTCACAGGCTGTCTCAAAAAAACTACAAAAAAGCCGTGCGCTATTACAACGATGCCCTGCTGGGAAGAAGATGAGCTATGCCGACTCCGAAACGGCACCAAGAATTTGACATGTGCCATTTCGGAAAACCACATTCCCAAATGATACATACCAAGCCATCGGCACCACTGCGTTTTGCGTCTATTCTCATTGCTTCACCACCCTCGCTGCACCAAGCACTTGTCCTCTGGATTTTACAAGAAGCGTGTAAACCCCGGCGGGTACGTTTTCGAGATTGAGGCTTTGCCTGTCTGAAGCCGGCTCTACGTTCCAGGCGGCAATGGCTCGACCCAGCACATCGGTCAACACATAGCTGGCCTGATTGGTGGGCATCCACGACTCCCGGGCCACCTGCAACTGCCCGCCGGCAGGATTGGGGAAAACGCTGAACTCCTTCAGAACCCTTTCTGGTTTTACAGCTACCGGCAGGTTGGCACAAAAGACGTCGTTATCATTGTCGGTGTCCCAGCTGTCGTTGGGGAGGGAGAGCCAGAAGCAGGGAGCAAAATCCGGTGTTTCAGTATTTAGAACTTTATACTCGATGCTGTCCAGAAATGCTTCACCAGACTGGTAAGGGGGGATGTCGAGATCATTTATGAGCCAGGAGTATTCCCTGAAAATGATGCACCCAATAGGTATACTGATAACATCCATTCTCGAATTTAGGACAACAGTATGAAGGGTATCCGAAGATTTATTTTCGATGTCGATTTTAATGTCGTAAAAGGTAACATTCCAATGATTTGGGCCAACCCAAACGGAATGCATGGAGCCCAGGTGTTCAACCCCATTGAGTTGTACATCCCCATAGATGGGATCCGTTTGCCCGTCGAGGGTGTAAAATTTCAGAAAGCCTGACTGGTTGCCATGTTGAATTGTACCCCATCTTTTTCCACCACCCAACACCAGTTTACCGGTATGATAGCTGAGGTCGTTGAAGGTCACGCTTTCGATATTTTCCAACTCAAACTCTCCAATCATCTGTAAATCGTTGGTGAACCTAACCACCGAAGGTACATCGGTCAGCACCGCAAATTCTCCATCTGTCACTGCTGCCTGTTTGTAATAACCGTGTGGATAGCCTTTGATATCCAACATGTTCAGCTCTGTGTCGTACTTGGCAATCCAGTCCAGGCCAAAAGCCAGGATGGTACCGTCTGAAGCCAGTTCGAGGTCAAAAACCTGAGAAATTATGGTTGATTTGACTACCTCGAAATCTGAAGTCATTTTGATCAACTGTAAGCCATCCACCAATATCATGGTATCACCCGGTACGATCACAAACGCCTCTTCATAACTGTTGGTGTTTCGATGCCCGATAAGAGCATTGAAATCAGGATCATACCTTTCGATTCGGTCATTGTCATAAATGACCCAGGAGCCATCTTCCAGTCTGTAAAACGACCCAGCCCCGTATATCGGGGCTTGTGGATATACTTCCGAAATCATTTCCCAATTTTCGTCAAAAACATAATATGAGATGAACAATGCGTCGCAAGAAGAACCGGAAATAAGCACAAGGGTGCTGTCACCTTGTTCCAGAATTCCACCTATTTTCCCAGCATATCCGTTGTTCAATTGCAATTTTTTCACAAGGGTACCCATCGAATCAAGTACAATGATCCCATCGCTTTTGGTTTTCATCTGCAAAAGGATCTCACCGTTGGACTTGACAAATATTTTATCCACTGCATTGTCAAAATGCACATTCCCAATCCAGTCGTTTTGGGCAAAGAGCATTTGTGAGCAAAGGAGAACTACAAAGAGGAGGAGCTTTTTCATGATGTACAGAATTTTTGAGCAAAGACCACTTCGCAATGAACGGATTGGAATCATAATAGGCATCCCTACTGCACCACCACCCTCGCAATGCCCAGCAGTTGACCCCGGGATTGCAGCTGTAAGGTGTAAACCCCTGCCGGAACAGCATCGAGTGACAGTTCCTGCTGACCCATGCCAGGGTTGGCCTCCCACTGCCTGAGGGTGCGCCCCAGCATGTCTTTCAGCACGTAATTGGCCTGTTCCGTGGGCATCCACTGTTCCCAAACCACATGCAACTGACCGCTGGCGGGATTGGGGAATACACTGAACTCCTTCAGCACCTGCTCAGGTTTTGCAGCCACCGGAAGGCTGGTGCAAAAGACGTCGTTTTCGTTGTCGGTGTCCCAGCTTTCGTTGGGGAGAGAGAGCCAGAAGCAGAGAGGGCCCTGAATTGAACTGTTACCAAGAACTACCTGAATGGTATCAAGAACATAATCACCTTCCTCACCCGGGGGTATTTCCAAACCGTTTATTTCCCAATTGTACTCCCGAATGAAAGGGCACCAAAACATCAGGTTTATCGGATACAGGCTGGTATTCAATACCACGCTGCGCAGTGTATCTGATGAGTTATTTTTAACGGTAACAGCAACCTGGGTATAGGTTACTTTGGACACGGTTGGAAGTAAGAATCCTTTCGAAAAACTGGATCCAAGAAATTTCATGTCCGTTAATTCCACGTCACCTTGCATTGCTTCGGTTTGTCCCTCCAATGTGTAAAGTTTTACAAAACCCGATCTGTTTTTATTATCATGAAATCCCCACGTTTTTGTACCACCTAATACCAGTTTATCACCGGCGTAAGCGAAGTCTTCTATTCTCATGCCTGAAACAGTGTCAACATCAAACCCACCTATTTCCTGTAAAAGGTTATCATACCTGATTACAGAAGGGATATCAGTCAATACAGCAAATTCTCCAACCGCAACAGAGACGTTTTTAATACTGGTTGGGAGGTCATCGATCAACCCGATTTGGTTGAGATCAGTGTCATATTTGGCAATCCAATTCTGCCCAAAAGCGAGGAGGGAGCCGTCTGAGGCCAATTCAAGGAATGAGACCTGAGGTATATCTACAGATTTGATTTCTTCGAAATCTGCTGTCGTCTTGACAAGCTTTCCACTGTCATAAAAATATAAGGTATCGCCAGGAGCGACGATGAACGCCTCATTGACTCCATAGATCTTCTTTTCGTCAATCTCCAATGAAAAATCGGAATTCCATCTTTGAATATATTGATAGGAGGAGAAGTTCATATAGTTGATATAACTGCTATCCTCCAATTGATAGATAGTGCCAAGACCTGTTAAACCAAGATGACCACCTCCTACGTAGTCCCAGTTTTCATCGAAGATCAAATAATTGGCATAAACTATATCGCACTCAAATCCTTCAAAAAAAACGATGGTAGAATCACCTAAATCCATCAAACTTCCAATCCCTCCCCAATCCTCACCATTGACATCAAACTTCTTCACCAGATTTCCCGCTGAATCCAACACGGCAAGCGCATCATCATGAAAACTATGGGCCATCCGCAAAACAATCTGCCCATTTGACTTGATGAACAGTTTTCTACCGGCATTGTCAAAATGCACATTCCCAATCCAGTCGTTTTGGGCAAAGAGCGTTTGTGAGCAAAGGAGCACTGCAAAGAGGAGGAGCTTTTTCATGATGTTTTGGGTTTGGTATGTGAAAAGATATTGGTTCTCTTTTTCCGCTACATCTTTCATTCATACAGTCTATTCACCTTCCGGAACCTCGCCAAACCTAACTCAAAAAGCCCATTCAATAAAGTTCAAATGGAGGCTCTGCAAAGTGCCTGACCATTTTTTCTTCGCATGAATTGGGACCGCGGGGGTGAAAATGTATTGCTGGAATCCAGCCTTGGCACATTTGCCCCATTTTTGCGAAGGCTGCATAAAAAATTGCGACGATGAAAAAAGTGAACAAGGTTGAAGAATACATTGAAAAGCACGCGGAATGGGCCACAGAGCTGAACCTGCTGCGCCAGCTGATTTCCGAAACCGAGCTGGAAGAAACCATCAAATGGGGCGCCCCTACCTACACCCTGAAAGGGAAAAATGTGGTGGGCCTGGGGGCTTTCAAATCCTATGTCGGAATCTGGTTTTTCCAGGGGGCCCTGCTTTCCGATCCCAAAGGGCTGCTCATAAACGCCCAGGAAGGCACCACCAAGGCCCTCCGGCAAATGCGCTTCCAAAAACTGGAGGAAATCGATGCAGACACGGTCACTGCCTACCTCCACGAGGCCATTCTAAATCAAAAACAGGGCAAGCGCATCAAACCTGCCAAAGCAGGCACCAAACCGCTGATCATTCCCGATGAGCTGCAAAATGCCCTGAATGAAAATGCCGACCTGAAAGCGGCCTTCGAAAGCCTGAGCCTCTCCCACAAACGGGAATATGCCGATTACGTTGGTGAAGCCAAACGAGAAGAAACCCGCCTGCGCCGCCTCGAAAAGATCATTCCGATGATCATGGAAAGGATCAGCATGAATGATAAGTACCGGAAAAAGTAGAGGAACTGAAGAATCGAAGATTTGAAGATTTGAGCTTGTCTGCTATCTGAATTTCTGTAGAACCTCTTTTATCAGTCAGAAAGGCGGACTCAAACTCTGAACCTGCCCCTCTCGATTCTTCAATTCTTCAGTTCTTGAGTGCCCCGATGGCTTTCGGGGCAGTCGTTCTTCGATTTTTCAAATCTACAGTCCCTCCCCATTTAAGTATCTTAGCCCAAAACAATACGATGGATATTTCAACCTTCACCATCAATCTGGTCGTGGCAATGGCATTGGGCGCTGTCATTGGCCTCGAGCGTCAGTTGCGACAAAAATCAGCTGGGCTGCGCACCAACATCCTCGTTTCAATGGGGGCGGCTTTGTACGTTCTCATATCACTAAAAATGACGGCCGGTGGAGAAGGCGATGTCACCCGGATCATTGGTCAGATCGTTACGGGAGTGGGCTTCATAGGCGGCGGCATCATCTTCAAAAAGGGGGCTGACGTGCACGGGCTGACCACCGCGGCCACGGTGTGGTGCAGTTCGGCCATCGGTTCCATGGCAGGGGCAGGAATGATCACCGAGGCGGCCATCGGTGCCGGCCTGGTGCTGGTCGTCAATGTTGTACTGACCCGGGTGGATAAGTTGATCGAGCGCCGAAGAAAATTGAGACAGGAAAAACACCCGGAAGAAGGAGAGCTGTGAGAAAACCGATACGATCGCTTTCAGCGATCGTATCGGTTGGATAAAACTCAGGGCTTTGCATTGCCCTTTGCGGGGCCCGGCGGGCAGTGAGTTCTGAGAAACTGCGTACACATGGCCCTCAGGTGGTCACGGGTGCCCTCCCCTTCAAAAATGCCATGAGAGCGCATCGGGTAAGCCATCATCTGGAACAGCTTGCCGTGTTTCACCAACTCGTTGATGAGCACTTCGGCATTCTGGTAATGGACGTTGTCGTCGCCGGTGCCATGCACCAGCAACAGGTCGCCCTGCAGGTTTTTGGCGTGGGTGGTGGCAGAGCCTTCGATGTAGTCGTCCATGTTTTCCGAAGGAAGGCCCATGAAGCGCTCGGTGTAGATGTTGTCGTAGAGCAGCAGGTTGGTCAGGGGAGCCACAGAGATACCCACCTTGTAAATTTCAGGATAGCGGAAGAGCAGGTCGAGGGTGGTGGAGCCACCACCACTCCAGCCCCACACGGCCACGCGTGAGGTATCGACAAAGGGCCACTGCATGATCTGTTTGGCAGCCAGGGCCTGGTCGCGGCTGTTCACCTGCCCCACTTTGCGGTAAATGGCTTTGCGCCAGGCACGGCCTTTGGGCAGGTCGCTGCCCCGGTTGTCGAGGCTGATGTAGATGTAGCCGTCTTCGGCGAGGTCGCCATTGTAGATGCTGCTGCGGCCAAGCCCCCAGCCGTCGTAAACGGTGTGGGTGCCGGGGTAGCTGTACACATAGAACACCACCGGGTAGCGCTTTTCAGGATCGAAATCATCGGGCTTGACCATCCAGCCGTCCACGGTGACCCCTTCTTCGGTGGTGATCTCAAACAGCTCCACCCGGGAGTTTTCAGCAGCGGCGGGGTCGTACATTTTCGTCAGATCGTCCTGACCGGCCAAGGGCTGGTGGTCGGGCAATTTGACCCAGGCCCGCATGGGTTGGGTAAAGTGGTTGTGGAAGGTCCACAGCGCATATTTACCCGAAGGAGAAACCGTGTAACTGTGGGTGCCCTCCATTTTGGCTGGCGAGAGCAGGCGCAGTGTCCCTTTTCCGTTGAGCGGAACCTGGTAGAGGTATTGCTGGGTGGATTTCAGCGGCGAAGCGTAGAAAAACAGGTTTCCGCCTTTCTCATCCACCAGGGCAATGTTCATCACATCGTACTTGCCCTGTGTGAGCAGGGTCTCCTTTTTGCCATAGATGCTGATGCGGTAGAGGTGGCGCCAGCCGTCTTTTTCGCTCACCCAGAGGAAGCTCTTGCCGCCATCTAGCCAGTACCAGCCGGTTTCGCTTCCCAGCCATTCGTTGAAAGTGCTCACCCAGGCATCGTCGGTGTCGGTGTAAATGGCTTTGGCATTGCCCATATCTGCATTGCACAGGTAGATGGTGCTTTTGTTTTGCTTGCGGTTGAGTTGCTGCAAGATCACCTCCTCGGCTGAGGGGGTCCACTCCATGCGCACGATGTAATTTTCGGCCGGGTCTCCGGGCACTTTCATCCAGCGGGTTTTTCCGTCATCGATGCCCACCACACCGATGCGAACCGGCGAGGGCGGGAAGCCCACTTTGGGATACTCCACGGGCATCACCTGGCTGTACACCGAATCGGTGGTGTTGAGCATGTAGTAATCCCGGATTTTGTTGGCATCCACCTGCCAGTAGGCGATTCGCTTGCTGTCGGGGCTCCAGCGGAAGCCATCGCGGCAGTTGAATTCTTCTTCGTAAACCCAGTCGAAAGTTCCGTTGATGAGCTTTGGGGTTCCGTTGGTGTCGGTAAGGCGTTTCACCTGTCCGGTTGCCAGGTCTTCCACATAGATGTTGCGCTCACTGACGTAAGCGGCCTTGGTGCCGTCAGGGCTTATCTTCGCAAACATCAGGGAAGATTCCGGGCGGTCTTTTCCGAGCTGTTTCAATTCCTTGCTTCGCAAATCCAGCACCCAGTAGTCGCCACGGGTGTTTCTTCGCCAAACCCTTTTGCTGTTGGTGAAGATGAGCAATTTGCTGCCATCCTGGCTGAAAGAAAAGCTCTGGACGCGGAGGGGACTGGCTACCACACCTGGCTTCAGGTCATTGGCATTGACCACCTCCACCTTGTTCTGCGAAGGCAGCTCATAGCGGAAAATGCCGCCCTCTTCATAGGTGTAGTAAACATCTTTATCCGTGCTCCATACCATGCCCCGCTGGGCGGTCAGTTGCACCATAAAAATGACGACCAGTGCGAACACTGTCGCCATTCTTTTAAAGCAGTATTTGATCATGTCGATGTGATTTGGTTATTGAACAATGCGGACAAAAGTAGGGAATGAAACGGTGGTTTGAGGAACCGATTGCGTCGGCAATTATCGAATCCTCCGATCGGCACGGGTTGCGTTTATCCTGCTGAGCAGCCGACTGGTCGAAGAAAAGATCGATGGCTTCGATTCGTAACGGCCTTGCCTTACCTTCCGTCTGAATACTCATTCATCCACCTAATCATTGATCAATGAACAAACTAACCATTCTGCTTTTTTCACTTTTCATCCTTTGCTTTTCGTGCAAGGAAGCCCCCGACCAGGAACAGGCCCGGGAAGTAAAACAATACTCCATCGAGCAGTTTTACCAGAACACCCGGGTGGGTGGCGGCGCCTTCTCTCCCGATGAGACCAAACTGCTGGTGCACAGCGATGAAAGTGGCATTTTCAATCTCTACGAGATCAACATTGCCGATGGCTCGAAACGACAACTGACCAACTCCACCGTGGAGTCCTACTTCGCCGTGGACTATGTACCGGGAACAAACCTGATCATCTACACCGCCGACAAAGGAGGCAACGAAATTGACCACCTGTACCTGCTCAACCCTGATGGCAGCTCCGTTGACCTGACACCCGGCGAAACCGAAAAGGCCGCTTTTGCCGGCTGGACCGGCGACAAAAAAGGCATGTACTACATTTCCAACAAGCGCGACCCGCAGTTTTTCGACCTGTATCAAATGGAGATAGGGGTTTGGGAACCAGAGATGATTTACCAGAACAACGATGGATTGGATGTGGACGGCATTTCTGACGACGGCAACATGCTGGCACTTGCCAGAACACTGACCACCAGTGAAAACCAGCTATTCCTCTACAACATTGCCAGCGGCGAAACGACGGAAATTTCAGACCCCGAAAACCCCGGCCAGTACGGCGCCTCCGGCTTCAGCAAGGATGGCAAACATTTCTTTTACAACACCAACGTGGGCAAGGAATTCGCCTACCTGGTGAAATACAACATCGAAGACGGCAGCAAGGAAACACTTTTCGAAACCAACTGGGACGTGATGTACAGCTACCTCAGTGAAAACGAAAAGTACCGCGTCATAGCCATCAACGAAGACGGTAAAAACTCCCTGACCATCCTGGACAACGCCACCGGCAAAGCCATCGACTTTCCACAAATACCGGATGGCAACGTGGTGGCCGTCAACATTTCCGACAGCGAAAAACTGATGCGCCTTACGGTGGGTACTTCCCGGGCTCCCAACAACCTGTATGTGTACAATTTTGAGACGAAAGAAATGAAGAAACTGACCGAAACGCTGAACCCGGAAATCAATCCCGACGACCTCGTTTCAGCGGAGGTGGTGCGCTTCAAATCCTTCGACGGGTTGGAAATTCCGGCCATCTATTACAAGCCACATCAGGCCAGTGCCAGCAACAAAGTTCCCGCACTCGTTTGGGTACACGGTGGCCCCGGCGGACAAAGCAGGGTCGGTTATTTCTCGCTCATCCAATACCTGGTCAATCACGGCTACGCCATCCTGGCGGTGAACAACCGGGGCAGCAGCGGATATGGAAAAACTTTCTACAAAATGGACGACCGCAACCACGGCGACAAAGACCTGAAGGACTGCATCGCCGGAAAAGACTGGCTGGCCGCCCAGGATTACATCGATCCGGACAAAATCGGCATCATTGGCGGAAGCTACGGAGGTTACATGACCATGGCCGCCATGACCTTCACGCCCGAAGAATTCAAAGTTGGCGTCAACATCTTCGGAGTGACCAACTGGCTGCGCACCCTGAAATCCATCCCGCCGTACTGGGAATCCTTCCGAAATGCCCTTTACCAGGAGCTCGGCGACCCCTTCTCAGCCGATTCTGTTCGCCTTCGAGCAATATCGCCGCTGTTCCATGCGGACAAGGTGAAGAACCCCGTCATGGTGCTGCAAGGCGCCAACGATCCACGGGTGCTGCAGGTGGAATCGGATGAAATTGTGGAAGCCGTGAAGAAAAACGGCGTGCCCGTTGAATACATCGTCTTTCCTGATGAGGGACATGGTTTCGTCAAAAAGGAGAACGAGATCAAAGGCTACGGTGCCATTCTTACTTTCCTCGATAAATACCTGAAGGGAGAGGAAGAGGTGATGAAGTGATGGCTGAGTGCTTTGCATGAAGTGACTTATTCGTTGAGAGGGGTTTAGAGGGGTTGAGAGAAACATGAGTCATTCCGAATTCTACTTGCCCGTCCCGCAGGAACGACATATTGGTAGCAAACTGCCCAATTTCTTGTTTGCGTGCCTTTGGCTCGCAGTCTCAAAATGTTGGATATGATCCGGACGATATTTTGTTCCTAAGGGGGCATTGCCCAGGTCAGGTAAAATTCGGGACGACTCCTGTTTTTTCAGGTTGCGGACTTTTCCCAACTTAGGCAGGACGATTCGGGAATAGTTTTATTTCTTTCCGTCTCAAACCAAGGAATTACCGCATGTTCACATTAGAAGACTTCCAAAAGGCAAAAAAGCGATCCGATCTGATCAGCATTGCCAACACAAAAAACATCAAGATCAACAAACAGCTCCGACATGCACGGTATGAAGAGGAACTCCGCATGCTTCAGGCCGAGCTGGTAACGCTGCAGCAATGGATCGCCAACAAGAAAATGAGGGTAGCCATCATTTTTGAAGGCCGTGATGCTGCCGGTAAAGGTGGCTCCATCAAACGCTTTACAGAGCACCTTAACCCACGTTCTATGAGGGTGGTAGCCTTGTCAAAGCCCACCGAAGTAGAAAAAGGCCAGTGGTATTTCCGAAGATACATCAAGGAATTGCCCAATCCCGGTGAGATCGTCTTTTTTGACCGGAGCTGGTACAACCGGGCAGTGGTGGAACCGGTGATGGGATTCTGCAACCAAAAGCAGTACAACCAATTCATGTCGCAGGTGCCGGAATTTGAGCACATGCTGTACGAAGATGGTATCAAGGTCATCAAGTTTTGGTTTTCTATATCCAAGGAGGAGCAGAAAAAGCGCTTTGACTCCAGGCTGCGGAACCCGCTGAAACGCTGGAAATTCAGCCCGGTGGATATGAAAGGCCAGGAACTTTGGGACAAATACACCCACTACAAAGAACAGATGTTCTCTAAAACCCACACCAATTTCAGCCCCTGGATCATTGTGAGAACAAACGACAAACGAACCGCAAGGCTGGAAAGTATGCGTTATGTTTTGTCGCAATTCAATTATCCCGGAAAAAATAAATCAAAGGCTGTGCTGCTGCCGGATCCCAATGTGATCATCCGGTATTACCGGCAAGTGGAACAACTAGACCTTTAATTTTTTTCTGAAAATATTGCACCATGGTTAAGCAAACAGATCAACTCAACCTTACACCGGAGGATATAGAAGTCCTGAACACCAAAATTGGCCTGAAATATCTTTTTGCTGAAAAAAAGATTAATTACGAAAAAATACTTCGGCAAACGAGGTATGAGCTCAAGCTCAGGGAACTGCAGGCAGAGTTGATAAAATTGCAAAATTGGGTGATCAAAGAGGATAAAAAAGTCGTCATCCTGTTCGAAGGTCGAGATGCAGCCGGAAAGGGCGGGGCCATTAGAAGGATCACTGCCCATATCAATCCCCGTTATTACCGAAAAGTGGCACTTCCCAAGCCAACGGATGAAGAAAAAGGCCAGTGGTATTTTCAGCGCTATGTGAATCAGTTGCCAAAGCCCGGTGAAATTGTCTTGTTCGACCGGAGCTGGTACAATCGCGCAGTCGTGGAACCGGTAAACGGCTTCTGCACCCAAACGGAATACCAGCAATTCATGGGGCAGGTCAACGAGTTTGAAAGGATGATCGTGGAATCGGGAACTTACCTGATCAAATTTTACTTTTCCATTTCAAAGGAAGAACAGGCACGCCGTTTTGCTGACATAAAATCCAGCCCCTTGAAAAAATGGAAAATGACCCCGGTGGACGAAAACGCCCAAACCCTCTGGGATGAATACACCAAATACAAGAATTGGATGTTTGAAAAAACCAACACCGATCTGTGCCCATGGGTCATCATCAAGGCCGATAAGAAATCGGAAGCCCGCATTGCTGCCACCGAGCATATATTAAAAACAATACCCTACGAAGATGTGGCATTGCCCGGACTTGGATGATTATTTCACCTGGGTCATTCTCGTCTCTTAACGGGCATTTATGTCCAGCAAATCATCACTGCTGAGAATTATTCCTTTTATTTCATCAGCATTCAAATGCTTTTTACTTGTCTGGAAAAGGTCATTTCTGATATGTACCGTCAGAAGGCTCATTTCGTCCAGCAGGTTGTCAATCATTTCGTCGCCTTTTTCCTGTTTATGGGCAATTTCTGCAAATGCCCGTACAAATTTATTGAAGGCCACCAACACATCCGGACTGCCAATGAATGATATGCGTTGATTTAGCAGTCGCAATTCCATAACGTCATCCGGGTTAATTCGCTTTTTTGCAATAATATCTTTAAGCTGATTCAGCAGCTCCACATAGATATTCATTTTCAGGTTTAAAAACTGAACACTTTCCTCTTTTCGCAACTCGGCTTCCGTTTGTTTACTCAAAAGCAATGAGGTGGTCATTACGGTGAGGGCAAAGCCAATAATTGCAGCAAATAATTCGGTGACCATGGGATTGAAATCCGAAGTGAGAACCGTCCGGATCAATATGTACCCAAAGACTACCGTAGCCGTCAACAAGATCAATCTGAGTAGAAATTTATCGCGCATAGCAAGTTTTTTTTGTTGAGAGGGGTTTAGAGGGGTTGAGAGGAGTTGAGAGGGGTTGGTGAAGATGGTCTAAAAACTTCTTTAAAACAATAGAATTTCCAGGCATCTTCAATCTAAAAATGATTTTAGTAGCGGATGCCATGATCGATTCCTCAGTTCCTCAGTTCCTCGATTCCTCCCCCGATCCCGAAAATTTTCGGGATCGGGATTCGGGGCTCAATTCCTCAATCCTCCCCCCCACCATTTCCACCAGCCATTCGGCGTTTTCACGGGAGAAGCAGAGTGGCGGTTTTATTTTCAGCACATTGTCATCCGGGCCGTCGGTGCTCATCAGGATGCCGCATTGGCGCATGCGGTTGGCGATGGCTGTTGCCAGTTGCCTATTGGGCTTTTTCTTGCCCGGCTGCACCAGCTCGATGCCCAGAAACAGGCCATACCCCCGTACATCGCCGATCTCGGGGTATTGGTCTTGTAGTTCGGTCAGCATTTCCCGAAGGTAATTACCGGTTAGCCGGGCCTGTTCCTGCAGGCCTTCCGTTTTGATGGTTCGCAGCACGGCAAGTCCGGCGGCGCAACTCACCGGGTTTCCGCCGAAGGTATTGAAATATTCCATTCCGTTGTGAAAGCGCTCTGCCACTGCCCTTGTGGTTACCACTGCCGCCAGGGGGTGTCCGTTGCCGAAGGGCTTGCCGATGGTCACCACATCCGGCACCACGCCCTGCAGCTCGAAACCCCAGAAGGCATCCCCTACCCTGCCGAGGCCCACCTGCACTTCATCGGCGATGCAAAGGCCACCTGCTTTTCGCACCTTGTTGTACACCTCTTTCAGATAGCCTTGCGGCAAGGGTATCTGCCCTCCGCATGAGAGGATGCTCTCACAAATGAAACCCGCGATGCCCCTGCCTTCAGCCTGCACCGCTTTGATAGCCTGCCCCACATGAGCAGCGTATTTTCCGGCGGCATTTTTACCGGTGTACAGCCCCCTGAACCTGTCCGGCATGGGCACAACATGGGTGTGGGGCGGGGCACCCTGCCCCCCCTTCCGGTCAAATTTGTAGCTGCTGATATCAATGCAGCCGGTGGTATTTCCGTGGTAGCCCCATTGCACCACCACCATATCCCGTTGTTCCGACCAGGTGCGGGCCAGGCGCAAGGCCAGTTCGTTGGCTTCACTGCCAGAGTTGACGAAATACACCACCTCCAGCGGCCGGGGCAGCGTGGCCAACAGTTCCTCTGCCAGTTCCACGATGTTGCGGTGCAGGTAGCGGGTGTTGGTATTCAGCACAGCGGCCTGCCGGCTGATGGCCTCCACCACGGCCGGGTGTTGATGGCCCACATGCGGCACATTGTTGACGGTGTCCAGGTAGCGGCGGCCGTTGGTGTCGTAGAGGTACTGCATGTAACCCCGCACCATGTGGAGGGGCCTGCGGTATGAAAGGCTCAGGTTGTAGCCCAGGTGTTTCCGGCGTTTTTCGTAGAGTTCTTCGTCAGTTGTTTCCTTCGCCCTCCTTTCGTCGGGCAATGGCAGCCCGAAAAACGGGGCACCGTCGGGGCAGAGGCTCAGCCAGCTTTCCTTTCCTTCGGGAAATGCCACGCCGGGGAAATCACCCTCGTTGCCCAACAGGTCCAAGGTCACCTGAAAGTGGAGGTGCGGAGGCCAATTGCCATTGCCCGGAGGGCTACCGATTTCTGCAATGACTTGTCCCGCCTGCACCGCCTGCCCGGGCTCCAACTTGCGCAGCGAAGCATGACTTAAATGACCGTACAGGGTGTAAAAGCGCAGACCGGGTTCGGGTTCGTGTTCCAGAATGATGGTGGGACCGTAATTGCAATCCCCGGCATTGTCTTGCAGGCTGAGCACCTTGCCGGCAAGGGGAGCATGCACGGGCGTTCCCGCCGGCATCCACACATCCACGCCCAGGTGCACGGTGCGCCAGCGGGGGCCATTGTCGCCCATGGTGGCATAGGAATCGGTGGTGTAAAAAGGTCGCACTTCGGCGTAGCCGCCAATGCCTGCCTCAGCCCCTGCCTGCTCCAGCATCTGGCCGATGGTTTTTGCGAAGCGAGTGAGCTCCTCAAAATTCCGGTTGTGGCCGAGGGCTGTGCTGCCCACGCTCAGGTCCAGGGTGGCTGTTTTTTCCTTCGGCAAATGAATGACGGGTTGCAACTGCCCCGCATGCGCAGCCAGCCAGGCGTCGAAGGCGGGCCGCAGCGGGCAGGGCTCCATGCCGCAGGCCTCCCTGAAGCGGTAGTGTGCCAGGGCGGGGTGAATAGCAGCCCATTTGGCCAGCAATGCCCGTGACGGCGCTTCGCTGATGAGCAGGTATTCGTTGTCGGGGTGCAGCCGCCGGTTGAGGGCCGATGCCGTCAGGGAAATGAGCAGGCGGGTGCCCACCAGGGTGTGCAGCAAGGCCAGCTCGTTTTCCCGAAGGGGATAGGCCTCGTTAAAGCCACGGACGATTTGCACGGCAGCTTCCAGCGGTTCCCTGCATCCCATCACGCCGTAAGTGATGGCGATGGCCAAATCGCAGACCGTGGCCGTGTACACCGCATCGCCGAAGTCGATGATGCCCGACACCCGCTGGTTGCCGGGATCGCCGTCCACCAGGACGTTGTAGTCGTTGGCGTCGTTGTGAATGACGCTTTTGCGCAGCGAAGGCAACTGCGGCAACACCTGCCGGCGAAAAGCCGCTAAAAACGCAGTGGCTTGCTCCCGCACTTCCTCCTCCTCGATGGCGTCGAGATGCGGGGCCGTCCACTCGGCCTGCAGCAGGTCCCATTTCAACTGCCGGTGAGCACCGGGATGGTCAAAACCTTCCAGCACTGCGCAGAGGCTCCCGCAGGCTGCCCCCAGGCTAAACAGCAATTCTTCGCTCCGGTATTTCAGTCCTGCCCACAAGCTGCCCGGCACCCAGGTCAGCAGCCGGACGTAGCGCGAGCGCCCCTCCGGATCAGTTGCGGTACCGATGAATGTGCCCTCGATTGTGGGCACCACCGCCTGCACCTGTGTATTAAGGCCTTTGCCGTCCAGGTGCAGCAGGAGGTCATTCTGAAAAGCCAGGTATTTGACATCGGCGTCGGGGTGGGCAATTTTGAGAATGAAGTGGTTGCCGTCGGAATCCTCCAGTTTGAAATTGTCATCCAATTCACCTGGAAGCGGTTTGGCGATAGCCCGCAGGCCGTAAAGCTGCTGTGCTATTTCTGCGGCAAATTCCGGATCGAGGGGCATAAAGCAAGAATTGGGTGGAGGCTCTGGTAATTTGTTTCGGGATTGGCAAATGTAGTGCTTTAAGCGTTTGGAGAGGCGCTTCCAATGGATCTTCAAGCTGCTCCCAAAAGGCTGCTTCGGGATATGCCCGGTTCGATAAGCTGTGCCGGTTCAAGGAGTAAAACCGATATTTTTGGAGTGAGATTCCAAAAATATCCGATATTTTTGGAGTTGCAATCCAAAAATATCCAAAATGCTCAAATCCAGAACCTTACTTTCCTCCTTCCGGAACCACCTGAAAGAGAAAGCTTTCACCATCATTTCAGGTGCCAGGCAGGTTGGGAAAACTTCCCTGCTACGGATACTTTACACAGAGTTGAAAGACCGGGGCGAATCAGTTTACTACCTCTCATTTGAGGATTTGCGGATACTGGAAGCCATCAACCAGCACCCGGAAAAGGTATTCGATTTTACCGCATCGAAGCCTTCACCTATTCTTGAAAAGTTGGATGACAAACGGGTGTTTCTCCTGATCGACGAGGTTCAATACGCAAAGAACCCTACCAACTTCCTTAAATACCTGTACGACACTTATGACGAAAACCTGAAAGTAGTTTGCACCGGAAGCAGCGCATTTTACATCGACCGTGATTTCAAAGACTCGCTGGCAGGACGCAAAAGGGTTTTCACCCTTAATCCATTGTCATTTTACGAGATGCTCAGTTTTCGTGAAGCCGATGCCCTGATCGGGGAACTGAAACTCATGAATGCCCGGGATGGGTACACTTCACTCTATCTGCCTGATTTGCAAAGGTACTTCTACCAATACCTGGTTTACGGTGGCTATCCAGCAGTGGTGCTGGAAGAAGACGAGAAGGGCAAAGAGTTTTTGCTGAATGAGCTCAAAAACGCCTATGTCAAACGGGATTTAATGGAATCGGGTGTGTCCATGGAAAGCAAGTTTTACCTTTTGTTCCAGCTTTTGGCAGACCAGCTGGGTAATCTTCTGAACAAACACGAACTGGCGAAAACCGTCCAGGTGGATAACAAGACCATTGACAACTACTTGTATGTGTTGGAAAAATGCTTCCACATCCAACTGGTTAAACCCTTCTTCCGGAATGTCAGAAAAGAACTGACCAAAATGCCCAAGGTATTTTTCAATGATTCCGGATTGCGCAATTCTCTGCTCAACAGGTTTGGCCCTGTCGATCTAAGGAGCGACAAAGGTGCCTTGCTGGAACAATACTATTTCAGTCAATTGAGAACCCTGTACCAAAGCGACCAGTTGAAATTCTGGCGCACTGCTGACGGGAAGGAAATTGATTTCATTGTCGAGGAGCAATTCAATGCTGGAAAAGCCATTGAAGTAAAGTGGGACCCAGTCAACTTCAAACCATCCAGGTACAAAAAATTTACAGAGGCTTACCCTGGCTTTCAATTGCAATGCTGGTCGGCTCAGGATTTCTGGAAGGTGGCGTTGGAAAATGGTATGCCACCTGGGGTTTGACTTCACTGGAGAAATGGCTTGGTTGTACAGTGAACCTGTGGCCGTCGAACGGGAGATCGACGGTACTTACTGCTGAAACACCCGGATGTAATCCACATACATGTACTGCGGGAAGACCGTGGTGCCGTCAGGAGAGCCGGGCCAGTTGCCGCCGACGGCGATGTTGAAGATGAAGAAGAAAGGCTGGTGGAATTCTGAAAGTGCCGAGGGGGTTATGTCCAGCGTGTTGTAGAGATTGTCATCGAGGAACCAACGGATCTTTTCATTGTCCCAGATAATGGTGAAGACGTGAAATTCGTCGGAAAATTTCCCGCTGGACAAAGTGGTGCTGTTTCCATAGCTGACGTGGTTGCCTGAGAAGTCGCCCCAGTGAGCAGTACCGTGAACGGTTGAGGGTTCATGCCCGACGATTTCCATGATGTCGATTTCGCCGCAATTGGGCCAGCCGGTGGTCCAGAAATCGCTGCCGAGCATCCACAGGGCAGGCCAGATGCCTTTCCCTTCGGGCAATTTGGCCCTGATGTCGATGCGTCCGTACTGGAATTCCTGAAGTCCGGCGGAGATCATTCTTGCAGAGGTGTACTGGCTGCCCCCGAAATTTTCCTTTTTAGCCTCTATGACCAGCTTGCCGTCGGAGATGTAGCTGTTATCCGGCCTGTCGGTGTAATACTGCAGTTCGTTGTTGCCCCAGCCGTGGTTACCGGTTTCGTGTTTCCAGTTGGCCGGGTCGATGGTGGTTCCGTTAAATTCATCGCGCCAAACCAGGTTCCAACCGGCGTAGCTGTCAGGGGTGACGTAGCCCTGGTCGTCCACCGGCAGGTAGGTGTCGTCATTGCGGATGGTGCCGATGGCACCGGAGCTGGAAAGCTCACAATTGACGGGGTTGAGCAGTTTCAAGTTAAACTCCTCATCGCCTTCTTTCAGGGTGTCCCCATAAACCAGCACAGAGACTACTTTTTGCGTTTCCCCGGGACTGAAAACCAGGGTGCCGCTGGTGGCTTCGTAATCATCACCTGCCTCAGCCGAACGGTCTTCAGTTTCGTAATCAACGGACACCTGCTCCTTTGAAGCTGCTGACAAACGGACAGAAAAATCAAAGGTGTTGTCTTCATTGCCTTCAAAACGGGTAAGGTGATCGATGGTCACGGTGGGCAGGGTAGTCCCGCCTCCGTCATCGTCTTTGCCGCAGGCGAAGAGAAAAGTTGAGAAGACAAGGAAGGTGAGCAGGCGGATCATTGCTTGTGAGGATTATGAGGGTTATGAGGATTATGGGGATTATGGGGATTATGGGGATTATGGGGGATTATTGGGGTT
>PAAY01000019.1 GCA_002698985.1 Saprospirales bacterium | reverse complement strand
GCTAGCATTGATTGGGCAGCAGGAATCAAGCAGGCACCCGCTCCCCCTTTGTCATCCTCCCAGGGTGCCCGCAGTGCAGCCGCCGGGGGATCTACCAATGGGGCGTTCAGGGCTTTGTAGGCGGCCATGTAGCAGTTCGTTTGCTTTGAAGATCCACCTTCGGGGGATGACAAAGAGGGCTAGCATTGATTGGGCAGCAGGAATCAAGCAGGCACCCGCTCCCCCTTTGTCATCCTCCCAGGGTGCCCGCAGGGCAGCCGCCGGGGGATCTGTCAATGGGGCGTTCAGGGCATTGTTGGCAGCCGTGTAGCAGCACGTTTGCTTTGAAGATCCGCCTTCGCCTGCCTTCAGCAGATAAAGCGGATGACAAAGGGGGCTAGCATTGATTGGACAACAGGAATCAAGCAGGCACCCGCTCCCCCTTTGTCATCCTCCCAGGGTGCCCGCAGGGCCGCCGCAGGGGGATCTACCGATGGGTTGTTCAGGGCATTGTTGGCGGCCGTGTAGCAGCTCGTTTGGTTTGAAGATCCGCCTTCGGCGGATGACAAAGAGGGCTAGCATTGATTGGTCGGCAGGAATCAAGCAGGCACCCACTCCCCCTTTGTCATCCTCCCAGGGTGCCCGCAGGGCCGCCGCAGGGGGATCTACCAAAGGGTTGTTCAGGGCATTGTTGGCGGCCTTGTAGCAGTTCGTTTGGTTTGTAGATCCGCCTTCGCCTACCTTCAGCTAATAAAGCGGATGACAAAGGGGGCTAGCGTTGATTGGGCAGCAGGAATCAAGCAGGCACCCACTCCCCCTTTGTCATCCTCCCAGGGTGCCCGCAGGGCAGCCGCAGGGGGATCTACCAAAGGGTTGTTCAGGGCATTGTGGGCGGTCATGTAGCAGCTCGTTTGGTTTGAAGATCCACCTTCGGTGGATGACAAAGGGGGCTAGCATTGATTGGGCAGCAGGAATCAAGCAGGTGCCCGCTCCCCCTTTGTCATCCTCCCAGGGTGCCCGCAGGGCAGCCGCAGGGGGAACTTCCAATGGGGCGTTCAGGGCATTGTGGGCGGTCATGTAGCAGCCCGTTTGCTATGAAGATCCGCCTTCGGCGGATGACAAAAGGGGGGGCGGCTGCCCGGCAGTGCAGCTGCAGGGGGAATTGCCAAAGGGTCTTTCAGGGCATTGTTGGCGGCCGTGTAGCAGCACGTTTGGTTTGAAGATCCGCCTTCGCCTACCTTCAGCTAATAAAGCGGATGACAAAGGGAGCTAGCGTTGATTGGGCAGCAGGAATCAAGCAGGCACCCACTCCCCCTTTGTCATCCTCCCAGGGTGCCCGCAGGGCACCGCAGGGGGATCTACCGATGGGTTGTTCAGGGCATTGTTGGCGGTCGTGTAGCAGCACGTTTGGTTTGAAGATCCGCCTTCGGCGGATGACAAAGGGGGGAGGGTAGATGACAAAGGGGGGAGCGGATGACAAAAGGGGGCTCGCTTCCTCAAATCCTCATTAAGTTTGCCCAACAAAATCAGAGAATTCATGCCAACGACCATACGAGATGTAATGAAGGTGCTGGAAAATGTGGCACCACCGGTTTACCAGGAGAGCTACGACAACGCCGGCTTGATCGTGGGAGACCCTTCAGCGGAAGTGACGGGTGTTGTTTGCAGCCTCGATGCCACGGAAGAAGTGGTGGCTGAGGCTGCGGCCAAAGGCTGTAACCTGGTGGTGGCGCATCACCCCATCGTTTTCAAAGGGCTGAAGCGGCTCAATGGCAGCAACTACGTTGAACGAACGGTGATCAGGGCCATTAAAGAAGGGGTGGCCATTTACGCCATCCACACCAATCTGGACAATGTGTATCACCGGGGGGTAAATGCCAAAATTGCGGAGCGACTGGGATTGAAAAATACCAGCATCCTGGCTCCTAAGACCGTTGGGCACAAACTGAGCCTGCGGGTTGAGGCAGCGCAGGCCGGTGCTTTGCAGGCCAAACTGGAGCAGGCAGGGGCGCAACGCATCTACATCACAGGCGGCACCGACCGGCTCAGGTTGGAAGGTTACCTGCCGGATGCCCTGATTGGGGCGACAGAGGCACTGTTGCGCAGCGAAGGCATCAATGAATACGAACTGGTGAAAGTGGAAAATGCCGATGCGGCTTTTGGCAGCGGAATGGTGGGCGAGTTGCCGGAGGCGATGGGAGAAAAGGACTTCATGGATTACTTGATCGAGCGCATGAATGCACCCCTCATCCGGCACACGGCATTGCGGAACCAGCCGGTGAAAAAAGTGGCGCTCTGCGGTGGCTCTGGCAGCTTTTTGTTGCGCAAGGCCATTGCTTGCGGGGCGGATGTTTTCATCACCGGCGATTTCAAATACCACGAGTTCTTCGATGCCGAAGGCAAAATCGTAATCATGGACATCGGACACTTTGAAAGTGAGCAGTTTACAATCGAGCTTTTACGGGATATCATTGGGGAAAATTTTTCTACCTTTGCGCTCCATTTGACCGGTGTAATCACAAACCCGGTGAATTACTATCACAAATAGCCATTCAAAATTAACTTCTTCCAATATGGCAGAACTAAGTGTTGAGGAAAAACTCAAAAGCCTATACGAACTCCAACTGATTGATTCCCAGCTCGATGAGCTCGAGATTCTCAAAGGAGAGCTTCCGATGGAAGTGAGCGACCTGGAGGATGAGATCGCTGGTCTGGAGACCCGTATCCGCCGCCTGAGCGAAAGCGTTGAAGATCTCGAAGATGAGATTGCACGTTACAACATGAACATCGCCGAGTCGAAAGCGCTCATTGAACGCTACAACAAACAACTCGACAACGTAAAGAACAACCGTGAGTACGAAGCACTGACCAAAGAGATCGAGCTTCAGACCCTGGAGATTCAATTGGCCGAAAAGAAAATCCGCGAGGCCGAAGGCGCAAAAGCTGCCAAGCAGGAAACACTTGACAAGACCAAAGAGCGCCTGGAAGCCAAAAAGGCCGACCTGGAACGCAAAAAGGTTGAACTGCAAGCCATTCAGGAAAAAACTGAAAAGGACGAGCAAAAGCTGAAGCGCAAAAGCGACCGTGCCCGCAAGAAGATCGAAGAGCGCCTGCTGCGTTCTTACGAAAAGATCCGCTCAAGCTACCGCAACGGCCTGGCCGTGGTAACCGTGCAACGGGATTCCTGCGGTGGTTGCTTCAACAAAGTGCCACCTCAGCTCCAACTGGAGATTTCCATGCGCAAAAAGGTCATCGTTTGCGAACACTGCGGCCGCATCCTCGTTGATGAAAACATCCTGGTGGAAACACCAGCCGAAGAAGAAGCATAATTGCTTGTGTTCGATTAGCAACGAAAGCCCTGAGCATGTTTGTTCAGGGCTTTTTTGATTGATTATGCGATTATGAGGATTATGGGGATTATGGGGATTATGAGGATTATGGGGATTATGAGGATTATGGAGGATTATGGAGGATTATGGAGGATTATGAGGATTATGGAGCCTGTCTGCCGACCCGTCTGCCGCCGGGCAGGCAGGCAGGGATTATTGGGGTTAGCAGGGTACTCTGTTCAACTCTGTTTTTTTAAAAGGTTTAGAGTGTAGGGTTTAGAGTGTAGAGTTTGGAGGCGCTAGCTCATTCATCCCTCACCCCTCATCCCTGAGTTATGGCGGATTATGGGGTTCTGGATGGTTGATAGGTCTTGATTCCTTATACTTACCCTTCGGTAAAATGCTGGAAATCGTTGTGAAATGAACAAAAGGTGGTTGCGCATATTGACTTACGTTATCATGGTTTACATGCTGCTGGCATTTGCCTGGTGGGCCATGCTTTTGTTCACAAAAAACCGGGATGCCTTTTTGGCAAAAGCAGATCTGTACAAATTGGGCATGGTGGCCGAAGGGCTGGTGAAAAGCGAGGAGGAGTTTTACAACTCAAAGATCTACAAGGATTTGGCAGCTTCGTATCGGCGGCAGGAGTGGATGATCCTGGGGGAGGGAATGGTTTTTCTGATCACGCTGAGCGCCGGGATCTGGTTCATCAATGCCAGTTACCACAGGGAGATCAAGGCCAATGAACAGCGTCGGAATTTCCTGCTTGCAATTACCCATGAGCTTAAATCGCCCATTGCTTCCATCCAGTTGGTGCTGGAAACCCTGCTGAAGCGTGAACTGCCCCGGGACAAGGAACTGGAATTTCTGAAGGCTGCTTACGAAGAGAATGAGCGCCTGCAGGGGCTGGTGGAGAACCTGCTGTTTTCGGCAAAGCTGGAAAACGCCTACCAACCGGATTTTGAGGAACTGGATATTTCGGAACTGACGAGAAATATCGTGGAACGAATCAAAGTGCGCAACCGGGAAATTCAGCTTGAAGTCGATGAAACCGGTGACCTGCCGCTGATCATGGCCGACAGGGCCGGCCTCACTTCGGTGCTGTACAACCTCATTGAAAACGCCATTAAATACAGCGGTGAGCATCCCCGGGTGGTTGTGACGCTGAGCGCTAAAGGTGAAGACAAGGTGCAAATTTGCGTTGCAGATAACGGGCAGGGAATACCGGAGGAGGAGCGCAAAAATATCTTCCAGAAATTTTACCGCATTGGCAGTGAAGAAACCCGGCGAACCAAAGGCACCGGATTGGGTTTGTTCATCGTTGACCAGGTGGTGAAAGCCCACGGTGGAAACATCGAGGTGTTGCCCAATGAACCTACGGGAACCATTTTCAGAATAACTTTGCCAGCCGGACCGGCTGATTGAGACCATTCATAAAAAAGTAATTGACAATGAGAATCATGCTCGTTGAAGACGAAGCCAACATCAGAAAAACCGTCAAAATGAACCTCGAACTGGAGGGTTTCGAAGTGGTGGACGTTGCCGACGGTAAAGGCGCCATCCGCACTTTTGAAGGCCAGCATTTTGACCTGGTGATCCTCGATGTCATGCTCCCCGATGTGGATGGCTTTCAGATCTGCGAGCAGATACGCCTGACCAATACGGATGTGCCCATCATTTTTCTCACCGCCAAAGACACCAGCGCCGATCGCATTGCAGGCCTGAAGAAAGGAGCCGATGATTACCTGACCAAGCCTTTTCACCTGGAGGAGTTGCTCCTTCGGGTAAACAACCTTCTGCGGCGCACTTCCAAAAGTCCGGCAAACACCCCCGATGAATACAGCTTTGGCAACAACAAGGTGAACTTCAAAACCTACGAAGCCGAAGGCGTGAACGGCAAACTCACCCTTACCCGCAAAGAGGCCATGCTGCTCAAGCTGCTCATCGACCGGAAAAACGAGGTGGTCTCACGCCACCAGATCCTGCAGTCAGTCTGGGGATATGACGTATTCCCATCCACCCGCACCATCGACAATTTTATCCTTTCGTTCCGCAAATACTTCGAACCGGAACCCCGCCGGCCCCGCTACTTCCATTCCGTCCGCGGAGTGGGGTATAAGTTTACGGATGAGGAGTAGCCCAGAGAGGTGGTGACCTGGAGCCATCACCTCAATTCCTTTGTCAGATACTTTGCTACCAACGTGTTGGGGTTGATAATTCAACAACAGGATGCTATTTTTGTAATTACTTTATAATTACTTCGTGCAATGGAAATTTCAGTAATCAAGATTGGGAACTCCCGTGGGATCAGGTTGGCAAAAGCCATACTGGATAAGTATGGGATTCAGGATACTGTCGAGCTTATCTTGAAAGAAGGATACCTAATTCTTAAACCCGTCAGAAAGCCACGTGAAGGGTGGGAGGATGCTTTTAAAGAAATGCATCAAAATGGAGAGGATCAATTGTTGATCGATGACTTATTTGAAGATGAAGATCTGGAGGATTGATAGCTTCCAATAACTGCGTGCCAAATGGATTCCTTTGATCAATATCAGGTTGTCGTAGTTAATTTAGACCCGACTATTGGCAGTGAAATAAAGAAAACAAGGCCATGCGTTGTCATCTCGCCTGATGAGATGAACAGGCATCTCAATACGATAATAATTGCTCCGGTCACTTCTACATCCAGACCTTATCCAACCAGGGTTGAAATTCAATTACGGGGAAAGTCCAATTGGGTAGTAGTTGATCAAATTCGCACCATTGATAAGCGGCGAATTGTCAAAGCAGGAGAGCATCTAAAAGAAGAAGAGAGACACAAGTTGAAAGCTGTTATCAAAGAGACACTCGTAGATTAGATAGATCCCTTTACAACCAATGCTTTTCTTGCAGTTCCCAGCTTAAGGCACCACTTTTAGTTGGTCTATGCCTTAGTAAAAGTTTCGTGGCATGCTTTGCAATCTTTACGAATAAAAATCCCGAATCCATCCTTTCGGACCGATTCGGGATTGGGCATTTAAACTCAATTCTATTACATCAGAGTGTCTTCAACTCGGCGATAAGTTTATTCATGGTGTCTTTGGCGTCGCCAAAGAGCATCTTGGTGCGTTCGTGGAAGAAGAGCGGGTTCTCGATACCGGCATACCCCGGACGCATACTTCGCTTCATGACGATGACGGATTTGGCTTCCCAAACCTTGATCACCGGCATTCCGTAAATGGGGCTGCCCGGGTCGGTTTCAGCGGCGGGGTTCACCACGTCGTTGGCACCTACCACGATGACCACATCGGTGTTGGGCATGATGGGGTTGGCATCGTCCATCTCCACCAGTTTGGGGTAGGGTACGTCGGCTTCAGCCAGCAATACGTTCATGTGGCCGGGCATACGACCTGCCACGGGGTGAATGGCGTAATAAACGTCTACGCCTTTGTCTTCCAGCAGTTTTTCAAACTCGTGGCAGGCGTGCTGGGCCTGAGCAACAGCCAAACCGTAACCCGGAACGATGGCCACTTTGCTGGCATAGGCACACATGATGGCCACATCGTTCACGGTGGCTTCACGGATGGTCTGGTCACCGGCGGCTCCACCTCCACCGGATGCACCTCCTCCAAAGTTGCCTATGAGCACGTTCATCAGTGAGCGGTTCATGGCTTTGCACATCAGAGCGGTCAAAATCAGTCCGGATGCACCTACCAGGATACCACCGATGAGCATGATGCGGTTGCCGTAGAGCAAGCCTCCAAAGGCACCGGCGATACCTGACAGTGAGTTTAGCAGAGCAATGACCACGGGCATGTCAGCGCCACCGATGGGCATTACGAAGAGAATACCGTAAATCAGAGCGATACCGAGCAACCACCAGCCGGCTGTGTCACCCATGGCTTGCGGAGCGAAGGTGGCGTAACCAATGAGGCCAAAAACCACCGCAAACAGAACGAGGTTGACATAGGGCATGATGCGTGACCGGATATCGCTGATCTTGTCATCCAGTTTTCCGAAGGCCACCATAGACCCACTGAAGGTGATGGTTCCAATGCCAATGCCCAGATAGGCGACTACAAGGAATCCGGTTTCGGTGCTGGGGCTTGAAAAAAGCTCCATGGCCGCAATCAGGGCCGAACAGGCACCACCTGTTCCGTTGAAGAAGGAAACCATCTGTGGCATGGCGGTCATCTGGACTTTCACCGCCATGAGGTAGCCAAGGCCGCCGCCAATGACGAGTCCGCCGATGATCCAGGGGATGTTGCCCACGGGTTCGCCGGCTTCGTTGCGGTAAAACAGGATGGTTCCGATGATGGCCAGGATCATACCCGCAGCGGCTATGGTGTTACCTTTCCTGGCGCTGTCAGGGCTGCTGAGCATTTTCAAACCTACGATGAAGGTTATGCAGCCAACGATATAGAATAGTTCGAGAAGGAATTCAGACATGGTTGTTGGTTAGTCGTTGAACAATGCTGTGGGTGAAAACCCGGAGGCATTCACACACAGAAGTTTACTTTCTCTTCTTAAACATGGCCAGCATCCGCCCGGTGACGGCAAAGCCGCCCACCACGTTGAGCGTTCCTAGCACCACTGCCAGCAGGCCGAGTACCAGTTGAAGGGTGTCATTCGGATCGGCATAGCCAATGACGATGATGGAACCCATGATGACAACGCCCGAAATGGCGTTGGAACCCGACATGAGCGGTGTGTGCAAAATGGCCGGCACGTTGGAGATGACCTCCACACCAAGAAAAATGGCCAGGATGACGAGAAAGATCATCTCCTGGTTTTCAAGAAAAAAGGTTGCTACTGAAGCCATTTGTTATTTGATTGGTGATGATTTCAAGTTTGAGATCTGTTTACCCGAAGGGCTTATTTCATGAACTGCTTGAGGCGCTCGCTGATCACTTCTCCCTCATGGGAAATGCAGGTGGCGGCAATGATGTCATCTTCGAAGTTGAGATCCACCTTGCCCTCCTTGACCATGAGTTTGAGGAAGTTGAGCACGTTCTTGCTGAACATGGAGCTGGCGTCCCGGGGCATGGTAGAAGGCAGGTTGCTGTCGCCAATGACGGTGACACCCTTGTGCTGGATGATCTTGTCATTTTCAGTCACTTCGCAATTGCCTCCCGTGCTGGCGGCCAGGTCGATGATGACCGATCCGGGCTGCATGCCCTCCACGGTTGCTTTGTGGATGATGAGCGGCGCTTTGCGGCCTGGTATCTGCGCAGTGCAGATAATCACGTCGGCGTTCATGCTGTGCTGGTGCACGGCCTCTGCCTGCTTCTTTTTATACTCTTCGGTTTGCTCCACTGCATATCCGCCGGCGGCTTCGCTTTCAACGGCTCCTTCCACTTCCACAAATTTGGCACCCAGACTGAGTACCTCTTCTTTGGCGGCGGTTCGCACGTCAAAAGCTTCCACCTGGGCTCCCAGTCGGCGGGCCGTGGCGATGGCTTGCAATCCGGCCACCCCGGCACCGATGATGAGCACCTTGGCAGGTTTGATGGTACCTGCGGCAGTCATAAACATGGGGAAAAAGCGGGGCAGGTGGTTGGCTGCCAGCAGCACGGCTTTGTAGCCCGCTACGGTGGCCATACTGGACAGCACGTCCATGGCCTGGGCCCGGGTGGTCCGTGGCAGCAGATCGAGGCTGAAAGCCTCAACTCCCGCTTCGTGCAGGGGCTTTACCAGCTCAGGCTCCCACAACGGGTTGAACTGGCCTATCACGACCTGACCTTTGCGCAACTGTTTGAGCTGTGCATCGGTCATGCGCTGGATTTTAACCAGAATGTCAGCTTTGCCGAACACATCCTTTTCTGATACGACTTCAGCGCCTGCTTCCGCATAGGCAGCGTCGGGGCAAAAGGCCCTTTCTCCTGCGCCTTTTTCGACGAGGATCTTTTCGATGCCCAACTTTTGCAGTGCTGAAATGGTATCCGGCGTGACGGCAACCCTGTTCTCGTTTTGTGCTTCCTTCAGAATGCCAAGCGTCATGGTTGGTGGTTTCGTTTCGGTAATGGTTGTGGTTAAAAACGGGCCGAAAATAAAGGATTGAAAAATTTATCCTATGCCATTTGCCAAAAATCACTCTAATGTTTTTACGAAAATGACATTTGTCACTACATGATTTGGTAGTCATCCGGACTGGATCAGCCATGCGATTTGGCGTATGCCGCAGTCTGGTTATCCTTGCCCCGGATTCAGTTTTTACGATCAAAACATGATAAATGTCAGTGAAAATAAGAGGGCCTTTCAGTGGCTAATGGCTATAGGGATGCTGGCCAGCACGGCAGGTCTGGCTTATGGTGCTTCGCAAAATGAGTTTTGGAAGATCATTGCTGCCCTGTTGCCTCAATTCACCTTGTATTTCCTGGTTTTGAAATACGCTGCCCGGCAGCCCCGCAGCCTTGCCTTTTTCCTCGCTGTCGCAATTTTGTTGCGGGTGGTTCTGGTTTTTGCTGAGCCCTACCTCAGCAACGATGTGTACCGCTTCATCTGGGACGGGCGGCTGTTGGTGCAGGGCTACAATCCTTTTGACCACCTTCCGCAATACTACCTCGACATGCAGCCGGGCATACCCGGCATCGATCGGGAACTGTTCGAGGCCTTTGACGCAAAGAACTTTTACACGGTCTATCCGCCACTGGCACAGTTGCAGTTTGGTACGGCGGTGTGGTTGTTTCCCGAAAATGAATACGGAGCCATTGTGGTGATGAAACTCTGGCTGCTGGTTTACGAGGCCGGCACCATCCTGCTTTTACCGAAGGTGCTCCGGGCATTTGGACTGCCACCCGCCCGCAGCCTGATTTACAGCCTGAATCCTCTGATCGTGCACGAGATCGTTGGTAACCTCCACTTTGAAGGGGCCATGGTGTTTTTTCTGTTGCTGTCGGTCTGGCTATTGCAGAAGCAAAAAAAGAACCTCTGGCCGGCGCTGGCCTTTGCAGCTTCCATCTGCTCCAAATTGCTGACTTTGATGTTCCTTCCCTTTTTCCTCAGAAGGATGGGGTTTCGCCGCAGCCTGGTTTTTTATGGGCTTACTGCGGTTTTCGTGTTGTTGATGTTCATTCCCGTCGTCAACAGTGAGTTTCTGCTCCATTTTGGGGATAGTCTGAACCTGTATTTTCAGAAGCTGGAATACAATGCCAGCCTGTATTACCTGTTCCGTTGGATTGGATTCCAGCTTACCGGGTACAATCAGATAGCCGTCATCGGTCCGGGGCTGGGCCTGCTGGCCGGTGGCCTCATTCTGTGGCTGGCTTTTTCGAAGAAAAACAACTCAGAAAAAATCGTGGATGCCGGATTGATGGAGCTTTGGCTTTGGAGCATCTGTATCTACCTGTTCAGCACAACCACCTTGCACCCCTGGTACCTGGCCCTGCCGTTGCTGCTGTGTGTATTCACCCGCTGGCGTTTTCCGGTGGTGTGGTCTTTCCTGATCATGTTTACCTACATTAATTACAGCTACGAACCCTATCGGGAGAACCTTTTGGTGGTGGCGCTGGAGTATTTTACAGTCGGAGTGGTGATATTTACAGAATTGCGCAGCGAAAGAAAAAAAATTCTGACCTTGTGAACCAGACAAGTGTATTACACAAATTCACTATGGGCAAAACCGATATTTACGATTCACTGGTAAAAGCAAAAAAGGAAGGCAAAAAGAAATTTGTCGTCTTGATCGATCCCGACAAGGTGCGCCTCGGCAACATGGACAAAGTGCTCCAGAACGCCGTGGATGCCGGGGTTGATTATTTTTTCATTGGTGGCAGCCTCATCGTCAACAACATGCTGGACCAGTGCCTGTTGCAGATCAAAGAGCAATGCCACATTCCGATGGTGCTTTTTCCTGGCAACTCCCTCCAGCTTTCCTGGAAAGCCGATGCCATTCTCTTTCTTTCGCTCATTTCCGGTCGCAATCCGGATTTGCTCATCGGCAACCACGTCATCGCTGCGCCCTACCTGAAGCTGAGTCCGCTGGAGGTGCTGCCCACGGGATACATGCTCATCGATGGCGGGGCCTCCACATCGGTGCTCTACATGAGCAACACACGCCCCATTCCCTCTCAAAAAGAGGACATCGCCGTTTGCACGGCAATGGCGGGAGAAATGCTGGGCCTGCGACTGATGTACATGGATGCCGGCAGCGGTGCCCCCAATCCCATTCCGGTGAATATCATCGAATCAGTGAGTGGGGCCATCGAAATTCCGCTTATCGTTGGCGGCGGCATACGCACCGCTGAAAAGGCCTGGGAAAATGCCCACGCCGGTGCCGATGTCATCGTCGTTGGCACTGCTATTGAAAAGGACCCTTCGCTGCTCATGGAAATGGCCGATGCCGTTCACGGGGCACAGAAGGTGGAATAGGTCATTCCCCAAAAACGCCTCCGAAGTATGCTTTCAATTCTGATTCCCATATACAATTTCAATGTTGTGGAGCTGGTGATGGAGCTGCACAGGCAAGCCACCGAACTGGATGAGCCAGTGGAGATTCTGGCTTTTGACGACGGCAGTGAGGGCAAATGGAAAGCATTGAACCGGAGTCTGAAGGATGTGCCGGGGGTGCATTACCGGGAACTGGAAAAAAACAAGGGTAGGGCCGCCATCCGGAATTACCTTGCCCGCAGGGCCAACTATGAATTCCTGCTTTTTTTGGACTGCGATTCCGGAATTGTCAGGGAGGATTTTCTGAAAACTTACCTCGATTATCTACCCGGCCACCCGTTGGTTTATGGGGGCAGGGTGTACAAAGATGAACCGCCGCAAAACCCGAAACTGTATTTCCACTGGTATTACGGCCGCTTTCGGGAGCAAATGGATGTGGCTACCCGCAAAGCCCGGCCCTGGCATTCATTCATGACCAATAATTTCGTCATCGACAAAGCACTTTTCCTGTCCATCGGATTTGAGGAGAGGCTGACGCAGTACGGCCATGAGGACACACTTTTCGGGATGGAGCTGGCCCGCCGGCAGGTGCAGGTGCTCCACATTGACAATCCTGTGGAGCACCTGGGGCTGGAGCCTGTGGAGGTCTTTCTTCGAAAAACCGATCAGGCCATCGAAAACCTACTTTTCCTTCGGAAAACCGGCCGCCGGGTGGATACCCGCCTGATGAATACCCTCGAAGCGGTTGAACGCTGGAAAATGTCGGGCTTGGTCAGGAGCTTCCTCTCCGCCATGTGGCCGCTGATAAAAAAGAACATTTACGGAAGAAAGGTCCGGTTAAAGGCCTTTGACCTCTACAAGTTGTACAAGGCCTTGTGCATTGAAGCTCCCCGAAACCCGAAACCCTAAACTCTAAACCCTACACCCTACACTCTATAACCACAGAGTAAAACGGAGTTTAATCACAGAGTTGAACAGAGTATCCCTGCTAAACCCCATAATCCTCTATAATCCTCCATAATCCCCATAATCCCCATAATCCTCACAATCCCTACTCAATTCCCGCTTCCACGAGATAGCGTTCGGCATCGAGGGCGGCCATGCAGCCGGTTCCGGCGGCGGTGACGGCCTGGCGGTACACTTTGTCCTGGGCGTCGCCGCTGGCAAAGACACCGGGGATGTTGGTATGGGTGGTGCCGGGCTTGGTGATGAGGTAGCCGGTCTCGTCCATGTCGAGGAAACCTTTGAAAATGTCGGTGTTGGGTTTGTGGCCGATGGCCACGAAGAAGCCTTCAACGGGCAGCACGGTTTTTTCGCCGGTTTTGTTGTTGACCACCCGGACGCCGTTGACGGATTCCTCACCCAGAATTTCTTCGGCTTCGGTGTTCCAGTGGACGATGATGTTTTCGGTGTTGAACACCCGCTGCTGCATAATGGACGAAGCACGGAGTTCGTCGCGGCGCACAAGCATGTGCACTTTGGGGCAAAGTTTGGCGAGGTAGGTGGCTTCTTCTGCAGCGGTGTCACCACCACCGACGACTGCAACTTCTTTTCCACGGAAGAAAAAGCCGTCGCATACGGCGCAGGCGCTCACGCCTTTGTTCATCAGTCGCTGTTCGGATTCGAGGCCAAGGTATTTGGCACTGGCACCGGTTGAGATGATCACGGTGTATGCCTGCAATTCTTCGCCGCTTTCCGTCCAGAGTTTGTGGTAGTTCTCACCGGTATTGAAATCTACTTTGGAGATGATCTCGTAGCGCACCTCGGTACCGAAGCGCTCGGCCTGTTGGCGGAATTCCTCCATCATTTCCGGTCCGGTGATGCCGTTGGGGTAGCCGGGGAAGTTCTCCACTTCGGTGGTGGTGGTCAATTGGCCCCCCGGTTCGGGTCCGGTAAAGAGGATGGGGTTCATGTTTGCACGGGCAGCATAGATGGCAGCCGTATAACCTGCGGGTCCTGATCCGATGATGATGCACTTGTGGGTCTTAGTGGCCATGAATTCTTTGTGTTTGGGTTGAAATTAGCGGTTAATGAAACGCAGCTGAAGTGTGCTGGCTAACGGGTGATCTTCGAGAAGCCTCCGATGAAAAATCAAAGGGTGGATTTTCATGAAGGGCGGCAAAAATATGGAACGAAACCGTAAACGCCTTAAGGTAGAAAAAGATTAGAAGGATGGCGGACCAGCTCATGATACTAATCAACCAAGGGGGTGACGTTTGTCACCCGGCCAGCATCGGGCGAGCAGGTATTTTTGGGATACAACTTCTCACAAAAACCACCAAAAGATGAACCCGAATACATCTGTTGAATCCATCATGACTTCCAACCTGGTCACCGTCAGGCCAGATACTCCACTCAAAAAAGTTGCAGATATTTTCTCGAAGCATAGCTTCCATCACTTGCCGGTAACGGATGGCCAGGGGATGCTTTTGGGCATTATCTCCAGGGAAGATTTTGCAAAAGTGGCTTACATCCTGTCGTTCAGGGAAAACGGGAAAGGTGGAAACGCCATTTGCGCCAGCGATGTGATGACAAAATACCCTTTGAGCCTGAGTCCGGAGGACAGCATCGGCCTGGCAGCAGATATTTTCCTTGCCAACAAGTTTCACGCATTGCCGATCATTGAAGGTGGCGTACTGGTAGGGCTGGTAACCACCCATGACCTGATAGCTTATAGCTTCGATTCACCTGTGGAAGAAAGCGAAGAACTGACATTTGACGAAGAGTAAATTTTAATCTTAAAATACTGAGACCATGATGATCGATCCCACAACCAAAGTTGGTCAAATCATGACGACGAATGTGATTTTCGTCCGTCCTGATGACACCATGAGCAAGGTGGACGAAATATTCCGGACCAACAACATACATCACTTGCCGGTGCTGAACCGGGAGGGGGTAGTGGTCGGAATGGTCAGCAAAACGGATTATTTTAAAATCCTGCATGGGTTCACCTTGTTCCGCACAGAAAAGAGTGAAGAGTTCAACAAAGCCATTTTACGTTCACTTCTCGTAAAGGAAGTCATGACAAAGCAGGTTGCCAAACTACACCCCGATGACACCATAATGGTGGCGGCGGGATTTTTCCGGGAGAATCTGTTTCACGCAATTCCAGTGGTTGATGACGAAGGAAAACTGGTGGGCATTGTGAGCACCTACGACATGCTCAACCATGCTTACAGAGAGCCGGTGTTTTTGAAGGATAGTGATTGAAAAAGAACCAAGGAATGTTCGTTCACAATAGCATTGCCGCCTTTGCCGGGTTGCTGCGGAAAGAAATTCGAGTGTCGTGAATAGAGAACCCGCGCAAGGGCGGCTTCTGTTTGAATTTTTAAAAGCAGGTTTGCTGGAGCTGGAACCACTCTCGGCTGTTGCTATTCCCCTCTCAGCACCTTAAATCTTGTTTTGAGATAGCTTTTATTTCTATAAGTCAAAACAAAAAATACCTTTGCCACTGTTATTGCTCTCAGCATCATTACAATACATTCAGTTCGATGACCCCTGTTGCACACCGCATTTACCGGACTACACTCATTTCGATTGTTGTCATCGTGACCGTTTACCTGGCCTACACCGGTTTGTCCTATTACACTACACCCATCGAGGAGCGATTCTATCACCCTCAGCACGATTGGTTCAAGCCAAGTGGATTGTTTGGACATGGACTGGGCATCATTGGAACTTTGCTGATATTGATAGGGGTAGTGATGTACATCGTTCGCAAGCGGTCAAAAATGATGGCCCGTTGGGGGCGCCTCAAGTATTGGCTGGAATTTCACATTTTCCTATGCACGCTGGGTCCGGTCATGGTCTTGTTTCACACTGCCTTTAAGTTTGGAGGGATTGTATCAGTGGCTTTTTGGAGCATGGTGGCAGTGGTGGCCAGCGGTGTTGTCGGAAGATTTATTTACGTCAGAATACCCCGCACCATAGAGGGCCGGGCCTTGTCGCTCAATGAAGTGAAAGAGATGAAGGGGGATGTGGAGCGTATGCTGAAAGGAGCTTATGGAATCAATGAGGAAGATTTTCAACGGCTTGTTGCAATAACGGAATCCCAAAAGCAATCGGATTCCGGTTATTTGCAAAAGTTCTTTGGAGGCTTTTTTGCAGAACGAAAAATTCTGGCTGAAGCCAGGTCGATTCTCAAGTCAAACAATATGGCGCCGGACAACATAAACAAGGTGCTCAGACTTATCAAAAAAGAATTGACCCTGAACAACCGTATAGAGAATTTGCAATTGATGCACAAGCTATTCCGGTACTGGCACGTTGCGCATTTGCCTTTTGCGCTCATTATGCTGATAATCGTGATCATTCACGTCATCGTTACGATCACCTTTGGTGCACATTGGATTTTTGAATGAATATACTCAAAACGAAGTGGTTTGGGCGGCGAAGCCGCCCAAACTCCCAACCCCTACTGAAGTTTAAGGCTGGGGCTTTCCCAAACTACTTCGACTTGGGTATATTGTTGTAATAATGATGCTGGCGGCATAACACAAGGATTTCGATTTTAAACCCTGTATTATGTTGCTCGAACAAGTGTTAATTTATGGTGCCGCAATTTTATTGTGCGGCCTGGTCATCTACCTCTATTTACGAAGCGAGAAAAAAGCTTCGAAAATAGTTGAAGCCAAGATCCAAAAGGCGAAAGAAGAAGGTCTCTTTGAGCCCGTCTCCCTTCACCCCCGCATCGATCTGAATACCTGTATCAAGTCTGGTGCCTGTGTCGAGGCTTGCCCTGAAAAGGATATTCTCGGCATCCTGAACGGGGGGGGCACACTCATCAATGCTTCCAACTGCGTGGGGCATGGTGCCTGTTTTCACGCCTGCCCTGTTGAGGCCATTTCACTGGTCATTGGGACAGAACAAAGAGGTGTGGAGCTTCCGCACGTCAATGAGAACTACGAGTCCAATGTGGAAGGTATTTACATAGCCGGTGAGCTGGGTGGAATGGGCCTGATCAAGAATTGCGTGGAACAAGGCCAGATGGCCATGGAGAACATTGCAAAACTGGGGCTCAAAAGTGTTGAAAATGTTTATGATGTATTGATCATAGGAGCTGGTCCTGCAGGTATTTCTGCCTCTCTGACAGCCAAACAGCACGGCTTGAATTTCATTACCCTCGAGCAGGATTCGGTGGGTGGAACGGTTTTCAATTTTCCGAGGGCAAAAATCGTGATGACAGCCCCCATGCACCTGCCACTGTACGGAAAAGTAAAATTGTACGATACCAGCAAGGATGAACTGCTGAGCATCTGGCAGGATGCACTTACCAAAAACAACATCAGCATTACGGAACATACTAAAGTGGAAAGCATCCAGCCGGAAGGGAGTTATTTCAGGGTGTTCACCAACACTGGTAAGGAATACCTCACGCAAACGGTATTGCTGGCCATCGGCCGGAGGGGAACACCCAGGAAGCTGGGCATTCCCGGTGAGGAGATGCAGAAAGTGGCTTATCGCTTGTTGGAACCGGAAAGAATTGTCGGAAAGAAGGTGGTCGTTGTGGGGGGAGGCGATTCAGCCATTGAATCAGCATTGTTGCTCTGCGAGCAAAACCAGGTGATACTTTCCTACCGCCGCGATGCGTTCAGCCGCCTGAAAGTGAAAAACAGGGAAAATATCACCAGGGCCATGGAAGAACAGAAATTGCAGGTGATCTTCAACTCAAATTTGCTGGAAATTCAGGAGGACAAGGTCATCATGAAAATTGGCGATGACATGACCAAAACCATCGAAAACGATTTGGTTTACATTTTTGCCGGAGGTGAATTGCCAACGCAATTCCTGAAGAAAGTAGGGGTGGAAATCACAAAACGGTTCGCGTACACTGTCAGGAAACACGCCAGTTAAGAGCCTGTTTAGATTTTCATGCTTGAGCGAAAGTGAGCAAATTTTATTCTGAACGAGGCAAATTTTGCAGGCGGATCCGGGTAATCCGGCGAAAAATTTAACGAAGTGCAGGATAAAATTGGCCGCTTGTAGCCAAGTGATGGGAATTTAAACAGGCTCTAAAACCCTCGCAATATGGATGTATCAGAATCGAACAGACCATACAGCAGTCAACGATTGCACAAACCTTTTCTAAAATGGGTTTGTGCATTCCTCGTTTTGAATGTGCTGCTCATTGGCAGGTCAGTGGGGCAGTTGTCACCGGGAGATTTGGCGCAGCCACACGCTCACCTGGAGGGCCTGTCCAATTGCACGCAATGTCACTCCCTGGGTGACAAGGTGTCCAGCCAGAAGTGTCTGGATTGCCACAAAGAGATCAAAGCGCTGGTGGATGCCCGGCGGGGGTATCATGCATCGAGGGAGGTGCGCAACAAGGAATGTTTCGATTGCCACAGTGATCACCACGGTCGCAAGTTCGACATGCTGCATTTTGACGAAGATAAATTTGATCACGATCTCACGGGCTTTGAGCTGACCGGTGCCCACAAAGAGACCGACTGCCGTGAATGCCACAAGCCCGACAATATAGCCGACCGGGAAATCAGAAAGCGGAAAGATACCTGGCTGGGTATGGGCACTGATTGTCTGGACTGCCACGACGATTACCACCAGAAAACGCTCGGAACGGATTGTGCCAGTTGCCACACCACAGAGGCTTTCGCCCCGGCAACAAAATTTGACCATGACGATACAGACTTTGCATTAAAAGGAAAGCACATCGATGTGGATTGTGCCGAATGTCATAAAAAAGAAATCCGAAATGGTGAGGAGTTTCAACACTTTGCCAATGTGGCCTTCACCAATTGCAACTCTTGCCACGACGATGCCCACCAGGGCAATTTGGGAAATAATTGCAAACAGTGCCACACCGAAGCAGGCTGGGATGTGTTGTCGGGTTTGAGGCGTTTCAACCATAACTCAACTGGCTTTCCGCTCAAAGGCAAGCACCAGCAGGTGGATTGTTTCAAGTGCCATGAGACCTATGTTTCTGCCACCACCGTATTTCAGGATCAGTTGGGTATAGGAACTTCCGAATGTGCAAAATGCCACGAAGATGTGCACGAGGGGCGTTTTGGCAACAACTGCGCTGAATGCCACAATGAAAAGAGTTTCAGGTTCTCCGGTGATCCGGACAAGTTCGACCACTCCATGACGGATTTTCCTCTTGAGGGAAAGCACATTGCAGTTGATTGCGCAAAATGCCACACTTCCGGGCACTACACGGATCCTTTGCCATTTGCCAAGTGCACCGACTGTCACGAGGATTACCACGAAGGGGCATTTACCGAAGGAAACAAAATAAGAGACTGCTCCGAATGCCACACGGTGGATGGATTCAGTCCCAGCACTTTTGAGTTTGAACAGCACGCTGCAACTGATTTCCCATTGGAGGGTGCGCACATGGCGACCCCTTGTATTGCCTGCCACTTATCTGACACAGAAGAGTGGTCGTTTGTGAATTTGGGAACCAATTGCATTGACTGCCACGAGGATGTTCACGAAGGTGAACTGGATACCCGGTGGTATCCTGACAAGCAATGCCAGAATTGCCACAACACAGATAGCTGGACCAAAGAACTGACCTTTGACCATGCCCAGACGGACTTCGCCCTTGAGGGAGCACATGCCCGAACAAATTGCAGTGAGTGCCACCTGAAAGAGGAGCCGACTCCTCATGGTCGCTTCCGCAACATGGAAGTGGCGTGTTCAGCCTGCCATGACAACGTGCACGGCAGCCAGTTTGAGCAACAAGGCATCACGGATTGTGTCCGGTGCCACGGTTTTGAGGCTTGGGACAGCAGCCAGTTCGACCATAGCAAAACGAAGTTCCCGCTGGAAGGGAAACACGCGGATGTAGACTGTGCTGAATGCCATAAAGAGAAATTGATCGATGGCGAACTAAGGGTTGAATACAAGATCAGGAAGTTTGAATGCATCGATTGTCATGGCGATTAATTTTTCGCCGAAGCAACTGTGGCACAGCCAAGCACCGTAAGCTCAGTCAATATGAAACTACCGAATATTCTTGCTGTCGCCGCTTTGGTTTGCTTTTTTCATGGGTTTGTCGCTTCGCAAAATCCTCACGGGGAAAAGCTGACCATCGATTGTGCTTCCTGCCACTCGCCGGAGGGTTGGGCCATTGCCTCATCGGCATGGAACGCGGGAGAGCTGGTCATTCCGACGAAAACAGGGAATGAGAAAGGCTTCAGTCACAATGAGACCAATTTTCCACTGACAGGGCAGCACGCCAATCTCGATTGCCGAGAATGCCATGACAATCTGGTGTTCGAAGAAGCCGAGGCGAGTTGTATCTCTTGCCACACGGACATGCACCAGATGACCGTCGGCAATGACTGTACCCGCTGCCATTCCACTGAAAACTGGCTGGTGGACAACATCGATGAGCTACACTTTGAAAATGGTTTTCCATTACTTGGGCAACACGCAACGGCGAGTTGCAACGAATGTCATACTTCAGAATCTGCGGTTCGGTTTGACAGAATAGGGAACGACTGCATCAACTGCCACCTGGAAGATTTTCAGGCAACAACTTCGCCCGATCACCAGGCAGCAGGTTACAGCACCAATTGCATGGACTGTCACGATGTAGCTGCGGAAGGGTGGTTTTGGACTTCCGGCACTGCCAATCACAATTTCTTCCCGCTGACGGGTGGGCATGAAATTCAGGATTGCAATGCCTGCCACTCCAACGGGACTTTTTCGGGTACACCGACGGATTGCTTTGCCTGCCATGAAGAGGATTACCTGGCTACAACATCGCCCAATCACCAGGCCAATGGTTTTCCGACAGATTGTTCGGTTTGCCACGCCATCGAGCCGGGCTGGCCGGCTCAAGATTTCGCTCAGCACGATGATTTGTATTTTCCAATATTCAGTGGCAAGCACAAAGGCGAGTGGAATGATTGCATCGAGTGCCATACCGTAGCTGGTGATTTCAAACAGTTCAGTTGCATCGATTGTCATGAGCACAACAATCCCAGTAAACTGGCAGACAAACACGATGATGTTGGCGGCTATCAGTACAACAGCCAGGCATGTTACCAGTGCCACCCGAAGGGAGAGGAGTAAGTGTTCCCGTTCAGGGTATGAATTTTCTCATTGAGGGAAGAACAAGGTGAAAAGCTGTGGCAATTTTATGTCAGAATGAAACACTGTCATAGATTTGTCACATAGGCTTTTTGTGAATAAGTGTTTGTTTTAGTTTTTCAAAAAAGTCAGAGCATTTTGCACAGACATCTACTCTTCATGCTGTTTCTTTTGCTGTCGGCAACTGTGGTTGCCCAGAATCCGCATGGGGAGCAAATGAAGATCAACTGTGCCGCCTGCCACAATTCCGAAGGCTGGGAGATTCCATTTTCACATTGGCAGCAACTGGATGCCCGGACAGATACCATCAGCCACACCACGGGATTGCGCCTTCCTTTCGACACCAGCTATTTTCATCACAACCGCACGGATTTTCCCCTCACCGGCCAGCATGCAATGCTTGATTGCCGGGACTGCCATGCCAGCCTCGTTTTTGAAGAAGCCCAAACCAACTGTAATTCCTGCCACACGGATGTACACCAAAATACCGTCGGCAACGATTGCACCCGCTGCCACAGCACCAACAACTGGCTGGTGGACAACATCACTGATTTGCACGAAGAGAATGGTTTTCCCTTGCTTGGCGGACACGCTGCGGTGAGTTGCAACGAATGTCATACTTCAGAAACTGCCCTTCGATTTGACCGTATCGGCAATGATTGCATTTCCTGCCACCAGAATGATTTTGACAACACCACCAACCCTAACCACAAAGACGCCGGCTTCTCATCGAATTGTATTGAATGCCACAGCATCGACGACCCGGATTGGGGTACCGATGTTGTAGATCACAGTTTCTTTCCGCTGGAAAAGGGGCACGAGATCAATGACTGTGCAGCCTGCCACACGGGTGGTGATTTTTCAATGACTCCGACTGATTGTTTCGCCTGCCACCAGCAGAATTTCGAAGATACCAAAGCTCCCGATCACCAGGCAGCAGGGTTTGAGCACGATTGTGCTTCTTGTCATACCATCGATCCAGGTTGGGCACCTGCGCAGTTCCTGGCCCACGATGGAGAGCTCTTCCCAATATACTCCGGAGCCCATGCCGGCACCTGGGATGATTGCGCCTCCTGTCACACCAACAGTTCCGACTTTTCAGAATTCAGTTGTACGATATGCCATACCAATCCGGAAACGGACGATGCGCACAACCTCGTGAATGGCTACGTTTATGAAAATTCCGCCTGTCTGGCTTGTCACCCCACCGGTGATGTAAACGATGTTTTTGATCACAACAGCACCAATTTTCCGCTAACTGGAGCTCACACGACAACGAGTTGTATTGCTTGCCACAGTGATGGCTACGAAGGCACGCCGATGAATTGCGATGCCTGTCACCTGACGGATTTCAACCAGACCATCAATCCCAATCACAATGACCTGGGCTTGAGTACGGATTGTGCATCCTGTCACACCACGGAACCAGGTTGGGCACCTGCCAGCTTTGATATCCACAATGATTATTATGCGCTCAACGGGGCTCACGCTATCATTGCCAATGATTGTGTAACCTGTCACAATGGTGATTACAACAATACGCCGAACGACTGTTTCGGCTGTCACCACGATGATTACACAAACGCTACTGAACCCAACCACGTCGCTGCGCAATTCTCTACCGATTGTGCTCAGTGCCACTCAGAGTCGGAATGGGTACCTGCTGATTTCGACCATGATGGTCAATATTTCCCGATTTACAGTGGTAAGCACGAAGGAGAATGGAACGAATGTATTGACTGCCACACCAACCCGAACAATTTTGCTGAATTCAGTTGTATCGTATGCCATACCGATCCCGGTACGAGCAACGAGCACCAGGGCGTTAACGGTTATGTCTTCGAAAATTCAGCCTGCCTGGCCTGCCACCCCACCGGCGATGCAGATCTGGTGTTTGACCACAACAGCACAGCATTTCCATTGACCGGGGCACACATTGCCACTGAGTGTACGTCTTGCCACAGCAGCGGCTATGCAGGAACCCCTACCAATTGCGACGCCTGCCACCTGACAGATTTCAACCAGACCGCCAATCCTAATCACGTTGCTTTGGGATTGCCAACGGATTGTGCAACCTGTCATACCACAGAACCGGGCTGGGCACCGGCTGCCTTCGCCATACACGACGACTATTATGCACTGAACGGCGCGCACGCCACCATTGCCAATGATTGTGCTGCCTGTCACAACGGCGATTACAACAACACGCCCAATGAGTGTTTTGGCTGTCACCAGGCAGATTATGAAGGAACCACGGACCCCAACCACGTCAATTTGATGTTCGCACAGGATTGCGCCCAGTGCCATACGGAGACTCAATGGGTTCCATCAACTTTTGACCACGACGCCCAATATTTCCCCATATACAGTGGCGCCCATGCCGGTGAGTGGAATGAGTGCATGGATTGCCATACCAACCTGAATAATTACGCTGAGGTAACCTGTACCAGTTGCCACACCAATCCCGAAACGGATGACCAACACAATGGAGTGGGGGGGTATGTTTACGAGAGCTCTGCCTGTCTGGCTTGTCACCCCACGGGTGATGCCGACAATGTTTTCGATCACAACAACACGGATTTCCCGCTCACAGGAGCACACCTGGCGCTGGTCTGCCTCGATTGCCACAGTGCGGGTTATGCGGGCACGCCAACAGCCTGTGAATCCTGCCACCTGAGTGATTACAATGGCACTTCCAATCCCGACCACAATGCACTGTCGCTGGATACGGATTGTGCAGGCTGCCACACAACTGAACCTGGCTGGGCACCGGCAACTTTTGCCATCCACGACGACTTTTTCGTTCTCGAAGGCTCCCATGCTTCCATCGCCAATGACTGTGCGGCTTGTCACAACGGCGATTACAACAATACGCCCAATGACTGCTTTGGCTGCCACGAGAGCGATTACAATGCAGCGACCAATCCGGATCACGCCACGGCGCAATTCCCAATGGACTGTGCCACCTGTCACGATGCCCAGGCCTGGAGCCCTTCCAGTTTCAACCACGATGATTACTTCCCGTTCACCGGGGCACACGTTGCCATTGCCGACGATTGTGTTGCCTGTCACAATGGCGATTACAGCAACACCCCCAACACCTGCGATGGCTGCCACCAGACCGACTACGACAACAGTAGCAACCCAAGCCACACGGCACTGAACCTGCCGACAAATTGCGACGAGTGTCACACCACCGAGCCTGGCTGGGCTCCGGCAACCTTTGACATTCACGATGATTTCTACGTATTGAACGGCGCACATGCCAATATAGCCAACGACTGTGCAGCTTGCCACAATGGCAACTACAACAACACTCCCAATGAGTGCTTTGGCTGCCACGAGAATGATTACAATGGCACCACTGATCCCAATCACAGCCAGGCTCAGTTTTCAACAGATTGTACTACCTGTCACAACGAAGATGCATGGGTACCCTCCACCTTTGATCATGATGCGCAGTACTTCCCGATTTACAGTGGAAAACACGAAGGTGAGTGGAGTGAGTGCATAGATTGCCATACCAATCCGAACAACTATGCTGAGTTCAGCTGCACGGTGTGCCACACCAACCCGGAAACTGATAATGAGCACCAGGGTGTAACCGGCTATGTATATAACAGTTCAGCTTGTTTTGCCTGCCACCCAACGGGTTCTGCCGACGATAATTTCAACCACGACAACACCGGCTTCCCGCTGACGGGCGCTCACATTCCACTTGAATGCCTCGATTGTCATGCGAATGGCTTTGCCGGTACTCCGTCAGAGTGCTCAGCTTGTCACGAGACGCAGTTTAACAACACCAGCAACCCGGATCACGTGGCGCTTGGCTTGCCCATGACCTGTGATGAATGCCATACAACGGAACCAGGTTGGGCACCGGCTACTTTTGCCATGCACGATGATTTCTGGGTAATCGATGGAGCGCACCTCGATATCGCCAATGATTGCGCAGCCTGTCACAACGGCAATTACAACAACACGCCAAATACCTGTGACGGTTGCCACCAGGAGGATTACGACAACAGCAGCAACCCCAGCCACACCGCGCTGAGCTTGCCGACCAATTGCGACGAATGTCATACCACCGAACCTGGATGGGCACCGGCCACTTTTGAAATCCACGATGATTTCTGGCCTTTGCTGGGGGCTCACGCAGATATTTCAAACGATTGTGCAGCCTGTCACAACGGCAATTACAACAGCACGCCGAATGATTGCTACGGCTGCCACGATGATGACTACGCTGCGACGACCAGCCCGAACCACAGTGCTAACCAGTATCCGACGGATTGCACGCTTTGCCACGATGAAAACGGCTGGTCGCCATCATCTTTTGACCACAGTCAATACTTTGCCTTTACGGGTGCGCACATCCCCATTGCAGAAGATTGTGTAGCCTGTCACAACGGCAACTACAACAATACTCCCAACACCTGCGACGGTTGCCACCAGGAGGATTACGACAATAGCAGCAACCCCAGCCACACCGCACTGAGCTTGCCTACCAATTGCGACGAATGCCATACCACCGAACCCGGATGGGCACCAGCCACTTTCCCGATTCACGATGATTTCTACGTCTTAAACGGGGCGCATGCCGACATTGCCAATGACTGTGCGGCCTGCCACAACGGCAATTACAACAACACCCCGAATACCTGCTATGGCTGCCATGATGATGATTTCAATGCCACCACCAATCCTGACCACGTGGCAAATCAGTTCCCGACCGATTGTCAGGAATGTCATACTGAGTCGGAATGGACACCCTCGACATTTGACCACAGTCAGTACTGGGCATTCCAGGGTGCACACATCGCCATTGCAGATGATTGTGTGGCTTGCCACAACGGCAATTACAACAACACGCCGAATACCTGCAACGGCTGTCATAACGATGATTACACGGCTACCACCAACCCCGATCACGTGGCGGCCAATTTCCCGACGGACTGTGAGCAATGCCACTCTCAAAGCGCATGGACACCGTCAACTTTCGACCACGATCAATTCTGGCCGATAACGGGTGCTCACCTGGCTGTTGAAACTGATTGCAACGCCTGCCACCAGGGCAATTACAACAACACCCCCAGCACCTGCGACGGTTGCCACCAGGATGACTATGACCAAACTACGAACCCGAACCACCCAAATCTGAGCTTGTCAACTGATTGTGAAACATGCCATACCACAGAGCCGGGCTGGGCTCCGGCTCTGTTCCCGGTACACAACAACTACTGGGTATTAGATGGGGCTCATGCTGATATTGCCAACGATTGTGCGGCCTGCCACAACGGCAATTACAACAACACGCCGAACACCTGTGACGGCTGCCACATTGATGATTACAACCAGACAAGTAATCCGAACCACATCAACTTGTCATTGCCGACGAATTGCGACGAATGCCATACCACTGAGCCTGGCTGGGCACCGGCTTCATTCCCGAACCACAACAACTACTGGGTATTGGATGGTGCACATGCTGACATTGCCAACGATTGTGCGGCCTGTCACAACGGCAACTACAACAACACGCCGAACACCTGCGATGGCTGCCACATGGACGACTATAACCAGAGCACCAACCCGAACCACGTGAACCTGGCCATTCCGACGAATTGCGACGAATGCCATACCACGGAACCAGGGTGGGCGCCGGCTGAATTCCCCATTCACAACAACTACTGGGTACTGGATGGCGCACATGCTGACATTGCCAACGATTGTGCAGCCTGCCACAACGGCAATTACAACAACACGACGAACACCTGCGACGGCTGCCACATGGACGACTACAACCAGAGCACCAACCCGAACCACGTGAACCTGGGAATTCCGACGAATTGCGACGAATGCCATACCACAGATCCGGGATGGGCGCCGGCTGAGTTCCCCATCCACAACAACTATTGGGTAATCGATGGTGCACACCTGCCCATTGCCAATGACTGTGCTACCTGCCACAACGGCAATTACAACAACACCCCCAACACCTGCGACGGCTGCCATATAGACGATTACAACACGACCTCAAACCCGAACCACGTGGCTTTGAGCTTGCCGGTTGATTGCGACATGTGCCATACCACTGATCCTGGATGGATGCCTGCTACCTTCCCCATTCACAACCAATTCTGGGTGTTGAATGGCGCTCATGCAGCCATCCAGAACGACTGCGCAGCCTGCCACAACGGCAACTACAATAACACACCCAATACTTGCTATGGCTGCCATGCTGATGACTACAACATGGCAACGAACCCGAACCACGCTGCCAATCAGTTCCCGACTGATTGTGAAGACTGCCACACGGAGAACGCCTGGATACCGAGTACATTCACGCACTCGTTCTGGCCGTTTACCGGGGCGCATATTCCCATTCAAAATGACTGTAATGCCTGCCACCAGGGCAATTACAACAACACGCCAAATACTTGCGAAGGCTGCCACATGCCGGAGTACAACACATCCACCAATCCGAACCACCCCTCATTGAATATCCCGACGGATTGCGCCATGTGCCATACCACGGATCCGGATTGGATGCCGGCTACTTTCCCCATCCATAATAATTACTGGCAATTGAATGGTGCTCACGCAGCCATTGCCAACGACTGTGCAGCTTGCCACAACGGCAATTACAACAACACGCCCAATACTTGCTATGGCTGCCATTCATCGGAATACAACAACGCAAACAATCCCAACCACTCATCTGCAGGCTTCCCGACTGACTGTCAGACCTGCCATACAGAAAATGCCTGGACACCCTCCACCTGGGATCATGACAACCAGTACTTCCCGATCTTTTCCGGAAAACACGAAGGCGAATGGAACCAATGTGTTGAATGCCATATCGGAGGGAATTATTCCTCGTTCAGCTGCATTGATTGCCACGAACACGACGACCCTGTAGAACTTGCTGATGAACATCAAGGTGTTTCGGGTTACCAGTACTCCAGTCCGGCATGCTATGCTTGCCACCCGGATGGAGAGGAGTAATCGGTGAAAATCTTAAATCAATGAGATATCTTTTTTCTGCACTCCTGTGGATGAGTATTCTTTTGCCTGCAATGAGCCAGGTTGAAGCTGATTGGAATGCTGGCTCGGTCTCATTCCTGTCTTCAAGAAATGTGTACGTAAAATTTGAAAGTACCGAAGAGATAGCGTCCGGGGATACCCTCTATGTCCGGGAAAATGAACTTTTTACACCCGCCTTACTGGTTGTCAATAAATCCTCTTCATCAGTAGTCTGTACACCCCTTGAAGGAGTTCAGATGGAAGTGAAGCAAGTTGTTTATGCCCGTAAAAGAATGCTCGTGGAAGAGAAAAAAGAGGAGGCAGTTGACCCTGCACGTCAGACCGACGAGCCTACTTCTACTGCGGAGATCGAACCTTCATTTTCAGAAGAAGAAACAGCCGGAGAACCACAATTCAAACAAAGGATCAAGGGACGTATTTCTGCCGGCTCTTACAGCACGACTTCTGACTACGGCGACAATCACAGAATGCGCTATGCCTTCAACTTCAGGGGGACGAACTTGAATGGCTCCCGTTTTTCCGTCGATAATTATATCACCTTCAGACATACGCTCGATGAATGGTCAGAAGTGCAGGATAATATATTCAACGCACTCAAAGTGTACTCATTGGCTGGGAAGTATGATTTTGATAATTCCTCGATAACCGTTGGCCGCAGCATCAACTACAAAATATCCAGTATGGGCGCCATCGATGGCTTGCAGTATGAGCATAGATTCGGTCAGTTTGTGTTGGGTGCCATAGCAGGAGCAAGACCAGACTATTCCGACTACAGTTTCAACGCTAATCTTTTGCAAGCCGGGGCATTTATCAGCCTTCAGGCCAAAGAGAACAGTGGGTATTCAACCCTTGCCTTTGTGGAACAGCATAATGGCAGTGCCGTAGACAGACGTTTTGCTTATTTCCAGCATTCGAGTTCTCCAGTTGAAAACCTGAATTTATTCGGATCTTTTGAAGTGGATGCCTATCAAAAGGTAAACGGTGAAGTATCCAACAAGCCCAGGTTGACCAACCTTTACGTTTCCGCCAGGTATCGCTTTTCACGGAAATTCAGCCTTACGGCCTCTTATGACAATCGCAACAACATCATCTATTACGAATCCTATAAGAATTTCATCGATCAGTTGATAGAAAATGAAACCCGGCAAGGAATGCGGCTGGGAGTTTCGGTGAGGCCTGTAAGATTGATCAGTGTCGGAGTAAACGGCAGCTGGCGTTTTCAGAAGAGCGATATGAACCTTTCAAAAAACGTCAATGGGTATGTCAACTTCAATCGCATTCCGGTGCTGAATGTTCGCTTCACCCTTCGGGCAAACTTATTGGAGACGAATTACCTGCAAAGTCAGCGTTTCGGTGCACGGCTGAGCAAGGACATTATCCGGGGCAAATTGAGCGGAGAGATGCATTACGATTTCGTTCAATACACTTATGTTACCGGGGGCTATACTTTCCGCCAAAACATAGCTGGTGCCAGTCTCAACATAAGGCTGCTGAAAAAGCTATCTTTGTACTTCTATTACGAAGGCACTTTTGATGATCAGGGAAGGCAGCTGAACAGGTTTAATTCCAAAATCATTCAGCGCTTTTGATCTTTGAACGGTCAAAAGTTTGTTTACCTAAAAAGTGCCCAGATCTGTTCAGAGAGGTTCGTTTCAACCTCTCTGAACAGATCTAAACCTCTCTCAACTATCTTAACAGTCAGCTCCATGGTAAAATGATTTTTTGCAGTGGGCTGAAAACTGACCTAAACACCCCTGAATTATGACAGATAAAACTATCCTTTTCGGAGTTATCATTGCCTTGTGTGCATCTTGCGACACTGGTCCAACAGAAGTTAAAAGCGTTAGTTCCGGTTCATCAGAATCAAGTTCCTCACCCTCCTCCGAGTTTTCAGCTTTGAGTGAAGCTTCACAATCGGTTTTGCACCAGGTAGAGGCCAAGGAAACTTTTGATTCGGAGAGATATACCTACGTCCGCGTTGCAGAAGGTGACGAGGAATACTGGGTGGCCATATCCAAACAGCCGGTGGAGGTAGGCAAGAAATATGTTTTTCAAAAAGGCTTGATGAAAAAGAACTTTTTCAGCCCAGAGTTTAACCGGGTTTTTGAAACGCTTTACCTGGTCAGCGATTTCAGGCCAATGGGCGGAACTAACCAGGCTGAAGATGTTCTTTCTGCATTGCAATCGGGCGATGTTTTGAAAGTCGATCCCAATCAGATCACAAGGCCGGAAGGATCGGTACCCTTGTCGGAGCTGTTTGAGAACATGTCTAAGTACAATGGGAAGCAAATCGTGGTTACCGGAAAAGTGGTCAAAGTGAATCCTATGATCATGGGGCGCAACTGGATACACATTCAGGATGGAACAGTCGAAGGCAAAGACCTTACGGTTACCACCATGGAAAATATTCCCCTTGGGCATGTGGTCTCATTTGAAGGCACCATTGCATTGAACAAAGATTTCGGTGCAGGTTATCGTTACGATATAATTCTCGAAGGGGCAGTAGTGAAAAAATAATTGACCTTCATTTCGGAAAATATAAAAGCCGGACGAAATCCATTCGTCCGGCTTTTTCATTGGTTGAATTTAAACAGGCTTTGATGCAGTTAGGCCTTTATTCCCGCCTTTTTAATGGCTTTATAGCGCCACAATGCTAGCAAGCTGATTAGGGTGAGAATAATTACCGATATTTTAATGGCAGGTGGTACAGGCATCGGGTCTCCGGCTGCATAGGAGTGAAGCCCTGACAGGTAATAATTAACCCCAAAGTAAGTCATGATTACCGAGGCCCATCCAAAAAGTGTGGAAACGTTGAAGGCATAAAGCCCTCGGAAGCCCGGGATGAACCGCATGTGCAAGATAAAAGCGTACACAAGAATGGTTACCAGGGCCCAGGTTTCTTTGGGGTCCCAGCCCCAGTAGCGTCCCCATGATTCATTGGCCCAAACTCCACCGAGATAGGTTCCCACACTTATCATGACCAAACCGGCAATCAGTGTCATTTCACTGATGTAGGTCATTTCACGGATCATTTTATAGACCTTCTCACCATTCTTCTTAGTGGCCAGAATCATGAATATGAGATTGAGCACTCCGATCAAAGCACCCAACATCAGGAAGCCATAGCTACCTGCTTCAAGTGAAACGTGAATGGTGAGCCAATAGGATTTCAATACTGGAACGAGGGGGGTAATTTCCGGATCCAGGAAGCTGAGGCTGGCCACCATCAGCGCTGTTGCCGCCAGAATGTTGGTGGCAGCCAGGCCGCCCAGGGATTTTCTCGAGAATATCATCCCGGCCAGTGTGGTGGTGAAGGCAATGTAGATCATGGATTCATAGCCATTGCTCCATGGGGCTCTGCCTGACACGTACCACCTCATTCCGAGTCCGATCAAGTGCACAAGGAATGCAGCGACGAAGAGTCCGAAGGCTATTCTGACGGGCCACTTCAAATCGATACCGGGCTTAAATACCGAGGTGAATAGCAAGCCTACAAACAAAAGTCCCAGAATGGCATATATCCCAGTGAGCCTTGAAAAAGGCCGCATTTTATTCAGCCACAGTTCGGTGCTAAGCTGGCTTTCGGATGGCAATACTTCGGCCGATACCTTTTTTTGGTAATTTCTTAATTCTTCAATGAGCTTGTTGGGCAATTCCCAGTTTCCGGAATTCAAGGATTCTGCAATGGAGCCAACATAGGCCGGGAAAAATTTGGCAAGCATGGCATCATCTCCATTGGATTCAGGTAGGTGGGAAGGCGAAACCCAGGTGTGGTTTTCATCACCATGAAGCGGAAATACCTTCATGAAATCACCGCTGAAGACCATGGAGCAAATGTTTACCTTCTCATCCAATTTGATGATTTCTTTCTCAAAAACTCCCCGGTCTCTTTGAGGAGTGTTGTAAGCCTGACGAATGTATTGTCTCAGTTTGTATTGACCATTGTTGTCAAAAATATCGCTGTAGGCGCAGTAATCGCCGTCAACGCCGAGTATTTTCCGCACCTCTTCGTGATGTCCCAGTTTGATCATGGGCACATGGTACCAGTCCTCCGGATTGACGACCATGGAAAGCACGATCTGGTCAGGGTTCATTCCGAACCAGTTTTCCTTTTTGGATAATTTCCTGATAATCTCGCTGGTGTGCGTATTCATCGGTTTAAACCGCCCGCGATGATCCTGCACGATGAGTTTCCCAAAGGTTTTGGCGTGCGCCAGGTCAATCACTTTTACGGATGGTTCAATGGGAGGACTGTCTGCGTGAACCGGGCTTGCGGTAAAGGCAAAAAGCGCAAGTGCTATTGCTGAAAACGCTGCTTTTCTTGATTGTCTGATTCTCGAAATGTTGCGGTTTAGTTGCTGGAAGCGGCTTTTTTTATCGAAAAAGGTGAGCAACATACCCAGGGTAAGTATTGCATAGCCCAGGTAAGTGACGAAGGTGCCTGGAGCGTCGTAATTGACACTCAGGTAAGTGCCGAGCTCATCCTGGTCAAAGGAGGATTGGAAAAAGCGATAGCCTCCATAATTCAGGATATTATTCATAAATATTCGGTAGTCCATGTTTACGTTTTTTCCCTGGTCGATCAGGGTAACTTCGCTGGCGTAAGATGAGGCACTGTTGGTGCCGGGGTATTTTTCCAGAATAAAATCGTTCAGTTTGATGGCAAATGGGAGCACTTTTCGCTTTGAGCCATAGGCAACATTGAAAGTGAAATTGCCAACCTGAACGGGTCTGGGTCTCCCTTCGATTCCCGGGCTGCCAACAACCATGACTGTTTCTTCCTGGCCACCGGCAGTTATTTTCAAGTTTACACCACCAAGGCTCGTACTGCTCATTTTGGGTGATTCGGAGATAATTTCAACCCTTGCATGAGGAGAGAAAAGGCCAAAAACAAAGCTGCTGTTTGCGCTGGCATGGAGGCTGCGCAGCCTCAGCGGATGCCACTGTCCCGGTGCCAATTGGAACTTTTCCTGAGTGGCCATCACCGTTACGTCGAAGGGCTCATGAGCCAAAAAGTACAAACTGTCGTTTCGGTATGCAATGTTCACCGCACCGGGTAGGGGAGCGTTGGAGAAATTAAACCTGGTTCCTCTGATTGATTTTCTGGCGCCTTGTTGGAGGTAGTATTCCTCCCTGCCGTTGGCACCACCCATCACTATCTTTATCGTTGGCAAACCGTTCTCATCATCAACCATGCTTTCTTTTGGGTTGGGCATGAAATCCACTACTTCAATTCCAACCTCCTCTCCTCCCAGCAAGTAGGATTTTTTGAAAGAATTATTACCTACTGATGCAAAGAGAACCGGTTCATCAAAAACGTATTGTTGGTCACCTTTTTTTGCGTCGAAAAGAAGGTAGCCTTCCCGGGATAAAAAGCTGTTGGAAACATCCCCTTCCCGTATGTGCATCATGCCCTCGTAACCAAAATACCTGGTTATCCCTGCACCGGCGATAATAATCACCATGGACAGGTGGAAAGCGAGAATAGCCCATTTCTTTTGCTGGATCATCCTGAAACGTATGATGTTCACGATGAGCGAAATGGAGAACATAACCAGCAGGACTTCAAACCATCTGGCCTGAAATACGAGCTTTTGTGCCGCACTGGTTCCAAAGTCATTTTCGATGAAAGTGGCAATGCCGATTGCTGCCGCAAAAATGATCATGTAAAGGCCAGCAGCCGACATTGAGAAAAGGCGATCAAGCACCTTTTTGAAAACTTGATTCATTGCTGTTTCTGTTTGAGGTGTGGTGGGGTTTTCTGGCCTGCTAAATTACGAATTCACCCCTGCTGACGGTAAGACTAAGGGAGTATTCTGTCGAACGGGAAGAGAAACCGTTCAAACTTGAAAAAACTGTGACCAAGCAAGGAATTCAGGCGTGGTTGTTAGCGTGATAAACAATGAGGGGGATCTTGGAGTGAAAAGTCATCTTTTTTGTGAAACTGCTGTGGAAGAGCCTTTCCCATAGCCGTCTTTTGGGAATGAACAATGCCAAAAGGTCAATCTTCTTTTCATTGAGGTATCTGTCGAAACCTGAGATGGTGTCGGGGCTGTTGATCACTGCAAAATCAGTAAAGTCAAAGGGGTATTTTTCCAGCAATATGGTGTCTTCCTCTTCTCCGATTTGCGGATGTGACTCAACGTGGACAAAATGAACACGAGCGCCCAGGGTCACGGCTAAATCGAGCAATTTTGATGCGGCAACTTCATCTTTTGGGTGAAAATCCGTTGCATAGGCTATTCGCTTGATTCCGTTCCACTTGCAATCAATTGGGATGGCCAAAACAGGACAGCATTTCACCCGCATCAGCGTATTAGTCGTTACACTTCCCACTATTTTTTCAAACTGCGTATGATGTTCGCCGAGCGTACCCATGGCTACCATGTCATACTTCCCCTCTTCTGCCAGGTCGTGTATTTCCTCCGGAATGAAAACACCGTAAACCGGGATGGCATCCCCCCTATGTTTCTTCGGAATTTCATCCATGAAGAGATGGAGCTTTTCCTGAATGAGATTTTTTTTCTCAGCAATCATTTTTTCCAGCATGCTGGCTGTCATGCCTGGTGTTTCGATGAAGGGCAAGTTGAATATGTGAGTCACATCGATTTTTGCATCGAGCTGTTTGGCGAGCTCAATGGTATATTTCAAAGCATTTTTTGCTCCTTCGGAAAAATCTGTGGGAAACAGTATTTTTTTCATGAATCATTGATTGGGGTGTAAATGGCTGTGTGTTCAATCAATTTGCAGTCGTTGATTTGACAGGAAACCTCTCAAATCGTGTTCTCGAAGCGTTCCTTTATCCGATGGCCTCAAAGGGCGCCAGGTGTCAAAGCTGTTTCTGTACACCACGGCATAAAGTCCAAAAACCTCATGCAGCGTCGTAACAAGCCCGTTCACAGTAATCTTGTCGTCGAGTTTGATAAAACCGTTGTTATGCACTTTTCTTACATCACCCAGTCTGGTTGACGGATCCAGCTTGACGGTGGTAGTGATCTTGCCGCCCTGTTTGGATACCTTGAAAAACTCCAGCTTCAGGTTTGGGTACACGGAGGTGAAGGCTATCTGGAGTGATCGTACTGTGTTGGAGTCTGTAATTCGCATAGCTAGTTTATTTGAACCAAAAGTAGTTTTATGCATCTCGGAGAACGTTGATGAATATCAATTCTTTGTATTGATATTCATCAAAATCAAAAGCCGTCAGTGCAATCGACTGACGGCCTTCGTAAACTAACCTATGTGACCAAAAAACCCTGTTATTCAATAGTTTGTGTTACCTGACCACAAAGACAGGAACTTTGTCAGTGCGGGAGAGGACTCCTTCCGTAACACTGCCCAGAAGCAGCAAGCCTACTTTTGAATGTCCTTTGGCTCCCTGCACGATGAAGTCGACTTTGTGTTTGTGAGCAAACTTCATGATGGCATCGGCAATGCTGGAATGTCTCAATTCGGCCAACTCAATTTGGAGGTCGCTCCTTTCGTCTTCAGTAAAATAGGTCTGGAGGAAGTTTTTGAACGCCTCTTTCCGGTCCTCCATCAGAAATTGCTTGAGCTGTTCTTCCGTTTTACCAATCCGGTAAGTTTGAATGGATGGGAGTTCGTAAACGTTCAGGGCGGTTATTTTGACTTCCTGGCCCAAAGCAGCTTTGAGTTCCAGCGCCGTTTTAAGTGACTTGATGGAGTTTTGAGAAAAATCAAACGGAACCAATATGTGGTTTACCTCGGGTTTTGTCTTATCGGGAATTACCAAGGCGTTGCAGTTGGTTTTTCGAACCAGATTTTTCAGAAGGATTCCGTGATTCTCGGTTCCGGTGCTTTTCCCAACAACTACAAGGTCAGCTTTATTCTTTTCAATGATGGTAATGAGTTCATCCAGTGGATTGCCTTCGGTAACGATGAACTCATCCTTTTGGGCTGAATGCGAAACGGACAAGCCTTTCAGCATTTCACCCATCTTAGCGGCTATATCTTTACTGAGTAAGATAAAGTCTTCGAGTTTCTCCCCCGAGAACAACTCAAACGAAGGAACAACGTGAACGAAGGTCGCTTTTTCGATGGGTAATTTTGATCCAAGGAAACTCAGGAACTTGAGCATTGGCTTATCACTCTTGCCCAAATCCATCCCAACAACTGCGTGATTGATCTTAGACATCATTTCAGCGAAGTTTTTAGCCAACATTTGGAATCGATCTGATTCGGTACAAATGTATCCGTACCTCAAGAGCAGGGTGATGACTTGCGTCAAACCCTTGTTTGACAATTATCAAATCATTTTACGATCAGTACAGGAACCCTGGTGGTGTTAGCCAACAACTTTTCAGTTACGCTTCCCAGGAGCAACAATCCGAGTCTTGAATGGCCTTTTGCTCCATTTATGATCAAGTCATGCTTGTGCTCGGTTGCGTAATGGGCAATGTGGTGCCCGATTGGCCACCGCACACTTTGGGCTACTGTGAATTTGAGGAAGGACTGATCCTCCTTTGCAACGTGCTGGTCAACGAATTGCGGAAGTGCCTCTTCTCTGTCCTCTTTGATGAGTTGGATGAGCTTTGTCTCGCTGAATCTGTAAGCTCCAATGTTGGGTGGGAGCTCGAAGAAGTGAAGCACCTCTATTTTGGGAGCCTTATCAAGAGCTTTGGCCAATGCAATGGCAGTTCTCAAAGCCTTGCCGGCGTTTTCAGAGAAATCAACTGGTACAAGAATTTTCCTCGACTTGAATTTTGCCTGGTCGGGAATGACAAGTGCATTGCATTTGACATGCCGTGCAAAATTTCTTGCGGTAATACCGTGTGAAGAGGAGTCGGTTTTTTGACCAATTACAACGAGGTCGCTGTTCAGCTCTTCTGCATTGCGCAGCAACACCTAAAGTGGTTTGCCTTCTCCAACCCAAATTGAGTACCTGGTCTTTGCTTCGGAAAACTCAGTTTCGATTTTATTTTTCAATTGGTCTCTGACCAGTTTCTCTTCATTGTGCTGGTCATCTTGAATTGATTCAACGTACTCGTTTACGGAAAAGAAATCCGTGGGAGGCAAGACGTGGACAAATGCTGTACTCTTGACCTGAACCTCGTCAGAAAATTTACGCAAGTACTCTAGTAATACATCATCAACGGGACCGTTTTCAAGTCCAGCCAACAACTGCTTGACCTCTAAAGGGTTGATAGACAAGTCTTTTACGCCTGATTGGTTATTCATAGTCCTGGTGTTTTGAAAGGTAATTTATTGGGTGCCAATTTGTTCATTGAGAATTTCTTCGTCAATGACTTTAATCAGGAGATGGAGATATATTTTAAAGTGAATCAGCGATCAATTTTCCCGTTTTGACCAATCCAATTGTACCGTTTTTGAAAGTCCGCTTCGCCAAGGGCCTGGAAATCAGCAAGTACATGGCTTTGAAAGAATTCGTTCAGGCCTTCCCGGACCTTCACAAAGTCCTTGTGTAAAATGCAAGGGTGCTCGGGGTCACAATTAGAAGTCCCGAGCAGGCAGGTGTTGATTCCTGTCTGCCCACTCATTTCATTCAAAATATCCACAAGTTTAATGTGCAGGTTTTCTTCTGAAAGAAAGACGCCGCCATTACTTCCCTTGACAGAGGAGATGATGTTGGCATGAACCAGTTTCTGAAGCGTCTTGGCGAGGAACTGAGGAGGTGCATTGATGGCTTTGGCCAGTTCTCCAGTACCTACCGGTTCTCCAGGGTTCTCTCGGTGAGCGAGGTATAAGGCAGCTTTTAATGCGTACTGGGTTGATTTACTAAACATTTTATAAGGCTTAAAGCGTAATGAAAAACTCTGACAAAGTTAGGGGCGAGCCCCGGGGCAGTTTGTGTGACAAAAGTCAATTTTGGGCCTGATCATAGTCATCTTATCATGCACCGGCCTGTGCAAACTTTGCCACATCAAAACGGACATGATTGTCCGATTATCACATCAAAACCTGATAACAATGAAATCTATCACGCTGAAATTCATTCTACTGGTGCTGGCAGTTGCGTCACTGTCAGCTTGTGGCTCTGATTCAAATTCCGGTGCGCCGGCCAACAAGCCCAAGCCAAAATCCATGCTTGCAGAAGAGCCCGACCCGATGACCAACAAAGGAATTGGTCCCATCAAAGAAGTAAAACTTGATCCAGAAGTGGATCAGGAACTGGCTGCAAAAGGCAAAGAGGTGTTTGAGAAAATGTGCACAGCCTGCCACAAACCTACCGAGAAGTTCATTGGCCCTGCACCAAAAGGTATTCTGGAACGCCGCACGCCGGAGTGGGTGATGAACATGATCCTCAATCCTGAGCAAATGGTCAAAGAAGACCCCATCGCCAAAAAACTTTTGATGGAATATAATGGCTCTCCAATGGCAAATCAAAACCTCACAGAGGAGGAAGCCAGAGCTGTTCTCGAATATTTCCGCACCCTTTAAAATTTATCTGATTGACGGGGAGGTGGTCCTTCTCTTCTTCCCCTCAATTTCATTGAAAAACTGACTGACTATTATGAAGTACTTATCAAGTCTTTTAGCAACTGCGGGTCTGGTCGTTTTCTTTTTCATCCTGTCAGGATGTAACCAGTCAGGCCAGAATACCGGCGCCCTGAGTTCAGATGTAGCTTCTCAGGTTTATGTCCCACCTGGACAACACGATGAGTTTTACGCTGTGATTTCCGGCGGATTCAGCGGCCAAATGAGTATTTATGGATTGCCTTCAGGACGTTTGTTCCGCGTTATTCCCGTTTTTTCTGTCGATGCAGAAAAAGGATACGGTTTTAACGAAGAGACGAAGCCACTGCTGAACACTTCTTATGGCTTCGTACCCTGGGACGATGCCCACCACCCCGAGCTTTCTCAAACGAATGGAGAAACTGACGGCAGGTGGGTGTTTATCAATGGTAATAACACCCCCAGGGTCGCCAGAGTGAGCCTTAGAACATTTGAAACAGAGGAAATCATTGAGTTACCAAACAGCGGAGGTAACCACAGCTCTCCATTTACTACTGAAAACACAGAGTATGTGGTAGCTGGAACCCGTTTCAGTGTACCTATTCCTCAGAAAGATGTGACAATTACATCTTATGCTGAGAACTTCAAGGGTGCGCTTTCCTTTATTAAGGTAGATCCTGAAACTGGTAGAATGGAGGTGGCATTCCAGGTGTTGATGCCCGGTTTTGACTACGACCTTGCTCACGCCGGTAAGAATAATTCACACGGCTGGATGTTCTTTACCTCCTACAACACTGAAGAGCAAAACTCCCTGCTTGAAGTTAACGCTTCTCAGAACGACAAGGACTTTATTGCTGCCATTAACTGGAAAAAAGCCGAGGAATATCTGGCTCAAGGTAAGTACCGGGAGTTGCCAACCAGTTATGTTCACAACTACTGGGATGAGTCAACACAAATGGCATATTCTGAAACCATCAAGACGGTTAAAGTGCTTGACCCAAGCGATTGTCCGGACATGGTTTACTTCCTGCCAACTCCAAAATCACCTCACGGGGTTGACGTAGACCCGACTGGTGAATACATTGTGGGGGCTGGTAAGTTGTCAACAGATCTTACCGTTCACTCATTCACCAAGATGCTGAAAGCCATCGATGAAAAGAACTTTGATGGTGATCGCTATGGTATTCCGGTTCTCAATTACGACGCAGTGGTTGCCGGAGTAGTTAAGGAAGGTGGCCTCGGCCCACTTCACACCGAGTTCGATGGTAAAGGCTATGCTTACACCAGTTTCTTCATCTCTTCTGAAGTTACCAAGTGGAAATTGGGTACCTGGGAAGTTGTTGATCGCATTCCCACCTACTACTCAATTGGTCACCTGATGATTCCTGGTGGCGATTCCAAGAAGCCCAATGGTAAGTACCTGGTGGCCCTGAACAAGATTACCAAGGATCGTTACCTGCCAACTGGCCCTGAGCTTACTCAATCGGCACAGCTGATCGACATTTCAGGAGACAAGATGAAGCTTCTGCTCGACTTCCCAACTGTGGGTGAACCGCACTATGCACAAGGTATCGAAGCATCCAAAGTTGCACCCAATAGCATGCAGTATTACAAGCTGGATGAGAACAAGCACCCGCATGCAACACTTTCCGAAAATGAAGCAAGGGTGGAGCGCAACGGTAATGAGGTCCATGTTTACATGACTACTATCAGAAGCCACTTCGCTCCGGATAACATCGAAGGAATCAAAGTTGGTGACAAGGTTTACTTCCACGTTACTAACCTCGAACAGGATTTTGACGTGCCACACGGTTTCGCAGTAATGGGTGCCAACAATGCTGAGTTGTTGATCATGCCCGGTCAAACCGAGACCTTGTACTGGGAGCCTAAATTTGAAGGTGTGTTCCCATTCTATTGCACAGACTTCTGTTCGGCTCTCCACCAGGAAATGCAGGGCTACATCAGGGTGTCAGCCAGCAATGCCAACACTGCACTTCGGTGGTGGACTGGACAGGCTCCTGAGATGTAATTACAGCACCGTTCTGGTAGTGGCGAATATTTCGCCACTACCAGACTTTTCGCAATGGATTGATTGAGACTTTGAAGTACTCGCAGGGCCGACAGTCTAACATTTCATGGCTTTGGTTTTGATGCTGAGAATCCTTCCATACCTGTGTAGATATCCGAGTTCGGCCCTGCTTTTTTTTGCCGTGTGAGCTCCAATGTAAATCGTCAGTTGTCATTTAGCCGCAAAATCCTTCCAATTTCTTTCACCATGAAGACCATCAATAAAGTTCTATTCATTTCTGCCGCCATCATGCTTTTAGCATTGTTCATTTTTCCGATGTGGAAGATTACCCTGGTGGCACCCCAATACCCACATGGAGTGACGATGTACATTTGGATCAACAAGATCAGTGGATCTGAACCTGGAACACTTCAGAATATCAACATTTTGAATCATTATGTTGGAATGAAGCCCATAGAACCTGAATCAATTCCGGAGTTGAAGTATTTCCCGTACATCATTTTGGCAATGAGCTTTTTGGGAGTTGTATTTGGATTTATGGGCAAACGATCATTGTGGATTTTTTGGTTGGTATTGCTTGCAGTTTTGTGTGCTGCAGGATTGTATGACTTTTATCTGTGGGAGTATGATTATGGGCACAACCTAAGCCCAGAAGCACCTATAAAAATTCCCGGAATGGCTTATCAGCCACCACTCATTGGAAACAAAATGCTGCTCAACTTCCTGGCTAAATCATGGCCATGGATTGGAGGTTGGTTTGTAGGGCTTTCGTTTATCTTGAGTGGATTGGCTATCTGGCTTTCCGGTAAAAAATCATTGAAGGATGAGAAAGCAAAATCTGTTGGCACTGATAACGATGGTGGTGTGGTTTCTTCACAGCTGCACTCCGTCGCCACAACCCATTGAGTTTGGAACTGATCCATGCGCTCATTGCAAAATGAGTATTGTTGACAAGCCATTTGCTGCTGAAATGGTTACGACCAAAGGCAAGGTTTACAAATTCGATGCGATTGAGTGCATGGCTCAATTTATCCAGGAAGAAGATGAAAACAACATTGCACTCCTGCTGGTTAGGGATTTCAACAATCCCGATGAGTGGGTGGATGCAAATAGTGCATTCTTCCTGATTTCCAAAGAATTACCAAGCCCCATGGGCGGCTACCTTTCGGCTTATCCGACCAAAACAGCTGCCGAAGCCATGCAGGCTGAAAAAGGCGGAGAGATACTTACCTGGGAGCAACTTAAACAAAAGTATGCCCGGTAATTATCCTGGATTCTGAATTTTCGTTCAACCACCTCCACATGAAAAACAACATCCTCATTGCTGCACTCCTGTTTGCCGCATTCCCGCTTTTGAGCAATACTTTGGTGGTATGCCCGGATTGCCCGGTCAACACCATTGCCAAAGGGATAGCCCTGGCGAACCCCTGTGACACCGTCCTGGTGCAATCAGGTACCTATTACGAAAACAATATCGAGATAAACAAGGACCTGACCCTCATTGGGGAAGGTATGCCGGTTGTTGACGGGAAGGAGCAAGGGGAGATTTTCACTGTTGAAAACAAATATTTTTACATCGAAGGTTTTCGCATTCAAAATGTCGGGCGCTCTTATGTTGAGGACAGAGCCGGAATCAGGATTAGAAAATCAACCCAATTCACCATCCGCAACAATGAGTTTGATGAGGCATTTTTTGCAATATATCTTCAAAATTCTTCAAAAGGATTGATCGAGGGAAATCACATTTCAGCCCACTCCCTTGAAGAGGCAAATTCCGGCAATGCCATTCACGCATGGTATTGTAGCTACCTGGAAATTGCCAACAATGTTGTAAAAGGTAACCGTGATGGTATTTACTTAGAATTTGTTGACAACAGCCTGATTCACAACAACCTCAGTCAGGACAATATTCGCTATGGCCTCCACTTCATGTTTTCTGACGATGACAGTTATTATGACAATGAGTTTGTGGATAATGGGGCCGGTGTAGCTGTCATGTATTCAAAAAACATCGTCATGCAGCGCAATGTCTTTCGTGATAACTGGGGAGCAGCATCTTATGGCCTGTTGTTGAAAGATATTTTTGATTCGGAGATATTCCACAACAGATTCAACCAGAATACAGTTGGCATTTTTATGGAAACTTCAAACCGCCTCAAAATCCAACAAAATGAATTTTCAGAAAATGGGTGGGCGGTAAAGATGTCAGGTGGCAATCAGACCAATATTTTGTCAAAGAATAACTTTCTTCACAACACCTTTAACCTGTCTGTCCATTCTGCAGGAACTGACAATGTTTTCAGCAGTAACTATTGGAGTGATTATGCCGGATATGACCTTGACAAGGATGGAGTTGGCGATGTGCCGCACCGTCCGATGAAACTATTTTCGTATGTTGTGTCATCGACACCGGAGGCAATGGTTCTGCTGAGGTCTTTATTTATCGATCTTCTCAATTTCTCAGAAAAGGTCAGCCCAATTTTCACTCCGGAAAATGTCATTGACGAAACACCTCTCATGACACCTCTGCCTGTTTTTGGAAAGGTTTGATTTTTCATAAACAAGTGAGGTACAAAGAATTGAACCGATGATTGAAATAACAGGACTTCACAAGTCATTCGGAAAAAATCATGTTCTCAAGGGCGTCGAACTGAGTCTGGTTCCGCCTGGATTGATTGCAATCCTGGGGCCCAATGGTTCCGGAAAAACCACCTTGATTAAATCCATCCTCGGAATGGTAATTCCTGACCGTGGTGAAATCGAGGTCGATGGTGCGTCCATCAAAAAGGCCTGGGAGTACCGGCGCCAAATCTCCTACCTGCCGCAAATTGCCCGTTTCCCTGAAAACATCCGTGTACGGGAGTTGATTGCGATGGTCAAGGACTTAAGGGGAGAAACCGAGATGGATGTATCACTAATCAGTTATTTTGGATTGCAACCATTTCTGGATAAAAAATTGGGCAACCTCTCCGGCGGCACCCGGCAAAAGGTAAACCTGGTGTTGTGTTTCATGTATGATTGCCCCATCGTGATATTGGATGAGCCTACCGCCGGACTGGATCCGGTTTCATTGGTGAGGTTGAAAAAGTTGATAAAAACCAAAAGGGAAGAAGGAAAGCTGATACTGATTACGACCCACGTAATGGACCTGGTGGAGGAACTCGCCGAAGAAGTAGTGTATTTGCTGGAGGGGAATATTCACTTCCGGGGAACCGTTGCCGAACTGAAAGAGAAATACCAGGGGCGCAATGTGGAAGAGTCCATCGCTGCCTTGTTGCAGAAGGACGGCCCTTTTAGCCTGGGGGCTGTTGCATCCAACGGACATGCAAAAGTCCCTGAAACACTTCTGGAAAACTAACAACCCGGACCCACTAAAATCTAACTCATCATGTTCAAGATATTCAAATACAGTTTTTTCGATCTGATCCGGAGTCGTTGGACATATATCTATGCCGGGTTTTATTTTCTCTTTACACTGGGTATGCTCATGCTGAGCAGTGATTTGAGCAAGGTAGTGATCAGCAGTATGAATGTGGTTTTGATCTTGTGTCCTCTTATCGCTACCATGTTTGGCGTAATGTACTATTACAATTCACGTGAGTTTACCGAATTGCTCCTCTCGCAACCGATAAAGCGTACCAGCATTTTCACCGGCCAATTTCTGGGATTGGCAACCTCTCTGTCAGTAAGTCTTCTGGTTGGTGCAGGCATACCATTTCTGATGTTCGGGGTGTTTGGCTCTGATCAGGCAGGCAATTTTCTGGTGCTGCTGTTCAATGGTGTTGTACTTTCTTTCATTTTCGCAGCCATCTCCTTTTTCATTGCACTCAAAAACGAGGACAAAATCAAAGGCTTCGGACTGGCCATTTTGGTATGGTTGCTTTTGGCTGTTGTTTATGATGGTCTTTTGCTTCTCGGCCTTTCCTGGTTCAGGGACTATCCCCTGGAAAAAGCTTCTCTAATTGCTTCGGTTCTCAATCCAATCGACCTTTCCCGGGTAATGCTGCTACTCAAACTCGACATTTCGGCGCTCATGTCACTTACTGGTGCCGTTTACCGGAAGTTTCTTGGCTCAGGTGTTGGGATGGCAATCAGCGTTGCTGTGCTACTGATTTGGACAATCATACCAACATTGGGCATTCGCAGGGTGTGTTTGCGAAGAGATTTTTGAAATCGGACATTGAAGTCATTCAAAATTTCATTCTGAAAAAGGGCTTGAAAAAAGCAGATTTTCTGAGGAAAAATTGCTTTTCCAAACAATTGCCCTTTGGTTGACAAAAGTCAATTTTGAATGTGACAAAGGTCAACCTCGATGGGGGGAGGGCCAATCTATCTTGCGCCAAAATTTTTTTTCAATGGAAATCATTTTCGTACTCATCGCAATAAGTTTGGTGGTAGCCGGTGGCTTTCTGGCCGCATTTTTTTGGGCCGTAAAGGCCGGTCAGTACGATGATGATTACACTCCAGCCATCAGGATATTGTTTGACGACAAGCCTGTTAAGGAGGAGGCAGACAAAGCACTTGATTCCGAAAGTATAACTGACAATTAAACAAGTTTCCCTATGACACAAGTAGAACGAATTCAGTACGACAACGCGATCGTCAGGAATTTCGCTTATGCTACCTTGCTTTGGGGGGTAGTGGGAATGACGGTTGGGTTGTTGTTGGCGCTGCAACTGATTTTCCCGGCGCTGAATTTTGAGACACCCTGGCTCACTTTCAGCCGCATTCGCCCACTGCACACCAATGCAGTGATTTTCGCATTTGTGGGCAATGGTATCTTCATGGGTGTTTATTACTCACTGCAACGCCTCCTCAAAGCAAGGATGTTCAGCAAGGCTCTGAGCAACATACATTTCTGGGGCTGGCAGTTGATCATCGTTGCGGCAGCCCTGACGCTTCCGCTAGGTTTGACGACCAGTGGTGAGTATGCTGAATTGATCTGGCCGATTGATATCGCTATCACACTCATTTGGGTTGTTTTTGGTATCAATATGTTCGGTACCATTTTGAAAAGAAGAGAAAAGCACCTTTATGTGGCCATTTGGTTTTACATCGCCACCTGGGTTACTGTTGCATTGCTTCACATTGTCAGAAGCCTTGAAATACCCACCAGCCTCACGCACTCTTATCCGGTTTTTGCCGGTGTGCAGGAGGCACTGGTTCAGTGGTGGTATGGACACAACGCTGTGGCATTCTTCCTTACCACGCCCTATTTGGGATTGATGTACTACTTCCTGCCAAAGGCCGCTAACCGGCCGGTGTTCTCCTATCGCTTGTCCATCATTCACTTTTGGGCTTTGATTTTCATATACATCTGGGCAGGACCGCACCACTTGCTTTACACCTCACTTCCTAACTGGGCACAGTCGCTGGGAATGATCTTCTCGCTTATGCTGATTGCTCCCTCATGGGGTGGTATGCTCAACGGTTTGCTGACCCTTCGCGGTGCCTGGGACAGGGTTCGCCAGGATCCTATCCTCAAGTTCCTCGTGGTAGCTGTAACCGCTTATGGTATGTCAACCTTTGAAGGTCCGATGATGTCCATCAAGAGCTGGAACGCCGTTACCCACTATTCCGACTGGACCATCGGTCACGTTCACGTTGGTGCATTGGGATGGAATGGTATGTTGACATTTGGCGTGCTGTACTGGTTGTTGCCGAGGATTTTCAACACCAAGTTGCATTCTATCAAATTGGCCAACACCCACTTCTGGTTGGGTACCTTGGGTATTATTTTCTACGCCATTCCATTGTATTGGGCTGCCGTGGTTCAAAACATCATGTGGCGTGCCTTTACTCCCGATGGATTCCTGGTTTACCCCAACTTCCTCGAGACCGTGACCCAGATTGTTCCGATGTATGCAATTCGTGTCCTGGGTGGAACTTTGTATCTCACTGGTGTGGTGATTGGTGTTGTGAACATGATCAAAACCGTCCAGAGTGGCAAGTTGGTGGCCAATGAGGAAGTTGAAGTTCCGGTGGTTGAGGAACACAAACCAGCCGGAAAAGAACACTGGCACCGCTGGATTGAAAAGCGTCCGGTTCAGATGCTGGTGGCGAGCCTCGTTTTGGTATCCATTGGAGGTGCTGTGGAATATTTCCCCATGGCATTGATCGATGAGAACGTACCGAAAATTTCTACCGTGACACCATACACTCCACTGGAGTTACAGGGCCGTGATATTTATGTTCGGGAAGGGTGCCTTGGATGTCACTCTCAAATGATTCGTCCACTCAGATTTGAAACAGCCCGCTACGGCGAATATTCTAAATCAGGTGAATTCATTTACGACCGCCCATTCCTTTGGGGCAGCAAGCGCACAGGACCAGACCTGGCACGTGAAGGTGTTGGTAAGCTGAAGAAGTCGGATGCATGGCATTACAATCACATGCTTGACCCAACGAGTACCTCACCGGGTTCTTTGATGCCAGCATATCCCTGGTTACACGAAAACGACCTGGATACGACGACTACCTTCAACAAGATCAGGGTGTTGCGTCAGTTGGGGACCCCTTACGAAGAAGGTTACGAGTACATCGCAAATGATGACCTGATGGTGCAGGCGAAGCGTATTGCCCAGAGCCTCAAAGAAGCCGGCATTGAACAGGAGGGAGTGGAGCGCAAAGAAATCGTTGCTTTGATTGCTTATCTCCAAAAACTTGGAACCGGAATAGAGCCCTCGGCTCAGGCTGAAAAGTGATTCAATTGAGTTGGGAGAATCCCAAACCGGATTCTCCCAACCACAAAACTCAAAGTCATGTACAAATACCTCTTGCAATCAGTGGAAAACATGAACTGGCTGGCGATTTTCTCGCTGGTATTGTTCGTCACAATTTTTTTGGGAAGTACCATTTGGATCATGACCCGGAAAAAGGATTATATCGACAAAATGTCGAACCTGCCACTGGAAGAAGATGAGTGATTTTCTTCTCAAAATCAATCAAAAACGAAATCAACTCTTCAGGATATGAAAAACAGATCGATTCGCATAAAGGGTTTGCTGGCAATGCTGATGTTGCCCCTGGCAACTTATGCCCAGGATGCCGGCGCAGCCGCTGATTCCCAGAATTTTTGGGAGAATGCTTTTGGTTCTATCGTGTTGTTAGCTGGTGCCATTGTTGTATTGGCAGCACTGATAGCCATCGTGCGCCTCTTCAATATCATTGTGAAAATGGAAGAGCTGCGTGTGCTGAAAGAAAAGGGAGTGGAAGAAATTGTGGAGCAGTACAAACAGCCGGAAGAGAGCTGGTGGAAGAAATTCATGAAATCTGCAACGCAGTATGTCCCTGTTGAAAAAGAAGAGGACATCATGTTCGATCACGAGTACGATGGCATTCGTGAATTGGACAACCGGCTCCCACCGTGGTGGCTGTGGATGTTTTATGTCTCCATCATTTTCGCTGCAGTTTACTGGACGGTTTATCACATTGCCGATGGACCTTCACTCATCGATGAGTACAACAAAGAAATGGAAGTGGCTCAGGCAAAGATTGATGAGTACATGGCCACGAAAGCCGATGCAGTGGATGAAAATACGGTGACCTTATTGACTGACGATGAAAGCCTTGCCATGGGCCAATCAACATTTGAAACCCTGTGCATGCCTTGCCACGGTATGAACGGGGAGGGCAACTCCATTGGCCCGAACCTCACTGATGACTATTGGTTGCATGGTTGTGATATCAAAGACGTGTTCGGAACCATTAAAAATGGAGTGATTGAAAAGGGTATGCAATCCTGGAAAGATCAGTTGCGCCCTGTTGAAATACAAAGAGTGGCCAGCTACATCCTGGTGAAGCTCCATGGTTCTAACCCAGAGAATGCCAAGGAACCTCAGGGCGAACCATGCAGTGTTGGGCAAAACGACGATGCAGATTCCGCACCAGCCGAAGCAACACCTGATGAAGCTCCCACCGAAGAAGCGACAGAGTAATCGGAATCATAAGCGCACATGGCCGGGAGCATTTCCCGGCCATTTGACTTTTTGGTAGCTATCGGACAATCGCCTCTCAACTAAATTGAAAGAAATGAACAAGGATATCGAAAAAGTCTACCAGGATACGGAGTCCTTTAGAGATCGCCTGGCTACCGTTGACAAACAAGGAAAGCGCATCTGGGTGTACCCCAAAAAGCCCAGCGGAAGGTTTTACAAATGGAGGACCATCGTCAGTTGGGTCTTACTGGCTGCACTGTTTACAATGCCTTTTATCAAGGTCAATGGTGAGCAGTTTTTGCTGCTCAATGTTTTGGAGGGGAAGTTCGTCATTTTCGGGATGGTATTCACTCCGCAAGACCTACACCTCTTCGCCCTGGCAATGATGACACTGATGATCTTCATCGTGTTGTTCACAGTGGTCTTCGGGAGAATCTTTTGTGGTTGGGTTTGCCCGCAAACCATTTTCATGGAAATGGTATTCCGGAAAATAGAATACCTGATAGAGGGCGATGCCAGCCAGCAACGGAAGCTGAATGCGGCTCCTTGGACTACTGAGAAGGTCATAAAAAAGGTCAGCAAACACGCCATTTTTTATGGCATTGCCGTTGTGATCGCTAACCTTTTCCTTTCCTATATCATCGGTTCTGACAGGGTTTTGGAAATCATCAGCGAGCCAATTTCAGAACACTTTGGCGGCTTCATTGCCATGTTGATCTTCGCAGGGCTGTTTTACGGGGTATTCGCATTCATGCGTGAGCAGGTGTGTACCACAATCTGCCCTTACGGTCGTATGCAGAGTGTTTTGATCGTTCCGGAAACAATAGTAGTAATCTATGATTTCGTCAGGGGGGAGCCACGTGGCAAACTGAAAAAATCCAAAGCAAAAGCGAAAGCCAATCCGGCTACTGACATTGCCCAGACGGTGGCAGCAGGTGCCGCAAGCCCTGAAGTTGCAACTGCCGAAGCACCCATCAAGGTGCAGGGCGATTGCATAGATTGCGGCCTTTGTGTCAGGGTTTGCCCGACGGGGATTGACATCAGGAACGGTACCCAACTGGAGTGTGTGAACTGCACTGCCTGCATCGATGCCTGCGATTCGATCATGGAGAAAGTTGGCAAACCCAAAGGCCTCATTCGCTACGACTCCCTGATTGGCGTTGAGAAAGGAGTCCGGAAGATTTTCACCTGGAGAGTGGCTGCATACTCTGCTGTATTGGTTGCCTTGTTGGTTCTTCAGGCAGCACTCCTCATCACCAGATCTGATGTGGAACTGCAAGTATTTCGCACTCCCGGACAGCTTTACCAAAAAGTGGATGACACCTGGCTGGCCAATCTCTACAACTGGGAGATGGTCAACAAAACGAGCGAGGACATCCCGAATGTGGAGTTCAGAGTTCTTAACTTTGAAGGTGCCCGCATCAGGTACATTGGTGACAACCACGAGCGGGGGCTTGCCAAAAATGCACTTTCAAAAGGGGTGATGTTCATAGACTTGCCAATCGACAAAGTTGGACATCGAAAAACCGAACTCGTCATAGGGGTTTATGCAAATGGAAAATTGATCGATAAAACAACAACCAACTTCCTCGGGCCTATTAAATAGGTCCGGGGCTTTCCCGCAAGGGATGACTGCACCCTCACTTAAAATTGAAGAGCTATGAAGTTTACCTGGGGAACCGGTATAGCGATTTTTTACATCGCATTTGTCATCATCATGGTTGGCATGGTGGTGTACAGCAAGACTTTTGACAACAGCCTTGTCGTGGAGAACTATTATGACGAAGACCTGCGTTTTCAGGAAAAAATCGACAAGCTGGAAAATTCGGCGAAGCTGGAAAAGGACCTGGAAATTGCAACGACAAACAACCTCGATATCCTGCTCAGTTTTCCTGGAAATCTGAAAAATATTACCGGAACGGTTTTGCTGTATCGCGCTGACGACATATCAAAAGATGTTAGCTTCAAAATTTCTGTCAACGAAAAAAATCAAATGCTCATCCCCGGCAATGAGTACCTGGGCGCCCGCTGGACTGTGAAAGTTGACTGGCAGGGCGACGGTACACCATATTACAAAGAAAAAGACGTCCTGCTGGCCAATTGAGCCACCCTACCTTCCAGATAATTTCCGGTATTCGGCGGCTTTGGCCTCGTCACCTATCTTGCTGTAAGCCAGTGAGTAGAGGTAATAATCGTTGGGCTTCAGGTAGGTCCTGCTGATGGTGTCCAGCATGTTGATGCATTCGTTGTAGCGGCCCAGACGGTAGTACACATTGGCCAGCGAAGACCGTGCAAAGTAATTTTCAGGAGCATATTCCAGGGCTTTCAGCAAACTCCTTTCCGCATTGCTGTAATCACCCATGATGATGTACATATTGCCAAGGTGAATATGGCCTGTTGGAATGTCTTCGTAAATGGCCAGCGCTTTTTTCAGTTCCTCGATGGCTTGCTGCGCATATTCTCTCGCTTTCGCAATGTCGGTTTGTTGATATTCAACCGCCTTTCTGGCCAGTGAGCCACCGTGATTCTTTCTCATTCTGGCATTGTCAGGGGCCAGCTTTACGTCGTGTTCGAAAAGTACATACCTGTCTTTCCAGACTGGCAGGTGGCTTTCGATTTTTACCAGGGCCAGGGTTGCGAGCAGGATAGTAATGGCAACCGGAACAAAGTTGTTTTTGAAGAATTCTGCCACGTTGTATTGACGATCAGCGGGTGCTTTGATCAGTCTTGAAATCAGCCATCCAATCAAAATACAGATGCCGAGTACCGGCTCATAGAGAAACCGGTCGTTGTAAGCACTCACATTGGTGATGATGATACTGGTGAAGATGGAAACCGTGATGAAATATTGCAAAGCTCCGAATCCATATATTTTCCGACGGACAAAACCCGTGAAACCAACATACAACAATCCGAGATTGGCAAGCAGCGATGCGTAAACCCGCCAGTCATCCCAACCGACGAGCGGGATGGTCAGGTAGGAATAATCACTGAGCAGCGGGTGCGGGAAAATGGTTTTGAAAAGGTAAACCCCGAGTACCAGGATATTGGAGGCAATCCTTTGATCCAGCGTCTCAGCAGCCAGCAGGGAGTTGTCTAGTGGTGTGAGTGTGACGCCCTCGTTCAAGCCTCCGAGAACGGAGCTTCGTATCCCCAGGTATATGAGGCCCATTGCAATGAACGGGAGCGAGTAAGTCAGGGATTTTACGAGGCTGGTCTTTCTGAAAAACCAGAGCAAAAGCGGGAACACCGCCAGATTGGTAAGTGCGGATTCTTTGGAAAACAGGCCGATGCCGTAACAAAGGGCTGCCATTGCGAGCAACCCAATTTTTCTTCTGTCAAAATATTTCAGAAAAAGCAGGGCGCCGGATAAAAACCCGATGAAACCAAGCATGGTATCCCGGCTCTTGATGTTGGCTACCACCTCGATGTGGATGGGATGCAGAACGAAAAGAAGGCTTACGATAACCGGGAGCGCTGGGTGGTAATTCCTCAGCAAAGTGGCCAGGAAAAGAAAAAGTAGAAAACCGGTCAGACCGTACATGAGGATGTTTGAGATATGATTCGCTTTGGAATCAAGCCCGAACAGTTCGTATTCAATGGCAAGGGTGGTGAGTGGAATGGGGCGGTAGGCCCTGGCTTTTATATTTTCGCTGTAGCCTTCGAAATAAGAGGTGGTCCATATCTCGTCCAATCCTTCAAGGCCTTGCTGAACGAAGCGGTTTTCCTTGACCACCGCATCGTCGTCGTAAACGAAGTCGTAATTATAGCTGGGAGCATAAACCAGCATGGCCAGTAGCGCCATCCCGGCGGCAATGATCATTTTCCATTTCAGTGGCCAGGGCTCGGAAATTTTCGGAGCGGGTTTGCGCTTGACTTTTTGTGGTGTATTCGTCCTGCTGACTTTGGTTTTTTTGTTTCGTTTTGCCATAGCGAATCGAGTTTCGTACTTGCTGCGAAAATGCACTTCTTTCAACGATCGGCCAAAATATACCCAACGCGAAGTGGTTTGAGAAAATCCAGGCTCTTCAGACCAGTGAAGATGGGGAGTTTGGTTGGCGTGCGCCAACCAAACCACTTCGTTTTGAGTATAGTTAAGCGAAAAGCCCAATGTGAGAACCAGGGCGAAGGTCAGCTCAGCACCCTTGATTCCATGTATTGGGCCACAGCTCTGGCTACGTTTTGACCGTCCATGGCGGCAGAGATGATGCCACCGGCATAACCGGCTCCTTCGCCGGCGGGGAAGAGCCCCGGGGTGTTGATGTGCATGTAGGTTGCCTTGTGCCGGGGTATCCTCACCGGTGCGCTGGTGCGGCTTTCCGTCGCAATGACATTGACCTCTTCGCTGAAATAACCGGGCATCTTTTTCCCGAATATCCTGACGGCTTTTTTGAGCCTGTCGTAAATCCAGTCAGGCAGCAATTCGTGCAGGGGGGCCGGGTAAAGTCCGGGTATGTAAGAAGAGGGCGGCAGGGTAGTGGAGACTTTTCCCCTTACGAAATCCGTCAACCGCAAGGCCGGGGCTTTCTGGCTGCCATCGCCGTATTTGAAGAGTGTCTGTTCAACCTCCCTTTGGAAAACCATGGCTTTGAAAACTCCGTGTACGTCGTATTCGTGCAGGTCTTCCAGTTCCACTTGTACCACCGTTCCGGAATTGGCGAACGGACTGTCTCTGCGCGACATGGACATGCCATTGACCACTATTTCTCCGGGGCTGGTGGCTGCCGGCACAACCAGTCCGCCGGGACACATACAAAATGAAAAAACCCCGCGGTCGTTCACCTGGCAGGCCAGCCGGTAGGAGGATGCCGGCAGGTGTGTTCCCCGTTTTTCGATGCCGTATTGTATTTTGTCAATTAGCGGCTGGGGGTGTTCAATGCGTACGCCGAGGGCAAAGGGCTTGGGCTGAATGACGATTTGCCGCCGGTGCAACAGTTGGTAGATGTCCCGGGCTGAATGACCTGTGGCAAGGATGACGGCATTGGCCCTGAATTCCAGTTTGTCGTTGACGATGACGCCTTCCATTACTTCGTTCCGCAAAATGAAATCGGTGACCCTGGCATCAAAATGTACTTCACCACCGTGTTCCAGAATGGTTTGCCTGATGTTGGCCACGATGTGGGGCAGTTTATTGGAGCCGATGTGGGGATGGGCATCCACCAGGATATCTGCTTTGGCGCCGTGTTCCACCAGCAACTTCATGGCTTTGTAGATGTGGCCGCGCTTGTGGGACCTGGTGTACAGCTTGCCGTCGGAATAGGTGCCGGCCCCACCTTCACCAAAGCAGTAGTTCGAGTCCGGGTTAACCTTGCCAAACTGTTGGATGGCACGGAGGTCTCGTCTTCGCTGCCTTACATCTTTGCCTCGGTCCAGTACAATGGGTTTGAATCCAAGTTCGATCAGTTCGAGTGCAGCGAAGTAGCCGGCAGGTCCGGCTCCAACGATGATGACGGGTGGTCTTTTACTCACATCTTTCAGCTCATCGAGAAATACCGGCTCAGGGGTGGGGGACTCTTTCTCAAAAACTTCGACTTTCAGTCGGAAAACAGGCCTCGAACCCCGCGCATCCAGCGAGCGCTTTACCACTTTGACCAATGTTACATCCTGCTCATTGGCCTGTGCTTTGGCCACAGCCCTCTTCCGGATGAGCCGGCTATCGTCCAATTCATGTGGCAGAAGTGTGAGTTCGATGGTCTTGTGCATTCCAACAGGATATTTGCTTCAGGGCTGGCATTACCCGAAGGAGCAAAAGAAAACAGAAAACCACAAATGAGCGAAAAAGGTAAGAATGGATTGGAGAAGTGTCTTTTTGTTGGGAGGTTGAGAGGGGTTGCCTTCGATTCCTCACTCCTCACTCCTCCTGACCAGCAGATTCTCCTGGTTATCGGCGTTTGATGCTACGAAATTCTCTGGCAGGTAGATCTTTTGAACGACGACTTCGGTAAGCGTTACATCCCGAATTTTAATGGGTTCCCGTTCCAGGTCTTCTGCTTTGAGGGTGGCTGTGCCCTCACTCATTTCGAGTACAAAAGAGTAGCGTTTTTCTTTTTCAACGAAGTGTTTGAGGATGGCCGGAGAGGCGTTGAAAAGTTTTATGTGAGTTTCAGTAAGTATGGACGAGCTGGCCCATGGGATGATTTCATATTCACCCGGGATCTCCAGTTTGACTGTGGTCACATCGTCCAGTTCGAAGGTCTGATGGATTGTTTTTTCAACCTGGGCGTAGGCTGATACACAGAAGAGAAATACCACAAAAGTGGTTGTCAGGATATGTTTCATTGGGTAGATAGTGTTTTTGTGTTTCCGAAGAAAACCGGATTCAATGGGATTCTAAATCATTACCTATCGATTCGTATGCCAATTCTTCAAGTTGAACTTGCACACCTTCAGGTACATACACTTCAAGAGAAATTACTTCGTAAAGTTTTTGCCCGTCTTTAAACTTGATTTCTTTGACCAGTTCGGGTGCGAAGATCGAAAAAATTCCGTTTTCCACGGTGCCTTTGAGGTTGTATCGTCCGTTGGCAATCAGGCTTTTGAGCAAGTATTCATTGCCATTGTCCAGCTTGATGGTCATCAGGATGCGAAGATGCGGTTCGTTCCATTGCTTGACTTCCACGTCGCTGCCGATACCAAGATTGATTTGTGAGATGTTGTCCAGCCGGAAGGATTTGACGAGGGTCTTTTCTGTCCCCTGTGCGATGGTTGCTGAAGTGAGTCCGAGCAGAGCGAGGGCGAATAGTGCGGGATTGATTTTCATAACGAAGGGTTTTGCTTTGGATGAACTGGTTGAAGGTTCGCAAGGGGGGCAAGTGCGTAGTGTTCAAAAGAGCCTTCATCTTTTCAGATAGTTGGCTCGTTCATGGTGCTCGTCGTCAATGAACTTTTTTCAGATCTGTCAGGATAACACAAAATAGGCGAAATATGTTTGCCTGTCAAGCCATTGCCTGATTTTCTTCAGAATCAGAGCGCCACTCAAGTGAAAGAACGGCTGGTCTGACACCGGCGTTGGGTTGAGGTTTAACGGAAAAGGAACAAATGACGATCAACCGACAATGGCGGCCCTGATGCGGATGAGTTTTTTCAGGAGAGGCGCCAACTGATCCAGCGGCAGCATGTTGGCTCCATCGCTGAGCGCATTGGCAGGATCGGGATGAGTTTCGAGGAAGATGCCATCGGCACCGGCAGCAATGGCAGCAGAGGCAATGGTGTCAATGAACCGGGGCTGCCCACCGGTGACACCTTTTGCCTGATTGGGTTGTTGGAGGGCGTGGGTGCAATCCATGATAACCGGAACATCCAGTTCCTGCATGGTGGGGATACTCCGGAAATCCACCACCAGGTCGTGATAGCCGAAGGTTGTTCCCCGCTCCGTGAGCATCACTTTATCGTTGCCGGATTTTCTGATTTTCTCCACTGCGTGCTTCATGGCTTCGGGCCCTGCGAACTGACCTTTCTTGATGTTGACGGTTTTACCGGTCATTGCGGCAGCGAGTAAAAGGGAGGTCTGGCGGCACAGGAAGGCGGGAATTTGAAGAACATCAACCACCTCTGCTGCTTTGGCGGCTTCCTCGTCTTTGTGGATGTCGGTGGTGAGCGGTAGGCCGAACTGGAGCTTTACTTCTTCGAGAATTTGCAGGGCCTTGTCATCTCCTATGCCGGTAAAGGAATCCAGGCTGGAGCGGTTGGCTTTTCGGTAAGAGGCCTTGAAAACGAGGGGTAACTGTAGCTTTGAAGAAGCCTGTGCCAGCTGTTCTGCTATCCGGAGGGTCATGTCACGGCTTTCCACCACACAGGGGCCGGCGATGAGCAGAAAGGAATCGGGATTGGTGACGCCCAGTGATTTCAGAATGGTGGTCTTTTGCATGCCTCTTTTTTTTCGTCGCAAAAGTAGGTGGTGGCTACAACGCGCAAAAGGCCCCGATGCATTTGCACCGGCAGCCTTTTGCGAAATGTTATGATTGATTGAATTTGGTTACATCTTCATCGTCACACCAATGGTAAGCAGGGAAATGCCATAGCCCGCTTCTGCAAATGCTCCGAATTTATTGTCGAAATAATAAGTCGTTCCGACGTAGCCGGAGTAAAGGAAGGTGGACGTGGGTGCATTTGGATTGTATGGGGTAGGACCATCTGCATCGCGTTGCATCGGGGCACCTGTTGCTGCATCTTTCTCTGTGCGGTTGGAGTTGGCAAAGCCGAATGTGAGTCCCCCATAGAAATCTACCTTTTCGGTGATCTCCCTGTGCATTTCAGTGCGCAGGCCAAACATGAAAGTCTTGTTGTTGACCACTGTGCTGTAACCGTCAGAGAATTCCCTTGGGGCTGAGGTAATGTCGGTATAACCGAGAAATGTGCTTAATGTAAACCGTTTGCTCACCAGCACTCCTGCACGCAGGCTGAGGGCGGGAACGTGGGTTTTGGCATCACCGGCAACATAAGTTGGCACTGTGCCAATGCCTGCACTGAAGGCAAATTTGCCAAATTGGGTGGTGCGGTCTTGTGCACGCAGTGAGGAAATTGCCAGAATGGAACACAGCAGAAGGAGTGTCAGATGTTTCATAGTAAGTGTTTTTGTGAATGAGCAGCGGGGGGAAGTGAATGTGCCGTAGCACGAGATTGCTTCAATTGGTGTCCGGAAATAATTTCCGCTGATGTTTCTGAGAGAGAGAAGTAATTGTGGGCGGGTAAAAGGTCCTTGCCAAAATCTGAGCCAAAGGGGCGGGAAAAATGGTGGGGTTGACTCAAATCAACGGTAACAATGCTTTTTCGAAATGGGCATTGTGACAAGCAAAAAAGCACTTCCGAAGCCGGAAATGCTTTTTTAGTCCTGACAGGTGCGAATTATTTTGTGAGGTGCTTCGGAAACGGGTTTTAGCCCCCGAATCGAATGGCTTCAACCGGATCGAGTTGAGAAGCCTGCATGGCAGGTATCAGTCCGGAGAGTACACCCACAGCGACGGAAAGGCCAATTCCAAAGGCCATGTTACCGACACTCAGGTAAATGGGAAAGGGGAGTGCAGCGCTCAATAACTCCAAAACAGCATAGACCAGGGCAAGGCCGAATATCCCACCTATGATGCAAAGGATGACGGATTCGATCAGGAACTCCAGCAGGATGATACTGCGGCGGGCCCCCAGGGCCTTTTTGATGCCGATGATGTTGGTGCGCTCACGCACCGAAACGAACATGATGTTTGCGACGGAAAAAATACCCACCAGGATGGCAAAAACCCCAATGGCCCAGCCCACCATGTTGAGAACACCGAAGAACTGCTCAAAAAGATTGGCAAGGATCGTCAGGTTGTTCAGGGCGAAATTGTTTTCCTCGAGGGGCTTCAGGCGTCGGGCAGCCCGCAAGGCACCGGTGAGATCGTCTTTCAGCTGTTCGATGGTAACTCCTTCTTCGGCTTTGACATTCACCGAACCACCCCAAAAACTGGTGTTTTTGACGTTGGCAAAGCTCTTCGCGTATTCATAACTGACCACGGCGATGTTGTCGTAGTTCATTATCTGCAGGAGGTCTTTCCCTGATTTTTTGAAGACACCAATGACGACCATGTCTCTGCCGAACATCTTGATGGTCTTCCCGATGGGGTCGAGGTTGCCGAAGAGTTTTTCGGCCACGTTGTGGCCAATGAAGACCTTATTGGAACCGTAGTAGTACTCTGAAGGCGTCCAGTACCTGCCTTTTTCAAATTCGACGTTGAAAAGTTTTTCAAAATCGTAAGTAACGGCAACGGTGAACACCCGCTCAACACTGCTGGAGCGGTACTTGGCCGTACGGGCTCCGATGAAAAGATGGAAATCAGCCAGGGAGGCGGACTTCACTTTTTTCTTGATGGCTTGCAGGTCTTTGTAGTCGGGGCTGGGCCGGCGCATGTATTTCCACCAATTGTTGTGGGGGTCTTCGGTCCAGGGCATTTTGGAGATGTACACGGTGTCATCGCCCAGTTTTTCGAGGCTGCCCATGATGTTGTCCTTCAGCGAATCAACAGCGGACTGCACGCCAACAATGCAGAAAATACCGATCATGATACCCAACAGGGAAAGGAATGTTCGAAGCTTGTTGGAGGACAGCTGATGCAGGGCCTGTAGTATGCTTTCGTTGATGACACGTAAAATAACCCGCATGGTGGTGAATTTAATTGGGCAATGTGGTGGTTTCCGGAAACTGATTTGCGCAGCGAAAGTCAAAAGAGATTCAGAAACGCAGGCAATGATTCGATGAAGCGATGTATTTCTTCTGCAAAGATTTAATGCAATTGTAATGCCCGCTCATACCTGCGCCATCCCAGGCGCTATTTTCCTAATTTCGCACCGCTTTGAAAAGAGGCTTGCCACAACCAATTAGTGAGTGTACTGCAAAAGGCCATGTTCCGGTTAGCACTGGTTTTTGAAGGTTTTTTCTAAGAGGTCTTTTAGGCTTTTGCAGTGCACTCGATACTTAATAGCAAGAATGATTGAACCAGTGGAAAAGGTGGATGTTCCCGAATTTCTCGATGAGGCTGCACAGCGGGTCATACTCGACGTGCGGACGCCCGCGGAATTCGAGCAGGGTCACATCCCTGGAGCCAGTAATATGCCGCTCTTCACCAATGAAGAGCGCGCTGAAATTGGCACCCTGTACAAGCAGGTTAGCAAAGAAAACGCTTTCAAACGGGGACTTGAATTGGTTGGGCCCCGCCTCACGGCCTACATCGAGCAGGCAGCGCAGTATTCTCCTGGCAAGGTGGTGGGCGTGCATTGCTGGCGGGGAGGGCAACGCAGCGCCAGCATTGCGCAACTGCTGGTTTATTCCGGCTTTGATGTGAAGGTGCTGAGAGGCGGTTACAAGGCATTCAGAAACTATGTGCTGCGGGCTTTTTCCGATTGGGATTACAAGCTCGTGGTTTTGGGAGGCAAGACCGGCAGCGGCAAAACTGATATCCTTCATCAGTTGCGAAGCGAAGGAGAGCAAGTGCTGGACCTGGAAGGGCTGGCGCACCACAAAGGGTCTGCCTTCGGGGCGCTGGGGCAGGAGCCGCAACCTTCTGTTGAACATTTTGAAAATGAGTTGTTTTCTCAGCTGAAGCAATTTGATTTCTCACGGAGGATCTGGGTGGAGAACGAAAGCCGGACCATAGGAAGGATTTTTATTCCTCAAGGCTTTTGGGACAAGAAGGTGAGCAGTCCCTTGATTCACATTGAAGTGCCTTTTGAGATCCGGGTGGAACGACTCATGAAGGAGTATGCCCATTTTCCGAAGGAACACCTGATGGAGGCCCTGAGCAAAATTCAAAAGCGAATGGGGCCGCAACATGTGAAAGCCGCCAAAGAAGCTATGGCGGCCGGCGATCTGAAAACCGCTACGGAACTGGCGCTGCATTATTACGACAAAGCCTATCTGATGGCTACGGCAAAGGGAAACTTCAGCCAGGAATTTCATCCTGAATTCAATACCAATGACAGCCGGGAAATAGCCCGGTCGCTTATACAATTCGCAAATGAACATGAACTCTGAAACCAAAACCTGGAAACTGACCCAGTACAGCCACGGCGCCGGATGCGGTTGCAAAATTGCACCTGCCGTGCTCGACGGTATCCTCAAAAGGGCCGGCGAGGCTGCCTTCTTCGAAAATCTCCTCGTCGGCAATGGCCAACGGGATGACGCAGCCGTACTGGATCTGGGTGATGGTACCGCAATTATTTCGACGACGGATTTTTTCATGCCCATTGTAGATGACCCCGAGGATTTTGGGCGGATCGCCAGTGTCAATGCCATCAGCGATGTGTACGCCATGGGTGGCACGCCCATCCTGGCCATTGCCATCCTGGGCTGGCCCATCAACCAACTGCCGCCCGAGGTGGCTGGCGATGTGCTGGCCGGTGCCCGGAAAGCCTGCGACGAAGCGGGCATCCCCCTGGCCGGTGGCCACAGCATCGACAGTCCGGAGCCCATCTTCGGATTGGCGGTAACAGGTCGGGTCAAAATCGAACACCTGAAAAAGAACGGTGGTGCCGGCGTGGGTGATCTTCTCTTCCTCACCAAACCCGTGGGTGTCGGCATTTTGACGACGGCACAGAAAAAGGGAAAACTGAAACCCGAACACGCCAATCTGGCCCGCAACAGCATGGTGAAGCTCAACAAGATCGGCGAAAAGCTGGCCCGGCTTAAAGGTGTAAATGCCATGACCGATGTAACGGGATTTGGCCTGCTGGGGCACCTCCGGGAAATGTGTGAAGCCTCTGAAACCACAGCTGAAATTCATTTTGCGAAGGTGCCTTTACTCGACGCTGAGGCCATCAGGTACTATCTTTCTGAAAACTGCATTCCCGGTGGCACCCACCGCAACTGGAGCAGCTACGGCGAAGCAGTGGGCAACATCTCCGAAGAACAGAAACCCATCCTCTGCGATCCGCAAACCAGCGGCGGCCTGCTGGTGGCCGTTGCCCCGGATCAGCTCGATGAATTCCTGGAAGTAACCACCGGAGAGGGCCTGAACCTGGAGCCCATCGGACAAATGAAAGCCAGAGGCGAGAAACTGATCGAGGTGGTTTGAGGATGTTGAGGAATCGAGGAATCGAGGAATCGAGGAATCGAGGTATCGAGGTATCGAGAGATCCTGCTATCTGTTTTTAAGTTTGGTAGCACTAGAAGTGATACCTGCTGCCCCTCTCGATTCCTCAAATCTTCAATTCTTCAACTCCTCAGTTCCTCAAATTAAGTTGTTTTTCCGCAAGCTGTTTAGAGGCAGTACCTTTGCACAAACCTTGAACGATGAAGAAGATTTATATCGTAGCAATTATCATGATCGTGGCAGCCATTGGCTTGCTGACGAGTGTGGCTGCCGACACGAGTACTTATGGTGATTTCAGCCAGGCCATTGCGACGCAAAAAAAGGTGAAAGTGGTGGGCACCTTGGCCAAAGACCGCCCCATGGAATACAATCCTGAAATTGATCCCAACCACTTCACCTTTTTCCTCACGGATATGAATGGGGAAACGCACAAGGTGGTTCTGAAAGCAGCCAAACCGAAGGATTTTGAATTGTCGGAACAAATCGTGGTGACCGGAAGCATGAAAGGCGACGAGTTCGTTGCCTCGCACATCCTGATGAAATGCCCTTCGAAATACAAAGACGAAGAGGTACAAATCAAAGAGAAGTCAGCCTCCTGATGCGCCAGCATCCGGAAGCCGCTCTGCATCCCCTTAACTTTTCATGGAACAAATTCAATACATAGGTGAACACCTGTGGCCCGGGCGCATAGGGCATTTCTGTATCGTCCTCGGCTTTGTGGCCGCCATTCTCTCTGCCGTTGCCTATGCCATGGGCACCCGGAATGACGCCGCCGGAAAGGGCTGGCTGCGCATGGGTCGGACGGCCTTCATCGTGCATGGCATCAGCATCCTGACGGTCATGGGCACCATCTTATGGGCCATGATCAACCAGTACTTCGAGTACCAGTACGTTTGGCAGCACGTTTCCGAAGACCTGCCCATGAAGTACATTTTCTCCGCCTTTTGGGAAGGGCAGGAAGGCAGTTTCATGCTTTGGATGTTTTGGCACATCATACTGGGCTTCGTGCTGATATGGCGGGCCGGCAAATGGGAAGCCCCGGTCATTGCCGTCATAGCGGCTGTTGAGGTTTTCATCAATTCCATGATCCTCGGCATTTACATCACGCCGGACATGAAAATCGGCAGCAACCCGCTGCTGCTCTTGCGGGACACCATGGACATCCCCTTGTTTTACAACGCCGACTACCTGCAACTCATCCAGGGCAACGGCCTCAACCCCTTGCTGCAGAATTACTGGATGACCATCCACCCGCCCACTTTGTTTCTCGGCTTCGCCTCAACGGTTGTTCCTTTCGCTTACGCAATTGCCGGGCTTTGGACCAAACAATACAAAGAATGGCTGCGGCCGGCCATGCCCTGGGCCCTGTTCAGCGGCGGCATTCTGGGGCTTGGCATCCTGATGGGGGGCGCCTGGGCTTACGAAGCCCTCAGCTTTGGCGGTTACTGGGCCTGGGACCCCGTCGAGAACATGTCGCTTGTGCCCTGGCTGCTGCTGGTGGCGGGCATTCACAGCCACCTCATTGCGAAGAACACCGGACAGGCGCTGAGGGCAACCTACCTCTTTTACCTGTTCACCTTCATCATGATCCTCTATTCCACTTTCCTGACCCGCAGTGGAATCCTCGGCGACAGCTCCGTGCATGCCTTTACGGAGATGGGACTGGAGAGCCAGCTCATCCTCTTCATTGCAGCATTTCTGGGGCTTTCACTGGTGCTGTATTTTTTACGTCGCAAACAAATACCGGTGCCCGAAAAGGAGGAGCCCATCACGGCCCGGGAGTTCTGGATGTTCATCGGCTCGCTCATCCTGCTTTTCTCTTCGGTCATCATCACGGTTTCCACCTCGCTGCCGGTTTACAACAAGATCGTACAGCTTTTCAATCCCGAATACCTCGGGCTTACCATCAATGACCCTATTGAGCACTACAACAAATACCAGCTCTGGATCGGGGTCTTCATCGGCTTGTTGACGGGCATAGCCCAGTACCTCCGCTACAAGGAACCCAACTGGCCGGGGCGCCGGTCACTGTTTCTGAAAAAAATGGGCATTTCAGCGGTAGCGGCCATCGCCATGTCCATTGCCACCAGTTTCTGGATTCAGCTAGGCGCCTGGCAGTACTGGCTCCTGATGTTTGCCGGATGGTTTGCGGTAGTGGCCAATTCCATGTACATCATTGATTTCCTTCGGAAAAACCTCAAGGCGGCAGGCTCGGCATTGGCGCACATTGGTTTTGGACTGATGATCGTGGGAATCATTGCCTCTGGCCTGAACAAACAGCACATCTCCTCCAACCCGGTGGTGCAGCGCCAGTTGCTCGACGAAGAATTGATTCAGAAAAACGTACTCCTGTTCAAGGGCATGCCCATGTTCATGAGCGGCTACCGGGTGACCTATGAGCGGGACACCATGGTGGGCAACCTGCGCAAATTCACGGTGCGCTACCAGAAACTCGACGATCAGGGAAATGTGACAGAAGAGTTTACCGTAGAACCCACCGCCACCTACGACAACAAGGCCATCGAGGTGAAAGCCTTCAACCCCTCCACCAAACGCTACCTCGACAAAGACATCTTTACGCACATCGCCACGCTGCCGATGAAAGAGGCCAATTTCCAGTTTGCCAGGGAAGCTGACGACAGCCTCGATTTCCAGACTTATTACCTCAGCCAAAACGAGTCCACCCTCATCCTGGACACCGTGGAAACCAAAACCGGTGAGCTGAAAACCCTCCGCACCGAAGCCCGCATCGTGGAGGTGGATAACAAGCCCACACACCCCGATTACAAACCGGAAGAAGGAGATTACGCCATCGGTGTGAAGGTGGCTTTTGAAAAAGAGGATACCACCTTCTTTGCGGAACCCGTGCTGGTGCTGCGGGGAGAATTGCTGTACACCTATCCGGTGCAGCTCAATGATTTGTCTTTCAAAGTGCGCCTGACCGACGAGGTGCTGGAAAAGCTCATCGTCAACGAAAATGACCTGGATTACCGGAAATTCACCGTCCGGCAAGGCGACAGCTTTGAGTTCAACGGAATGCAATTCCAGTTTAACGGCTTCGACCAGGCAGCCAAACATTCCGGCTACCAGCCGCAAGAGGGTGACATTGCCATCAATGCCAAAATCGACGTCGTTGCCGAAGGAAAAAACTACCAGGCAAGGCCACTCTACCTCATTCGAGACAATTCCGTGGTCAACCTGAAAGACGAAATTCCGGAACTCGGCCTGCACATCCGGGTGCCCCGCATTGACCCAAAGACGGAAACCGTGGATATTTGGGTGGCACAAAAAGAGGCAGCCCTCAGCGGCCTTCCGGTTCAAATAGCGAAAAAGTCTTTCCGGACGGATTACATTGTGCTGGAGGCCATTATATTCCCGGGCATCAACCTGTTCTGGCTGGGCTCCACCCTCATGATGGTGGGTCTTTTCCTGGCCATGTTCCATCGCCTGCGGCAATACTGAAGCACATGAAGATCAGCATCATCGGCACCGGCAACCTGGCTACCCACCTGTCCGCTGCATGCGGGCGCAGTGGTGTGCAGGTGCTGCAAGTCTGGGGCAGGAATGCTGAAAAAGCCAAAGCTGTGGCTGCCCTTTCCGGTGCTGCTGCCATTTCCGGTTTCCATGACTTGAATCAGACGGCAGACCTCATCCTGCTGGCTGTGGCCGATGACGCCATTGCAGAAATGGCAAATTCGCTGGCAGCGCTTTTCGGGAAGAGCGAGGCGCAGCCGGTTGTCGTACACCTGTCAGGCGCCACTCCCATGGCCGTCCTCCAAGCCGCAGCGCTGAAGCATTACGGCGTTTTCTGGCCTTTGCAGTCTTTCCGTTCCGGAAAAACGGTGGATTTCAAAAAGGTTCCCATTTGCATCAATGCTTCCGACGAAAAGGCCCTGGCAAGCATCAGCCGTTTGGCCAGGCTCCTGTCAGATGAAGTCTGCACCGTTTCAGAAGAACAGCGACAGACCCTGCACCTGGCTGCCGTCTTCGTGAACAACTTCACCAACCACCTGCTTACCATCAGCAAGGAACTCACCGACGAAGCTGGCGTTCCTTTCAAGCTTTTGAAACCCCTGCTCCGGGAAACCGTGAACCGCCTCGACGAGGCCGACCCCCAGGACATGCAAACAGGCCCCGCCATCAGGGGCGACCTGAAAACCATCGAAAGGCACATGCACCTGCTGGCCGCACACCCCCGCTTCCGGCAATTGTATGCACTACTCTCGGAGAGTATCAGGAACAGGGATGAGGGAACAGGGATGAGGGATGAAAAGGGCTAGCGCTTCCAAACTATACACGCTAAACCCTACACGCTGAACCCTACAAAAGGATGGGGGCCTGGCTTCATACCGTGACCACCAATGCCCTCGATCAGCGCAATCCAGAAATCCGTTTCATCTGTGATTTAGACTTCTTTTTTCTTGTCAGAATCGCAGATTTTCACGGATGTTGGGATTTCACGGATTAGGGCCTCCTGGGGCCTGTTCAGACCAACAAAAACCTCAAAAAACCCGTAAAAAAAACCTTTCAAAAACCTTCACAATGCGCATCATCCACGAATACACCCAGGGCAGCGTCAGGGTGACCGTTTTCAGAATGGATAACAAGTTCTCTGTGAAACTGGAGCAGGACCTGCTGGAGCAGACCTACAAGTTCAGGGAAGGACGGCCCGTGGAGGGCCTGGAGGATGTCCTGAGGTTGTTGGATGACCGATTTTTTGAAAGTGCTGAATACATCTTCTCAAAGATGATTCAATTGCGGCAGACAGCCCTGGAATCCTTATCCGGTCCGGATGAGGATGATTTTCCTGCTATTCTTTAATAGTGGCGGCAAACTGTTCCAGTTTGAAGCGGATGAAGCCCTTCATCACCTCGAGGCCATTGACGAAGTGTTCGTTGTTGTTGATGATGAGGTCGGCCTCGTCCATGTAAGGTCTGATGTAGCGCTCAAAGGTGGGCATGACGTGGCGCTCGTAGCGGTACAGCACATCCTCGATGGGGTAGTTGCGTTCGATCTGGTCTCTTTTGATGCGGCGGATGACCTTCAGGTTTTCTTTGGCGTGGAGAAAGACTTTCAGGTCAATGAGCTTGCGCATTTTTTTGAAGTGAAATACGAAAAGTCCTTCCACCAGGATGACCGGTGCCGGGTTGAAGATCAGCATCCGAGGCTTCACTTTCTGGTTGTTGAAGGTGTATTCCGGGCGGGTCACGGTTTCGCCGGCGATGAGCCGTTTCACATCCTTTACAAAGGCTTTTTTGTCAATGGAACGGGGCAGGTCAAAGTTGGTAACCCCCGCCTCATCTGTTTGCTGCTCCTCCCGGGGGCGGTAAAAATCGTCCTGCGAGATGATGCAGAGTTCCGCTTCGGAAAAGTGGTTTCGGAGTTCCTTGATGAAAGTGGTTTTCCCTGATCCGCTGCCGCCGGTGATGCCAATGATGAAGGGTTTTTTCATGAAGCTCATTTTGGTGCGCAAAGTTATAGTTTCACAACGATTCCTGATGGAGCATCTTTGTGGCAAGTCGTGACTCGTGACTCGTAACTCGTGACACGGTGAGCTGGCCAGAAATCATTAGCCAGTATAATACCGATCTCGAGTAAGACGGGAATCAAAAACACCACCTAAAACCTTAAAAAAACCACTCAATAACCACACAAAAACCTCCCCGCTAGCTACCTTCGTCGCATGCGCTTCGTTTGTACGATCATCCTTTTCCACTTCATTTTGGCGGCCCATTCGCAGCAGCTCTCATGGGATGTGCGGGGCATGGGCATGGGCAATGCCGGCGTTGCCCTGACAGGCGGCACGGCGCTGTTCGCCAATCCGGCAGGTCTGGCAGCCACCGACAGGACGGACTTCCTCGCTGGGGCATCTTCCCGCTTCGAGCTGGCGGAGCTTACCAGTGTGTGGCTAGGGGCGGCACTGCCGGTCAGCCAGGGTGCCTTTGGCTTTCGGCTGGAGGCTTTCGGCTTTGATACCTGGAAGCAGCAGCGGGCTGCACTCATGTATGCCCGGCAGATCCATGACCGCCTGCGGCTGGCAGTCAATTTTTCCTACATGCAGTACAGCATTACAGGTTATGGCAGGCAGGGAAAGCTGAGCGGCGGCTTTGGCCTGCAGGCCGAGCTGAAACCGGACCTGACTTTGGGCGTGCAGGTGGAAAACCCCTTCCCCGTCCGTTTTGCCGAAGGCGACTACCTGCCCACGGAGTTCAGCGCAGGACTGGCATGGCGTGTTTCCGGACGCCTCCTGCTGGCCGTCCAGTCGGATAAAACCCTGAATTATCCACTCCGTTTTCGCAGCGGCATGGAGTATTCACCTCTGGACAAGCTACAAGTCCGCTTTGGCTTTGCAACCGACCCCGCTGAATACAGCGGCGGCATCGGCCTTGAAATCTCCAATGGTATTTTCCTCGAAATGGCCACCACCTACCACCAGGTGCTGGGTTTTTCTCCAGCGATATTATTCAGGTATAGAGTAGGGAGTAGGGAGTAGGGAGTAGGGAGTAGGGAGTAGAGAGTAGGGTTTGGAGGGGCTAGCACTTTCATTCTTCATTCCTCATTCCTCATCCCTCGCCCCTCAGCTCATTCACCTTTCCTTCCAGCCAGGAGCGGTTGAAAACGGTGTCGGCAGCGGCGAGGTCTCGTATGAGTTTTTCCAGTGAGCGGTTCCAGCGGTCTTGCCGGGTGATGCCCTGGTTGATTTTGAGCCGGAAGGCTCTACGGGTATATTTCAAGAGGTTGTAATAGCCTTTCTTCTGAAACTCCGACATTTTTTTGTTGCGTTTGAGGTACTGCCGGAATGCATCCGTGAGTGCCAGCAGGGCCTCTTCTTCTTCCAGGTCGTAGTAGGTCCGCAGCAGCAGTGACTTGGCGTCCAGGTTGTAGCGCAGGTCGGTGTATTCCACCTGAAATAGTAGGCCCATTACCTCCTGTGGTTGGCCCTGGTGGTAGTACCATGCGGCCAGGTTGTAGCGGTAAGCGTTGTCAGCCACCTCGGGGTTCAGGTGTTGGCGGTATTCCTCGATGAATTTGCGAACCCAGTCCGTTTGCCCCAGTCGCAGCCCGGTGGTGACGATGTTCTTGTAATGCCATTGCGGAAGGTAGCCGCCTTCAAAAAACAGCCGTTCTTCCAGTTGCACCATGTACAGCCGGAACAGCTCCTCCAGAAAACTGCCATTGCCCTTGTTGATTTGCTCGATGCAAAAGTTTTGCAGGTAGTTGTAGATGATTTGCTGATCGGCAAATGAAAGCCGGGCCTGTTGCTCCTGTGCTGCTTTCAGGGCCGGGGCGTATTGCTTTTCATCGCTGCTTTTCAGCAGCAACAGCACCCGGAGGTAGATGTCCACCGTCGGAAAATTGCGGTAGCGCTCCGGATTTTGCCGAAGGAAAAAAACGAGGTTTTCGAGGAGGGGATCGTCGGGTGGGGGAGCGGCCATCAGCTTGCTGCGCTGCAACAGTTCGCAGGCATCGTGCAGCTTTTCGGTGATGTAGGCAGCATCGAGTACCGCTTGCCTGCCAACCAGAAAGCTGTTGTCGTATTTACCGAAGGAAATGGCCGCCTTGTCCAGCTCGTTGGCCAGCTCGGCACAGTTGCGCAAGTGCTGTCGCGGATTGGTGCCAGCCTGGCAGGCAGTCCAGTCTTTTTTGTTCTGTTCGTAAATGAGCGGGTAAAGCCCCAGCACATCGTGCTGCCGCATTTTGGCCAGCAGGTGCTGCTTTTGTTCCCAAAGTCCCGACTCAGCAGCGCCCTCCATTTGGAGGAATTTCATCACCAGGCGGGTGAGGTAAGTGCTGACCAGTGCCAGCTCCTGGGCATCGAATTCCTCTTCCGGAAAAACCTGTTCGAAAACCAGCTCCTTTTTGAGCTTTTTTTCAGCGAAGTGGGGGTGCAGGCCGGACAGGTAGGCACACAACCGACGGGTAGGCTTGTGTTTGTTGAAATAAGGAGAGTGCACAAATTCATTCAGCCGGGTCATCTCCCGCCGGTCGAGCGCAGCCAGCAGTTTTATGAGGCGATTTTTGATCAATGGTGGTTCATTGCTGTATGTGGATTACCCAGGGATGCTTCCTGACCCTTTCTTCTGCCTGATCAATCTGGCGTTCCTGTTTCTCGTCCATCGCCAGATAAAATATTCTGCAGTGGCACCAATCAAACCGGTACAAAAACCAGCCAGCAGGTACCAAAGCCAGTCGTCGAGACTGTTGCCTTTCGAACCCACCATTTGAACCAACCCAAACAAGGGCGTGAAAATGACCGTGAACAAAAGAACCCTCGGCGTAACAAATTTCAGAAAACCTTTCCTGAGCACTTCTTCCGCATTTTTGAGGTTCCGTTCAAGTGCTGCGGTTTCGAGCTCCTGTTTTCTTTTCGGATCCATAGCTTCGAAGAATTGTTGAGACTGTTGAGACTGTTGAAATTGTTGAGACTGTTGAGTCTGTTGAGTCTGTTGAGTCTGTTGAATGTTTTCAGTTCTTCGGAATCACCTCCGGTCTGGTAATTTATTGGGGCAGACCACCAGTTTCTGAGTGCACAGTAAAAAGTGCCCTCATTCGTTTAGAGGGGTTTAGAGAAGTTTAGAGAAGTTTAGAGAGGTTGCGCTCGGTCGCTTCTAAACTTCTGTAAACCATAATTTTAGAATAAAACCAACCTCTCACAACCAACGACTCTTGCAGGCAAATCCAATCGAAAATGGCTTTTTGCCCCGATGGCTATCGGGGCACTCAATCCTCAAATCCTCACATCCTCACATCCTCACATCCTCAAATCCTCACATCCTCGGTTCCTCAATCATTCATTTCTCCATCTCCGGATATTGCAAATTTAGAGCTTCCATTGCTTCGCAAACCTTTTTGGCGATGATGTAATCGCGGTACCAGCGTTCGTCAACGGGCACGATGGTCCAGGGTATTTCGCTCCAGTTGAATACATCCTCATAGGCCTTCATGTACTGCTTCCACAGTTTGCGCTCTTCCCAGTCGCCCTCGTTGTGTTTCCAGTGTTTTTCCGGTTCATCGATGCGTTGTTGCAGCTCGATGGCCTGCTGTTCATAGGAGATGTGGAGGTAGAATTTCAGCACCGTGGTGTTGTTGTCGAAGACCAGCAGCTTTTCGAAGGCGTTGATGGCTTCCATGCGGTTTTTCACCCGATCTTCATCGATCCAGCCGTGCACCCGTTGGATGAGAATGTCTTCGTAATGGGAGCGGTTGAAAATCTTGATCTCCCCTTTTGCAGGCACCTGTTTGTGCACCCGCCAGAGGAAGTCATGGGCAAATTCCAGTTCCGTCGGCTTTTTAAAAGGGTAAACACTTACGTTGAAGTGGGTGCAATCCTTAAATACTTTTTTCACTGCACCGTCCTTGCCGCTTCCGTCCATTCCCTGCAAGACGACCAGCACAGCGTGGTTGCGCTCGGCCCGCAGGATTTCGTTCAGCTCTCCGATTCGTTCCTGGTATTTGTCGGTGAGCTTTTCCAACTTCTTCCAGTTGGCGTCTTCCGGGGGCGTCGTGGCATAATCAGCAAGGCGGATCATTGGCTGTGGATTGGATGATGGTTTTCGTTGTTGTCAGCTTTTGTTCTCTTTGGTCTTCAGGTAATTGCGGACGGTGTTCTTCACCTGAACGGCAAAGTCCTTATTGAGGATCCAATAAAAATAATTTCTGTCTTCTTCAAAAACCTGGTCGAAAGTTTTGCCCACATATTTTCCGAAGTTGAAGACAATTTCTCCATTGTCGTTGTATTTGAGGCGGTTGGTCACATCGATGGTGCGCACGTCCTGGGTGAATTCGTGCAGTGTCTCCACATCGGGTCTGACGGGAGTCGGGGTCACGTTGCCGTCGTCATCCACATGGTCCACCCCCTCGTATTTTTCCAGCTGGCCTTTGAAAACATCGATGGTGGCTCTCACATCAGCCATGGCGTCGTGGGCATCGACCATTTCCTTTCCGCAATAAAAGCGCAGGGCTGCCCGCAGGTTGCGGGGCTCCATTTTGTAAAAAATGCGCTGCACATCCACCAGCTTGCGCTTTTCGATGTCGAAGTGGAACCCAGCCCGGTCAAATTCTTCCATCAGCAAGGGCACATCGAATCGGCTGATGTTGTAGCCCGCCAGATCGGCATCGCCGATGAAATCGTAGATCTTTTTGGCTACCTGCGCGAAGGTGGGTTTGTTGGCCACGTCTTTGGCCGAAATGCCGTGGACGCCAAAAGCCTCTTCGGAAATCGGAATGCCCGGATTGATGAGCATTTGCAGCTCTTCCGGCTCACCGCCGTCTTTCGGAAACTTGACAATGGCTATCTGAATGATCCGGTCACGAATCACGTTCAGGCCGGTAGCTTCCAGGTCGAAAAAACAGAGGTCTCTTTTGAGATCGAGGTTCATTGTTGTGGAGGATTATGAGGATTATGGAGGATTATGAGGATTATGGAGGATTATGAGGTTGTAGGTTGTAGGTTGTAGGTTGGCCGGGAATACTCTGCACAACTCTGTTTTCAACTCTGATAACTCGGTGGTTAAAAAAGTTTAGGGTTTAGGGTGTAGAGTGTAGAGTTTGGGAGCGCTAGCTCCGTGAAACTCCGTGACAAAACTCCGTGGAACTCCGTGTAATAACTCTGTTTAACTCTGCGGTTAAAAAGTTCAGGGTGTAGGGTTTAGAGTGTAGAGTTTGGGAGCGCTAGCTCCGTGAAACTCCGTGACAAAACTCCGTGCAACTCCGTGTAATAACTCTGTTTAACTCTGCGGTTAAAAAGTTTAGGGTTTAGGGTTTAGAGTTTGGGAGCGCTAGCTCCGTGAAACTCCGTGTCAAAACTCCGTGCAACTCCGTGCAATAACTCTGTTTAACTCTGTGGTCAAAAAAGAGTAGAGTTTGGGTCGCCGAGCCACCTCACTCCACCAGCATCGCTTCCACTCCTGGGGTGTATTTCACCTGTAGTTGGCCATTTTCGTCGGAATAGATGAACAAGGCTTCGATGTCTTCCAGCTCATCGGCCAGCAGGTAGGCTGCGTCCAGGCCCATGACCATGAATCCGGTGGCAAGGGCATCGGGCAGCAGGCAGTCCTTTCCGAATACCGATGCGCTCAGCAGGGTGCTCTTTTCCGGGAAACCGGTTTTCGGGCTGATGAAATGGCTGTATTTCTGGCCGTTCACTTCGTAAAAGTTGCGGTAGTTACCGGAAGTGGACACGGACATGTCTTTCAACTGAATGATGCGGGTAAATTCTGTGACCTCCGCTTCAGACTTGGGGGTGTTGATGCCGATGGTCCACAGTTTTCCGTGCGGGTTGAGGCCTCTGGCCCTGCATTCACCGCCGATGTCCACCAGGTAATTTTTGATTCCTTTCCATTCCAGGTAATCGGCCACCGCATCGATGCCATATCCCTGGCCGGTGCCGCCGAAATCTAGCTGGACGCCGGGGTCGGATTTCAGGAGGAGTACGGGGCCGTCGTCGGCTTTCAGGGTCACCTTGTCAAAGCCGACGTATTGGAGCAGCGAATCGATGACGAGGCTGTCGGCGTTGGTCACCGCTCTTTTCGGGGTGTAGCCGAAGCCCCAGTAATTGACCAGTGGCATGATGGTTGGGTCGAAGGCACCGTTGGTACGGGCGTAAACCACACGGGCCGCCAAAAAATTGCGAAGAAAATGCGTGTTGGGGACTCCCGCACAGCGGTTGAGGTCTTCCAGGCATTCGGCGAAGTCTTTGTACTCCAGCCCCAGGTCCAGGCTGCTTTCCGCCTGGTTGAAGCGGCTGATGGTGGATTCCGGAATGTAGGTGGAAATTTCGTCGTTGATGGCCACCAGTAGTGAGTCTATCTCTCTGCCGAAATCCCTGTTGAGACTGTCATCGTAGGTAACCCGGTAATAGGTTCCCATGGTTTTACCTTCGGCAACGAGGTAGGAAGACGCCGGGGCTTCCTGTTCGTTCTGACAGGCCTGAAAAAGCAGGACAAGCGCTGCAATGGTGGTCAGTATCCGCATAGGATCAAATTTTCCGGTATTGTTCGTCAATGGAGAACCTGCCGGGTCCCGTCATAAAAATCGCAAGATAAACCGTCAGGTACAGCAGCCCCATTTCCATTTTTTTGAAAGGGTCATCGATGTGGACCACGAATACCGCCACTGCCATGGTGATGATGAGCGGAATAGCGGCCCAGCGGGTGAACAGTCCTACCACGAGCAAAATGGCACAGACCGCTTCGGCAAAGGCAGCCAGAATCAATGAGATCTCGGGCCCAAGGCCAATCGGGTCACCAAATTTTGTCAACTCGCCGGCCAAAACCTTTGCTGCTTTGCCCATGCCGTGGTTGATGAACATCAGGCCACCAAAAGTGACCCTTAGTAAGAGTAGTGCAAGGTCTGATTGATTGGTAAACTTCATAGGGGACTCAATTATGGTTAGTATGATTTATGCGTTCAAATAATCCGGTTGATGTAACGAGAAAGTTCAAAAAACCTCATCACCAACCCCTCTCAACTCCTCTCAACTCCTCTCAACCTACAATATACCCTCTTTTGTTGCTTCTTCTTCAGCGCCGTGCAGTTGCACAGGGACTTGTTTTTTGCGAAGCCGCATGTTGAGGAACTCGACAAAAAGCGAGAAGGCAATGGCAAAATACAGGTAACCCTTGGGCACTGTGCCCACTTCCGTTCCGGCAATTCTCAAATGCCCGATGTGTGCCCCTTCGGCAATGAGCATGAAACCGATGAGGATCAGGAAAGCCAGCCCCAGCATTTGGATGGTGGGGTGGGTGTTTACAAAGCGGCCTACCGGCACGGCAAAGGCCATCATGATCACTACCGAAATGACCACGGCCACGATCATGATCACCAGGGCACCGTAAAGGCCGTTCGTCATTCCAACGGCCGTCAGGATGGAATCAAAGGAAAATACGATGTTGATGATGGTGATTTGCAGAATGACAGCAGTCATGGTGGAGGTTTTGCGCTTCATGCCCAGCGCCTCTGCGTGATCACCTTCAAGTTTGTGGTGTATTTCTGTGGTACTCTTGTAAAGCAGAAAGATGCCTCCGGCAATGAGAATCAGGCTCTGGCCGGAAAAGCCCGCCTGCACCAGGCTGGTGTCAATGGTGATCCAGGGCTCACTCATGGCAATGAGCACGGAAATTCCGAAGAGGAGCAGGATGCGCAACACCATGGCCAGGAAAAGCCCGATGTTGGCAGCTCTTTTCTGTTTCTCTATGGGCAGCTTGTTGGCTGCAATGCTGATAAAGATGATGTTGTCAATTCCGAGTACGATTTCCAGAAAGGTGAGGGTGAGCAGGCTCATCCAGGTTTCAAAGCTGGCCAGATCCGGAAGAACGAATTCCATGTTGCAAGGATTAATAATTGCAGTCCAAAATAACAGCCGCAATGATACGAAAAGGAATCACTGCCCATCGCAAATAAAAGCCGTAACCCGCTCGATGACGGGCTTTTGCTTCACCAGCAGATAATGTCCGAAACCGTGTGTTACCAGCATGCTCACATGTGGGTGGTTTTCAAAAATCCGCTCGGCACTTTCAAAAGGCACGGCGGTATCGGAGCGGTCGTGAACGACCAGCACTTTATTGACATTGGCATTGGCCAGGGAGTGCTCCACATCAACGGAATTGAAGGACAGGTGGTGGTAGCGGTTTTGCAGCATATCTCTGAAACGCACCCTGCCGGGATGTGGCATGGCAATCATTTTCAGGTAGTCGCTGACCACCTTGCGGGTACTGGCCGGTACGGCAATGAGCACAAGTTTATCAATGGAAATTTCGGGTGCCAGGTAGCTCAGTGCGAAAACCGTTGTGGAACCACCAAAGGAATGGGTAATGATGTGCCTGACCCCACCCACTTTGTTGATGACCGCTTTCACGGCACCCGCAAAATGCACCAGGTCGGTGCGTTTGCCTTGAGAGTCGCCGTGTGCCGGACCGTCGAATGTCACCACCCGGTAGCCGGCTTTCAAAAGGCCGGGAACGAAGCTGCGCAGTGCAGTGCCCCGCGACTCCCAGCCGTGAACCAGCAGCACGGTCTCCTTTCCTTCCCCCCATTCATATCCTTTGAGGATGAGGTTGCCGTAAAGAATTTCAAAGATTTTGGCGCTCTCCAGTATTTCGTCGGAATATTTGTGACGGGCCCTGACCCTGGGACGGGCAAAAAGCGACAGTGCCAGGCGTGCTGCCAGGCCGGGAACGATCCAACCGGCAATGCGGAAGAAAACCCGGAGCAAAACCAGTGCAAAGGGTTTGGGTTGCGGCCTATCCGGCAGCGTTTCCAACTGAAAGTGGGGCAGCACTTCCACTTTCTTGTCAATGGAAATGGGTGTTTTTGAGTCCGGCATCTACAGCTGGCTTTTGATGGTGTCCAGTAGCTCGATAAGGGTCTTGTTCAGTTCGTCGATTGCCTTCGGTAAATCCCAGTTTTCCCGGTTTCTCGGCTCCACATGGTTGGAGATGGAACGCAGCTCCAAAAAAGGTTGCGAAGCGAGCAAACAGGCATAAAAGAAGGCTGCCCCCTCCATGCTCTCGATGTCCGCATCGTATTTTTTCCGGATGGCGGCGATGCTCTTTTCGGAACCATGCACTTTGTTCACCGTCAGCCCTTTTGCCGAAGGTAGAAAACCGGCTTCACCGGCGGGGTTCAGCAGTTTTCCTTCGGTAAACGGGGGAGCTGAAGCTTGCATGAGTTCCAGTTCGAAAACATCGGTGAAGCTGCCGTCTGCTTCCTCCACGCCCAGGTCGCCGAATTGTTCTGAAACTATATTGAAAACTGTCCCCAACCGGACCTCAGGATCAAAGGCGCCACCGATTCCCGCCTGTATGGCCAGGTCAAATTTTTGCTTCGCAAAAGTGTGGCCGAGGGCAAAAGCTGTGGCTGTGGAACCCACACCAGTAATGAGCGTCTGGATTTCGAGCAATCCGTAAAAGATCGACTGCTCCCTGGGTACGCCCTGGCTCTCCAGCAACTTCATCAAAGGTGCTAGCTCGAATGGCGTGGCGCTGACGATGAGGACTTTCATGTCAGGCGGCAGATTTTTTTGTGGAAGCGATGTCTTTTGTCACTTCGGCTTTTTTCACGGCTTTGGACAGGCGCTTGCTGGTGGCCAGCAGGTTGAACATTTTGCGGTTCAGCTTTTTCACCCATCCGGGCAAGCCTTTCTCACGGTAAACATCACAGAAGAGCACCACCCGGCGGTTGGGGCTTTTGTTCCAAACCTCGTGCATGTAGGTGTCGTCAAAAAGAACGTCCTCGCCTTCTTTCCAGGAGTATTTTTCACCGCCAACTACGATGTAGCAGGGGGCATCCGTGGGCACGATCAGTCCGAGGTGATAGCGCAAAACGGCCTTGAAAAAGCCCATGTGCGGCGGAATGTGCTTGCCACCGTCGAGGATGCTGAACATGGCCGTGGTGATCTGGGGAGTCTGTTTGAGCAGTTCTGTTGTTTTGGGCACCTTGGCGGCATTGCTGTCCAGCCACTTGTCATAGGCCTTGATGATGAAGGTGCGCCAGGGTACATCGTCTTTGGCACTGATAAAGCGTTGAATGCTGTCCACTTCGTGGAACTTGGGAATGTTGTCAGCATCTTTCAGCACCTCGAGCAATTCATCGCGGATCACTTCCCAGTTGTCTTTCAACAGTTTGTGTTGAGGAAAGTGTTCTTCCACCGGAACGAAAGGCGGGTTTTTGACGAAGAGCTTTATGAAAGTCGTGTAGGGCAAGGTCAGCAAGGCCGGCTGGATGAAGTAGGCCAGGACCAAAAGCACTACAAAGACGAGAATGGCAATTCCAAGAATTTTCAAGATGATCATGTTCTCACAGTTTTGTTAGATCAATAGTCCGTGAAAGTATTTAATGTATAAAAGGGTGAAAGTTCTAAGTTTGAGTTTTGCACAACTTACACGAAGAACAATCACCCAAT